>NZ_JBQCHR010000147.1:0-64266 GCF_051954495.1 Trinickia sp.
GGTTCGTCGCAGTACGTCGCCACCGACGATCTCAAACTCGCCGTCAACGCCGCGATCACGCTCAAGCGTCCGCTGTTGATCAAAGGCGAACCGGGCACGGGCAAGACGATGCTCGCCGAAGAAGTCGCGGCCTCGCTCGGCATGCCGCTTTATCAGTGGCACATCAAATCGACCACCAAAGCCCAGCAAGGTCTATACGAATACGACGCCGTCTCGCGCCTGCGCGATTCGCAGCTCGGCGACGCCCGCGTCCAGGACATCGCGAACTACATCGTCAAGGGCGTGCTGTGGCAAGCGTTCGAATCGGACGTGCCCGCCGTGCTGCTCATCGACGAAATCGACAAGGCCGACATCGAGTTCCCGAACGACTTGCTGCGCGAGCTCGACCGCATGGAGTTCCATGTCTACGAGACACGCGAGGTCGTACGCGCCAAGCACCGGCCGCTCGTCGTCATCACCTCGAACAACGAGAAGGAACTGCCCGACGCGTTTTTGCGCCGCTGCTTCTTCCACTACATCCAGTTTCCGGATCCGGCCACGATGCAGCGCATCGTCGACGTGCACTACCCCGGCATCCGCGAAGACCTGCTGCGCGCGGCCTTGGCGAGCTTCTTCGAGTTGCGCGGCGTAGCGGGCCTCAAAAAGAAGCCGTCGACCTCCGAGCTGCTCGACTGGCTCAAGCTGCTGCTGGCCGAGGATATTCCGCCCGAAGCGCTGCGCGCGCCCGATCAAAAGCAGATCGTGCCGCCGCTCGCGGGCGCGCTGCTGAAGAACGAGCAGGACATCGGCTTGTTCGAGCGGCTCGTCCAGATGAATCGGCACAACCGCTAGCGCGCCGCGCTCACCGCACCCCGAGGCATAGGCACCGGCATGCTGATCGACTTCTTCTACACGCTGCGCGACGCTAAGCTGCCGGTATCGGTCAAGGAGTATCTGACGCTCGTGGAAGCGCTGCGCAGCGGCGTGATCGCGCCTTCGCTCGACGAGTTCTACTATCTCGCGCGCCTGACGCTGGTCAAGGACGAACGCTACTTCGACAAGTTCGATCAGGCGTTCGGCGCTTATTTCCGCGGCGTACAAGAACTGACCGACGCCGCGTTCGAGCTGCCGCTCGACTGGCTCGAGAAGCGTCTGCGGCGCGAGCTGACGGCCGAGGAAAAGGCCCAGATCGAAGCGATGGGCGGGCTCGACAAACTGATGGAACGCCTGAAAGCGCTGTTCGACGAGCAGAAGGAGCGCCACGAAGGCGGCAACAAGTGGATCGGCACGGGCGGCACGTCGCCGTTCGGCAACGGCGGCTACAACCCCGAAGGCATCCGGATCGGCGGCGACGCGGCCGGCAATCGGACCGCCGTCAAGGTCTGGGAAGCGCGCGGCTATCGCGACTACGACGATCAGGTGGAAATCGGCACGCGCAACATCAAGGTCGCGTTGCGCCGCCTGCGCCGCTTCGCGCGCGAAGGCGCGGCGGACGAACTCGACTTGCCCGGTACGATCCGCAGCACGGCGGCCAACGCCGGCTGGCTCGATCTCAAGATGGTGCCCGAGCGGCACAACGCCGTGAAGGTGCTGATGCTGCTCGACGTCGGCGGCTCGATGGACGATCACATCTTGCGCACCGAAGAGCTGTTTTCGGCCGCAAAAGCCGAATTCAAGCATCTCGAGTTCTACTACTTCCACAACTGCGTCTACGATCACCTGTGGAAGAACAACCGCCGCCGCCACGTCGAACGCATGCCCACTTGGGATGTGCTGCACAAGTTCACGCCCGACTACAAACTCATTTTCGTCGGCGATGCCACGATGAGTCCGTACGAAGTGCTGCAGGCCGGCGGATCCGTCGAATACAACAACCCCGAGGCGGGCGCGGTCTGGCTGCGCCGTCTCGCCGATCACTTTCCTCACCATGCGTGGCTCAACCCGGAGCCCGAGGGCCTGTGGGCGTATCGGCAGTCCGTGTCGATCATCCGCCAGTTGCTCGGCGAACGGATGTATCCGCTGACGCTCGCGGGTTTGGAGGCCGCCATGCGCAAGCTCAGCAAATAACCGCAACGCATGGGGCGAGCGCCGGGGTATGGCCCGTCGGCTCGCGCCAGTTCAACCTTTTAATTCTTCCAGCCGTTCTCCGCTGCACCGCCTCGACACTCATGACTGCCCCTTCCAGCCCCAATCTTTCCGGCCCGCCCGCGACGCGCCGCCATGTGTTGCAACCGTTCGCCGATACATCGCTGCACGCCGTCGTAGCCGGCTTCGTCGCGATGATGACGGGCTACACGAGTTCGCTCGTGCTCGTGTTTCAAGCCGGCCGCGCGGCGCAGCTGACCGACGCGCAGGTCTCCTCGTGGATTTGGGCCCTCTCGATCGGCATGGCGTTCTCGACGATCGCCCTATCCCTGCGATTCCGCACGCCCGTCGTCATCGCCTACTCCACGCCGGGGGCCGCCCTGTTGATCGCCGCGCTGCCCCACGTGCCCTACGCCGACGCGATCGGCGCATTCATCGTCTGCGCGGTGCTCATCACGGCGGTAGGCCTTACGGGCTGGTTCGATGCGTTGATGGCGCGCGTGCCCGCAGGTATCGCCAGCGCGCTGCTGGCCGGCATCTTATTCGAAATCGGGATCGAGATTTTTCACGCGGCGCAATACCAAACGGCGCTCGTCCTGACGATGTTCTTCGTCTATTTGTTCGTGAAGCGCCTGGCGCCGCGCTACGCGATCGTCACGACGCTCGTGGCCGGAACCGCGGTATCCGCCGCGCTCGGGCTCATCGATTTCAGCCGCTTTCACGTCGCGCTGGCGCATCCCGTCTTCACGATGCCGCACTTCTCGCTGTCGGTGGCCGTGAGCCTCGGCGTGCCACTGTTCGTCGTGGCCATGGCCTCGCAAAACATGCCGGGCCTGGCGGTGCTGCGCGCGGACGGCTACACCACGCCATCCGCGCCGCTGATTTCGACGACCGGCATCGTCTCGCTGCTGCTTGCGCCGTTCGGCTCGCACGGAATTACCATGGCAGCGATTACTGCGGCAATCTGTACGGGGCCCGAGGCTCACGAAGACCGCGCCAAGCGCTACACGGCCGCGCTCTGGTGCGGCCTGTTCTATCTCGTGGCCGGAATCTTTGGCGCGACGATCGCCGCCGTTTTCGCCGCGTTGCCCAAGGCGCTCGTCGTTTCCGTGGCCGCCCTGGCGCTGTTCGGCTCGATCATGAGCGGCCTCACGAATGCGATGAGCAACGTCCGCGAACGCGAAGCGGCGCTCGTCACGTTCATGGTGACCGCCTCTGGGCTCACCTTGCTGTCGATCGGCTCCGCCTTCTGGGGGCTCGTCGCGGGCGTGATCACGCAACTCGTTCTGACCGCGCGCCGCGCCTAGCCTAGGGGGCTAGCGGCGACCGCTTGCTGCGTCGCGCGACCCGCGCATGGCGCCTGCATTAGCCCGGGAACGCATCGGGGCATAAAATAGTCTCTTTGGTAGCCGGTCGCGCCGTTTTGGCGGTGCGACCCTTCTGAACTCTAACGGGAGGCGCTTCGCGTCGCTGATCTGCCATGACCCATGCTCTGGACCAACTGAAGCAATACACGATCGTCGTCGCGGACACCGGCGACTTCCAGCAGCTCGCGCAATACAAGCCGCGCGACGCCACGACTAATCCGTCGCTGATCTTGAAAGCCGTCCAAAAAGACGCCTACAAGCCGCTGCTCGAAAAAACCGTGCGCGACCATGCGAGCAAGAGCGCCGGCGCGATCATCGACCAGCTTCTCATCGCTTTCGGCTGCGAAATCCTCAAGATCATTCCGGGCCGAGTATCGACGGAAGTCGACGCGCGGCTGTCGTTCGACGCCAAGCGCTCGGTCGACAAAGCACACGAAATCATCAAGCTGTACGAGGCGGCCGGCATCGGTCGCGAACGCGTGCTCATCAAGCTCGCGTCCACCTGGGAAGGGGTGCGTGCCGCCGAGCTGCTGCAAAAGGAAGGCGTGAACTGCAACATGACGCTGCTGTTCTCGCCGGTGCAAGCCGCGGCCTGTGCCGAAGCCGGTGCGAAGCTGATTTCACCGTTCGTAGGCCGCATCTACGACTGGTACAAGAAGCAGGCCGGCAGCGACTGGGACGAGGCGAAAATGGGCGGTGCGAACGATCCGGGCGTGCAGTCCGTGCGGCGGATCTACGCGTACTACAAGCACTTCGGCTATCAAACCGAAGTCATGGGCGCGAGCTTTCGCACGACGAGCCAAATCACCGAACTCGCCGGCTGCGACTTGCTTACGATCAGCCCCGATCTGCTGCAAAAATTGCAAGACAGCAGCGAAAAAGTCGAGCGTAAGCTCTCGCCGGAAGCCGCGGCGGGTGAAGCCATGGAGCGCATCGCGATCGACGAGTCGTCGTTCCGCTTCCAGTTGAACGACGACGCAATGGCGACCGAAAAGCTCGCCGAAGGGATTCGCGCATTCGCCGCCGACGCCATCAAGCTCGAAAAGCTCATCGACGCATTGCGCTGACCCGCATTCCCTCACGACCACGGAGGCGACGATGGTGGTTCAACCGTATCTGTACTTCTACGGCCGATGCGACGAGGCGCTCTCGTTCTACGAGCAAGCGCTCGGCGCCGAGGTCACGTTCAAGATGCGCCACAAGGAAGCGCCGGCCGAGCATGCGGTGCGCGGCGAGGCCGGCGAGCGCATCATGCACGCGTCGTTCAAGGTCGGGCAAACCACGCTCATGGCGACCGACGGCATGCCTGGCGGAACCGCCGCCCCGTCGTACTCCGGTTTCAGCATCTCCGTTTCGCTCGACAGCGTAGCCAAGGGGGAAAAGATCTTCAACGCGCTCGCGCAAGGCGGCGAGGTGGGTCTCCCGTGGCAATCGACGTTCTGGGCGAAAGGCTTCGGCATGGTCACCGATAAGTTCGGCGTGCCGTGGATGGTCAACGTCGAGAACAAGGAACCCTGAACGGGGCGCCGGTCGCGGCGCGTCGCTTCACGCGGTGCGGCTAGCAGTGGCGGCGAACGCGCGCGCGGCTCATCGCCGCGCGCGCACTGCCGTGCGAGCGGCCGCGTCGCCCTCGATGTGCCACTGTCGCTCGGTGTCGGCCAAGAGCGCGCGCAACGCATCGACCTGCTCCTCGAACCATTGAGCGACCCAGCGCGGCCCCGGCAGCGTCTCATCAGGCGTGCCACGCGCCTCGCCGGCGCCGTCCTGCGCCTGTCCGCTCGCCCGGGGCAGGCCGAACGCCAACCGTTGCCCCGCACGCGACGCTGAACCGAAACGCAACGCGCGCGCGGTCCGCAGCAGCGAAGCGCGGACGGCGCGCGCGTCCTCTCCCCCGTCTGCGGGCGTGGCCGGATGCACGGCGGCGCTCGTCGACATCATCTCGAGCGCGCTCAACATCGAACGATGCATGCGCTGAATAGCCTCGAGCCGCTTGAGCGGAATATCGACCTCCTTCGCCACCGACGGCATCAGCGAGCGCAGCTTGACGAGCCGGCCGTTCAGTGCGGCGAACGCCGCGACGTGCGCCTCGACGTCGAGCGCCGCGCCGCGTGCGATGCGCTTGCGGATGCGCGCGCAATCGCGCAGATTCCGCGCGAGCAGATAGCGCCACGAGTAGGTCGCATGCAGCGGCAAGGCGAAGGAAAACGCCAGCGCGACTGCGATGCCGATCATCACGTTCAGCGTGCGCCATAAGCCCGTATCGATCGTACTGTCGCCGTGCCCGGCCACGATGCAGATCGTGATAGCCGTCAACAGCGCGATGTACCCCGCGTTGCTGATCGCGTAGTAGCCGCACACGCCTGCCGCGATCGACATCAGCAAATGCGTGAGCGGCATCGAGCCGATCACGTGCAATTGCGCGATCAGCAAGAGGCCGACGAGCGCGCCGAGCATCGTGCCCAGAGCGCGATCGGCCGCCTTCTTGCGGATGTTGCCATGATGCTGCAGGCCGCCGATGACGACGAGGACGGTCACCGATGCCCAAATGCCGTTCGGAACATTGATGCCGGTCGTCACGAGGATCGAGGCAAGCATCGCCAGACCGACGCGCACGGCATGCAGCACGCGCGCATGGCGGTATCGATAGTAGGGCGAGACGACGACGCGAACGAGCGGCGCGGCAAGCCAGCGAAGGGGGCGGAGATAGTCGGTCACGGCAAGATTGTCGGGCAAAGGGGGCGCTTCGTCGATATGTGCGCTGCAAAGCGCGCCGAGCAAGGCTTGCGCCGCCCGTAACGGGCGCGAGCAAAACAAAGGGCGGCACGTGGCCGCCCTTTTCATTGCCGATGCTTAAGCATCGAGTATCAGCTTTCGACCGGGTCGAGATAATCCTCGGGGCTCGTACGGTCTTCGGCGTGGCTCGCGCCCATCGCACGCAGCGCGAAGGTCACGACGACCGCAACGACGAGGTTGACGACCAGCGACCAGACCGCCGCATAGCCCGGGATGGTATAGCCGCCGATATGGAGGGCGTAGATCGAGCCCTTCAGATGCAGCGACGCCGCCATCCACGTGCCGACGGCGATACCGACGGCCCAGCCGGCCAACAGGCCGCGCGAGTCGAGCTTGCGCGTATAAAGGCCGAGCACGATAGCCGGCAGCGTCTGGATGATCCAGATTCCGCCGAGCAACTGCAGCTGAATCGCGTACGTGAGCGGCAGGCCGAGAATGAACGCGACTGCACCGACCTTGACGATCAGCGAAACGAGCTTGGCGACGTTCGTTTCCTGGGCGGGCGACATGTTGCGGTTGACGAACTCGCGATGGATGTTGCGCGTATACAGATTCGCTGCGGCGATCGACATGATCGCCGCGGGAACGAGCGCACCGATCGCGATGGCCGCGAAAGCGACGCCGACAAACCAGGACGGGAAGAAGTGCAGGAACAACGCCGGCACGGCGAAGTTCGGCCCGAACGCCTTGAAGTACGGTGCGAACTCGGGCATGTCCTTCACGCCCGATGCCAACGCCATGTAGCCGAGCAGCGCCAGCAGACCGAGCACGAGCGAGTACGCGGGCAACATCGCCATGTTGCGGCGGATCGTATTGCCCGACGAGGAGGACAAGATCGCCGTGACCGAGTGCGGGTACAGGAACAGCGCAAGCGCCGAACCCACCGCCAACGTTGCGTACGCGCTATAGCCGTTCATGCTCGAGACGTCGGGCGCCTTGAGCAGCAGCTTCGCGGGCGGCACGGTGCTGAAGATGTGCCCGAAGCCGCCGAGCTGCGCCGGAATGACGATGACGGCCGCGATGATCGTGATGTAGATCAGCAAGTCCTTGACGACGGCGATCATGGCCGGCGCGCGCAGACCCGACGTGTAGGTGTAGGCCGCGAGGATCGCGAATGCAATGATGAGCGGCAAATCGCCGACGAAGCCCGACGTGTCGAAGCCGAGGCCGCCGATCACCACTTCGATGCCGACGAGCTGCAGCGCGATATAGGGCATCGTCGCGACGATCCCCGTGACGGCCACGGCCAGTGCGAGCATGCGGCTGCCGTAGCGTGCGCCGACGAAGTCGGCCGAGGTCACGTAGCCATGTCGCTTGGCCACCGCCCACAGCTTCGGGAACACGACGAACGCGAACGGATAGATGAGAATCGTATACGGCAGCGCGAAGAACCCCATCGCACCGGCGCCGAACACAAGGGCCGGCACCGCCACGAACGTATAGGCGGTGTACAGATCGCCGCCGAGCAGGAACCAGGTGACGATCGTGCCGAAGCGGCGGCCGCCCAGGCCCCACTCTTCGAGGTGCGCCAGATCGCCGCGGCGCCAATGAGCGGCGACGAACCCGAGGATCGTGACCCCGATGAAGAACAGGACGAAAACGAATGTTGCTGTAGCGTTCATCGAGCATCTCCGGCAGAGGCGCCCGAGTTCGAACGCGTTTTGGTCTTGAAATAGACGATAGCCGTGATGATGGCGCTCGCGAGCACCCAGAACAGCTGATACCAATAGAAGAACGGGAATCCGCCCAATTGCGGTTCGACCTTGTTGTACGACGGCACCCAGATCATGGCGATCCAGGGTATGACCAGCAGCCAGAGCCAGCGTTTGGCGGCTCGATTGGCGTCGGCGTTGTGAGCCATGACGTCTCCTCTTTTACTCTTTTTCGCCCCAAGAGGTGATTCCCCTCGAGACACACCCCGAAGGCGGTCCCTTAGGGGGATCGCCCGCACGAATCCCATGGGAGGCGATCCGTGAGGAAGCTCCCTGGGAGACCACCCCTATCTCGACCGGCTCAAGACCCGCATGCAGCGCGGGTGGCCGGGCATCCTTCAGCTTATTAAGCTTCGCAAGAGTATAAGAGCCGCGCGCGAACGGTCAAGCGGGACAGACCCGGGGCACGACCGCCCGCCACGGCGCCGCCCGGCATGCCGGGCGGACCTGCATGATCAAATAGTGAACACATCCGGCGCGCTAGACGGCGCACGTGTCGTGCGAGCCGTGTCCACTTCGCGCAACGCCTTGACCCAGCGCCGCGCCGGCAGGCCAAGCTTGTCCTCGATCAGCTTCGCGCGTTGCTTGAGCGCGACGTAGGGAATCTCGAGAGCCGGGCCCGAGAAGGCCAGGGCGATGCGGTTGCCCTCGTGCACCTCGGGTAGTGCAATGACGCGGCCGTCGAACGCGGCGTTCAGTTGCTTCATGTTGCGCACGAAGCTCGGGTGATCGCCGAAGAGATTGATCGTGGCCATGCCGGCATCGGTCAGGCACGCGCGCACGGCGCGATAGAACGCAAGGCTGTCGTGCACGGGGCCGCGCGCCGTCGCATCGTAGAGATCGATCTGCAGCGCGCCGATCGCGCCATGGTTCGCGCGGTCGTGCACGAAATCCCACGCATCGGCCTCGCGCACCGTCAGACGCGCATCGTCGGGCGGCAATGCGAACATCGTGCGCGCCGCCACGACGACGGCAGGGTTGAGCTCCACCGCTTCCACTCGGGCGTTCGGCAAATAGCGATACGCGAACTTCGTCAGCGCCGCCGCGCCGAGGCCGAGCTGAACGACGCGCTTTGGCGTTTCGAGAAAGAGCAGCCAAGCCATCATCTGCTGCGCATACTCGAGTTCGATCCGATCGGGCTTGTTCAGGCGCATCGCGCCTTGAACCCACTCGGTGCCGAAGTGAAGGTAGCGCACGCCGCGTTCTTCCGAAAACGTGACCGGCGCGAATCGCGGCTTGCGCGGCAGTTCGATGCGCAACGCGGCGCGGCCCGATTCGTCGTCGAGCGCGTCGGCGCGCGGGCCGCGTTTGGACGATTTGGATTGAACTTGCGCACGGCGGGTGCGCTCGGCGCGCTCGCCGCGTGCGAAAGCGCGCGCTTCGGCCGAAGCGCGCTTGATGAGATCGGTCATAAAAAAGTATTAGGCGTCCGGGGACCAGGTTGAACCGGACGAGAGGATAGCACCGCCGCGTGCGCGCGCCGGTGGGCCGCCTCAGCGAAAGACGCTGACCGCGTCGACGAGCCGCGTGGCCTGCTGCTTCAGACTCGCGAGCGCGGCCGTGCTTTGCTCGACGAGCGCGGCGTTTTGCTGCGTGATGTTGTCCAGCTCGCCGACGGCGCGATCCACCTGCACCACGCCGGCGCTCTGCTCGCTCGTCGACGAGCTGATCTCGGCGATGAGGTCGGACACGCGCTTGACCTGCGCGACGATGTCGTCCATCGTGCGGCCCGCGTCGTCGACGAGCTTCGAGCCCGATTCCACCTTCTCGACGCTCGCGTCGATGAGCGTCTTGATTTCCTTGGCGGCCAAGGCGCTGCGCTGAGCCAAGCTGCGCACCTCGCCCGCCACCACGGCGAACCCGCGGCCCTGCTCGCCGGCCCGCGCCGCTTCGACGGCCGCATTGAGCGCGAGGATGTTGGTCTGGAACGCGATGCCGTCGATCACGCCGATGATGTCGGCGATCTTGCGCGAGCTGTCCGTGATCTCGTTCATCGTATTGACGACTTCCGACACCGCGCGCCCGCCCTTCGTCGCCGATTCGCTCGCCGTGCTCGAAAGCTGATTCGCCGCCGACGCCGTTTCCGCGTTGCTCTTGACGGTCGAGGTCATCTGCATCATCGACGAAGCCGTTTGCTGCACGCTGGATGCCGCCTGCTCCGTGCGCGAGCTCAGATCGACATTGCCTTGCGCGAATTCGTTGATCGACTGCTGCACGTGCCGCACTTGCTCGCTGACGTCGTCGACGAGCCAGCGGAACATCAGGCCCAATTGGCTGACCGTGCGCATCGCCATGCCGATTTCGTCGATGCGGCCGGCTTCGACCGCTTGCCGGCCCTGTCCCGACGCCACGTCGAGCGCATGCTCGCGCAAGCGCTCGAGCGGCCGCGCGATTTGCGCTTCGAGCCAAAGCGATGCGAGGGCGAGCGCGACGGCCGCACCCGCGCCGAACAAGGCGAGGCCGACGCCCCCTTGTCCGGTCGCCGCGGCGCAGGCGAGGAGCAAAGGCACGAGCGCGATCAGCGCGAGGCGAATACGCCAGCGCACCGACATCGTCTTCAATGCGCTGGTCCAACCGAGCCAGCCCGTGCGCACGACGAGGCCCTTGTGGAACGCCTTGTTGCCGGCGCTTCCCTCGCGAAAGCTTTGGTAGAGCGCCTCGGCGGCCGCGATCTCCTCGCGCGAGGCCTTCGTGCGCACGGACATATAGCCGACCGTGCGTCCGCCGCGCACCACGGGCGTCGCATTCGCGCGCACCCAATAGTGATCGCCGTCCTTGCGCCGGTTCTTGACGATAGCCGTCCAGGGCTCTCCGCCTTTGAGCGTCGTCCACATGTCGGCGAACGCTTCCTTGGGCATGTCGGGGTGCCGCACGATGTTGTGGGGCGCTCCTTGCAGCTCTTCCACCGCGAATCCGCTCACCTCGACGAAGGCCGCATTGGCGTAGGTGATGTGGCTTTGCGTGTCGGTCGTCGACATCAGCGTGGCGTTATCGGACAACTCGTACTCGTGCTGACTGACAGGCACGTTATTGCGCATCGCGGACAATCCTCAGAAAAAATCGAAACGGCATATGAGAAACACGGCGAACGGTTGGGCTGACGCCTTTCGATCTTTTAACGGCTTCCTTACGCAAAACTTGAGGCAATGCGATGGCGACGATGAAGCCTGCGCACTTTCAGTCGGCTTGGCGAAGGGCCTCGGCCAAGCGCTTGAGCGCGGCCAGCACGGCGCCGAAATCGCCGGTGACCATCGGACCGAATTCGCTCGCGTTGGGCCCCGTGATTTCGGTGCCGTACGTGACGCGCGTCTGCCCCGCCGGCGTCGCGCGCAGTTCATGACGCACGACGACGCGCGTGCCGTCGATGATCGTTTCATCGGTGAAACCGGCGTCGTCGCGGACATCGAGAAGCAGACTCGTAAACGCATCGCCGCCGGGAACCTTCATCGTGAACGTCGTACCGGCGGCGAACGCGCCGTGAAGCTCAATGTGCTCGATGCCCGCGTTCCATCGGCCCCATCCGTCCACGTCGCGGAACAACGTCCAGATCCGTTCCGGCGTTGCGTCGATGTCGATACTTTCCTCGTGCGTCCACATAGTTTTCTTCTCCGCTTAAATGGGCGAGCGCTTATCCGCAGTCATGGAATGACTTGAAACGGCCGCCAGTCTATCGCAGCGCGCAACGCGTTTGATTTCCCCGTTGACGTGCACTAGATTCGAACCACGCTCCCCTATCGCGGGGCGTCAGAGGGAGGGGCCATGACTCCTTGGGAAATCGAAGGCGCCGAGTTCATGTGCTGCAATTGCTCATACGGTTGTCCTTGCCAATTCAACGCGCCGCCGACGAACGGCACATGCGAAGCGATGGGCGCCATTTCGATCGCGAGCGGCTATCACGGCCATGTGAGGCTGGATGGCCTCAATCTCGCGCTCGTGCTGAGTTGGCCCGGCCCGATCCACGAAGGCAAAGGCAAATGCCAGCCGATCGTCGACGAGCGGGCCGACGCCGCGCAGCGAAGCGCGCTCTTGAGAATCATGACCGGGCAGGACTCCGAGCCCTTCGCCACGATGTTCTCCATATTCGCTTCCACCATGACGCAAGTCTTCGATCCGATATCGACGCGCATCGACTTCGACGCCGACGTCGATGCCCGGCGCGGCCGGATCCATGTCGCCGGCGTATTCGATTTGACCGGCGAGCCTTTGCGCAATCCGGTAACCGGCGAGGCCCATCGCGTTCGCATCGATCTGCCGCACGGGTTCGAATTCGAGATCGCCGAGATCGGCTCCGGCACGGGTCGCGCTCAAGGAAACATCGCACTGACGCTCGACGGCACGCATGCGCAATTCGCGCGATTGCATATGAACCATCAAGGACTGATTCGGCATCGCGCCACGGCATGATCGCGCTCGAGACAATCATCGGCCGCGAACGCATCGCGGCGCTGGCGGGGATGGCCATCCTAGTCGGACTGTGCTGGTTCTATCTATGGAGCGGCGCGGGCACCGGCATGTCGGCGCTCGAGATGACGTCCGTCGCGCTCTTTCCGCATCGGCTCTCGGGCGGCGCGGGCGGCATGGATCCTTCGCTGCCCACGGTGATCCTGATGTGGTGGACGATGATGATCGCCATGATGACGCCCAGCGCGGCCCCGCTCGTTTTGCTCTACCGAAACGTTCTGCGGCACCACGGCATGAACGGCGCAAGCTCGTCCGTATCGACGCTTTTGCTGCTGTCCGGCTATCTGACGGCGTGGCTTGCCTTTTCCGTCTTCGCGGCCTTGCTGCAAAAGACGCTTCAGCCCGCCGGGCTCATTTCGGCCATGATGCTGTGGTCCAAAAGTGCGACGCTCTCCGCGATCGTATTGGCCGCCGCCGGGCTTTATCAGTTCTCCCCGGTCAAGCGCGCTTGCCTCGCGCAGTGCCGGGCGCCCGCCCGCTTCCTGGCCGAACACGGACGAATGGGCGTCGCGAGCGGATTCGTGCTAGGAGCACATCACGGCATGTACTGCGTCGGATGCTGCTGGCTCTTGATGACGCTGCTGTTCGTCGGCGGCGTCATGAATCTCGTTTGGATTGCCACGCTGTCGCTGTTCGTCTTCGTCGAGAAACTGCTCGCCCGCGGCGAGCGCGTGGGCCAGGTTCTGGGGCTGGTGCTGATCGGCTGGGCGGCAGTCACCTTGCTCATGCGATAAAAAGCCGGTCGCCCCGGTCGATTTGCCGGCTCGTCAGCGATCGCAATCGTTCCGCGCATTCTTATGCGTCATCGTACGACTAGGTATTTTCACCTACCCGATCCCGCTGGCGGGCGTCCCTTGCTTCCCGGCGCCACGCCCCATTCCGGCACTGCCGCGCGCCCGATCGGCGCCTCCTAAAGTCACCAGCCCTGGGCCACCGCGGGCAAGACGCCCCGGCCAAGGGTATCCCCCGAGTGAGCTTCCGATTGGATGTCCGTAAAGTCTCGCCTGTTATACGACGTACGACCTCTAAGACGAGTTTTTGGATCAGGATATCAACGATGAAAAGGACATTCACACGCTCCCGCGCCGCGCTCGCGGTGGCGTTGCTTGCCGGCTTTGCGATGTCCGCGCAGGCGCGCGTGTTTCGCTCGGCCGACGTGCATGGGGATAACTT
The DNA here is from genome assembly GCF_051954495.1 of Trinickia sp. GTDB lineage: Bacteria > Pseudomonadota > Gammaproteobacteria > Burkholderiales > Burkholderiaceae > Trinickia. The sequence goes on from NZ_JBQCHR010000147.1 coordinate 13,571, forward strand.
TCCGACCAATATGGCCGTGAAGCACATGAGCGACGAGCTCTCGAAGGCCACGGGCGGCAAGGATTCGATCAAAGTGTTCGGCAACAGTGCGCTCGGGTCGGAGAACGACACGATCGATCAAGTGCGGATCGGCGCGATCGACATGGTTCGCGCGAACGGCGCTGCCTTCAACGAGATCGTGCCGGAATCGCTGATCCCGTCGCTCCCCTTCCTGTTCCGCGATATCGACCATTTCCGCAAGGTGATGTACGGCCCCGAAGGACAAAAGATTCTCGATGCATTCGCCGCCAAGGGGATGATCGCCCTGACGTTCTACGAGAGCGGGGCTCGCTCCATCTACGCGAAGCGGCCGGTGCGTACGCCCGCGGACATGAAGGGGCTGAAGGTGCGCGTGCAGCCGTCCGATCTGATGGTCGACGAAATCAAAGCAATGGGCGGCACGCCCACGCCGATGCCGTTCGCGGAGGTCTATACCGGCTTGAAGACCGGGCTGGTCGATGCTGCGGAAAACAACCTGCCGTCCTACGAGGAAACCAAGCACTTCGAAGTCGCGCAAGATTATTCGGAAACGCAGCACGCCATGACGCCTGAAGTGCTCGTCTTCTCGAAGAAGATCTGGGACAAGCTTTCGCCCGAGGAGCAGACCGCGATCAAGAAGGCAGCGGCCGATTCCGTGCCGTATTACCAAAAGCTGTGGACCGCGCGCGAAGCGCAGGCGCAGAACATCGTGACCAAGGGCGGTGCGACGATCATCCCCGCGGCGCAAGTCGACCGGGCGGCATTCGTGAAGGCGATGCAGCCTTTGTGGACGAAATACGAGAAAACGCCGCAGATGAAGCAGATCGTCGACGAAATCGAAGCGATCAAGTAACGGCCCAGCGACGCGCCTTCGCGCGTCCATCAGGCAACGCCCGCACGTCCTCCGGCCGATGGCCGGCGGCGAGGCGGGCGCAATTCGTTGAAGGACCGAAGTCATGAAGCTCCTCAAGCGCTCGAACGATGCGCTGTTTCGGGCGCTCGCCGTCGCGGCGTCCCTCTGTCTCGTCGCACTGACCGGGCTCGTCTTCTACAGCGTGGTCATGCGCTATCTGTTTAACAACGCGCCCGATTTCGTCGAACCGATCGCCCTCCTGCTCGTCATCGCCATCGCGCTGTTCGGCGCGGCGATGAAAGTGCGCGACGGCGGCCACATCGGCCTCGACTCGTTCGTGCGCCGGCTCTCGCCGAATGGGCGCAACGTCGCGCTGGCGTTTCAGCATCTTTGCTTGATCGCCTTCGCCATCGCGATCATCGTCGGGTGCGGCAGCATGGCGGCCACGACCATCGACGACCGCATTCCGATTCTCGGCTTGCCCGAAGCGCTGCGCTACGCCATCGCCCTGCCCGCCGGCATCGCGATGATCCTCTTCTCGCTCGAGCATCTGCTTGCGCTTCGTCGCCACGAACCACGTTAAACGTCATGGAACTCGCAATCCTGTCCGGCAGCTTCCTGCTGCTTCTCGTCCTCGGCGTGCCCGTTTCGTTCGCGCTGGGGATCTCGTGTGTGGCCACCTACCTTGTCGAAGGTCTGCCGATCGCCACCGCGATGCAATCGATGATCTCGGGGATGAACGCGTTTTCGTTCCTCGCCGTGCCCTTCTTCATCTTTTCCGGCGAACTGATGCTGCACGGCGGCATCGCGGACCGCATTTTGCGCTTCGCGCAGTCAGCCGTCGGGCATTTCCGAGGCGGTCTCGGCATGGCGAACGTCGTCGCCTGCACACTCTTCGGCGGCGTATCCGGATCGCCCACCGCCGACACCTCGGCGATGGGCGGCGTGGTCATTCCGTTGATGAAACGCGAAGGCTATAGCGCGGCCTACGCCGTGAACGTCACGACGCACGCGTCCCTGGCCGGCGCGCTGATGCCCACGTCGACCAACATGATCATCTACGCATTCGCCGCGCAAGGGATCACGGGCATGCTCAACGGCCATTCAGTGAGCGGCGTATCGATCGGCGACCTGCTTTTCTCGGGCTTGCTGCCCGTGCTTTGGGTGATGGGCTTCGTGCTCGCGGCGGCCTACTGGCAAGCGGTGCGCCACGGCTATCCGCGCCGCGCGGACGGTTCGACCGAACTGCCGAAGTTTCCCGGCTGGTACGCCGTCGCGCGCAGCTTCGCGGGCGCCGTGCCGGGGCTCATGGTCATCGCCATCATCCTCGTTTGCGTTGCGAAGGGGATCGCGACGGCGACCGAAGCGGCTGCGATCGCAGTGGTCTACTCGCTCGTGCTCACGTCCTTCGTCTACCGAACGCTCAATCGCGCAAAGCTATGGCGCGCGCTCTCGCATGCCGCGCGCACGACGGGTGTTGTGCTGCTGCTGATCGCGGTGTCGAACATGCTGCGCTTCCAAATGTCGTATCTGGAGATTCCCGATGCGATCGAAGGTCTGCTCAAGCAGTCCACGGCCGCACCTTGGCTCATGTTGCTTTACATCAATGTGCTGCAAGTGTTCCTCGGCACGTTCGTCGACATGGCCGCGCACATTCTCATCACGACGCCGCTGTTCCTGCCGATCGCCATGGCATGCGGCGTCGGACCGGTGCAGTTCGGGATCATGCTGCTGCTCAATTGCTCCCTCGGGCTCGTGCATCCGCCGATCGGGTCGGTGCAGTTCGTGGGCTGTGCGATCGGCAACGTATCGATCGGGGAAACGACCAAGGTGGCGTGGCCGTACTACCTCGCGATCTTCAGCGCGATCAACATCGTCACGTATTTGCCGTTCTTTTCGACGTGGCTGCCGAGCCTCATTAGCGGGCATCCGGTTTATTGAGGGGCCGTGAGCACAGGCTCGTGCATCGCGGTCCTAGCTCGAGCCTTTGAGCGACCATTATTTCAGGCGTCTTGATTCGGAAACGATCACTTCCTATAATGGCGCCATGAACCTTCCCTCTCCTGCGACGGCCGTGGCGCGCGGCCGCGGCCGCCCTCGCGAGTTCGACGTCGACCAAGCGCTCGACAAGGCTATCGTCGTGTTCAGCGAGTCCGGCTATCACGCCACCTCCCTGGGCAAGCTCACGCAAGCCATGGACATCGCCGAGGGCAGTCTCTACAAAGCGTTCGGGGACAAGCGCGGCGTTTTCATTGCGGCGTTCGAACGCTATTTGGCCCTGCGCAACGCACGCCTTTCGCACGAACTCGCGGCGGCGACGACGGGGCACGACAAGATCAAGGCCCTGCTGACCGTCTATGCGGAAGCGAGTTTCGGCAAACAAGGCCAGCGCGGTTGCCTGGTCATCGGCAGCGCGGTCGATCTGGCAAGTACCGATGCGGATATCGCCAAGCGCGTCGGTCAGCAGTTTGCGTCGCTGGAAAAGCGGCTGATCGGCTTCGTCGAAGAAGGCCAGGCCGATGGGTCGGTTTCGGCGCGCGTCGATGCCGCAACGACTGGGCGGTTGCTGCTCTGTGTCGCGCAAGGGATGCGCGTCATCGGCAAGACCGGCCGTGCAGGCTCCGAGATGATGAGTCTCGTCGAGAGCGCGCTCAAGCTGCTTGCTTGAAAATTTTTTGACCATTTTGGAAGCGATCGCTTTCTTATATGTCATGCGCGGTCGGCCGCACGTCGGCCCATTTCTTTTTTGGAGTTCTTGATGAATCGAGACCTGGTACCCACCGGCGACAACGACGCGTTTGCCCGCTTCGAGCCCGCCGCATTTTGGAAGCAGTTCCGACACGGCACGGCGCGCGTCGGAAGCATGCGGCTGCATTTCGTCGAAGGCGGCCAGGGCGAGCCGGTCCTGCTGCTGCCCGGCTGGCCGCAAAGCTGGTATGTCTGGCGATATGTCATGCCCTCGCTGGCTGCGGCGGGCCGCCGTGTGATCGCGATCGATCCGCGCGGCATGGGCGATTCTGATCGGCCGGCCGACGGCTACGACCTAACGACCGTCGCCGCCGAACTCCACGGGTTGATTGGAACCCTCGGCCTCGCGACCGCATCCGGAATCGAAGTCGTGGGGCACGATATCGGCACATGGATGGGCTACGCCCTCGCGGCCGACTGGCCATCCGATGTGAGACGGCTGGCCGTATTCGACGCGGCGCTGCCCGGCATCAGCCCGCCACCCCCGGCAGGTATCCCAACGTCCGAAGCGAATCTGAAGACTTGGCACTTCGGCTTCAACCGGCTCGACGACCTACCCGAGTTGCTGCTGCAAGGTCGCGAGCGCGCGTTTTTGACATGGCTGTTCCGCGCGAAGGCGATCCGGCCGTGGACCATTGGACCGGAAGACCTCGACGAATACGTTCGGGTCAACGAGGCGCCCGGCGCGACACGGGCGGCGTTGTCCTATTACAGGGCCGCACTCGCCGACGTCGGCCTTGAACAGAATCGAGCGCGCAGCGCACGCAAGCTACCCATGCCGGTACTGGCCTACGGCGCCGACGGCGGAGTAGGTGGCGGCCTTCTCGCGACGATGCGGCTGGTGGCTGAACACGTTGAAGGCGGCGTGTTCGAAAATTGCGGCCACTATATCCCCGAGGAAGCGCCCCGTGCGGTGGTTGAGCGCCTATTGAACTTCTTCGACAAGCGCGGCGACCGATAGCCAGTTCGCGCTGGCCGCGCGCGGGCTGGAAAAGTCACGAGCCGCTCGGCCGGCGAAACTCGTTTTCCACCCAGCTCGTGGCGCTCGCCTTGGTGAGTTTGAAGCCCGCCGACACCTGCACCTGCGCCAACCGTTCGCCGAGCGAGTCGAGCGCGGTCAGCAGCGCATAGGGATCGTCCTCATCGGGAACGATATCCAGCGTGATCTCCAATTCGCCGTCGCCCGACGCCGCCTCGACCGTCAAGCTCTTATGCAACTGCGCGCGCAGTTGCTGCTCGTGCCGGCGCAACACCTCCGACGCCGTCTTCACGAGCGTATTGAATGCCGACGTATCGAGCGGTTTCGGATCCTTTTTGTTGCGCCCCATGGTCCACGGACCGACGAGCGCAGGTTCCGGCTCGCCGTCCTTGATCATTTCGACAGCCCACCCGTCATCGTCCTCGTTCTTGATGATGCGCGCGGTCCAGCCGCTGTCGCGCCAAAGACGGTCTTCATGCACCGTTTCGGGCGTCTCGACGGCTGGGGCATCGGCGGTGATTTCGGATGGCAAATCGACGGAGGTTAAGGACTGATCGGTCATGGCGGGTTCGCTGATATCGGGTGACGCATTCGGCGTACGGCATGCGATTTTACCTGCCCCGCGCGCGGCAGACACGATGACATGTCGACCGGACAAGGCTGGGAAGGCTCTCGCAACACGGCCGCTTTCGGCATAGGTGTCCCATGGTGATGCCGTTTTTGTTCTATCAGCGGATTCCGGGGGCTGATTAAATCACTGGCACCCCCCGGTTTCTATTAGATCGTTTGGAGCTGAAATGTCCGACTTCATCACCGTTTTGCGCGAAACCTGCCCGACCCCGGTCGTTGACGCCACCAAGTGGAAGCGCATCGGCGGCGACCCGCACACCGTCAACCTCAACGCTTACGTTTCCAAAGACGGCAGCAAAATCATGGGCACCTGGATTTGCACCCCGGGCAAGTTCGAGGTGAATTACGAGAAATGGGAGTTCTGCCACTTTCTCGACGGGTACTGCATCATCACCCCGGAAGGCGAGCCGGCCGTGCACCTGAAGGCCGGGGACGTGTTCGTCATCGAACCCGGCATGAAGGGCACTTGGGAAGTGGTGGAGACGGTTCGCAAGTACTTTGTCTTCGCGTGAAAAACGGTTGGCTGCTCGATGGTTGCAACTGACTGGCTACCACCTCGCGAGCGAGGTAGTAGCCCACGGCGTCACTGCGCCAGATGGCGACGCTCCGGTTGCAGCAGGATCGCTTTGATCACGTAACGGATCTGCACGCCGCTCGGTGGTCGGCACGTCACGGTCTGGCTACATCGCGCACCCAAAAGCGAAATGCCGGCAGGCGACAGGACGGACAGACGCCCCATCAAGTAGTCGGCCCTATCGGGATATACCAGCGTCCATTGATAGGTGTTGGCGCTGTCGACAACTGTGCACTCAATGGTCGTGTTCATCGTGACAACGTCAGGAGGAATCTGCTCAGAGCCGACGAGTAGCGCGGTACTTTCGAGCATTTCCACCATCGCTCGCTGCTGCGGTGTCGCCGTCGGCAAATGAACACACGCCTTCAGTTGAACCAAGTCGCTTTCGGACACGATGCGCTCGGTTTCCACATGTGTCCTTACTTCCATGGAAGATTGAATTTGGGCGAGCAGCATGATTGCCTCCGGCAAGAATACAGATTGCAGATGTCCGAGCAATGGCTGTCATCCCATATATCCAGCCAGGACTCGTCGAAAAAGATTAGCCGTGTGGCCGTGCCAGAACGATGCGCTTCCCGGACGGCATTCCGGTTGACAAACGCACCGGGACGCTCCTCGGCAAAGACGACTTGCATCAGCGGCGCGAAGCGCTGGGCGACTTCAGCAAAGCTCGCGTGAGTGGAAGGCTTCGCGGCGCCGAGCCAGTAAAGCAGCGCTGCGGTTGGGTTGGCCGGATCGCGCAGAATGAAGCGCAGAACCCGCGTGACCGGCAGCGCGGTATGCATTTGCATGACTGAGACCTCTTGAGTTGCGCCAGCAGCGTCAGTCAGCCCCGCCGCATTTCAAGCGCGGCAAAGCCGCACATCAGCAGCGCAACGGGGATCCTGTTGGACGCGACACACGAGCGCGCGCACTCGTGTGCGCGATGTCTGCCTCGCTCGCCGTCAGGAGAGGCGCGGCAGCATGTCGTCGTGGGTCGGCCAGGTCTGGTAGGGGGCCCGGCTCTTCGCTGCTATGCGAAGAACCGGGCAAAAGGAAGTGCTGACTTATCCGCGGGAACAGCGCGGCTCCGTGTGCGTTTCGCAGTCACCGGGTTTTGAAGCCAACAGGTGTCCCTTTCGAACAGGCTCCGAAAATGGAAACACGCAAGGACAGGAGGATTCGGGACGAAATGCACGGCTATGACCTCAAACGGGCCGCTCGACGAACAACCTCGAATGTAGACAGCCTCATTAAAGCTTGATTGTAAGAAACTTGCAAGCTTCTGGGTGGCGAACGGACGGTTGCGAGCCGGTTCGCTGTCGGTAATTGGACCAGGCGATACCATAACCGTGCTAAATTCTAGCTTGATCATGCTAAAATCTAGCACATGACAAAGCTCGGCGACGCCCTCTTCTCCAGCGCACAGCAACCCATCCTGGCATGCCTGTTTGGGCGGCCCGCACAATGGTTTCACGTCCAAGAGTTGATTCGGTTGACCAATCTCGGTAGCGCCAGCGTCCAACGCGAGTTAAATCGTCTCGAAAAGGGCGGTCTCATCGAAACGCGACGCATTGCAAACCTCAAACAGGTGCGCGCCTACGAAGGCAGTCCCATTTTCGATGAGCTACGTCTAATTATTCTCAAGACCTTCGGGGTCGTTGAGGTTCTCCGCGAAGCGCTGTCACCGCTTAGTTCCGACATCAAGCTCGCCTTTGTGTACGGATCGGTGGCTCACGGCAGTGATCGCGCCAGCAGCGATATCGACGTCATGTTGATCAGCGAAACCCTCAGCTATGGACAAATCATGGCCGCACTCGGGTCGGCTGAAAAGCAGTTAGGCCGCACAGTGCAGGTTACTCAGTACACTCTCGATGAATTCCTGGAGCGAAAGCGCACGCATCACCCCTTCGTTGCCGACGTGTTGCGGCAGCCGAAGCTGATGGTCATAGGTACAAAGGATGACATCGACGATATTGGATAACCTGATACGCATTGGAAAACTGAAACCCTTCCCGGCGAACCGCAGCGAGTTTATGCATTTGCTTGGCCTCGCCCGAACCTTGCTCGGCACGGTCACGGCTAGCGGAACAATGGCTACGGAGAGCCAGTTCGTTCTCGCTTACGATGCAGCGCACGCGGCGTCACGCGCCGCCTTGCGCGCTCACGGCTACAGAAGCGACGATCGGTACCTCGTCTTTCAGTGTCTTGAACACACCGTCGGCTGGCCGACTGAAAAATGGCGCGTACTCGACACCTGTCACCGCAGACGCAATGCGGCCGAATACGAAGGCAATATCGATCTTCCCGCGCGTCTGACTGCGGAGTTGGTTCGGCTCACGGCCGAACTCATCGATGCTGTATCCGGTCTCGACATTCTGCTGCCGTCTGCCTGAGGCTTTCAGAGCGGAACACCCCGGAGTGGCGGGGGGCAAATTCGGTCGACACTACTCCACCAGCCACTTCCGCAACGCCTCCCACGCCCTCAACTTCTCGGCATAAGGCACGGCCGCATAAGCTGGGCTGCTCGAAGGCAGCTTGACGAGATCAAGCGACATGCGGCTTTCGGCCAACAGCTGCATGCCGATCTTCGCCGCCGTGCCTCCGTTGAACGCTACCGCGACAAGATTCGGCAACGCGGCCACCAACGCCGCAAGGTCGTTCGTCGCATGATCGCGAATGCGGCTATCGAGACTGCCCTCACGTTTGGCTTTCGCGATCACATCCCACAGTCCCACGCGATGATCGAGCAGCGCCTTCAATCGCGCCTCGTACGCCATCTCGGGCAACGCCACACCGATCACATCCCCAATCAAACGCCAAAACCGATTTTGCGGATGCGCGTAGTACTGGCTTTGCGCAAGCGACGCCTCTCCAGGCAAACTGCCGAGCACGAGCACGCGCGTGCGCTCGTCCACAACCGGCGCGAATGAATGTTTGAACGTCACGACGATGAAGCCGCCCGCGGCGGCAACGGCGCTCTGCTCGGCGCCGACCCGGCATGCGAAGGGCGCGCGAGACGTCCGCCTCTGTCGTGGCCGGTGGCAGACGGCGCCGCGCCGCTCGGCAGTCGTTCGCCCGCGCTTTCCCGTCCCTCTAGATGCGCCCACAGCGCGGGCAGCATGCACTCCGTCACCATGAGGGGCGCGCCGTGCCGTACGAACACCGATCGCCGCGCAAGCAACTGATGGGGGGCCCTTCCGGCGATCTGCCGGCGCGCCAGCGCGGCCAACGGGTGCCGCACGGCAAGGCGCGTACTGACCAGCACCGAACGCGATACCGTGCTGTCCGCGTAAAGCAATTCGGCAAGCGGACGCGTGGACAGCCGCCGCATCGACTGCCAAACGCCGCGGCTCGCCGCGAGCGGCGCGATGCTATGCGCGGCGACGAACGGCACGCCGTTCACCTCGAGCACGACCTCACGCACCCACACCCGCGTGCGCGACCGGACGCGCAGCGCGGCGCACTCGTCCGGCCAGGCAAGATCGACGGCTTCGCGCGTCACACGCACCCGCACGTCGCCGAGCGTGCGCAAGTGCGCCGTCAGCGACCCGCCGCGCGTGAGCCAGTCCTTTTGATCGAACGTCGACACCGGACGCTGCGCCGCGCGCCAGCCGCAGCCCGCGGCGTCGTAACGCAGACGCGCGGCGTGCATCACCGCGCGAGCAGCAGCGCGTTCGTGCGTTTGACGAAGCTCGCCGGATCTTCGAGCGTGCCGCCCTCCGCCAGCATCGCCTGATCGAACAACAAGTGACACCAATCGCCGAAATCACCGTGATCCGGAGCGAGCGCCTTCACAAGCGCGTGCTCGGGGTTGATTTCGAGAATCGGCCTCACTTCCGGCGCCTTCTGCCCCGCTGCCTTCAGCATCCGTTGCAGGTAGCCCGTCATCTCGCCGTCATCGGCCACGAGGCACGACGGCGAATCGGTCAGGCGGAACGTCAAACGTACATCCTTCGCCTTGTCCTTGAGCACCTCCTTCATCTGCTCGACGAGCGGCTTCATCGTTTCGCCGATGGCCTCGTGCGCTTTCTTCTCTTCGTCGTTGAACGCGTCGAGGTCGAGATCGCCGCGCGCCACGCTCGCAAGCGGCTTGCCGTCGAATTCGGTGAAGTACGCAAGCGCCCACTCGTCGACGCGATCGGTCAGCAGCAGCACTTCGATGCCCTTCTTGCGGAACACTTCGAGATGCGGGCTGTTCTTCGCCGCTTGCCACGTATCGGCGGTCACGTAATAGATCTTCGTCTGCTCGGGCTTCATGCGGGCGACGTAGTCCGCAAGCGACACGGTCTGCTCGTCCGAATCGGTATGCGTCGAGGCGAAGCGCGCGAGCTTGCCGATGCGCTCGCGATTCGAAAAGTCCTCGCCGAGCCCTTCCTTGAAGACCTGCCCGAACTCTTTCCAGAATGTCCGGTACTTCTCCTTGCCTTCGTCGGTCTCGGCGGATGCGAGCTCTTCGAGCATCGACAACACGCGCTTGGTCACGCCCTCGCGGATCGCCTTGACGTCGCGGCTTTCCTGCAGGATTTCACGCGACACGTTCAGCGGCAAATCCGCCGAGTCGACGACGCCTTTCACGAAACGCAGGTACGAGGGCAACAGTTGCTCGGCGTCGTCCATGATGAAGACGCGCTTCACGTAAAGCTTCAGGCCGCCGCGATGCTCGCGGTTCCACAGGTCGAACGGCGCACGCGCCGGCACGTAGAGCAGCTGCGTGTACTCGCTGCGGCCTTCGACGCGGTTGTGCGTCCATGCGAGCGGGTCTTGCTCGTCGTGGGCAAGATGGTGATAAAACTGCTTGTACTGCTCGTCGTCGATCTCGCTCTTCGATCGCGTCCACAGCGCGCTCGCCTGGTTGACGGTTTCGTCCTCGTCTTGAACGACCATCTCGCTCTTTTCCGCGTCCCACTCCTCTTTCTTCATGAGAATCGGCAGCGCGACATGATCGGAGTACTTGCGAATGATCGACTTCAGCCGATACGCGGACAGCAGCTCGTCCTCCTCCGCACGCAGGTGCAGCGTGATCGTCGTGCCGCGTTGCGCGCGTTCGATCGTCTCCACGGAGAAGTCGCCCTCGCCCGCGCTGATCCAGCGCACGCCTTCGGCCGCCGGCACCCCGGCACGGCGCGACTCCACGGTGATCTTGTCGGCGACGATGAAGCCCGAGTAGAAGCCCACGCCGAATTGTCCGATCAGTGCGGCGTCTTTCTGCTGGTCGCCCGAAAGCTGCGAAAAGAATTCCTTCGTGCCCGAGCGGGCGATCGTGCCCAAATGCGAGACGGCTTCGTCACGGCTCATGCCGATACCGTTGTCGTCGATCGTGATCGTGCGTGCTTCTTTGTCGAACGACACGCGAATGCGCAAGTTCGGATCGTTTTCGTAGAGTTCGCTCTTGGCGATCGCTTCGAAGCGCAGCTTGTCGGCGGCATCGGAGGCGTTCGAGATCAGCTCGCGCAGGAAGATTTCCTTGTTGCTGTAGAGCGAATGAATCATCAGTTGCAGAAGTTGCTTGACCTCTGCCTGAAAGCTCATGGTCTCTTGTGCCATGGTCCTAAGTTCCTCGTTGCGTTCGTGATTGACGAAAATTGACGAAAATGCGCTCAATGGCACGCGCCCCGGCGGCCCTGAACCATCGGCGCGGCGCGCAGCGGGGCCTCAATTGGGGGCCGCCGCGGGGGTTTTCAAGGGGCGCGGGGCGCGATGCGGCCCTTGCACGTAGTCGGTCAGGAAGCCGGGCAGCGCGGGATCCCCACAGTTTGCGACGTTGAAACGCATCCAAGTGGTGGGGGACTGGTGCGGGGAGAACAAGCTTCCGGGGGCCAGCAAGAACCCGGCCTCCTGTCCGGCAGCCGCCAGGGCGTCCGCGTCGACGCCCGTATCGGCCCATAGGAACATGCCCGCCGCCGGCATCGAGAACAGCGAAAAACCCGTGTGCTCCAGCATGCGAGCGCACTTGTCGCGCACGCCGTCGAGTCTCGCCCGAAGACGCTCGACGTGCCGCCGATAATGCCCTTCGGTCAAGATCTTGTAGAGCACGCGTTCGTTGAGCTCGGGCGTCGTCATGCCGATCAGCACCTTTTGATCGGCGATCGACTGGGCGACATCGTGCGCGCATGCGACGAAGCCCACGCGCAGGTTCGCCGTCAGCGTCTTCGAAAAACTCCCCAGGTAGATCACGCGCCCGAGCTGATCGAGGCTCGCGAGCCGCGTCACGGGGTAGTTCGGCGGACAGAGATCGCCGTAGATATCGTCCTCGACGACGATGAAGTCGTACTCTTCGGCCAAGCGCAGTATCCGGAACGCCTGAGCCGGCGACAGCGAGGTGCCCGTCGGGTTGTGCAGCACCGAATTGATGACGAACATTTTCGGCCGCCAAGTCTTGACGAGCGACTCGAGCGCGTCGAGATCCGGGCCGTGCGGCGTATACGGCACGCCGACGAGCCGCGCGCCTTGCGCCGCGAAGCGGCCGAACATCAGGAACCAAGCCGGATCGCCGACGATCACGGCGTCGCCGGGCTGCACATAAAGGCGCGCGATCAGGTCGATCGCCTGCGTCACGCCCGATACGAGGACGATCTGCTCGGGGGCGGCGCCAATTTCAAACTCCTCGAGACGCGTCTGCAGTTGATGGCGCAACGGCAGAAAACCCTGCGCGGTACCGGTGCCGAGCCATTGGCCGCCGCTTTGCCGGCCCAGTGTGCGCAAGGCGCTCGAGACGAGCTCGCCGTCCAGCCAGCGGCTCGGCAGGTAGCCGAGACCCGGGCCTTTTTCCGGCGCGCCGGCATGCAGCGTATTGCGCAACAGCCAAGTCACGTCGATCGAACGGTTGGCAGCGGCCACGGCAGGAGGCCGCTGCCCATCGCCCGGTGTGCTCGCCGCGCGTTCCCGCACGTAGAAGCCCGAGCCGCGCCGAGAATCGAGGTAACCCTGGGCAACGAGCCGCTCGTACGCCTCCACGACCGTGAAGCGCGAGACCCCCTTGTCTTGGGCGAGCTTGCGGATCGAGGGCATGCGCATGCCGGGCCGGAATACGCGCTCCTCGATGCGGCGGCGCGCCCATTGCACGAGCTGCTCGACGAGCGTCAGCTGCGACGCACCGTGGGGGGCGGGAATGAGATCAAGCGCAGTGGACATGGCAAAGGCGTCTGGAAACGAACTGTACCGAATAGTATCGCGCCGATTGTACCGTTACTGTGCCGGCCCACGCGATTAAAGTGGACCCTTGCCGCCAAGCGTTCGCGCGCCGGCATCGTATCAACCAACGTCCGCTGCGCCCCCGCCGCACGACTCGCCGCATTCGCAGATCCACAATGACAACAGCCTCCGCGCTCGAACTCGATCATCTCGTCGTCGCCGCACGCTCATTGGAAGAAGGCGAGCGGTTCGTCTCCGACGCGCTCGGCGTCGAATCCGCCCCCGGCGGCACGCACGTCGCCATGGGCACGCACAATCGCCTCGTCGCCTTCTGGGGCGGCGCGTATCTCGAAATTATCGCCATCGACCCGCAAGCCGAGCGCGAGCGCACCGCGAACGCCGCCGGCGCCGGCGCGGCGGCGCCTCGCCCGCGTTGGTTTGCGCTGGACGATTCGGCCATGCGCGAGCGGCTCGAGCGCGGTCCCTACCTCGCGCACTGGGCGGTGCGGGTGCTCCGTCCGAAGGACCTCGGCCGTTGGCAAAGTCAGTATCCGTCGCGTATCGCGCCGGTCATACCGATGGCGCGCGGGGAGTTGACCTGGCGCCTGACGGTGCCCGAGAACGGTTCGTTTCCGAGTTGGGACGGCGCCGGCGAGGGCGTCGTGCCCACGCTGATTCAATGGGACACGTCGGCACATCCGAGCACGCGCCTGCCCGCAACCGGCCTGGCTCTCAAACGCCTCAAGGCGAGCCACCCGCGCGCCGACGACATTCGCGCCCATCTGCGATGGCTCGGCGCCGAGCATTTGATCGAACTAGAAACAGCGACGGACGGCGCCCCACTGCTCATGGCCGAAATCGAAACGCCGTCGGGCGTTCGCACGCTCGCATAGATCGGCCCGGATGCATCCGGCGCCCACCGCCCAACCCGCACTAGGAGTCATGGAGTGACGAAGTCGCGTGAAACGCAAGGCATGCTGCTCGGTCTCGTCGGCGTGATCATCTTCAGCTTGACGCTGCCGATGACACGCATCGTCGTGCAGGAATTCCATCCGCTGTTGAACGGTCTCGGCCGCGCACTGGCGGCCTCCGTCCCCGCCGCGCTCCTGCTCGCCTGGCGCCGGGAGCGTTGGCCCAACCGCGCTCAAATCAAAGGGCTGGCCGTGACGGCGCTAGGCGTCATCGTCGCGTTCCCGGTGTTTTCGGCGTGGGCCATGAAATCGGTTCCCGCCTCTCACGGGGCGCTCGTCAACGGCCTACAACCGTTGTTCGTCGCGATCTACGCGGCCTGGCTCTCGCGCGAGCGGCCTTCGCCCGCGTTTTGGGCAAGCGCGGCGGTCGGTAGCGCGCTCGTCGTCGCCTATGCGCTGCACGCGGGGGGCGGCGCGCTGCAGGCGGGCGATCTGCTCATGCTCGCCGCGGTCGTCGTCGGTGCGCTCGGCTACGCCGAAGGCGCCCGTCTCGCGCGCGAACTCGGCGGGTGGCAGGTGATCTGCTGGGCGCTCGTGCTGGCCGCGCCGTTTCTCGTCGTGCCGGTGGGCTGGCTCGGGTGGCAACAGCACCTGCAGCACCCGGGGCCCGTCGCGCTGCGCACGTGGCTCGCGTTCGGCTACGTTGCGCTGTTCTCCCAATTCATTGGTTTTTTTGCGTGGTATGCCGGGCTCGCGATGGGCGGAACCGCTCGAGTAGGACAAGTTCAGCTATTGCAGATATTCTTCACGATCGCGTTCGCCGCGCTGTTTTTCGGGGAAGCCGTCGCACCGTCCACCTGGTTTTTTGCCGCCGCCGTCATTGCCACGGTGGTGCTCGGGCGCAAGGCCGCCGTTCGCACTGCCGTCACGCCGACGCGCGCAACGGGACGACTCGCGCGATAATCGCGCTTCTCGTCTCGAAACATTACCCGTGTTTCGGTATCGACGACGGACCCCCAACTCAACCACCATCGAGGATTAAGGAGACGTTTCATGGATCACAGCGATCTGCCGCACACCAACTGGCGCATTTCCGAGCGCGCACGCAAACTCACGAGCTCCGCCATCCGCGAGATCCTGAAAGTCACCGAACGTCCCGAAGTCATTTCGTTCGCCGGCGGCTTGCCCTCACCCGTCACGTTCCCGGTCGAGCGCATGCGCGAAGCGTGCGAGCGCGTGATCCGCGACGCCCCGGCCGCCGCGTTCCAGTACAGCGCGACCGAAGGCTACCTGCCGCTGCGCGAATGGATCGCCGCGCGCTACTCGAAAAACGGCGTCACGATTCGCCCCACGCAGGTCCTCGTCACCACGGGCTCGCAGCAAGCCCTCGATCTGCTCGGCAAGGTCCTGATCGACCCGGCCAGCCCCGTGCTCGTCGAAACCCCGACCTACCTGGGCGCGCTGCAGTCGTTCTCGATGTACGAAGCGCACTACGTGCAAGTGCCGACCGATGAGAACGGGCTCATCCCCGAAGGCTTGACGCCCGCGCTGACCGAGGGCGCCCGCCTGCTCTACGCGCAGCCGAACTTCCAGAACCCGACGGGGCGCCGCTTGCCGCTCGAACGCCGCCGAGCCCTCGCGCAATTCGCGCTGACGAGCCCGTTCCCCGTGATCGAGGACGATCCGTACGGCGCGCTCGACTATGCCGGCGCCCCGCTGCCGACCCTGTTGTCGATGGCGCCGGATCACATCGTGCACTGCGGCTCGTTCTCGAAGGTGCTCGCCCCCGGTCTGCGGCTCGGCTACATCATCGCGCCCGAGGAGCTGCACTTCAAACTGGTCCAGGCAAAGCAAGCCACCGATCTGCATACGCCGAGCTTCACGCAGCGCATCGTCCACGAGGTCGTGAAAGACGGCTTCCTCGACGAACATGTGCCGACGATCCGCGCGCTGTATCGCGATCAGTGCGAAGCGATGCTTGCATCGCTCGAGCGGCACATGCCCGAGGGCGTCACGTGGAATCGGCCGGAAGGCGGCATGTTCGTGTGGGCCAACCTGCCTAAGCACATCGACACGATGCAGTTGCTCGAGGCGGCCGTCGCCGAGAACGTCGCGTTCGTGCCCGGCGCGCCGTTCTACGCCCACGACGCCGACCACAGCGCGTTGCGCCTGTCGTTCGTCACGGTGCCGCCTGCGCGCATCGACGAAGGCGTCGCGCGCTTGGCGCAGCTCATTCGCGCACGCCTGTAACGCAAGCGCGCCGCCGATTCGCTCTGCCTCTACACTTACCCCTTTTTCGTTCAAGGAATCGACATGGCAAATACCAACGTCTACGACAAACTCAAGGAACTGGGCATCGAACTGCCCCAAGCCGCCACGCCGGCCGCGGCCTACGTGATGTGCGCGCAGACGGGCAACACGGTCTTCGTGTCGGGCCACACCGCGAAGAAGGACGGCAAGCCGTGGGTCGGCAAGCTCGGCGCGAACATGACGACCGACGAAGGCAAGGTCGCGGCCCGTTCGGTCGCGATCGATCTGCTCGCCTCGCTGCATGCTCATACGGGCGATCTGAACCGCGTCAAGCGCATCGTCAAAGTGATGAGCCTCGTGAATTCGACGCTCGAGTTCACCGAGCAGCATCTCGTGACGAACGGCGCGTCGGAACTCTTCGGCGAAATTTTCGGCGATGCGGGCAAGCACGCGCGCTCCGCATTCGGCGTGGCGCAAATTCCGACGGGCTCGTGCGTCGAGATCGAGCTCATCGCGGAAGTGGCGTAAGCGGAGTTCATCGATGAGCGCGCGCCCCGTCCGCTTCAAGCAGGTCGACGTGTTTTCCCAAGTGCCGTTCAAGGGCAATGCGTTGGCCGTCGTCTTCGACGCCGACAGCTTGACGGACGACGAGATGCAGGCGATCGCCCGGTGGACGAATCTATCTGAGACGTCCTTCATTTGCCGGCCGACCGACGCAAACGCGGACTATCGCGTGCGGATCTTCACACCGGCGTACGAATTGCCGTTCGCGGGTCATCCGACGCTCGGCACGGCGCACGCGCTCATCGAGAGCGGCCATCGGCCGCGTCGCCCCGGGCAACTGATTCAGCAATGCGGCGTCGGCCTGGTCGAGGTGGCCATGCGCGACGACGGCTCCTTGGCCTTCGCCGCGCCGCCAGCTCGCATCGAACCGGTCGACGCGAGCTTGCTGCCTGCGCTGAAAGCCGCGCTTCGCAGCGATGAGATCGATTTCAACGTCCTGCCGCCGTATTGCGTCGACAACGGCGCGCCATGGCTTGCGATCGGCGTCGATTCGCCGCGGACGTGCTTATCGATCGCGCCCGATCCTGCCGCTATTTCGCAGATAGTGCGGAAATTGGGCATGACCGGTCTTGCATTTTATGCATTGCATGCGCCGGACGGCCCTGCCACGCTAGAGGTGCGCTGCATCGTCGTCGATAGCGTGTTCGAGATTTACGAAGATCCGGTTACCGGTAGCGCCAATGCGGCTATCGCATGTTTGCTCGCGGCCCGCGAGCGCCAACCGGGTCAACGCTATACCGTGCGCCAAGGCACGGCCATAGGGCGTGAAGGCCGAGTGGCCGTCGATTATGCCGACGACGGCCGGGTTTGGATCGGCGGCCACTCGACAACGATCATCGACGGCGCCGCTCGCCTCGCCTAAGGCACAGGGGCCCCTTCGCCTCGCGCGGGGACGTCGCACGGCCTCGCACCTCGCATTTCTTGCTCGCGCTTTCCCCGCCTTTTCTCACCACTTGGAATACCCATTCGGTCTACTAGGCCATCTTGGGATCGCCGCTTGCATGCCGATCGACGCCTGAAGGCGCATCGCCGGGGACCGGGCGGCCAAGCCGCACGGGCGGCTGCGACGTTTATGGCGCAAAATGCGAATGCCATTGCCGAAATCGTGCCTGACGCGACAAACGTTTACCCGATAAACGGACGCTATCTTAATTTTTATCCATTCAGTAATATCCTCGATGAGGAACGTCTGCGGTATGCGAAGCCTTTCATAACTCACTGCTCCGATGAATTTCGCCCGGCTTCATTCTACGAGGGACACGCGCACGAAGACCGGTGCTGCGGGCTCACGCCGTCGCGCGCTGATCGCGATCCCGGCGCTGGGCGTGCTCGTGCTTGCGCTGCTGTGGACGGTGATTTCGGCGCGGCTGTCGGTCGAGCGCGATTCGACCTACCGGGAAGCGACCGCGTCGGCCGCGATTCTCTCGTCGGCGCTCGAGCAGCACACCGTCAAGGCCATTCACCAAGTCGATCAGATCACCCGCTTCGTCAAGTACGAGTTCGAGAAGAGCCCCGAGCACTTCGATCTGGCCAGCACGGTGGAAAAAGGCGTCGTGCAAAGCGACACGCTCGTGCAGGTGGCGATCATCAACGAGCACGGCATTCTGGTGGCGAGCACGGCCGAAACCAATCCTACGCCGATCGACCTTTCCGACCGGGAGCACTTCAAGGTTCACGAGCACGAGAACGACGACCAGCTCTATATCAGCAAGCCTGTGCTCGGGCGCGTGTCGCACCAGTGGACGCTGCAGATGACGCGCCGCCTGAACCACGCCGACGGCTCGTTCGCGGGCGTGGTGGTGGTTTCCGAAGATCCGGGCTACTTCACGAGCGACTTCTACAACAACGCGGCGATCGGCAAGGATGGCGTGATCGCCGTGATTGCCGACAACGGCTCGGTTCTCGCCCGCCGCACAGGTCTGGCGCGCGATCCGGCAGGCCGGTTTTCGGCCAGCGGCACCTACCCGATTTCCGAACATGTGTCGGGCACGATGGTCGACCCGATCGACCACGTCAAGCGCATCGTTTCGTATCGGCACATCGACGGCTATCCGATGGGCGTGCTCGTCGGGCTCTCCGAAGCCGAAGAGTTCGCCGACTACAACCATACGCGCAACGTCTATCTGCTGATGGCGAGCTTCATTTCGCTCGCGATGCTCGGTTTCTTCGCCGTCGCGACGGGCCTCATCGGCAAGTTGCTGGGCCGCGAGCGCGAGATGACGCACCTCGTCGAGTACGATTTGCTCACGGGCCTGCGCAATCGTTACGCCACGTTGCAAAGCCTGCGGCAAGACGTGGGCGATCCGAGCAACGTCGGGCGGCTCGCGATTCTTTTCATCGATCTCGACAACTTCAAGACTGTCAACGATACGCTCGGGCACAACGCCGGCGACATCGTGCTGCAGATGACCGCCTCTCGCCTGGCCGATGCTGTCGGCGCAGCCGGTGTGCTCTCGCGCATCGGCGGCGACGAATTCGTCGTCGTGCTCAAGGGCGGGGACGTCGAGCGGCAAGCCGTGCAGCTCGCCGAGAGCGTGCGCGAGATCTTCGAGCACCCGTTCGACGTGCGCGGCACGTCGTTCGTGCTGCATGCGAGCATCGGCATCGCGCTGTATTCGGTTGGAAGCGAAAGCGAGATCGATCTGCTCAAGAAGGCCGACCTTGCGATGTACAGCGCCAAGGACGCCGGCAAGAACTGCTATCAGTTCTACTCGCCTCATCTGTCGCATCGCGCCGATCACCTGATGCAGTGGGAGCAGCAACTTCGCGTCGCGCTCGCCGAAAACCAGCTGTTCCTCGTCTACCAGCCGAAGATCGATCTCGCACGGCGCTGCGTCACGGGTTTCGAAGCGCTTGCACGCTGGAACCATCCGCAGCAAGGCGTCATTTCGGCGAGCGAGTTCATACCGGTGGCCGAATCGACGGGCCTCATCGTTCCGATCGGCGACTTCGTCATTCAAACGGCCTGCCGGCAACTCGCGCAATGGCAGCGCGACGGGTACGAGACGCTCTCGCTGGCCGTGAACATTTCGGCGGTGCAGTTCTGGCGCGGCGATCTTTATGAAACGATTTCACGCGCGATCGAGGAAACGGGCATCGCGGCGAACCGGCTCGAGCTCGAGATCACCGAAACCGCGATGATGGAGTACCCCGAACTCGTTTCGGAGAAGATCGTCGCCCTGAAGCGGCTCGGCGTCAGCATTGCGCTCGACGACTTCGGCACCGGCTATTCGTCGCTGTCGTATCTGAACCGCTTCTCGGTCGACACGCTGAAGGTCGATCGTTCGTTCGTGCAGGCCATCCCCGCCGACCGCAGCGTCTGCGTGATGGTCTCGGCAATCGTCAATCTGGCGCGCTCGCTCGGGCTGACCGTCGTGGTCGAAGGCACCGAAACGGAAGAGCAGATCGCATGGCTGTCGGCGCTGGGGAACATCCAAGCCCAAGGCTTCCTGTTCTCGCGCCCCGTGCCCGCGGACGGCATCCGAGGCGTCTTGGATCGCTTCGGCGTGTGCGACGCGCAAGAGCCTTTCGGCGCGTACGGCAAGAACCAAAAGAATACGACCAAACAATCGGCATAGCAGCGCCGCAAAAGAGCGCCGGCAGACGACGATCGGCGCGAGAGAGAGAAGACGAGGACCGATCCGATGAGCGATGCAAGCACGCAGAGGAGACCCGCCGCGCGCGCCGTGCCCACCGCCCCCAGCAGCGACGAAACGAAGGCGCAGCGCGCCCCCGCGAGCGAGACAGAACCCGAACCGCTGTGGACGCTGTTCAGAGTCGTGTTCGCGCTTTCGGCCCTTTCATGGGGCGGGTTGGCGCTGATGGCGCAACTCGAGCTGCACTACGTCGAGCGCGAGCGGCGCTTCACGCAGATCCAATACTCCGATTTCGTCGCGCTGGCCTGGATGATCCCGGGGGCGGTCGGCTGCAATGTCGCCGTGCAGGTGGGCTACGCGCTGCGCGGACGAATCGGCGCGTGCATCGCGGGCCTCGCGAGCGTGCTGCCGTTCTTTTGCACGATGACCGCCATGGCGACGTTCTACAACGAGCCGTTCATTCGAACGCTCGCGGCCCCCGGCCTGCTCGATCATTTCGCCGTGGTGCTCGCGGCGCTCATCGGCATCACCTGGTACCGACAAACGCGCGTGCTCGTACGTGCGCCGCTCGAATGGGCCGCAGCCATCCTTGCGTGCATCGTACTCCTGACGATACGCGGCACCGCGGCATTCGTGCTTCTGCTGGCCGGATCGTTCGCACTCGGCTGGATCGCGAGCCGGGCGCGCGGCGGGAAACTCGACATCTCGCTCCGATCTGCGGACAAGCTCCTGGTGCTCGCTCTCGTTGCGCTGATCGCGCTGTTCGCCACGCCGCTGCCGCCCGAGTATGCCGCGCGTTTGATTTGGCCACGTCTCGCGGGGGCCGGCATTACCTTGTTCGGCGGCGGGTTTTCCGCCCTGCCCGTGCTCAAGGCGCTGTTCGAGACGCCCGAACTCGGGGTCAGCGCTCGGGAGTTCACGCTCGCGTTCGCGTTGTCGCCGGTCTCGCCGGGTCCGTTACTGAACGTCGTGCCGTTTCTCGGATATCTCGTGCAAGGCTGGCTCGGCGCCGTGGTGGCGACATGCGCTCTGTTCATCCCGTCAGGGATGCTCATCGTATTCGCGCGCCGACACTTGCATCGGCTCGAAGCACACACGCGCTTCGAGCATGGCATGCGTGTGCTGCGCGCATCGACTACGGCTTTCCTGCTCACGGCCGTCGTGCACGTCGGCGAGCATGTGCCGCCTCGGCCCGCCTACCTGGTTACCGCCGCGTTCGCACTCGTGTGCCTCGCGCGATTCAAGATGCCTGTGTACGCCGTCTATGCAGCGGTCGCGGTGGTTTTCGGCGCCGCCCACCTGCTCGGGTATCGGTAACGAACGAGGCTCGCCTACGCGTAGCCGAGCGCGCCGATCAGAGCGCCGGCGCCGATCAGCCAAAGCGGATTGAGCCGCGTGCGCAACCCCACCGCGACCGTTGCGATCGTCAACGCGATCGTAGCGGCGGAATGATCGGCGCCCCGCGCGAGCGTGGCGCCCGTCGCCATCAGCAGACCGATCGTGACGGGCGCGAGCGCGCGGCGAATGACGGTCATCCAGCGCGTGTCGCGATGAGCCCCCGTAAAGTGCTCGAACGCAAGCGCGAACAGCGACGATGGACCGCACATCGCCAGCGTCGATACGAGCGCGCCCGCCAGCCCCGCGACCTGCCAGCCGAACAGCGCAACGAACAGTACGTTCGGACCGGGCGACGCTTGCGAGATCGCGAACAGCGCAGCGAACGTCGTATCGTCGATCCAATGATGCTGCTCGACGAGAAAGCGATGCATCTCCGGAATGACGGCGGTCGCGCCTCCGAAGGAGACGGCGGAGACGAGGGCGAAATGCCACGCGAGTTCGACGAGCATCATCGGTGCGCCCTCCATTCGACCGCCAACGCGGACGGGATCAGCGCAAGCATCGCCCATCCGAGCGGCAGATGAACGATGCCGACGACCGTCAGCGACAATAGCCCGAACACGAGCGCGCGCACGGTGCGCGGCTGGCTTTGCGCAAGCTTGATCCCCGTCATCAGCACGAGACCCGCCGCGACCGCGGCCATGCCGCGCAGCGCCCCTTGCACGCCCGCCAGCGCTCCGAAGCGGTGATAAAGCGCACCGAGCAGCAGCACGATGGCGAACGGCGCCGACATCAGCCCCATGGCCGCGGCAACCGAGCCGCGCCAGCCGCAGTATCGGTAGCCGACGATGACGGCGATGTTGCAGATGTTCGGCCCCGGAAGGATTTGGCCGATAGCGAGCAGTTCGGCGAATTCGCGATCGTCGATCCAGCGGCGCCGCTCGACCAGCATGCGGCGCGCCCACGGCATCACACCGCCGAAACCGTAGAGGCTCATTTCGCCGAACGTGCGCAGTAGCTGCGCCGGCGTGATGCACGCGTCCGCGGCCGCTTGCGCGTGCTCGGTCGTGCCCGCGGGCGATTCGGGTGGAACCATCGTCATCGTCCGACAACCCGTAAAGGCCGCAGTATCTCGCAAACAGCTTGCAAACGCCTTCACCGAAACAATCGGTAAACGGTGCGCGTGCGCATCGACGATAACGGCGATGGCGGCCCGAACGGCCGCCAAGGTCATCAAGATCGCCGATCTGTCGAGCCGCGGTGGCCGCGGCTCAGAACCCCCGAGACAGTACAGCCGCCGCGATCGTTACGAAGCCGAGCAAGAGATTCACAAGGACGAGGCGACGCATCGTATCCACGGCGCGCGCGCCGTCGGGCCAGCGCTGCGCCTGCACCGCGCGACGGATGCGGGGAAAGACGGCGAAACGCACATGCCCGTATATCAGCATCATCACGACGCCGAGCGCCGCCATCAAATGGATTTGCCAAGGGGCGTGCGAGCCGCCGAAGCGCGACATCAAGAAACCGCCCGATATCAAGAGCACGATCACCGCGGCGCCGATCCAATTGAAAAAGCGCGAAAACACCGCTTCGATGAGCGGCAAGCGAAGCTGCGGCGAGACGTCGGCAAGCGCGGGGCGCAGACAGAAATGCGCGAACACCATACCGCCGATCCAAACGGCGACAGCGGCCAGGTGCGCGAACAAGGCGATGTCGATGGCGATCGACAGGGACATGGGACTCTCCAAGAGCGGTCGTAATATCGGCCGACACGCGCCTCGGCAATGCGCGGGCCGGCCGAGGCTTCGGCATCAATCGAGCGCGGGCCGCAATGCCGCGATTTTCAAACGGGTGTCGGGGGCGCGTCCGCGCCGGGCGCGCTTGCCGACGTGCGCGGCCAGCGCCGCGCCGGCGAGCTTCTCCTCTTGCGGCTTGCCGCCCCGTCCGGTGCCGAGCAAGACGACGCCGGCCGGGCCGATCGCCAACGCTTGAGCGAGTTTTTCGCCGTCGTCGAGGCCCATCAAAATGATGCCGCGGCCGCCGGCGGACAACGTCTTCATCTCGTCGAGCCCGAACACGGCCAAGCGGCCGGTGCTCGACAAACAAGCGACCTGCGCCGCCTGCGGCAGCACCGGCATCGGCGCCAGGGGCTGCGCCCCTTCGTCGATGGTCATGAACGATTTGCCGGCCTTGACGCGGCTCACCATGTCGCCCACACGGGCGATGAACCCGTAGCCGTTGCTGGAGGCAAGCAGCAATGGCTGCTCGGCGCTCGCGGCGAAGTAATGCATGAGATGGGTGCCCGGCTCGAGTTCGATGAGCGACGTCACGGGTACGCCGTCGCCACGTCCGCCCGGCAACGTCGATACCGGCACCGAGTACACGCGTCCCTTGCTGCCCCAGGCGATCAATACGTCAGGCGTGCGGCACTGGAACGCAGCATACAGGCTGTCGCCGTCCTTGAACGTAAAGCCGGCGACATCGAGCCCATGCCCCTTCAGGGCACGCACCCAGCCGCGCTGCGAAACGACCACCGTCACGGGCTCGTCGACGACGCGCGCCTCGAACGTGGCGCGCTTTTCCTGCTGGATCAGCGTGCGGCGCTCGTCACCGTATTGCTTGGCGTCGGTTTCGATTTCCTTGACGATCTGCCGCTTCATCGCCGATTCGTTCGCGAGCAGCTCTTCCAGCTTCGTCTTTTCCTCGCGCAGCGCGTCGAGCTCCTTCTCGATCTTGATCTTTTCGAGACGAGCGAGCTGCCGCAGCCGGATTTCGAGAATGTCGTCGGCTTGGCGTTCGCTGAGTCCGAATGCGCTCATGAGCGCGGCCTTCGGCTCGTCCGACTCGCGGATGATACGGATGACCTCGTCGATATTCAGGAAGACGATCATCCGGCCTTCGAGGATATGGATGCGGTCGTCGACCTTCGTCAGCCGATGGCGAGTACGGCGCGTGACCGTCGCGAAACGGAAGCCGATCCATTCGTGCAGGATGTCGAGCAAGCCCTTCTGCCGCGGCCGCCCGTCGGCGCCGATCATGACGAGGTTGAGCGCCGCGTTCGATTCGAGGCTCGTATGCGCCAGCAGCGAGTTGACGAACTCCGTTTGATCGATGCGGCTCGACTTGGGCTCGAACACCAGGCGCACGGGCGCGTCCTTGCCCGACTCGTCGCGCACGGCGTCGAGCAGCGCCAGCATCGTCTGCTTGGTCTGCAGTTGCTCCGGCGTCAACGATTTCTTGCCGAGTTTGATCTTGGGGTTCGTCAGCTCCTCGATTTCCTCGAGGACCTTCTGGCCCGAGGTATTGGGCGGCAGTTCGTTGACGACGAGTTGCCACTGGCCTCGCGCGAGGTCTTCGATCTTCCAGCGCGCACGCACTTTCAGACTGCCGCGCCCCGTCTCGTAGGCCGCGGCGATTTCAGCCGCGCTCGAGATGATCTGCCCGCCGCCTGGAAAATCGGGACCGGGCACCAAGTCCATCAACTCTGCGTGCGTCGTCTTCGGGTGGCGGATCAGCTGCACGGCGGCAGCCGCTACTTCACGCAGATTGTGCGACGGGATTTCCGTCGCCAAGCCCACCGCGATACCCGATGCGCCGTTGAGCAACAAGAATGGCAAACGCGCCGGCAAGAGTTTCGGCTCTTGGAACGAGCCGTCGTAGTTCGGTGCGAAATCGACGGTGCCTTCGTCGATCTCATCGAGCAGCAGCCTGGAGATCGGCGTCAAACGCGCTTCGGTGTAACGCATGGCCGCCGCGCCATCGCCGTCGCGCGAGCCGAAATTGCCCTGACCGTCGATGAGCGGATAGCGCATCGAAAAATCTTGCGCGAGGCGAACAAGCGCATCGTAGGCCGATTGATCGCCGTGCGGATGGTATTTACCGAGCACGTCGCCGACGACGCGCGCCGATTTCACCGGCTTGGCGTCGGCGTTAAGGCCCATCTCGCTCATCGCGAACAAGATGCGGCGCTGCACGGGCTTTTGTCCGTCGCTGACATCGGGCAGCGCCCGCCCCTTGACGACGCTCACCGCGTAGTCGAGATAGGCGCGCTCGGCGTAGTGGCCGAGCGTCAGCGCGTCGCCGTCGGGCGCGGCGGCAGGTGCGAACAGATCGTCTTGTTGATCCATCGAAAATTATGTCCGTATTCAGGAGACCAGGGTTGAAGCGCGTGCGTCGCGCTCGCCTCAGATGTCGGCTTCCACTTCGTTGCCTTTCTCTTCGAGCCAGCTGCGGCGCGCGGCCGCTTCGCCCTTGCCCATCAGCATCGTCATGCGCGAGACGGTGCCTTCGTATTCCAGTTCCCCAAGCTCGACGGGCATGAGCCGCCGCGTGTCGGGGTTCATCGTCGTATCCCAGAGCTGCTCGGCGCTCATTTCGCCGAGCCCCTTGAAGCGACTGATCGACCACTGCGTTTCGCGCACGCCGTCCTTGCGCAGCTTGTCGAGCGTCGCTTCGAGCTCGCCTTCGTCGAGCGCGTAGAGCTTTTGCGCCGGCTTCTTGCCGCGGGCCGGCGCATCGACGCGAAAGAGCGGCGGGCGCGCGACATGGACGTGGCCGCGTTCGATCAACTGCGGGAAGTGCTTGAAGAACAACGTGAGCAGCAGCACTTGAATGTGCGCGCCGTCGACGTCGGCGTCCGACAGAATGCAGATCTTGCCGTAACGCAAGTTCGAGAGATCGACCGTGTCGTCCGGGTTGTGCGGATCGACGCCGATCGCCACCGAGATATCGTGCACCTCGTTGTTCGCGAACAAGCGATCGCGCTCGGTCTCCCACGTGTTGAGCACCTTGCCGCGCAGCGGCAGGATCGCTTGGAACTCCTTGTCGCGGCCCATCTTCGCCGAGCCGCCCGCCGAATCGCCTTCCACGAGGAAAAGCTCATTGCGCGAGATGTCCGTCGATTCGCAATCGGTCAGCTTACCCGGCAACACCGCCACGCCCGAGCTCTTGCGCTTCTCGACCTTCTGTCCGGCCCGCGTGCGCGCCTGCGCCTGCTTGATGACCAGTTCGGCGAGCTTCTTGCCGTGCTCGACGTGCTGGTTGAGCCAGAGTTCGAGCGCCGGACGCGCGAACGACGAGACGAGCTTCACCGCGTCGCGGCTGTTCAACCGCTCCTTGATTTGCCCTTGGAACTGCGGATCGAGCACCTTCGCCGACAGCACGAACGACACACGCGCGAAAACGTCCTCGGCCAGCAGCTTGACGCCCTTGGGCTGCAGATTGTGCAATTCGACGAAGCTCTTGACCGCTTGAAACAAGCCGTCGCGCAGGCCCGATTCGTGCGTACCGCCCGCGGGCGTCGGAATGAGGTTGACGTAGGATTCGCGCATGAGCGGGCCTTCCTCGCTCCATGCGACGACCCAGGCCGCGCCTTCGCCTTCGGTGAAGGCTTCCTCGTTCGTGCGTGCGCTATCGGCATAACGCTCGCCCTCGAACAGCGGAATCAAAAGCTCGCCGCCGGCCATGCCCTCGAGCAAGTAGCCCCGCAGGCCGTCGTCGTATTTCCAGCTTTGGCGCTCGCCGGTTTTTTCGTTGACGAGCACGACCTCGACGCCGGGCAGCAAGACCGCTTTCGAGCGCAAGAGCCGTTGCAGTTCGCCGAGCGGCAGATTCGCCGAATCGAAGTACTTAGGGTCGGGCAACGCGGTCACGCGCGTGCCGGAGCGCTTCTCGCCCCTTTCGGCGGAACGTACCGCCAGCGGCCGTACGACGTCGCCGTGCGCGAAGCCGATCTGGGCCACCTTGCCCTCGCGCCAGACCGTCACGTCGAGCCGCGACGCCAATGCGTTCGTGACCGACACGCCGACGCCGTGCAGACCGCCCGAGAACGTATAAGCGCCGCCGGCGGCCTTGTCGAACTTGCCGCCCGCATGCAAACGCGTGAAGACGATCTCGACGACCGGGACGCCTTCGTCGGGATGCAAGCCGAACGGGATGCCTCGACCGTCGTCGTCGACCGAAACCGACTGATCGGCGTGCAACGTGACGGTGATCTGCCGACCATGCCCGCCGAGCGCCTCGTCCGACGCGTTATCGATGACTTCTTGGATGATGTGCAGCGGATTTTCGGTGCGCGTGTACATGCCCGGCCGCTGCTTGACCGGCTCGAGCCCTTTGAGCACCTTGATCGACGCCTCGCTGTATGCGGCGCTTGGCTTTTTCGTGGACATGGTCTCGTGTAGGTCGTTGTCCACAGCGCATGTGGATATCTGCGTGGACAAAGCGTTGAAAGTTCAAAAAAAGCGAATCGAAACAACGGGAGCGGCCAGCGTGCCCGCAAAGCGGGCGCCACGGGCGCCGCTCACCGGCTGCCCTCATCGCAGGCCGCCCTATCGCGGGCCGCCCTATCGCGGGCCGCCTGATCGCGGCGTATTTTACTGGTTTCGTTTCACACGGCAATTCGGCGGAACGGCCATCGGCCGAGCGGCCGACCGCCCTCGGCGCCCGCGTACGTCCGGGGCGGCCCGGCGCGCAGCGGTTGCGCGCCCTATTTCCGCTTGGCGTCGAGCGCCTCCCAGCGCTCCAACGCCTCGAGCAGTTCGTCGTCGATCGCCGCGTAGCGTTCCGTCAGCCGGGCCCCTTCTTTCGCGTCGCGCGCGAAAATGGAGCCGTCCTCGAGCTGCGCGCCGATCGCCTTTTGCTCCGCTTCGAGCGCCGCGATTGTGTCGGGCAGCGCCTCGAGTTCGCGCTGCTCCTTGAACGAAAGCTTGACCGTGCGCTGGGCGTTGCGCCCCGCGGCGCTCTCTTTCGGCACAGCCTCGCGCGGCGCGGCCTTGGGCGCGTTCTTGGCTGCAGCCTCCTGCGAAAGCCGCTGTGCGCGCTCGCTCTGAGTTTGCCAGTCGGTGAAACCGCCGACGTACTCGCGCCATTGCCCCGCGCCTTCGAAGGCGATCACCGACGTGACGACGTTGTCGAGAAACGCGCGGTCGTGGCTGACGAGCAGCACCGTGCCGTCGTACTCGGCCAGCAATTCCTCGAGCAGCTCGAGGGTGGGGATGTCGAGATCGTTCGTGGGCTCGTCGAGCACCAGCACGTTCGCAGGCCGCGCGAACAATCGCGCGAGCAACAGCCGATTGCGCTCGCCGCCCGAGAGCGACTTCACGGGCGAGCGCGCTCGCTCGGGCGCGAACAGGAAATCGCCCAGGTAGCTCATGACGTGCTTGCGCGTACCGTTCACCTCGATCCAGTCGCTGCCGGGGCTGATCGTATCGGCCAGGCTTTTTTCCGGATCGAGCTGAGCGCGCATCTGATCGAAGTACGCCACCTGCAAATTCGTGCCGACGCGCACCGACCCTTCATCGGGTGCGATCTCGCCCAGAATGAGCTTGAGCAGCGTCGTCTTGCCCGCCCCGTTCGGCCCGATGAAGCCGATTTTGTCGCCGCGCATGACCGTCGTGGAAACACGGTCGACGATCGTCCGATCGCCATAGCGCTTCGTGACGTCGGTCAGCTCGGCGACGATCTTGCCCGATCGCTCGCCTTGCCCGACGTCGAGCTTCACGTTGCCTTGCACGTTGCGGCGCTCGGCGCGTTGCTCCCGCATTTCGACGAGGCGGGCAATACGCCCGACGCTTCGAGTGCGGCGTGCTTCCACGCCCTTGCGGATCCATACCTCTTCTTGCGCGAGCAGCTTGTCGAATTTTTCGTTTTCGACGCGCTCCACTTCGAGCTGCTGGGCCTTTCGCGTTTGATACGCCGAAAAGTTGCCCGGGTAGGAGAGCAAGCGGCCGCGGTCGAGCTCGACGATGCGCGTGGCGACGCGGTCGAGAAACGCCCGGTCGTGGGTAATGAACAGCAAGCCCGCGCGCGAGCCGACGAGCAGATCCTCGAGCCAGCGAATGCCGTCGAAATCGAGATGGTTCGTGGGCTCGTCGAGCAGCAGCACGTCCGGATCGACCACCAGGGCCTGCGCGAGGGCGACGCGCTTTTGCATCCCGCCGGAAAGCGCGCCGACCCGCGCGTCGCCGTCCAGGTTCAACTGCGCGAGGGTGGTCGCGACGCGCGTGCGCCAATTCCAAGCGCCGGCGGTATCGAGCGCCGACTGTAGCGTGTTCATGCGCGCGAGCAGGGCGTCGTGTTCGGCGCCTTCGGGCGTGGCCGCGAGCGCGTGGGCAACGGCGTCGTATTCGTCCAACGACGCACGCACCTGCGCGAGACCGCCCGCTACGGCGTCGAACACGGAAGCGTCGGCCTCGAATTCGGGCTCCTGCGGAACGTAGACGGTGGAGAGATCTTGTTGTCGCGTAACAAGCCCGTCGTCGGGCTGCATGAGCCCGGCGACGATTTTGAGCAACGACGACTTGCCCGCGCCGTTGCGTCCGATGAGCCCGACGCGTTCGCCGGCCTCCAGCGAAAAATCGGCATGGTCGAGCAGCGCGACGTGGCCGAACGCGAGCTGAGCGTCGACGATGGAGTAAAGCGACATAGGGGGAACGCGCCTGCGAAATTCGAAACGTCCATTGTACCGGCGGCGGCGGGCAAGCCGACAGGCGCTGGCCGTTCGGTACAATCGTGGGTTGCGAAGCATCGAGGCCCGGGCGCCAAGGCCGCGACTATTTACGACGAATCAGGGTAGAACGCTGTGAGCGAAGTGATCGAGTACAAAAGCTGGGTGTGTCTGATCTGCGGGTGGATCTACAACGAAGAGGAAGGCCTGCCGGACGAAGGCATTGCCCCCGGCACGCGGTTCGCCGACATTCCCGACGACTGGCGCTGCCCCTTGTGCGACGTGGGCAAGGCGGAATTCGCGGCCGTCGAGTTCTGATTCCGATCGGGTATAGGCTGGCGCGCTTGCAGCTATGCATTCGCGCCAGGGATCGCGCGGCCTTTGCTATACTCTGCGCGCGCCGGCCTATTCGGGCTCAACGCCCGGAACGCAAGTCCTCCCCGTAGTTCAATGGATAGAACAAGTGCCTCCTAAGCGCTAGATACAGGTTCGATTCCTGTCGGGGGGACCAAACATGCCGCGAGTCGGCCGAGTCGCCGCAGGCAGCGTTAGCCCTCGCGCGCGCGAGACAACCGGCCCGCCCGCGCCTCCGTGCTAGCATCGCCTGACCACGGAAGCGCCTCATGAACCCGACCATTGCCCACCGATTCGACGCCGAATTCGCCCCCCGCATTGCGCAAGCCCTCAAAGATGTCATCGGCCCGACGGCCGACATTCGGATCGAGCCCTACGGCGGTCCCGACCGCCCCACCACGCTAAAAATCTCGGCGCCGATCACCGAGCGGGCGCGTGGCGCGCGGCATCCGCTCAACGTGCATATGACCTGGGACGAATGCGAAATCGCCTCTCTCATGGAGCCGAACGGCCTCCAGCGATTCCTCCATTACCTCGAAGCGTTGCCGCGCAAGCTGGGCGCGTGGCAAACAGCGCGTGATTTCGATCTAGGCACGCGCTCTCAAGCGGAGCCGCTCGTCTTGCTGGGGAATTTAGATTTGGAAGGCTGAAAGGCTGAAAGGCGGGAAGGCGGAAAACAGCGGCGCTGCAAACGACAAGCCGATAAGCACGCCGCACGGCGCCGTCGCGCCGTCGCTGCGTCGCGCCAACGACATCGGCTACCCGATCAGTGCCGGTGGTGATGCAGCCGATCGAACCAGTGGTGCGCGTGGACCCAACGCATCAGATCGGCAAGCGGATGGTCGGTGCGATAGCGCGTCGACAGCACGAGTGCGACGCACGCAAAAAGCGCCAGGGTGAGCATCAATCCAACCGACGAATCGAACATGATGATCTCCGCCATCGCCTTCTCTTGATAACCGCATTCTAGACGTACGGCGCGCATTCGCGAATGTGCAGCGCCGCACGGCGGCCAACCAAAAAATCGCGCCGCTGCGATAATTGGGGCCCCCACCCCACCGAATCACTGTAAGGAGCCGCCGTGAGCGAGCCGACTTCCTCCCCCGCCGATGCGATTCGCCGCGTCGCGTTCATCGGCCTAGGCGTCATGGGTTACCCGATGGCCGGCCATTTGGCCAAGGCCGGTCTCGACGTCGCCGTCTATAACCGCACCCACGCGAAAGCCGAGCAATGGGTGGCCGAACACGGCGGCCGCGCCGCACGTACGCCGCGCGAGGCCGCCCAGGGCGCCGAGCTGGTGCTCGCCTGCGTCGGCAACGACGACGATCTGCGCAGCGTCACGCTTGGCGATGACGGTGCGTTCGCCGGGATGGCGAGCGGCGCGCTGTTCGCCGATCACACCACGGCGTCGGCCGGCGTGGCGCGGGAATTGGGCCAGGTGGCCGGCGAACGAGGGGTCACGTTCATCGACGCCCCTGTTTCAGGCGGCCAGGCCGGCGCGCAAAACGGCAAGCTGACCATCATGTGCGGGAGCGACGACGAACCCGCGTTCGAACGCGCCGCAGCCGTTCTGAAGCACTATGCGGTCGCGGTGACGCGCCTCGGCCCGGTCGGCGCCGGACAATTGACGAAAATGGTCAACCAGATCTGCATCGCGGGCCTAGTGCAGGGGTTGTCGGAGGCGATCTACTTCGGCGAACGAGCGGGGCTCGACATGGAGCGCGTGCTGGGGGTCATCGGCAAGGGCGCGGCGGCGAGCTGGCAAATGGACAACCGCGGCAAGACGATGATCGAAAACAAGTATGACTTCGGTTTCGCCGTCGATTGGATGCGCAAGGATCTCGGCTTCTGTCTCGAGGAAGCGAAGCGCAACGGCGCACCGCTGCCCGTCACGGCGCTCGTCGATCAGTTTTACGCCGATGTCCAAGGGCTGGGCGGCAGCCGCTTCGATACGTCCAGCCTGATCTGGCGCTTGCGCAAGCTGCGCGAGGGCAAGTAGGGCTTCGTGCCGCGATGCTGTCCGGCGCAAGTCGCCAAGCGAGCCGGAGGGCAGTGAGATACACTCGGCTCGCATGCCGCACCGCGGCACATCGTGCTGCAACCGTTGAACCCGTTAAGAAGAAGGAGGCATCCGATGGCTGAATTCAGAATCTGGTCAGACGACTTTCCCATCAACGGCTTCATGCCCAAAGCGCAGGAATGCGGCGACAAAGCGTTCGGCGTCGACGGCGACGGCGGCAACCTGTCGCCCTCGTTGCAATGGGAAGCCCCGCCCGAAGACACGAAAAGCCTGGCGCTGACCGTCTACGATCCCGACGCGCCGACAGGCAGCGGCTTTTGGCACTGGGTGGTCGTCAACATTCCGGCGGATACGCGTTCGCTTCCGCTCGGCGCGGGCAAAGCCGACGGCAGCCTGTTGCCGGCCGGCGCGGTGCAGGTGCGCAACGATTACGGCACCCAGGGCTTCGGCGGCGCGGCGCCGCCGCGCGGCGACAAGCCCCACCGCTATATCTTCCGGCTTCATGCGCTGAAGGTGGATCGCCTCCCGATCACCCCCGAAACGACGAATGCCGTCGCGCGTTTCATGACGCATCTGAACGAGATCGACTCGACCGTCTACACCGGCCTGTACGAATTGAAGTAAGCAAAGCAACTCAGTCTGCGGCGCGGGCCGTGCCCCGCCGCGCGCGCCACCCCAATTCTCCCCCGATGGAAGCAGAACAAGGCATTCCGGTCCCGCAGCGCTATTGGGCCATCGTCGTCATCGCGCTCGGGATCACGCTCGCCGTGCTCGACGGCGCAATCGCCAACGTCGCGCTGCACACGATCGCACGCGATTTGCACGCCAGCGCCGCGGCCTCGATTTGGGTCGTCAACGCGTATCAGCTCTCGATCACGATCTCGCTGCTTCCGCTCGCCTCGCTCGGCGATCGAATCGGCTATCGCCGTATCTATACGGCTGGACTGGCCCTATTCACCGTCGCCTCGCTCGGCTGCGCGCTCGCGCACTCCCTGCCGGCGCTGGCGATGGTGCGGGTGGTTCAAGGGTTCGGGGCCGCCGGCATCATGAGCGTCAATACCGCGCTCGTGCGCACGATCTATCCGGCGAACTTGCTCGGCAGAGGCGTCGCGATCAATGCGATGGTGGTCGCGGTGTCGTCGGCTGTCGGACCGACCGTCGCATCGGCCGTTCTGTCCGTGGCCTCGTGGCCGTGGCTCTTCGCGATCAACGTGCCGATCGGGCTCGTCGCCGTTTTTGGCGCCATGCGCGCGCTGCCGACGAACCCCGGACACAACACGCCGTACGATTTCCTAAGCGCCGCGATGAACGCGATCGTATTCGGCTTGCTCATCTTCACGATCGACGGCCTCGGGCACGGCG
This sequence comes from Trinickia sp., assembly GCF_051954495.1. GTDB lineage: Bacteria > Pseudomonadota > Gammaproteobacteria > Burkholderiales > Burkholderiaceae > Trinickia. The sequence goes on from NZ_JBQCHR010000147.1 coordinate 47,327, forward strand.
AAGCCACGCTCGGCCTGCTCGCGCAGACGCTCGGCCTGATCCTCGTCGGCTATGTGTTCGTGCGGCGCCAGCTCACGCGCACCGCGCCGCTTTTGCCGATCGATCTTTTGAAAATTCCCGTGTTCGCGCTGTCGATCGCCACATCGATCTGCTCGTTTTGCGCGCAGATGCTGGCCTACGTCTCGCTACCGTTCTTGTTTCAAAACGTGTTCGGCTTCGACCAAGTACAGACGGGGTTGCTGATCACGCCCTGGCCGTTCGCGATCGTCTTCGCCGCGCCGATCTCCGGCATCTTGTCGGATCGCTATTCGGCCGGTGTGCTAGGCGGCGTGGGACTGATCGCGCTGACGATCGGGCTCGTCCTGCTCGCAACCGTCGGCGCGCATCCGGCTCCGTTCGATATCGCTTGGCGTATGGCGCTGTGCGGTGCGGGCTTCGGGATGTTTCAATCGCCGAACAACCGGCAGATGCTGTCGGCCGCGCCGCGCGAGCGCAGCGGCGGCGCGAGCGGCATGCTCGGCACGGCTCGCCTGACCGGCCAAACGATCGGCGCGGCGCTGGTCGCGCTGATATTCGGCGTCGTTCCGGATAAAGGCCCGAGCGTTACGCTCGCCGTGGCGGCGGCTGTTGCGGGGCTCGCCTCGGCGGTCAGCTTCATGCGGCTGCGTACATCGGGCGGACGAGGCCGGATCACGGCGGAAACAGGGCGATAGAAGCACACGGCAGCAATCCGGGGCCAAAACGGCAGCGCGCAGGCGTTGGACATGCACTGGGAACAGGAACAAACCCGCAGCCGTCGCACTCGCGTCTAGAAACGGTGTCTAACTGACGGCCCGCGGCGCGTGTCGTCGCCAACCGCGCCCGGCTTCCCCGCTTTCCTCATGCGGCCTGCGTCCCACTGCCGCGCCGCCAAGGAGCCGCCATGTCGCTCATCGTCGCTGGACGTTTCACCACGTTCGCCGCGGCTGAATCCGCCGCCCGGCAATTGTTCGCACAAGGCTTCGTCGAAGAAGACGTCAGCCTGTTCTTCGTGAATCCCCGAGGGCAGCACGCGCACGCGGCCGCCGACAGCCTGCACGTCGTGCCGCATGCGCTGCGCCCGGCCGCGCACCCGGGCCGGGGCGCCGTCATAGGCTCCGTCGCGGGGGCAGTCCTGGCCGTCGCGCTATGCGCGCCACTGACCGCGTCGTTCCTCGCCACGATAACGGCGGCCGGAGTGGGCGCTTATGCCGGCGCGCTGCTGGGCGCGCTCCTGCAAGCCCGGCTGAACGCCGCGCCGCCGGTGGGCGAAGTCGTCCGTCACGCCGTGCATCATGAAACGCGTGATTCGGGCGTGCTCGTGGCCGTGCACGTGTCGCCCGAGAATCAGGCGGCCGCGGCGCAAACCCTCGACCGCGCGGGCGCGCTTGCTATAGAGCGCGCCGCGGGTCGCTGGCAACAAGGCCGTTGGGCCGACTTCGACCCGACCCAGCCCCCCATGCCGCTTGGCGAGTTCACGCATCGTCAAGCGTGACGGCAGGCTTAGGCGGCCTCCAACCGCGCAGGGGCATAACAGCCGCCAACGCGCCGCCTAGCGCGTCGTGACACGCCGCCACTCGACGGCCGCCTCTGTCGCGGCCTGTGTAGCCGCGCCGTGCGGGGATCGCTACTGTGCGCTCCCCGCCTCGCTGATCTTCAGGCGGTTCTTCACTTCGTGCACGCCGGTCACGCCCTCGGCAACCTCTTGCGCCCGCGTCTTCTCGTCGCTCGTCGGCACGCTGCCGGTCAACCAGACGATACCGCGGCGGGTCTTGACGTGAATGTGCGTCGACTTCACGTCCTTGGCCGTCATCAACGCCGCCTTCACCTTCGTCGTCACGGTCCCGTCGCTGATGTGCTGCCCCAGAGATTCGGAGCTGGCCGACGGCGCACTCGCCGCTGCGGTCGATGATGCGGTCGACGAATCCGCTGCTTGAGCCGCCGCGCCGACGTAGATGAGGGAAGCTGCAACCGCGGCGATTTTGAGTAGTGGGAGTGCTTTCACGGTTCCTCCTGCGCAAAGATGGAAGAAATTGCCGAACTCGAGCGAGTAGAACCGGGAACGGATACCGACCCGCGTTGCTGCTCGTCGCCTCGATCCTCGCAAGCGCCGTGCCGTCAGCAAAACGCGATAACGATGCTCGTGCGCCGCGCCTGCCTCAACGCAGCGCAGCATTGCGCGCCGCGCTTTTGCACAATGCCCTGTAAAAGCTGCCGCGTTCCCCGTCCGCGGCACGGTTCATGCGGCGGGTAAATCGGCCATCGGCCGCATCGCACCACGCTTGGTATGGCAGTTGCTTTAGAAGCCAAGACTATTCCACTGGACATCGATATGCCGCCCATTCTCGAACTGCGCAGCAAACAACACGTCGCTCTGACGCCGCGCCTGCAACAATCGGTGCGGCTACTACAGTTGTCGTCGCTGGAGTTCCAGCATGAACTGCGTCAAGCGCTCGACAACAATCCGTTCCTCGAATACGACGACCCTTTGATCGAGGAGGCCGAAGCAGGCGCGAACGGCGCGCAGAACCACGACGGCGCGGCGCTGGAGCCCGGCGTGGCGGTCGATACTCCGCCTGCCGCAGAGGCGGCCGATTCCTACGATGGCGCCGTCAGCACCGATACGGTCGCGGCCGGCGACGATCCGATCGGCGACTTCGGCCAGGACTGGAGCACGCGCAGCGCCTCTCGCAACAACAGCGATTCGGACGACGTCGATCCGGGCGCCTGGGCGCACGCGCAGCCGACGATGCATGAGCACCTGCACAACCTGCTTCAGTTGTACCCGCTGAACGAGCGCGATCGCGCCGCCGCCCAGATCGTGATCGAAGCGCTGGATGACGACGGTTACCTGCGCGAGCCGCTCGACGAACTTGCGGCCGCCTTCGAGGCCGATCCGCCGCTCGGCGAGGAAGAATTGCGCGTGGCGTTACGGCTCGTTCAAACGCTGGATCGCCCGGGTGTCGGTGCGCGTTCGCTTTCGGAGTGCCTGAGCTTGCAGCTCGATGCGATGGCCGCCGAGACGCCCGGCCGCGCCGCTGCCCGCGAGATCGTTACGCATCATCTCGAGCGGCTCGCGCGCAGGGAGCATGCGGAGCTGCAAAAGCAATTGGGCTGCTCGGCGGAAGAACTGCGCAAAGCATGCGCACTCGTGCGCCGGCTCGACCCGAAGCCGGGACAGTTCTACTCGCGCGCCGACGACAATTACGTGATTCCCGACGTGATCGTGCGCCGCGTGAAGGGGCGGTGGGTCGCATCGATCAACCCGGCCGTTCTACCGCGAGCGCGCATTCATCGCGTCTATGCGGAGCTATTCGCGCAATCGGGCGGCGCGGGCTCACCGCTCGGCCAGCAGCTGCAGGAAGCGCGGTGGCTGCTGCGCAACGCCGAACAGCGCTTCACGACGATCCAACGCGTGGCGCAATGCATCGTCTCCTATCAAAAGGCATTCTTCGACTACGGCGAAATCGCGCTGAAGCCGCTCGTGCTGAGCAAACTCGCCGAAGAACTCGGGCTGCACGAATCGACCGTGTCCCGCGCCTCGAGCAACAAATACATGGCGACCCCACGCGGTATCTTCGAGTTCCGACATTTCTTCCCGCGCGAACTCGCCACCGAGACGGGAGGCCGTTGCTCCGCCGCCGCCGTACGTGCCTTGATCAAGGAAATGATCGATCAGGAAGACGTGCGCAATCCGCTCTCGGATGTCGCGCTCGCCAAGATGCTGGCTCAGGAAGGCATGATCGTCGCGCGGCGCACCGTGGCGAAGTATCGCAACCTGCTGAAGGTGCCGCCCGCGCAGTTGCGCCGACAAGCGTAAGGAAGCCCGCGGATGCGGCGCGTATCCGCGCCGCATCGCTTAGTTGTACGAACGGTTTGGCCTCGATCGAATCGAATCGTCCAAAAGTAAAACGAATCGGGCCGGCTTTTCGCCGGCCCGATTGCGTTGAAGGCTCCGAACGCGGATGCGCCGATCAGGCAGCAATGTCAGCGAGCTTGACCGCCTTGCGCGTAAACGATGCGGCGGTGGTGACGTGCCGCAAATCGGCGAGGAACGCATCGCGCCACGTCGATAGGTCGTTCGCCCGCAGCAACGCCATCATGTCGGCGTGCCGTGCCTTGCGATCCTCGAGCGGCATCGATAGCGCGCGCTCAAGCGCTTCTGCCATCTGCGTCAGATCGAACGGATTGACCACCAATGCGCCGGGCAGCTGCTCCGCCGCGCCGGCGAATTGGGACAACACGAGCACGCCTGGATCTTCGGGGTCTTGCGATGCTACGTACTCCTTAGCAACGAGATTCATCCCGTCGCGCAGCGGCGTGACATAACCCACCTGAGAAAGCCGGAACAAGGCCATCAGCAGATTGCGCTCGTACTTGCGATTCAGATACTGGATCGGCGTCCAATCGAGTTGCGCGAACCGCCCGTTGATGCGGCCCGCCTCGCCTTCCAACGTTTGGCGGATGCGCTGATACGTTTGCACATCGGAGCGCGTCGGCGGCGCAATCTGCACGAGCGAGACGCGCCCCTGCCAATGCGGCGCGCCGAGCAGCAACCGCTCGAACGCCTGGAAGCGCTCGACCAGCCCCTTCGAATAATCGAGGCGGTCGACGCTCATGATGAGCCGGCGGCCGCGAGCGGATTCGCGCAATGCGCCCACGTGCTTGCGGTCGGAGAATTGTTGAGCCGCCTTCGCGATGGCGTCGGGGTAAATTCCGATCGGATACGCGCCGGCTTTCAGTACGCGTCCAAATGCGTGAATCATGCCGTCGTCGCTAGCTGAACCGAAACCGCCGCGCTCGATATAGTCGATGAACGATTGTCGATCGGCTTGCGTCTGAAAGCCCACCACATCGTAGCTGCACATCGCCTTCACGAGCTCCTCGTGAGGGGGAACGGTGCGCATCATCTCCGGCACCGGAAACGGGATATGCAGGAAGAAGCCGATGGGATTGGTGACGCCGATGTCGCGCAGCGATCGTGCGAACGGCAATAGATGGTAGTCGTGAACCCAGATGATGTCGTCGGGTTCGAGCATGGCTTTCAGTTGCTTGGCCAGCGTCGCATTGACCCGCAAATAGCCGGCATACTCCTGCCGGTCGTAGCGCGACAGATCGGTGCGGTAGTGAAACGTAGGCCAAAGGGTCGCGTTGGAAAACCCCCTGTAGTACTGATCGTAATCGCGTCGGGTCAGACCGACGGTCGCGTACGTGACGTTGCCCTGCTTATCGATGATGGGCGCGTGCGGCTCGCCCACGATTTCTCCGCTCCATCCAAACCAGACGCCCCCGGTTTCCTTCAAAGCGTCCAGCACGCCGATGGCAAGCCCCCCCGCCGCGGGGCGGCCCTCCTGCGTCGGCGCGACGCGGTTCGACACCACGATTAGTCTGCTCATTGCGGCTCCACCTCTTCGGTTGGCATTCTTGCGCGACGACCCCTCTCGCCGCTGCTCGACATTGCGCACGCAAGGGCCGTGCCTCGATTAACGTCTGGAAAATGCCGCCGGCATTCGTCTGAGAAATGCGCGCGCAAGCAACGACACCGTGCTTCGCTCCACGGCGAAGCACGCGCGCGCCATCTAGCCGATCGTTCGATCAGACGATCTCGATCGGTATCAACCCACTCGCGCGCAGGCGAATCGCGCAAGTGTCGCCCTCTAGCGGACTGGCGAGGGGCTACGCGTCCTGTTCCGAGCCAAGGTCGCGCTGATAGTCGAGCCCCTCCGCACGCGCGCCGCCCTGGTTGTGCTCGCCGTCGGGTGGCGAGCCCGGCGCGGGACGGTTTTGCGACGATGGGTCTTGCGTCGACGACGGCGACCGAGCGGGAAAACCGCCGCCGTTCTTTGCTTCGCGCTTGAGCGCATGGCGCGCGGAGCGCCGCAACGCGGGGTGTCTCATGGAACGATCTCCAGGAGCAGGCGAATGCCCGGGCAGGCAATCAACTCTAAGTCTAGGATGCCCGGCGGGCCTTCGCGCGGTAACAATTGCGTCAGATTTGTAACCGGTACACTGCAACTCTCTCTATTTTCATCAGTGCATGGGAGGTGCATCCGGTGGGGCTGGCGGGGGATCGCCGATCGGCGGCTCGGCGGGCGCGGGAGGCTCGCGCTCGGGGACCGGCCCCGGCAACGGCGGCTCCTTCGGCGGCGGGACCGGCGGATCGGGTTCGGGCGCGTGCAGACGCACCCGCTCACTCGGCAATGCGCACTTCGAGAACATGGGGGACGTACCTCGTCGAGCAACGAACACTAGCCGTGTCGACGAGCAAGTCCTTTGCCAGGCGGCGCGCGACCCGCGCGCCGTCGCCTTCATCTTCCGGCCGTGGCCTCGCCCGTTTCGCCGGCCGGATCACCCTCGCCGGCAGCCGATTTGGCGTCCTCGCCGTACTCGACGAGCCGGTTGTAGAGCGTTTTGAGGCTGATGCCGAGAATTTCAGCCGCGCGCGTTTTGACGCCGCCGCACTGTTCGAGCGTCGCCAAAATCAGCTGGCGATCGGCCATCGCCAGCGACGTACCGAACGGAATCGTCACCGCGGTGCCCGTGGAGGGTTTCGAGAGCGAAATCTGCAGCGGCACGGCGGCCGTGCTGTCCGCATCGGGGCCCGCCATGATGAATGCCCGCTGCACGTAGTTCTTCAGTTCGCGCACATTCCCCGGCCACGGATACGACAACATCATGTCCTTCACGGCCGGCGGAAATTGCTTGCGCGAACCATGGCGATCGTTGAGTTCGTCGAGAAACGCTTGAGCGAGCAGCCACACGTCGTTGCCTCGCTCGCGCAGCGGCGGCAGGCTGATCGGAAAAACGTTGAGCCGATGATAGAGATCGAGCCGCAGCTTGCCTTCGAGCACAGCTTCCTCGGGGTCGCGATTCGTGGCCGCGATCACGCGAACGTCGGTCTCGATCTCCTTGGTCGTCCCGACTCGCATAAACATGCCTGTCTCGAGCACACGCAGGAATTTCACCTGCAGTTCGGCGGGCATTTCCGTGATTTCGTCGAGAAAGATCGTGCCGCCGCTTGCGCGTTCGAAGTAGCCTTTGTGCTGGCGGTCGGCGCCCGTAAACGAGCCGCGCTCGTGCCCGAACATTTCCGACTCGATCAAGTTCGGCGAAATCGCGCCGCAGTTCACGGCTAGAAACGCATGTTTTCGGCGCAGGCTCAATTCGTGGATCGTCTGCGCGGCGACCTCCTTGCCGGTGCCCGACTCGCCGACGAGCAGCACCGACGCCGCCGTGGGCGCGACGCGCCCGATTTGGTCATACACCGATTGCATCGCCGCCGAATTGCCGAGCATGAGGCCGAAGCGGCCCATGCGACGCAATTCGCCGCGCAGCGTGCCAATCTGCGCCTTGAGATCGCCGGCGCGCGGCAAGCGGTCCAAGACGGCCTTGACGCGCTGCATATTGATGGGCTTGACGAGGTAGTCCGACGCGCCCATCTTGAGCGCCGTCACAGCGGACTCGACGGTCGCGTGCCCCGTGATGACGACGATCTCCACCCCCGAGCGCGGGTCGAGATCCTCGAAAAGATCGACCCCGCTGCCGTCCGGCAATTGCAGATCCGTGAACACGACGTCGGGCGTTTGTCGCACGAGCTGAATGCGAGCCTCGCGCAAATCGCCGGCCGTCGCCGTCGTCAAGCCGTCCGCGGCAATGATCGATACGAGGGCTTCGCGCGTTTCCGGGTCGTCGTCGACTATCAGCACATGTGGCATCTGGGTTCGTTGGGTCCAAGTTAGATAGAAGTGAATAAAAGGCGGGCCGGCGCGTTGCCGTGCAAACGCCGCCTGCCCGCGTCGTTCGTCGCGCTATATTTTGCCTAGACGCGACGTTCGAGGCGAGCAATTGTGCACACCCGATCGAAAATAGGCGCCGCACGCCGGCGACGCCCGCCACAGGACAGCGTTCGAGCAGCGTCAGGCGTGCCCGTGAGGAAAAATCCACGCGTCGCGCGTGCCGCCGACGGCCTCGGCGCCCGCGCGGCCCGCTCCGTTGGGAGCGACATCGCGCCCCGGACCCGCGGCGGACAACGACGGCGCAGGCGCCGCGGCGCTGACCACCGCGCCGCCCTCGCCCTCCCACCGGCTCAATTCGCCTGCCAGCCGGGCCTGCGACGCACGATGCTTCTGCGCCCAGCGCCAGGCGATCATGCCGCCGACCGCGACCAACGCGCCAAACATGCCGATCTTGGGACGTGCCATCTGATCCCCCTTAGCATTTGCTCGGTTTATTGACGAACGCAACGTAAAGCGGCGTTCGCACGTCGCCCGGATCACTTTCCGATCGATCCAGGCTCGCCGAGTTCCGCTCACCGTCGAATTCCATGTGCCGCAGTTTTCGTGCCAGGGTTTTGGATGCGATGCGGCTGCGTCGGGCGGGCTTTGCGTGGTTAAATACTCTTTTGGAACTAGCTACGCGCGTTGGCGCCGAAGGAAGGAAGCACTTACCTTTTCGCGGCGCGACCGCGCCCTACGGACAGCAATCATAATGGCCGAGTCAACCGATCTCGAAACTGCGGCCGCACCGCCCGAACAGGGCGCTGCGGCACGATTCGCGAAAAACCTTGTGCGTGACGCGGCCGGGCTCGAATCGTATGGCATGCTCTACGGCTCGTCCCCGTCGATGCTCGAGCTGTACGAGCAAATCGAGCGCGTCGCCGCAACGGACGCGACAGTGCTGGTGGTCGGAGAATCCGGCACCGGCAAGGAACTTGTCGCGCGCACGATCCACGATCGCAGCGCGCGCAAGGACGGCCCGTTCGTGGCCGTCAACTGCGGAGCGATTCCCGACACGCTCATCGAAGCCGAACTGTTCGGCCACGAACGCGGCAGCTTCACGGGCGCCGTGCAAGGCCGCGCAGGCTACTTCGAGCACGCCAACGGCGGCACCCTCTTTCTGGACGAAGTGACGGAGATGATGCCCGTGCGGCAGGTGAAGTTGCTGCGCGCGCTCGAAACCGGCACGTTCTATCGCGTCGGCGGCACCGAACTCTTGCGCAGCGACGTGCGCGTGATTGCCGCGACGAACCGCGACCCGATGGTCGCCGTCAAGGAAAACGGTCTACGCGAGGATCTGATGTACCGGCTCGCGGTGTTTCCGTTGCGCGCGCCGCCCCTGCGCGAGCGGGAGAGCGATCGAGAACTGCTGGCGCAGCACTTTCTGAGCGAACTCAACGCGCAAGAAGGCACGAATAAAACCTTCAGCAAACGCGCGAAGGAAACGTTGCGCACGTATTCGTGGCCCGGCAACGTCCGCGAGTTGAAGAACAGCGTCTATCGCGCCTTCATCCTCGCCGAAAAATCGGTCGAGATCGAGCATCCCCGCCTCGCCGCGCGTGCGAAGAAAGCCATCACGCAAGGCGACGCGATGAGCATATGGGTCGGGACGCCCCTGGCCGAAGCGCAGCGGCAGATCATCTTGGGAACGCTGAAGTATTGCGGCGGCGATAAGCGGCGAGCGGCGAAGGCGCTAGGCGTGAGCCTGAAGACGCTCTACAACCGCCTCGGCGCGTATGAGGAAGAGGACGAAAGCACGGCGCCGGACGCTTGAAAACGAGCGCGCCGCCCGCGCCCGGTCGGGCGGCGGGCGGCGCGTTTTCCGTTCTCGAGCGGTTGGGAATTAGGACTCGACGTCCTCGAGACTGAAGATTTCCGTCTGGTCGTTGTACGAGAAGATCTCGCCGTAACGGCCCCAGTTGATGACGGCGTCGAGCGTCTCTTCGGCCGCGCTGTCGGACAAGAAGTCCTCCAGTTCCTGCTCGAAGCGCACGCGCGGCGCGCGGTGCCCAGGTCGCTCGTTGAGCACCTTCTTGATTCGCGCGGCCAGCGGCACATGGCGCAGCAGGTGTTCGGCGAACATCATCTTGCGCTCCTGCGTCCCGAATTCGGCGAACACGCGCGCGGGCGGCGTGAGAAAGATGTCGCCCTCGCGCACGTCGGCGAAACCGAGGTGCTGCAGCACTTCCGCGATCGGGAAGAGATCGTCCACCTCCAGGTGCAGCGAGCGCGCGATTTCCGGCATGTCGGCGCGGCCGTGATACGGGGGCGCTGCAAGCGTTTCGATGAGACCGGCCATCAAGTTCGTCGACACGCTCGGCAGCCAACTGCCGAGTTCGAGGCCCTTCTTCGTCGCTTCGTCCGTGCGGCGGGCCGTCATCTTCGCGTAGATATCGTCGACAAGACGCCGGAATGCCGGATCGAGCCGGTTGCGCGGATGAGCGAACGGTACCTTGATTTCAGCCAGCACGCGCCCGGGATTGGACGCGAGCACGAGGATGCGGTCGCACATGAACACCGCTTCCTCGATGTTGTGCGTGACGATCAGCACCGATTTGATCGGCATGCGCCGCTGCGTCCAGAGATCGAGCAAGTCGGTGCGCAGCGTTTCCGCCGTCAACACATCGAGCGCAGAGAACGGTTCGTCCATGAGCAGCAGCGTCGGATCGACGACGAGCGCCCGTGCGAAGCCCACGCGCTGACGCATGCCGCCCGAGAGCTCGCGCGGATAGGCGTTCTCGAAGCCGTCCAGCCCGATCAGATCGATCGCGGCCAGCGCGCGCTCGCGGCGCTCGCGCGCACCCACGCCCTGCGCCTCGAGCCCCGCCTCGACGTTCTGCAACACCGTGAGCCACGGGAACAGCGCGAACGTCTGGAACACCATCGCCACGCCTTCGGCCGGGCCGGACAGCGGCTCGCCCATGTAACGTACGTCGCCGGCGGTCGGTTCGATGAGACCGGCGATGATGCGCAGCAGCGTGGATTTGCCGGAGCCCGAACGCCCGAGCAAGCCGACGATCTCGCCTTCGCGCAGCGACAGGTTCACGTCGTCGAGTACGAGCAGTTCGCCTTGCGCCTTGGAGAAACCGCGGCGCACGCCTTTGACGTTGAGGACTTCCTCGCCCAGGCGCGGCCCGACCGGCGCCGTGCCGGCGAACGACGCGGCGCTTAGTTCAGCTTTGGGATTATGCATTGCGCTTCACTCTTGAATGGGGCACTCGATCGGCGGTCAGTCGAGCCGCAGCTTCGCTTCCGCATAGGCATACAACGGGCGCCAAAGCAGACGGTTGAACAACGTCACGAACAGCGACATGACCGCGATGCCGAGAATGATCTTCGGGAAATCGCCCGCGGCCGTATATTCGGCAATGTACGCGCCAAGGCCATGGGCGGCGACTTTCGTATCGCCCCACTGCACGAACTCGGCGACGATGCTCGCGTTCCAGGCGCCCCCCGACGCGGTGATCGCGCCCGTCACGTAGTAAGGGAAGATGCCCGGCAGCATCGCCTGGCGCCACCATTGCCAGCCGCGAATCCGAAAATTGGTCGCCGCCTCGCGATAGTCGTTCGGGTAGGCCATCGTGCCCGCAATGACGTTGAACAGGATATACCACTGGGTCCCCAGCACGATCAGCGGCGACAGCCAGATATCGGCGTTCAAATGGAACCGGACGATGACGATGACGAACACCGGAAACAGCAGGTTCGCGGGAAAGGCGGCGAGAAACTGTGCGATCGGCTGAACTTTCTCGGCGATCGCCGGCTTCAGCCCGATCTTCACGCCCAACGGCACCCAGATCAGCGACGAGATCGCGATCAGGATCACGACGCGCGCAAGCGTAAGGAAACCCAGGCCGAAGACATGGCCGACCTCGGCGCCCGTCACGCCCGTGCGCACATAGGCGAAGACGCGCCATACGACGAACACCGTGGCGCCCAACACGAGCACGGCCCAGACGATGTCGCCCGTACGCGAGCGCTTGTCCGCGCGCGTCAAGCGGGCGAACGACGCCGTATCGATACGCGGGATCTTCAAGGGCAGGCGCGCGAGCTTGGCGAACATCCAGCCAGCCGGCACGAGCAGCAGATGAATCAAGCGCGTACGGCGCACGAGGTCGAGCAGCCACGATTCCGGCGCATCGCCCGAACTCGTCGTCTCCATGCGGAACTTGTCCGCCCAGGCGACGAGCGGGCGGAACATCAGTTGATCGTAGGCCAGGATGACGATGCTCATCGTGACGATCACCCAGCCGATCGCACCGAGGTTCTTGACGGCGATCGCTTGCGAGAGATAGGCGCCGATGCCCGGCAGCGTGATGGTGTTGTTGCCGACGGTGATTGCTTCCGATGCCACGACGAAGAACCAGCCGCCCGACATCGACATCATCATGTTCCAGATGAGGCCCGGCATCGAGAACGGCACCTCGAGCTTCCAGAAGCGCTGCCACGCGGTCAGATGAAAGCCGCGCGAGACTTCGTCCAAATCGCGCGGCACCGTGCGCAGCGACTGGTAGAAGCTGAACGTCATGTTCCACGCCTGGCTCGTGAAGATGGCGAAGATCGCCGCGAGCTCCGCCCCGAGCACGCGGGCCGGGAAGAGCGCCAGAAAGAACGTGACCGTGAAGGAGATATAGCCGAGCACGGGCACCGATTGCAGGATGTCGAGAATCGGCACGAGCACCATGCCCGCTCGGCGGCTCTTGGCGGCCAGCGTGCCGTAGACGAGCGTGAACACGAACGACGCGACGATCGCCGCCAGCATGCGCAGCGTCGTGCGCAGCGCATATTCCGGCAGCATGGCGGGGTTCAGGGAAATGACTTGAGTCTTGAGCGTCGAAATGGGCGCCATCGTCTGGTGAAAGCCGATCGCGGCCATCGCGATGGCGCAGATGATGAGCGGGAATGCGACGAAATCCCAGCGGTTCGGCGCAAGCCGCCACGCCGACGCATTGGCGGTACGGTTCAGGTTGAAGCCGAAGTCCATCAGGCCCCCTTCACGCCGCGCGGCGGGCGAGGAACGGCCGCGAACGGCGCCCTGGCCGCGGCAAGGCGGCTAGCGGTCCGACGGTGAGCGTTTGCGCGCGCGCGCGGGGCGGCGAAACGATCCGAGACACGGAATACGAGCATGAGGAGCGTAGGGTTGCGGTGATGCGATTAAGCGCGAATCGTCGACTGCAAAGCCTCGGGGCTTGGCCGTCGCCTGTCGCTGCCTGTTCTTTTGACCGGCACGACACTACTACAACCTATGTTTCAGGCACAACCGCGCCGGCCACAAAATCTGCGCCTCGCCGCTCGACGGTGTCGCCGAGCCCAGCGCCAGCCGCGCCGGAGTCGAGCCCGGCAGCGCGGCACGGGCCTCTCTCACGCCATCAAATTGCATGAGCGGCAATATTTCGCGGAAAACGCGCGCCAGCACGCTCGGCGTTGCTAGAAACGTTCGGCGGCAGTGCGCCGACACGAGATTATGCCGTGAAAGCGGCCGCCCCCGGGAACCGCTGCGCCGCGCGAAGTCCGATACGTCGAAAAATCAGCGAACAAACGGTACATCGGCGAGACCGGGTATCATCGGTTTCTCGTGGCGAGTGAACTTACCGATCTACCGGGAGACACCCAATGAAAGGAAATCTGGTCATCGTTTGTCGCGACCAGGATGCGACCGCCTTCGACGATCTCATGGCCGAGTACGGCGCGTTTCAGACCAGGCTGTCGTCCACCGCTTGGTATCTCAAACTCGACAGCCAGCCGGAGGACATCCAAGAAGAGATCCTCGCGCGGCTCGGCAGGTACACCACGCACTACATTTTCGAGGCGACCAGCGTCACCTATAACACGGTCGACAGCGATGCCGCCGCCGCGCTCGATTCGCTTTTCGCCGAATAAGGCCTGACCGATAGCGCCGATGATTCGCCCAAGGCCGCGTCGGGCGCCAGCCGCCAGCCGGCATTGCCGTGCGCTACCAGGCGCTCTCCGATTGAGGCGTGGCCCGTGAAGCGGCGGTGAACGGAAACGTCATCGTCACGCACAGGCCGCGCCCTTGCGCGTTGCCGATTTCGCAGGCGCCGCCCAGCCGCCGCACGAGCCGCTCGACGATCGCAAGGCCCAAGCCGCTGTGGCCATTGCCCCCGCGGGCGGGATCGAGCCGCACGAACGGCCGGCTCGCGTTGGCGAGATCTTGCTGCGAGATGCCGTGGCCGTGGTCGCATACCGACAGTTCCCAGCCGGTATGCGTCCGGGCCGTCGCGATCACGATCGGCGGCGCCCCATAGGCATGCGCGTTGTCGAGCAGGTTCGAGAGGATCCGTTCGAGCGTCGCGGTCGGCAGGCGAAAACCCATCCCTGCCGCCAGTTCTGTCTTGACGGTCGGATTGCCCGGGGCGACGGCGCGGTACGTGCGCGCGATGCGCTCGCACTGCGCGTCGACCTCGACCGGCTCGCTGCGATCGGTTCCGTCGTGCGCGAATACGAGGAACTGGTCGACGATGTGCGTGAGCGAATCGACGTCGCGTACGACGCCGTCGCGCATCTTGGGTTCGTCCATCATCTCGGCGCGCAGGCGCAGCCGCGCGAGCGGCGTCTTCAAATCGTGCGCGACGCCGGCGAGCATGACCGCCCGGTCCTGTTCCGTGCGCGACACCTCGCGCACCATCTGGTTGAAGCCGTGCGTGAGCGCGCGCAGCTCGCGCGGACCGCGTTCGGCCAGCGGCGGGACGGGATGCCCGCGGCCGAAACGGGTGACCGCTTGAGCGAGCGCCCTGATCGGCTGCTGCAGGCGCCAGGCGACGAACAGCGCGCACATGACCGCCACCGTGAAGATGATGCCGAGCCAGGCGAGCATTTGGTCTCGCGGACGCGGCGGATGCAGCGAAAGCATCGGCACGACGATCCAGTCATGGTCGGCCGCCTCGTGCACCCAAAGAATCGGCGGACGCCCCGGCGTACCGATCCGCACGAGCGAGCCCGGCGGCAGCCGATCGCGCAATTGCTCGACAAAACGCTGGATCGGCTCGGGCAGCGGTTGATCGGCGGGCGGCACCTCGGGGCTCGCCGGATCGACGAGGCGCACGCGAGAGGGCAACGGCACCGACGGCGTGCGGGCGACGTGCTGACGCACGGCGTCGATCAGAAACGCGGCTTCCTCGACCGCATAGCGCGCCTGTGACTGGCTGCGCTCGACCCGTATCAATACGAACCAGGCGAAGTGCGAGATCAGCAGGACGGCGACGACGAGCAGCGCGAGCCTGCCGAATAGCGAATCAATTGGGCGACGCATCGGGGTCCCCGTTGGGGACGAACACGTAACCGCGGCCCCGCACGGTTTGAATGAAGCGCGGCGTGGACGGATCCGATTCGAGGATGCGCCGCAGCCGCCAGACTTGCACGTCGATGCCGCGATCGGTGCCGTCGTACTCGGGCCCGTGCAGCAGCTCGAGCAGCCGCTCGCGCGTGAGCGTGCGCATCGGATGATTCACGAAAATCTTCAGCAGGGCGAATTCGCTGCCCGACAGCGTGAGCGGACGGCCCTCTTGATTGAGCGTGCGCGACTGGAAATCCAGATGGAAGCGGCCGAAAGCGAACGGTTCGCGCTGCTCCGGCGCCGCCGACGGGATCGTGCGGCGCCTGCGCAGCACGGCTTGCACGCGCGCGAGCAGCTCGCGCGGATTGAAAGGCTTGCCGAGGTAGTCGTCCGCGCCCAGTTCCAGGCCGACGATGCGATCGACGTCGTCGGCGCGCGCCGTCAGCATGATCACGGGGATGTCGTCGCCCGTCGCGCGCAGCTTGCGCAGCGCCGTAAGCCCATCCACGCCCGGCATCATCAGATCGAGCACGATGAGATCCGGCCGCTCGCGTTCGAGCCGGCGCTCGAGCGAAGCGGCGTCGTGCAGCACCGATACCTCGATGCCCTGACGGACGAGATAGTCGCGCAGCAGATCGCGCAGTTCGGCGTCGTCGTCGACGACAAGAATTTGTGTAGGCATGGAACGAAGTTTAACGCCAGCCGCTCGCGAAACGATGGGTGAGCGCACCTGAAGGGTTACCGGACGTTACGGCGAAAGCTATCCGTAATGCATCGTAACGGCTGGCTCCGAGTGCGTAACACGTTCGATCGGCGCGGTCGCTACCTTGGTCGAACCGGCGGCGAGTTCGACAAACGAGCTCACCGTCGCTTTCGATCAAGGGAGTACATTCTGATGAACGCTTTATCTCGCACCTCTCGCGCCTCTCGCAACCCGCTTCGACTGCTGGCCGCCACCGCCGCCGCGCTGACCCTCTCGCTCGGCGCCTACGCGGCCGGCGTGCAGGGGTCTGGGCCCGCGCTGGACGGCGGCCCCGGCGCCGCCTGGCATCATCACGGCGGTTTCATGATGGAGAAGCAACTGGCCGATCTGCACGCACGGCTCAAGCTCACGCCGGATCAGGACAAGCTGTGGCAAGCCGCGCTCGATACGACCCAGCGCGACCGAGCCGCCGAGCGGGCCGAGCGTGAAAAGATGCACGCGCAACTAAAAACGATGATGCAACAGCCGATCATCGATATGAACGCGCTGCATTCGGCCCATATGCAGTCGCAACAAGACGGCGCCCGGCTGCGCGACGAGACGGCGACGGCATGGCTTGCGGCCTACAACGCGCTGAACGACCAGCAAAAGACGATGGTGAGCGACACGTTCAAACAGCATTTCGCAAAGATGGAGTCCATGCGCGAACGCATGCATGAGCGCTGGCAGAAACGGCACGACGGAGCCACGGACGCCGCGCCCGTAAAGCAATAAGCCGCTTCACTGCCTCGTTCCCCCTCCCACCTCCCGCCGACGATCGTATCGCCCGCCCAGCGCGGCGATGCGACGGCCGCTCTCGACGCCGCGCGCCCTTGTGCCGCGGCGTTTTCACGCCTTGGCGGGCGAGCGCTCGCGCTTGATCGTCGGCGCTTCGATCCCCTTACCCGGCCTGCGATTCGCCCGATGAATCGAACGGGCCCGCGCGCCGATGGCGACGCCGCTTTTGCTTCCCCGGGTTCGCCGCACTAGCGCCGACCGCCCGTTCGGTTAAAATACCGCGCTTTTCGCGTGTGGACCGCCTGGGCCGCGCGCGGGCACTCGGTAAAAACGCGCCGCGAGGCGCTGCGAGGGCGGCCTGGTCCCGTTCTCG
>NZ_JBQCHR010000148.1:0-23386 GCF_051954495.1 Trinickia sp.
ATTGCTGAAGGCCCACCCGGATTTGACGGCGCTTTTCACGACGAACGATTTGCCCGCGCTCGGTGCGATGCAGGCGGCGGCCGATCTTGGTCTCGACGTGCCGCGCGACTTGTCGGTGGTCGGCATCACGGATATCCAACTCGCAAGCGAGTCGCGGCCCGCCTTGACGACGGTGGCGGTGCCCACCGTCGAGGCCGCGGAATTGGCGGTGCAGTTGCTGCTTGAATTGATCGAGGCGGAGGGAAGTGGCGCTACCGGCGCGACCGAGCGCGAGGTTTGGACTCGAGTGACGTCGTCGCCTTACCTCACAGTGCGTGCGTCGACGGGCCCTGTGCTCGAACGAGCGGCGCCATAGCGCACCTGACTAGTTCGCTTCTGACGCCTTCACCGCATGCTTGCGCGCGCCGAGCCCAGCATGTCGTGCACGCCGAACGTCATCAAGGCAAGAAAGGCCAACAGCGCCAGGTAATAGAAAGCGTAGGTGACTTTCACCGACGGCTCGATTCCGTAGTAGCGCAGATTCTCCGGGCTGGTCGGGTCGTACTTCCATGCCCGTTGAAGTTGCGGCAGCGCCAAAACAGCCATCACGATCAAGATCGGACTGGGGCGCACGAAAAACAAGCCGACCAGCACGGGCACGCCGGCGAACCATATCCGCGGCGAGAGAACCGCTGTGATGCGGCCGCCGTCGAACGGCGACAGCGGGATCATGTTGAACAGATTCAAAAAGAACCCCGCATACGATAAAGCCAGCAGCAATGGGCTATCGAAGTGACGCGCCAGAAAATAGCAGGCCAGCGCCGCCAGCGTACCCGCGAAGGGCCCGCCCAAGCCGACATAGGCTTCGGTTTCGGCGTCGTGCGGCATTTGCTTCATCTGAATCCACGCGCCGACGAACGGGATGAACGTGGGCGCGCCGACATCGAGGCCCCGTTTGCGCGCCGCGATATAGTGCCCGGCCTCGTGAACGAACAGCAAGATGACGAAGCCCGCGGCGAACCGCCACCCGTAGAACATGGCGTAGACCGCGATCGACAGCAGCATCGTGCCCGTCGTGGTCAGCACCTTGCCAAGCTTGAGGCCCTTGAGCAGCAGGAATAGGAGCTTAACCATGGGGTGACGGCGGCTGCGATGGATCGCTCGATGCAGATTGAGATTGCGGCGATGCGTGCGGCGGGGACTGCGGTTGAGAATGGGTATCGGTGGCTTCGGGCGAGGACGCGTGAGCGTGATCGGAGCCGGGCGCCGCGCTGTTCGGATCGTTGAAGGCCGAAGGCGGCACGAAATCGACACGCGGGGCCGATGACCCGGCCGTCTTCGGCTTTCGCTTGAAAAGCGCCTTTATTTTCGTGCTGAACGCGAGCAGTGCAATGAGGCCGATCTTGAAGAACTTCGCCGCGAACGCCGCGATGACCGCCAACAGGCCCAGCTTCTTGACGGCGACGCCGGCGATCAAAGCGGCAAGCCCATACTCGGCGATATGGTCGGTCGATGCGTTGAAATCGGCGTAGCGCTTGCCGTCGAGATAGCTGATGTCGGCCAGCAGCGCATTCGCCGTCGGCTTGTTGAGCGCAAGCGAGGAGAGCGAACTGGCCATGGTCAGCGACAGATAGCCGTTGCGTCCCAATGCGATCGTCCGATAGTTGACGTCGTCTTCGATAGCGGCGCCCTGGTCTTTGGCGCGTACGATGGCTGACCACACGAGGCGATGCGTATTCGCATCGTAGGCGGGCGCCTCGGCCCAACCCGTCACTTCGAGTTCGGGCAGGCCCTTCTCCTTGCGCGACGCGTTCGATTGTTCGGTGCCGTCGCGCAGATTCTTCAATATCTCGTCGGGCTTCCAATTGCGCGCGTCGTCGTCGCGGACATAGCCGGACTTCACGAAAGTCAGCACGGCGATCCACTGCTCGCCGTTGTTCTGCGGCACGATCAACCCGACGAGCGATTTTTCGTCGACCGAATTGCCCAGTGCGCGCAGGTAGCGAATGGCCGCCGGCGCCGGCACGAAGCCCGCGCTGGCGGGCAGCGCGAAACTCGCCTGGTCCAGAACGTCGATTTTATGAGGCCCTTTGACCAGCGCGGCGTTCGCTTCCTGAACGGCCGCTTTCAATTCATCTTTCGTCGCTTGCGTTTGCGCGAAGGACACCCCGGTGATCGCGGCTAGAAACAGCGCGACCGCGTATTTGATAAGCGCTCTCATGTTCGTTATCTGTTTTATATTGCACGGCTTTGTGTCGAGCTCGCGATTCGGAGCTCCCCCTGGCTAACGGCGCATCGTTTTTATTCTTTAGGCTGCTCCCATGGCGAGGCAATCCGAACGAGCAGGCGAGCATCGCGCTGGCGCGCGTTTTCGCCTTCCCGTCCGGCCGCTCCGTCTCACAGATAAAACGTCACAAATAAAACATCCGGTCTTCATCCGACTTGGCCGCATGCGGCTCGACTTCCCCACGATCTTCGTAGAATTTGAGCACGGCTTCGAGCACGTGGTCCGGATCGTCGATCACCTGCATGAGGTTGATGTCCTCCGGATTGATGAGCCCCATCGGCACGAGCGCAGTCTCGAACCAGTGCAGCAACCCTTTCCAGAACTCGCTGCCCACGAGGATGATCGGCACGTGCCGCGACTTCTTCGTTTGGATCAGCGTCAGCACTTCGGCCAATTCGTCCAGCGTGCCGAAGCCGCCCGGCATGACGATGACTGCGTCGGAATTCTTGACGAACGTGACCTTGCGCGTGAAGAAGTGACGGAAACGCAGCGAGATGTCTTGCCACTGGTTGCCCGACTGCTCGTGCGGCAGCTCGATGTTCAGCCCCACCGAGGGCGCCTTGCCGGCATGGGCGCCCTTGTTGGCGGCCTCCATGATGCCGGGGCCGCCGCCGGAAATGACGGCGAAGCCGGCGTCGGAGACTTTGCGCGCGATTTGCGTCGCGAGCTTGTAGTAGGGCGAGTTTGGTTTGAGGCGCGCCGACCCGTAGATGCTGACGGCCGGGCGAATCTCCGAGAGGTACTCGGTCGCCTCGATGAACTCTGCCATAATCGTAAACATCTGCCACGACGCGCGGGCCTTCTTGGCCGTTGCACGTTCTTGATCTGCGAGCGATCGCAGACTCGGAATCACTTTTCTCTTGTTCATAATGCCTGCAGAACGGAACCTGAAAGGTAAGACCCTCGTTTTGGTCGACGGATCAAGCTATCTGTATCGGGCCTACCATGCGATGCCTGACTTACGCGGCCCGGACGGCGAACCGACGGGCGCGATTTACGGCTTCATCAACATGTTGCGACGCATGCGCAAGGATGTCACGGCAGAGTATAGCGCGTGCGTCTTCGACGCAAAGGGCAAGACGTTCCGTGACGATTGGTACCCTGAATACAAGGCCCATCGTCCGTCCATGCCCGAGGATCTCGCCAAGCAGATCGAGCCGCTCCATTTCGCCGTGCGCGCGCTAGGCTGGCCGCTCCTGATGGTCGACGGCGTCGAGGCCGACGACGTCATCGGCACGCTTGCCGCCCAGGCCGAACGCGAAGGGATGCAGGTGGTCGTGTCCACGGGCGATAAGGATCTGGCCCAGCTCGTGAGCGATCACGTCAAGCTCGTCAACACGATGACGAACGAAACGCTCGACCGCGACGGCGTGATCGCCAAGTTCGGCGTGCCGCCCGAGCGTATCGTCGATTATCTTTCGCTGATCGGCGATACGGTCGACAACGTGCCCGGCGTCGAAAAATGCGGCCCGAAAACCGCCGTGAAGTGGCTCGCGCAATACGAAACGCTCGACGGCATCGTTGCCCACGCGGACGAGATCAAGGGCGTAGTCGGCGAGAACTTGCGCCGCGCGCTCGACTTCCTGCCGATGGCAAGAAAGCTCGTGACGGTGGAGCGGGCATGCGATTTGACCGAACACGTCGCGTCGATCGACGAGACGCTGCCGGCGCGCGACGAGTCGCCGCTGGAGCTGCGCGATTTATTCATGCGGCACGGCTTCAAGACTTGGCTGCGCGAAGTGGAAGCGTTGATCGAAGGCGCACAGGACGCCCAGGCCGCGGCGGGCCAAGCCGAGCCGACGGGCGTGCTGGCCGCCGAGCCCGCGCCGCTGATCGCCCCCGAGCGCTGCTACGAGACTGTGCAGACCTGGGAGCATTTCGATGCCTGGCTCGCGAAGATCGACAGCGCGCCGTTGACTTCCTTCGACACGGAAACCACTTCGCTCGACCCGATGGCGGCGCAAATCGTCGGTATCTCGCTCTCGGTCGGCGTCGGCTGCGCGGCTTATATTCCGCTTGCTCACCGCGGGCCCGATGCGCCCGTGCAGCTTCCGCGCGACGAAGTGCTGGCCAAGCTGAAGCCCTGGCTCGAAAGCGAGGGTAAGAAAAAGCTGGGCCAACACCTGAAGTACGACGAGCAGGTGCTTGCCAATCACGGAATCGAATTGAACGGGGTCGAGCACGACACCCTGCTCGAATCGTACGTGCTCGAATCTCATCGCACGCACGACATGGATAGCCTTGCGTCGCGTCATCTAGGCGTGAAGACGATCAAGTACGAAGAGGTCGCGGGCAAGGGGGCGCAGCAGATCGGTTTCGATGAAGTGCCGCTCGCGCAGGCGGCCGAGTACGCGGCCGAGGACGCCGATATCACGCTGCAATTGCACGAGGCGCTCTATCCCCAGGTTGAACGAGAGCCGGGCTTGCTGCACGTCTATCGCGACATCGAGCTGCCGACGGCGCGCGTGCTGCGCAAGATGGAGCGCAACGGCGTACTGATCGACAGCGAAAAGCTGCGTCGGCAGAGCAGCGAGATCGCCACGCGGCTGATCGAACTCGAAACGCAAGCCTACGCGCTGGCGGGCGGCGAGTTCAATCTCGGTTCGCCCAAGCAGATCGGGCAGATTTTCTTCGAACGGCTGCAATTGCCCGTCGTCAAGAAAACGCCGAGCGGCGCACCGTCGACCGATGAGGAAGTGCTCCAAAAGCTGGCCGAGGACTACCCGCTGCCGAAGTTGCTGCTCGAGCATCGCGGGCTGTCGAAGCTGAAGTCGACTTATACGGACAAGCTCCCGCGCATGGTCAATGCAAAGACCGGGCGCGTGCATACGAACTATGCGCAGGCCGTCGCGGTCACGGGCCGCCTTGCTTCGAACGATCCGAATCTGCAAAACATTCCCGTTCGAACGGCCGAAGGCCGTCGCATCCGCGAGGCCTTCATCGCGCCCGCAGGCAGCAAGATCATATCGGCCGACTACTCGCAGATCGAACTGCGGATCATGGCGCACATCTCCGGCGACGAGTCGCTGCTGCGGGCGTTCGCGCAAGGCGAGGACATTCACCGGGCGACGGCCGCCGAAGTGTTCGGCGTCACGCCGCTCGAAGTGTCGAACGATCAGCGGCGCATCGCCAAGGTCATCAATTTCGGCTTGATCTACGGCATGAGCTCGTTCGGGCTCGCGTCGAATCTCGGCATTACGCGCGATGCGGCCAAACTCTACATCGACCGGTATTTCGCGCGCTATCCGGGCGTGGCGCGCTACATGGACGACACGCGCTCGAGCGCGAAGGTCAAAGGCTACGTGGAAACGGTCTTCGGCCGCCGGCTATGGCTGCCGGAAATCAACGGCGGCAACGGCCCGCGCCGGCAAGCGGCCGAGCGGGCCGCCATCAACGCGCCGATGCAAGGCACGGCGGCCGATCTCATCAAGATGTCGATGATCGCGGTTCAGGCATGGCTCGAACAAGAGAACGCGAAGAGCCTCATGATCATGCAGGTGCACGATGAACTCGTGCTCGAGGTGCCCGACGACGAACTGGCGGTCGTTCGCGAAAAGCTGCCGCAATTGATGTGCGGCGTGGCGGCGCTGAAGGTGCCGCTCGTCGCGGAAGTCGGGGTCGGCGCCAATTGGGAGGAGGCGCATTGATGCGCCGTCGCCGCACGCATGGGCCCGCGCGTATGGCTTCGATAAGTGCTGAGGGGTTGTCGCGGGCGCGCCCCCGCGCCGACAATGGCTGAACTCGCGCGCTAGCCGAGCCACCGCGTGCATCGCAACGGCGGCCGCGACCGAACCGAATCATCAACGGCACAGGGAGTATCGGCATGCATCGTTTCATTGTCGGGGGAGGAGGGGCTGGAGGGCTCGAATTGGCGACCCGCCTCGGCGATCGCTACGTCGCGCGCAAAGGCGGCGGCGAGCCGCGGGCGCTCGTCACGCTAGTCGACCGCTATCCGACGCATATCTGGAAACCGTTGCTGCACGAAGTGGCGGCCGGCAGTCTCGATCCGTTCACGCAGGAACTCGAATACGCGGCGCAGGCGCGTTGGCATGGCTTCGAGTTTCAGCAGGGCGATCTGGAAGGCATCGATCGCGCGGCCAAGCGCATCACGATCGCACCCGTCATCGATTCGGACGGCGCGGAGCTGCTGCCGCAGCGCGAGCTGGAATACGACACCTTAGTTATCGCGATCGGCAGTACGACACACTTCTTCGGGGTGAACGGGGCGGCCGAGCATTCGATCGCGCTCGATACCGTGGCGCAGGCCGACCGGTTCAGAAAACGTCTCATCGCGGCGTGCATGCGGGCCGAGCATCAGCCGCACGAGGCCGTGGAGTCGGGCATGGATGCGTCCGCCGAAGCCGAGCCGCGTATCCAGGTGGCGATCGTCGGCGGCGGCGCGACGGGCGTCGAGCTTTCCGCCGAATTGCGCAATACCGCGCAGGTGCTCTCGGTCTATGGCCTGCACAAACTCGATCCGAAGCACGATATCGGCATCGTGTTGATCGAGGCCGGGCCGCGTATCCTGCCGGCGCTTCAGGAGCGCGTATCGAGCGCGACGGCGGAGCTGCTGCGCAAGCTCGGCGTGAAGCTGATGATCGGCGAAACGGTGGCCGAGGTCGCGCCCGGCGCCGTGCGCACGGCGAGCGGCAAGACCGTGCGCGCCGATCTGACCGTGTGGGCAGCCGGCATCAAGGCGCCGCCCGTGCTGGCCCGGCTTGGCGGGCTGACCGTCAACCGCTTGGGCCAGCTTTGCGTGCGCCGCACGTTGCAAACGGAACTCGACGACGATGTCTTCGCGCTCGGCGATTGCGCGGCTTGCCCCTGGCCGGGGCAGGAGCGCAACGTTCCGCCGCGCGCGCAAGCCGCGCATCAGCAAGCGAGTTTCCTGATGAGGGCGATGTCGAACCGGCTAGCCGGCAAGCCGTTGCCCGAATTCACGTACCGCGATTTCGGCTCGCTCGTATCGCTCGGTCACTTCAGCGCCGTGGGCAACCTGATGGGCGGCGTCATCGGCGGAAGCATGCTCGTCGAGGGGCTGTTCGCCCGCTTCATGTACATGTCGCTGTATCGGCTCCATATCGCGGCGCTGCACGGGTATCCGCGGATGATGCTCGACACGGTCGCGCATTGGCTGCGACGTACGACGTTGCCTCGCGTGAAGCTGCATTAGCTGCGATGTTGGGTGCGCAACCGTGCGCGTTGCGGCGGGCACCCTTCCTTTGGTCTGATTTTTAGCGCTATGGGGCATTCGGCAGGGCCAGGCGGAATAGGCTTGTCGCTTTCCATCACGCGTCAGGCGCTGGCCTGATTGACCGGTCCCATGAGCCATCCCCCTCTCGCCACTCACATGGTGTCGTTGCCCGACGGTAAAACGGGCAATAACGCGCTCGGCTACTGTCAAAGTATGTCGCGCAACCCCGATGTTTCGACGACGCTCGTTCCGGTCGGCCAAAGCTGGTCTCGATGGGCGTTGAAAGGAACGAAGGTGGTCGTGAAATGGCTGAAGCTGCCCGGTCAGCCCGAGTTTCTTCACGTCCTCGACGGCGAGACGTCGACGACGAGCCGTCTGCCGCGCCGCCTGCTTCAGCGGTCCGCTTCGGATGTCGTCACGATTCGAGCGCTGCTGTCCGTCCACCACCAACCGGGCATGTTGCTCGAGTACGGCGCGGCGTCGGCGTTCGCCGGCAACACGATTACCGTTACGCCATTGGGGCGATGGCTTGTGGATCTACCGATGGGACATGGGGTCGAGATACGCAACCTCAGCGCGCCGGCCAATCGAATCAAGAACGGCGAGTTCACGACACAGGCGCAGGTTAGCCGAAGCTCCTCGGCCGGTGTGCGTTTTCTGAAGGACACGCCGGGCGGCTAACAGGCGAACAGCCAAGGGCAAACGCCGACGGCCGCCCCCATCTCGCGACGTGGCCATATCGCCTATCGCATCGGAGCCGGCCCTGGCGTTACGGGTTCGGCCCCGTGGCGACCGGTCGGGCCGGGTCCGCGCACCACTCGCTCCAAGACCCGGCGTAGAGCGCGGCCCCATGCAATCCGGCGACTTCCATCGCGAGCGCGTTATGACAGGCCGTGACGCCGGAGCCGCACTGCAGCACCACGTGCTCGGGCGCCTTTTGCCCGATCACGGCGCCGAATTCGTCCCGTAGCGTGTGGGCCGATTTGAAGCGGCCGTCGGCCGTGAGGTTGTCCTTGAAGAAGCGGTTGAGCGCCCCGGGAATATGGCCGGCCACGGGGTCGATCGTTTCGTTTTCGCCGCGGTAGCGATCCGCTGAACGCGCATCGACGACGACTTGCTCGCCCGTCTTCAGGTTGTCGAGCAGATGTTGGGCATCGACGGTCACGGCGAGCGGTGCGCCCGCCTTGAAGTCGCCGCGCGCGGCGGCGGGCGGGGCGGCCGTCTCGAGCGTTTGCCCGGCGGCCTGCCATGCTTGCAGCCCGCCGTCGAGCACGGCCACGGAATCGTGGCCCAGCCAGCGCAGCAGCCACCAGAGTCGAGCGGCGTAGGCGCCGCCCTGTGCGTCGTAGGCGACGACTTGCTGATGCTGCTTCAAGCCGTGCTTGACGAGGGTGTCCACCAGCGCATCGCGCGTGGGCAGCGGGTGACGGCCGTTTTTGCCCGTCTTCGCTCCCGACAGGTCGCGATCCAGATGCAGGTAGTGGGCGCCCGGAATATGCCCTGCAGCATAGGCTTGTTCTCCCGCGCTCGGATTGGCGAGATCGAAGCCGCAGTCGAAGACGAGTACGCTGCCGGGGGCGCTCGACAAGCGCTCGGCCAGATTGTCGGCTGAAATCAGCGTGGTGTAGTGCGTGTGCGGCATGATGGGCTCCTCGTTGGCGAGCACGCTCGCGCGTGGACAGCGAATGATTATTTGCAGTCTAAACAAAAAGACGGGCAAGAGGCGTGTTCGCCGTCTTGCCCGTCTTCCGATTGGCGGCCCGCAGGCCGCCGCCGGTGAACGCCGTCAAATTTCGCCGAGTTCGCGCCGCAAGAACTCGTGAAAATGCTGCATACCATCCTCCATCGGGCTCTGATACGGCCCGACCTGCGATTCGCCGCGCTGGAGCAGCGCCAGGCGGCCCGCGTCCATGCGCTCGGCGATTTCGTCGTCCTCGCGAGCCGTCTCCATATAGGCCGCGCGCTCGGCTTCGACGAATTCCCGTTCGAATAGGGCGAATTCCTCGGGGTAGTAGAACTCGACGATGTTCGTGGTTTTGCGTGGCCCGCGCGGAATCAGCCACGAGACGACGAGCACATGCGGATACCACTCGATCATGAGCCCCGGGTAGTACACCATCCAGATCGCGCCATACTCGGGCGGCTCGCCGTCGCGTACGCGCAGCACCTGGTCGTGCCATTTGCGGTAGGTGGGGCTGCCCGCCTTGGCGAGGCCGTTATGAACGCCGACCGTCTGCACGCTGTACCATTCGCCGAATTCCCAGGTGAGATCGTCGCAATTGACGAAGCTGCCGAGGCCCGGATGGAACGGGACGACGTGGTAATCCTCGAGGTAGACCTCGATGAACGTCTTCCAGTTGTAGTTGCACTCGTGCACTTCGACGTGATCGAACATGTAGTCCGTGAAATCGAAGTGATGCTGGGTGCCGAGCTTCGCGAGATCCTTCGCCACGTCGCGGCCCTGCGCTTCGAACAGCAAGCCGTGCCAGTTGCGCAACGGTGTGGCGCCCAGGTTCAGGCACGGATTGTCGGCAAAGTGCGGCGCGCCGAGCAATTCGCCGTCGAGGTTGTAGGTCCAGCGATGCAGCGGGCAGACGATATTCTGGGCTTGGCCGCGCCCATTGAGCATGATCGCCTGGCGGTGACGGCAGACGTTCGACAGCAGCTCCACCTGCGAACGCGGGTTGCGCACGAGCACGCGCCCTTCGTTTTCGCTTGGCAGTGCGAAATAGTTCCCCACTTCGGGCACCATCAATTCATGCCCGACGTAGCGAGGACCCTGCTTGAAAAGAGTTTCGACTTCTCGCGCCAGAAGCGCTTCGTCGAAGTAAGCCGTGACCGGCAGCTGGCTCGAAATGGCCTTGAGCTGCAAAGCAGTGCTCAGATTGGACATTCCCACTCCCGAGAAAACGTGAAAGCAGCGAACAACCCAACCATCGAAGATTCGATTTAGGGAACCGGCGATTATACCCGCTAGACCGGCCTTAGGCCAACTAAGTCCATGATTTGGGGCAAAAAAGCCGAAGCAAGAAGCAATCCCTTGCCGGGTGGCGACGAGGCGAGTGTTGTTTTTTTGCCGTCCGTCGCGATACCCGTGGCGGGGGGCGGATGGGTCGGGTTAGGCGCTTTTGCCGTAGAATGTTCGACTTGTTTTTGAAAACACCCCTATCCGATGGCGAAGACAGCACCTGAAGGCGCGGCCGCGCCTGCTCCCGGCGGCGAACCGGAGGTCGCGGCGCTGCCCCAGAACTATGAAGCAGCGGTGGCCGAGTTGGAAGAGCTGGTTTCCCGCATGGAGAGCGGCGCCCTGAGCCTGGAGGAGTCGCTGGCCGCCTATCGGCGCGGTGCGGCCCTCGTGGCGTATTGCCAGCAGCAGCTGGAGAAGGTGGAGCAGCAGGTGCGCGTTCTCGATGGCGAGACGCTCAAGCCGCTGCCCGTCGGCACGACACCCGCGGACAGCGGAGACGATCTATGATTTTTGACGAATGGATGCGTGCGGTGCTCGCGCGCGTCGAAAAAGCGCTCGAACATTACTTGCCCGAGGCGTCCACGGAGCCCGCTCGGCTGCATGAGGCCATGCGCTATGCGGTGCTGGGCGGCGGCAAGCGCGTGCGGCCGCTGCTCGTGCATGCCGCGGGCGAGCTGACCGGCGCGCGCCCTGCGGCGCTCGAGGCGGCGTCGGCCGCGCTCGAAATGATCCATGTGTACTCGCTCGTGCACGACGACATGCCGTGCATGGACGACGACGCTTTGCGGCGCGGCAAGCCCACGGTGCACGTTCAGTACGACGAAGCCACCGCGCTGCTCGTGGGCGATGCCCTGCAGTCGCAGGCATTCGTCGTGCTGACCGATGAGGCTGCGCTCGACACGCGGGCGCAGGCTTCGCTCGTACGCGAGCTGGCGTTCGCAAGCGGCTCGCTCGGGATGGCCGGCGGGCAGGCCATCGATCTGGCGAGCGTGGGGCTCACGCTCACGCGGCCGCAACTCGAAACGATGCATCGCATGAAGACGGGCGCCTTGCTGCGCGCGTCGGTCCGGATGGGCGCGCTGGCGGGCGCCGCCCCCGATGCGCAGGCGCTGAAGGCGCTCGACGCCTATGCGGCCGCCGTGGGCCTGGCTTTTCAAGTGGTCGACGACATCTTGGACGTCACGACCGATTCCGCCACGCTCGGCAAGACGGCGGGCAAGGATGCGAAGGACGGCAAGCCGACCTACGTATCGATTATCGGGCTCGATGCCTCGCGTGCACTGGCGGCGCAACTGCGCCGCGACGCACACGATGCGCTCGCGCCCTTCGGCGAGCAATCGCGGCGTCTGGCCGAGCTTGCCGACCTGGTGGTGAACCGGGTGAGTTGAACGCGAAGCCCGCCACCGCGCGCCGTAGGCCTCGAGAAGCGCGAGAAAAAAGCGGGCGCGTAACTTTTCCTACAATGGAACGACGATGTACGACTTGTTGAAAACCATCGACGACCCGGCGGATTTGCGCCGCCTCGACCGCCGTCAATTGAAGCCGCTTGCCGACGAGCTGCGCGCATTCGTGCTGGACAGCGTGTCGCAAACGGGCGGGCATTTGTCGTCGAACCTCGGCACGGTCGAGCTGACGATCGCCTTGCATTACGTATTCGATACGCCGCACGATCGTATCGTTTGGGACGTCGGTCACCAAACCTATCCTCATAAGATTCTGACGGGCCGTCGGGACCGGATGCATACGCTGCGCCAGCGCGGCGGCATCTCGGGCTTTCCGCGCCGCCCCGAGTCGCAGTACGACACGTTCGGCACGGCGCATTCGAGCACCTCGATCTCAGCCGCGCTCGGCATGGCGATCGCGAGCAAGCTCGAAGGCATCGACCGCTTCTCCATCGCCGTGATCGGCGACGGCGCGATGACGGCCGGCATGGCTTTCGAAGCGATGAACAATGCGGGCGTCTGCGACGATGTGCCGCTGCTCGTGATTCTCAACGACAACGACATGTCGATCTCGCCGCCTGTCGGCGCGCTCAATCGGCATTTGGCACGCTTGATGTCGGGGCGTTTCTATGCGGCGGCTCGCGCCGGCGTCGAGCGCGTGCTGCGCGTCGCGCCGCCGGTGCTAGAACTCGCCCGCAAGCTGGAAGAGCATGCGAAGGGCATGGTCGTGCCTGCCACGCTGTTCGAGGAATTCGGTTTCAACTACATCGGCCCGATCGACGGTCACGATCTCGATTCGCTGATCCCGACGCTGCAAAACATCCGCGAACTGCGCGGCCCGCAGTTCCTGCACGTGGTCACGAAGAAGGGGCAGGGCTACAAGCTCGCGGAAGCCGATCCTGTGCTGTACCACGGTCCGGGCAAGTTCAATCCCGCTGAAGGCATCAAGCCGCCGGCGTCGCCCGCGAAGAAGACTTACACGCAGGTGTTCGGCGAATGGCTTTGCGACGCCGCCGAACTCGATTCGCGCGTCGTCGGCATCACGCCGGCCATGCGCGAAGGCTCGGGCATGGTGGAGTTCGAGAAGCGCTTCCCCGATCGCTATTTCGACGTGGGCATTGCCGAGCAGCACGCGGTGACGTTCGCGGGCGGCGTGGCGACCGAGGGCATGAAGCCGGTCGTGGCCATCTACTCGACGTTCTTGCAGCGCGCTTACGATCAGTTGATCCACGATGTGGCGTTGCAGAACTTGCCCGTGGTGTTCGCCATCGATCGCGCGGGCTTGGTCGGCGCGGACGGCGCGACGCATGCGGGCGCGTACGACATGGCGTTCCTGCGTTGCATCCCGAATATGACGGTGATGGCGCCCGCCGATGAAAACGAGTGCCGCCAGATGCTGTACACGGCGCTGCAGCAGCCGAACCCGACGGCCGTGCGGTATCCGCGCGGTGCGGGCACGGGTGTGGCCACCGTCAAGCAGATGACGGCGCTGCCCGTTGGCCGCGGCGAGATTCGCCGCCAGTCGACGGCGCCCAAGGGCAGCCGCATCGCGATCCTGGCGTTCGGCACGATGGTCGCGCCGGCGCTGGCCGCTGCCGAGGGGCTCGACGCGACGGTCGCCAATATGCGGTTCGTGAAGCCGATCGACGCCGAACTCGTGCGTGAGCTTGCACAAACTCACGATGCGATCGTCACGGTGGAAGAGGGCTGCATCATGGGCGGCGCCGGGTCGGCGTGCGTGGAATCCCTCCTTGCCGATGGGGTTGTTCGCCCCGTACTACAATTGGGCCTCCCCGACAGCTTCATCGATCATGGCGATCCGGCCAAGCTGTTGGCGGAGTGCGGTCTCGATGCCGCGGGTATCGAAAAGTCGATTCGCGCGCGCTTTCTCGAGCCGACGGCCAAGCTGGCGGCGCAGCGCGTCGCCTAATCCAGGGCCGGTCGCGTAGGCGGCCGCCCATATTTCTTGGATGTGTGCATGGGCCCTCGGGGCCCATGTTTCATTGTTGGCGTGATTAGGACAAGACAAAGATGAACCAGATGAATCCCGCCTTCGTGATGCCTGACGTGCAAAGTACGGTCGACACGCGGCAGATTCCGATTCAACGCGTCGGCGTGAAAGGGGTGCGCCATCCTTTGACGGTGCGTACGCCGAACGGCGAAGTGCAACCCACGGTGGGAACCTGGAACCTCGACGTGCATTTGCCCGCGCATCAAAAGGGCACTCATATGTCGCGCTTCGTCGCGCTGCTCGAGGAAAACAAGGCGCCGCTGGAAGCGGCGACGTTCCGCAAGCTGCTCGGCGCCATGCTCGAGAAACTCGAGGCCACGGGCGGCCGCATCGAGGTGACCTTCCCGTACTTCGTGTCGAAGACGGCGCCCGTATCGGGGGTGTCGAGCTTGCTCGACTACGAGGTGACGCTGGCGGGACAGTCGCGCGGCGGTGAAGTGCGCACGTTCATGCGTGTGCTCGTGCCGGTCACGAGCCTGTGCCCGTGCTCGAAGGAGATCTCGCAATACGGCGCGCACAATCAGCGCTCGCACGTGACGATCGAGGTGGAGCTGTCGGGCGACCTGCCGGTGGAAGCGTTGATTCGCATGGCCGAGGAAGAAGCCTCGTGCGAACTATGGGGATTGCTCAAGCGCCCCGACGAGAAGTTCGTGACGGAGCGCGCCTACGAGAATCCCAAGTTCGTCGAAGACCTCGTACGCGACGTAGCGCAGCGTCTCAATCGGGACGATCGCATCGTGTCGTATGTGCTCGAGGCGGAAAACTTCGAATCGATTCACAACCACAGTGCGTATGCCGTGATCGAGCACGACAAGCGCAATGCGGTTACTGCGCTTCGCTAATCCCGCGCGAGCGACGATAGATCCCAGCGCGGCTTGACGGTGAACGCGTAATCCTTGTTCGCCTGTTCGGGCCAGCGCTGCAATCGCAGCGCGCCGGCCAGCGCGATCATCGCGCCGTTGTCCGTGCATAGCGAAAGATCGGGGTAGTGCACGTCGAAGCCGCGCTTCTTGGCGGCCGCCGACAGCGCATCGCGCAATTGCCGGTTCGCGCCCACACCACCTGCCACCACGAGCCGCTTGAGGCGTGTCTTCTTGAGCGCCGCGAGCGATTTCGCGACGAGCACCTCCACCGCGGCATCGACGAAGCCGCGCGCAAGGTCCGCCTTCGATTGCTCGCAGACGTTCGCGCCAAGCTGCTTCGTTTGCGTGAGCACAGCCGTCTTCAATCCGCTGAAGCTGAAATCGAGATCGCCCGAATGGAGCATCGGCCGTGGCAGCGTGACGGCGCCGGGTGTGCCGTATTCAGCCAGCCGCGATACTTCCGGTCCGCCCGGATAGCCTAGGCCGAGCAGCTTGGCCGTTTTGTCGAACGCCTCGCCGGCCGCGTCGTCGAGCGTTTCGCCGAGCGTTTCGTAGATGCCGACATCGGTCACGCGCATGAGCTGCGTGTGGCCGCCCGAGACGAGCAGGGCGACGAACGGAAACGGCGGCGGTTCGTCGACAAGCAGCGGTGAAAGCAGGTGGCCTTCGAGATGGTGAATGCCGATCGTGGGCTTGTCCCACGCCATCGCCAGCGCATTCGCGATGCTGGCGCCGACGAGCAGTGCGCCCGCGAGCCCCGGGCCCTGCGTGAACGCGATCGCGTCGATGTCGGTGCGTGCAGCGCCGGAGCGTTCGAGCACGTTCTCGAGCAGCGGCAGCGCCCGGCGGATATGGTCGCGCGAGGCAAGCTCGGGCACGACCCCGCCGTATTCGCGATGCATGGCGATCTGCGAATGGAGCGCGTGGGCGAGCAGCCCTCGCTCGGTGTCGTAGAGCGCGAGCCCTGTTTCGTCGCACGAGCTTTCGATACCGAGAACGAGCATGATGGCGTGGAGGCGGGTGAGCGCAGCTTGCGGGGAACTGCCGCCGCAAAAAGGGCGCGTGAGAAACACAAAAGTATAGCAGTGCGCCGTCCGGCGCTCCCGCCCAGGTAGAATGCGCGCCATGGAATCCTTCGATATCGCCGTCATCGGCGCGGGGGCCGCGGGGATGATGTGCGCGGCCGTTGCCGGGCAGCGCGGCGGCCGCGTTGCGCTGATCGATCACGCGCCGCGGCTGGCGGAGAAAATCCGCATATCCGGCGGCGGCCGGTGCAACTTCACGAATCTTCAGGCCGGTCCCGCCAACTACCTTTCGGCCAATCCGCACTTTTGCCGTTCGGCGCTCGCGCGCTATACGCCTCACGATTTTCTCGCGTTGCTCAATGCCCACCGTATCGCGTGGCACGAGAAGCATCGCGGCCAGCTCTTTTGCGACCATTCGAGCGAATCGATCATCGACATGCTGAAGGCCGAGTGCGATAAGGGACGCGTCGCCTGGCGGCGTCCCGTCGCCGTTCAGGCCGTTCGGCGCGGCGAATCCGGCCACTTCCTGCTCGATACGAATGCGGGTGAAATCGCGGCGCGCGCGCTCGTGATCGCGACGGGCGGCCTGTCGATCCCGAAGATCGGCGCGACCGATTTCGCGTATCGGATCGCCAAGCAGTTCGGGCACAAGCTGATCGATATGCGCCCGGCGCTCGTCCCGTTGACGTTTTCATCCGATGATTGGGCGCCGTTTTCGGAGTTGGCCGGCGTCTCGTTGGAAGTCGAGGTGGCGACGGGTGCGAAACGCGCGCGCGGCGCCTTTGTCGAGGACCTCTTGTTCACGCACCGAGGGTTGTCCGGCCCGGGCGTGCTTCAAATTTCGAGCTATTGGCAAAGCGGCGATCCGATCGAGATCGACTTGCTGCCCGGCCGCGACGCGTGCGCCGAACTGCTGGAAGCCAAATCGAGCGGCACCAAGCGGCAGATCGGCAACCTCCTGGCGCAATGGCTGCCGGCTCGCCTGGCGCACGCTTGGCTGGCCGCGCACGAGGTGTCGCCCGACGCGCGTTTGGCCGATTTGTCTGATAAAACGCTGCGCCGTTTGGGCGAGGCGTTTTCGCGTTGGACCTTGACGCCGTCGGGAACCGAGGGCTACCGCAAGGCGGAGGTCACGAAGGGCGGCGTCGATACGCGCGAGCTGTCGTCCGCCACGATGATGAGCGCCCGCACGCCCGGCCTGTATTTCATCGGCGAGGCCGTCGACGTGACCGGCTGGCTCGGCGGCTACAACTTTCAATGGGCCTGGGCTTCGGGCGTTGCAGCGGGACAAGCCGCGGTCGAATTCGTACGGAGCACTTGACAACTTTCGTGTAATTGTGCAGAAGCTCTGCTATACTCCCCGACCTTTGGGAAATTTTCGTTTTGGAAACATGACGATCATCCGCTTAAAAGAAAACGAGCCCTTCGAAGTCGCGATGCGCCGCTTCAAGCGCACGATCGAGAAGAACGGTCTCTTGACCGAGCTTCGCGCGCGCGAGTTCTTCGAAAAGCCGACGGCAGAGCGCAAGCGCAAGAAGGCTGCTGCCGTGAAGCGCCATTTCAAGCGCTTGCGCAGCCAGATGTTGCCCAAGAAATTCTATTGATTGATTTCGCGGCGGCATCGGCCCCATGGCCATCCCGAGTCGGCCGTCCGATTCGGTTGCTAGGCTGGGCCGGTGTCAAGCTCGCGAAAGCGCGGAGCGCGCAAAACCCGCTTGAGGAAGCATCCCAAGCGGGTTTTTGCGCTCGATGCCTATAGTTTCGTTTTCCAATTCGTTTCATGCATTCGGGTGAAAGATGAGTCTGAAAGATCGCATTAACGAGGACATGAAGGCCGCCATGCGTGCGCGCGAAACCGGCCGGCTGGCCGCGATTCGCTTGGTGCTGGCGGCGATCAAGCAACGTGAAGTGGACGAGCGCGTCACGCTCGACGATACAGCCATCACCGCGGTCATCGACAAGATGATCAAGCAACGAAAGGATTCGATCAGCCAGTTCGAAGCGGCCGGGCGCAACGATCTCGTCGAACAGGAAAGCGCCGAGATCGCCGTTCTCGCCGCCTACATGCCGGCGCAGCTGTCGGACGCCGAGATCGCCGAGCAAGTGCAGGCGACCGTGGCCGAGGTGGGCGCCGCGGGGCCGCAGGACATGGGCAAGGTCATGGGCGTGCTGAAGGGCAAGCTTGCGGGCCGAGCCGATATGACGGCCGTGTCGGCGCTGGTGAAGGCGGCGCTCAGCAAGTAATCGGGTGCGCCAAGTCCACGGGCGGCCCATGCGCGCCCCACGCCGTAGGTCAGGCGGTGCGCATGAAGGCTGCCCAGGCTTGCTCCCGCGTCATCGCTCGTGATTCCGCACGCCTTTCTTCAGGATCTGCTGGACCGCGTCGACATCGTCGACGTGGTGGGCAAGTACGTCCAGCTCAAGAAGGGCGGCGCGAACTTCATGGGTTTGTGCCCGTTCCACAACGAGAAGAGCCCGTCGTTCACCGTGAGTCCCACGAAGCAGTTCTATCACTGCTTCGGCTGCGGCGCGCATGGGACGGCCATCGGGTTCTTGATGGAACATGCCGGCTTGTCGTTTCCGGAGGCCGTGGGCGAGCTCGCGCAATCGGTTGGCTTGACGGTGCCGCAAGAGCCGTCGCCCGCGCGCGGCGGCCAGGGCGGCGGCGCCGGAGGTTCCGAGCGATACGCGCCGGCCGACGGCAAAGCCGCCGCCGCGCTGTCCGATCTCATGCAGACCGCGTGCGACTACTACCGCAAGGCGTTGCGCGGTGCGCCGCAGGCCATTCAATACCTGAAGAAGCGCGGGCTGACCGGCGAGATCGCCGCGCGGTTCGGGCTGGGCTTCGCGCCCGACGGCTGGCAGAACCTCGAGGCGGTGTTTCCCGATTACCGCAGCGACGCGCTGGTCGAGGCGGGCCTCGTCATCGTCAGCGATAAGACGGACGCGCAAGGCCAGGCGCGCCGGTACGACCGGTTCCGCGAACGGATCATGTTCCCGATCCGCAACGTCAAAGGCGTGGTGATCGGCTTCGGCGGGCGCGTGCTCGACGGCGGCGAGCCGAAGTATTTGAATTCGCCGGAAACGCCTCTATTTAGCAAAGGCAGCGAGCTGTACGGCCTGTTCGAAGCGCGCTTGGCGATACGCGAGGCCCGCTTCGTACTGGTCGTGGAAGGCTATATGGATGTGGTGGCGCTGGCGCAGCTCGGTTTCCCGAATGCCGTTGCGACCCTGGGCACGGCGTGTACGCCCATCCACGTGCAAAAGCTCCTGCGACAGACCGATACGGTCATCTTCAGCTTCGACGGCGATGCGGCGGGGCGGCGCGCCGCGCGCCGCGCGCTCGATGCGTGCCTGCCGCATGCCGCCGATAACCGAACGATCCGGTTCCTGTTTTTGCCGGCCGAACACGATCCGGACAGCTTCGTGCGGGAGTTCGGAAAGGAAGCGTTCTCGCAGCAAATCGAGCAGGCGCTGCCCCTGTCCCAGTTCATGTTGAACGAGGTGCTGGCGGGCAAGGAACTCGATACGCCGGAGGGCCGCGCGCGCGCGCTGTTCGACGCGAAGCCGTTGCTGCAGGCGCTGCCGGCCAATGCGCTGCGTGCACAGATCATGCACATGTTCGCGGACCGGCTAGGCATTCCATTCGAGGAAGTCGCCGCGCTCTCGAGCGTCGACACGCGCATCGCGGCGGCCGCGCGGCCCGCGCCGGCGCGCAAGGATCGGCGCCGGGTCACGGGCATCGAGGAACGCGCGTTGCGCAATTTGGTGATGTATCCGCGCATCGTGTCGGTGTTGGACGAGGCGAGCGAAGAGAGCCTCGTCAACCAGAGCCATCACGGCGAGTTGTTCGCCGAAGCGGCCACGCACGCGCGGGCATTGGGCGGCGCGGCCGAATTCAGGCACCTCTCGGACCTGCTCCGAAATGGGGCCAATGCAGCGACTTTCGAAGAAATTTTCCGCGAAATTCTGGTCTATGATGAAAATGTGCGCGATTTGCTGATGCAAGACGCGCAAGACGCCGCGGCGGCCGAGCAGCAGCAGGAGCGCGAGCGCATCGCCGCCGAGGAATTTCTGGCGGCCATTCTGAAGATCCGCTATGACGCATGTTGCGAGCGGCTCGAACGCCTTTCGCGGCAGTCCAAACTTACGCCGGACGAGATCGAACAATTCGCCGATCTGAACCGGCAGCGCGCCGAGATGAAGCGGCAGCTTGGGCTTTGAAAGGGGGACTGCGCCGTGTGTGCTATAATAAAAGGTTTTCAGCGGTTTAGTTTGTCTTTTCGAAGCAGATACGCTGCGGCAGAGGCGAGATAGCGATGGCAAAGACTACGGGCGAGAAGGCGGCTGCAAAGAGTGCGAAGGTGGTGAGCAAGGGCAAGGCCCAGGACTCGAACCCGCGCTCGGCAGAGCCGGTACGCAAGGTCGTTGCTCGATCGGCTGACGCTTCCGTCGCCAAAAAGACATCGGCTGCCAGTGCGGCGCAGCGAGTCGGCAAGACGCCGGCGAGTGCGGCGTCCGCGCGAACTTCGGCGGCAGCCGCCACGAGACCCACGGCGGCGAAGACGTCCGCCAAGCCGGAGACCAGAGCCGCCGCCGCGAGGCGTGCCGGTTCGACAAGCGCAGGGGGCGCGGCTGCCACGCCGGACGATTCGGCAGTGCGCGATTCCCAAGTATCCACGGTGCAACCGGCTGAAGTCCAGCAGCCGCGAGTCGAGACTATAGCCGGTACGGCGAACTCCATGACGAAAAAGCTGAACGAAGTATCCGTCGATGACGACGCAACCCAGGGCGAAGAGCAGCAAGCCGCAGCTCCGGGCAAAGGCGAAAAGGCCAAGGCGCGCGATCGCCGCGCGAAGGAAAAGGCGCTGCTGAAGGACGCGTTCGCGTCGAGTCAGCCGGGTACGGCGGAGGAGCTCGAAGAGCGCCGCTCGAAGCTGCGCGCGCTGATCAAGCTCGGCAAAGAGCGCGGCTTTTTGACCTACGCGGAAATCAACGACCATCTGCCCGACAACTTCGCCGAGACCGAAGCGATCGAAGGCATCATCAGCACGTTCAACGACATGGGCGTGGCGGTCTACGAGCAGGCGCCCGATGCCGAAACGCTGCTCTTGAACGACAACGCGCCCGCCGCTTCGTCGGACGACGAAGTGGAAGAGGAAGCCGAAGTCGCGCTGTCGACGGTCGATTCCGAGTTCGGTCGCACGACCGATCCGGTTCGTATGTACATGCGCGAGATGGGCACGGTCGAGCTGCTCACGCGTGAAGGCGAAATCGAGATCGCCAAGCGTATCGAAGACGGCTTGAAGCACATGGTGATGGCCATCTCGGCGTGTCCGACGACGATCGCCGACATCCTCGCCATGGCCGAGCGCGTGGCGAACGACGAAATCCGCATCGACGAGCTCGTCGATGGCCTCATCGATCCGAACGCGGAAGACGCGGACGGGTTCTCCGCTCAAGAAGCCGAAGCGATCGAGAACGAGACCGAGGAAGAAGAGGAAGAGGAAGAAGAGGAAGAAGAGGACGACGACGGCACCGCGCAGGCCACGGCCAACGCGGCGCAGCTCGAAGCCCTCAAGCGCGTGTCGCTCGAAAAGTTCGCGCTCATCAGCGAGTGGTTCGACAAGATGCGCCGCGCGTTCGAGAAGGAGGGCTACAAGTCGAAGTCCTACCTGAAGGCGCAAGAGACGATTCAGAACGAACTGATGTCGATCCGCTTCACGGCGCGTACGGTTGAGCGTCTGTGCGACACGTTGCGTGCGCAGGTGGACGAAGTGCGTCAGGTCGAGCGCCAGATTCTGCACATCGTCGTGGACAAATGCGGCATGCCGCGCGCCGAGTTCATCACGCGCTTCCCGAGCAACGAAACCGATCTCGAGTGGGCCGAGAAGATCGTGGCGGAAAGCCATGCATACAGCGCGATCTTGTCGCGCAACATTCCGGCTATCCGCGAGCAGCAGCAGCGGTTGCTCGACCTGCAGGCGCGCGTGGTGCTGCCGCTGAAGGACTTGAAGGAAACGAACCGTCAGATGGCGGCCGGCGAACTGAAGGCGCGTCAAGCCAAGCGCGAGATGACCGAGGCGAACTTGCGTCTCGTGATTTCGATCGCGAAGAAGTATACGAACCGCGGCTTGCAGTTCTTGGATCTGATTCAGGAAGGCAACATCGGCTTGATGAAGGCGGTGGACAAGTTCGAATACCGTCGCGGCTACAAGTTCTCGACGTACGCCACGTGGTGGATCCGACAGGCCATTACGCGTTCGATCGCCGACCAGGCGCGCACGATCCGGATTCCGGTTCACATGATCGAAACGATCAACAAGATGAACCGTATTTCGCGGCAGATTCTGCAGGAGACGGGTCTCGAGCCCGATCCGGCCACGCTCGCGGAAAAGATGGAGATGCCCGAGGACAAGATCCGCAAGATCATGAAGATCGCGAAGGAGCCGATCTCCATGGAAACGCCGATCGGCGACGACGACGACTCGCATCTGGGCGATTTCATCGAAGATACGAACACGGTGGCGCCGGCCGATGCCGCATTGCATGCGAGCATGCGCGATGTCGTGAAGGACGTGCTCGATTCGTTGACGCCGCGCGAAGCGAAGGTGCTGCGCATGCGTTTCGGTATCGAAATGAGCACGGACCACACGCTCGAGGAAGTCGGCAAGCAGTTCGACGTGACGCGTGAGCGGATCCGTCAGATCGAAGCGAAGGCGCTGCGCAAGCTGCGTCACCCGAGCCGCTCGGACAAGCTGAAGTCGTTCCTCGAAGGGAACTGATTGTCGGTGGTTGGCTTGATGCGGTAACGAAGGGCCCGGCTTGTAACGCCGGGCCTTTTTTGTAGGGGCGTGTCGTCGGGGCGTGGGCGGATCAGCGCGTTGTTTCGTGGTGCTGGACGGTCGGCCTCGCTGCTGTTTCGTCGCCCCGCTACCAAATTCGCGATAGTTTGGTTTTTCGATTTGCAGACGAACGCATTAGCCGATAGACTCGCAATCTTTCCGCGATACCATCGATCGCGGATTTCAATAACCGCCGCTAGCTAAGCACGCTTCACGCTTGGCAAACGCGGCGCGAGACGGGCCGGACGCCGTGCTGGTTGCAGGCAGCGGACTCATAATCCGCCTCCGAAAGGACACCGTGGGTTCGACTCCCACCCGGCCCACCAAAGAATCTCCCAACGATTCCCAAAGTCACCAAAAAACTACGCTGCGACAAGGGCTTGGTGATTCCATCTTACCAAGTTTCCCCAACGTTTACCATTGACACCCAAAAAATTTGGGGGCATCGTTGGTGGCATCTCTTCGCTTTTTGGGGCATCGACATGCCCCCTCCCGCTGATGCCCCTTACCGACGTTGCAGTTCGAGCCGCCAAGCCTCGCGAGAAGGCGTACAAGCTGACCGATGGACAGGGTATGTACCTCGAGGTCATGCCGACGGGAGCCAAGTATTGGCGCCTCAAATACCGAATCGACGGAAAGGAAAAGCGCGCTGCATTGGGAGTCTATCCTACCGTGTCGATTGCAGAAGCGCGCAAGGCTCGCGACTCGATCAAAGAGGCTGTCCGCGCTGGGCTCGACCCGACGCACGAGAAGCGACGGCAAAAGCTCGAGC
>NZ_JBQCHR010000149.1:0-44500 GCF_051954495.1 Trinickia sp.
CGTGCTGCCCGAAATGTTGCTACAAGCCGTTCTTCAAGCGGTGCATGTCGTGCGGTCATGAGATCGCACCGCAGGCCGCCTCGCGTTCCTCGCGCCGAGCTGCTCCAGCAAAGCCGTCAATGATCCAGGCTAGGGCAAAGAACGGTGTTGCGGCGATAATTGCCGCTATCACCAGGACGAGCCACGCCGTGCGCTCAGGGTCTATCGGATTGAGGAACCCGAGAGTGGCGATCAAAAACCCGATCGCTCTCAGGGCGAATACGACTCGGTTCATTCCTTCATTCGTGTTCATTCTTGCGGTCTCCGCGTCAAACGAGCCCTCGTGCCGTCGGTTAGACTCCCGAATCCCAGAAAAGCAAGAAGGGGGCATGCAAGGGGGCATCGGTTAGCTCTAAAATTCGAACAAACCAAGCCCATAAAGCATCAGAGAGAGAAATGTGGAGGGCACCCGGCCCACCATTCGAAGCGTTCCAAGGAAGCGGGGAAATCCGGCGCGCACGGAAGGCGGCTGCGAATGATTCTTCAAGCTAAGCGTGGGCCGTCTCCGGCGTGGCGGTCGCCGAAGTTGCCCAACACGGCACGCTTGACCCGCAGGTAGATCGCAGCGCGTGCTCTGACGTCTGTTAGTGATCGGTAGGGAATTCGTCCAATCAACCGATACGGTCCGCTATTCGGTGCATGGGTTCACGACCTGGCGCACCTCGCATTCGATGTTCCATTCGTTGCCATGGACTCGTAGGAAGCGCTTGGCCAGTTCGATGGCCTCCTCCCTCGACTCTGCCTGGAGCAGGGCGTAGCCGCCGATGACTTCCTTTGTTTCGGTGAATGGACCATCGGTCACGCTGATCTTTCCGTCGGCTAGCCTGACGCGCACGCCGTCGGACGTGGGAGTCAGCCCTGCGGTGTCGAGCAACTTTCCCTCGCGGGTGAGCTCTTCGATGAGCTTGCCCATCTCGGTCATCAACTGCGTACTGGGCTGCAGGCCTGTGTTCTCACTGATTCTTACCATCGACAGGAAGCGCATTTTTGTATCTCCGTGAATGGGTGAAGGAGCCAGGATGCCGACGAAGGCCACTCATCCCGCTCCTCCCCACACGACGGATGACGATGGTGTAAATCGACAAACTGACTAGGAACGCAACTGGCAAACGGGTCATTCCTGGGCGTATATTTCCGAGCATAGCGAAACGAGGGCAACGATGGCGAAAGGCAAACCAAAATACACACGGGGCGACGCAGAGCGTCTATTCGGCGGTCTCGCGCCCACCGGGACGAGGTCGGCGAGCCGCCCGGTGAATCCGTTCGACGACGATCGCGACGGAGTCGAGCGCCCCAAAAGCGAGCACCCCAAAAACGAGCCGACGATCTGGGGCAAAGAAACGGTATGGCTCCCGCTCGAAATCGAGGTGCCGCCCGGCTACAAAACGGTCGATGAGGTTCGTGAAGCGATGTCGCGCGCGTGGGGAATGACGTGGATCAGCGAGACGCGCGAGGGGCTGATGGCTCGGCTTGCGGATGGCTGGGAACTTGTCCACCCCCAAACCGGCGGCACGAAAATCTACGATGGGAAAGCATTCCGAGCCGAGTGGGCAACTGGCGAGCATGCAAAGCTACGGCTGCTCTGCCGATACCGAATCGAGTCGAAGTTCGACCAGTCGGACGACCGGTGTCAGCTTGTCGTGCGCGATGGCGAGGTCGACGGGAAGCCTCTGAAATTCTCTGCCTATGCGCCCGAGAGCGGCCCCAGGCATCCCGAGTGGGCGAAATGGCGGGCGTGGCTCGATCGCGAATACCCGGGGCATGACGATCCTTTTAAGTACTGGACGCCATGAAAGCGCGCTTCATCGTCGTGGGCCAATTCGACAGTTAGTGACGGCGACAACAGATCCAAGAGCCTAAAAATCTTCCCTTAGAAAAGCGAAAGGCCCCAAGGTAGTCCCTGGAGCCTAGCGCCGGCCACGTAGTCGCAACCCATTTATGGCGTCAAGTCTACTTCGGCAGCCCCGGGCGCACCATGAGCCGGCCAATCCAACATTGGGCGCTAACGCCCAACCGCCCGCCCCCGTGCCTCACATCTGCGCGCCGATCATCCACGGTACGAACTCATCGTCGCCGACACCCAGCGCTTCGCTGCGGCTCTTCTCGCCCGACGCCACGCGCAAGATCGCATGGAAAATTTCCTCGCCCTTTTGCTGGACCGTCACGCTGCCTTCCATGATGTCGCCGCAGTTGATGTCCATGTCGTCGCGCATGCGGTTGAACATGCCGGTGTTGGTGGCGAGCTTGATCGACGGTGCGGGTTTCGCGCCGAAACATGAACCGCGGCCGGTGGTGAACACCACCAGGTTCGCTCCGCTCGCGATCTGACCGGTGG
Source organism: Trinickia sp. (assembly GCF_051954495.1). Lineage (GTDB taxonomy): Bacteria > Pseudomonadota > Gammaproteobacteria > Burkholderiales > Burkholderiaceae > Trinickia. Next base: position 2,375 of record NZ_JBQCHR010000149.1, read on the forward strand.
CGCCCATCGGATCGTAGCCCGGCGCATCCATGAAAACCAGGCCGTGCGTGTCGACCGGTTCGGCATAGCGATACACGCCCATCAGCGGCGTCGACCCGCTCTTCGCCACCGCGCCGAGCGACTTTTCAAGAATCGTCGTCAGGCCGCCCGTCTTATTGCCCGGCGTCGGATTGTTGTCGATGCTGCCCTTCTCGCGCTGTGCGTAGTCTTCCCACCAGCGAATCCGCTCGACGATCTTCTCGCCGACTTCGCGCGAAATCGCCCTCCGCGTCAACAGATGTTCCGCGCCGTAAATTTCAGGCGTTTCGCTCAGGATCGCGGTGCCGCCGTGCCGCACCAGCAAATCGACGGCCGCGCCGAGCGCCGGGTTGGCGGTGATGCCGGAGTAGCCGTCCGAGCCGCCGCATTGCAGCGCGATGCTCAAGTGCGAGATCGGCAGCGGTTCGCGTTCGACTTGATTGGCTTGCGGCAGCATCGCTTCGACAGCGGCGATCGCGGCATCGATGGTCTTTTGTGTGCCGCCGAGTTCCTGCATGACGAGCGGCACGATCATCGGTCCGCTTTCGACGTTCTCGGCGACGAACAGCGCGCCCATCTGATTCGCTTCGCAACCTAGCCCGATCACGAGCACGCCCGCGAAATTCGCGTGTTTCACATAGCCGCCGATCGTGCGGCGCAGCTGCTGGATACCTTCGCCGTTGTGATCGATGCAGCAACCAAAGCTGTGCGTGATCGGCACGACGCCGTCGACGTTCGGGTAGGCATCGAGCGCTCCGGGCGCCGCGAAATGTTGCGCGACGCGCTTGCTGACCGTCGCTGAGCAATTGACCGTGCTGATCACGCCGATGTAATTGCGCGTGGCGACACGGCCGTCGGCGCGGCGAAAGCCCTGGAACGTCAACGGCTGCGCAACCTTGCCGACGGGTTTCACGTCGCTGCTGAACGCGTAGTCCCGGTCGAACGTGCCAATCGATACGTTGTGCGTATGAACGTGGTCGCCCGGTGCAATGGGCTGCGTGGCGAAGCCGATGATCTGTCCGTAGCGACGCAGCGCTTCGCCCTGCGCGATCGCACGCAAGGCAATCTTGTGCGCGGCAGGGATGTCGCCGCGCGCGACGAGGCCCCCGAATTCATCGAGCGACGTGCCGTTGGCGATTGCGTTGCGCGCGATGGCGACGTCGTCGGAGTCGTGCAGCTTAAGCGCACGTGAAAGCGGGGTCATGGTCGTCCTCCCAGTTGAACGAATCGCGCTTGCTGGGCGCGTGGATCAGGCCCCGGCAATAGTGGGATAATCGCGGGCAATCGGGAAATTGGTCAGGCCACCGAGCGATTCTGGAGGCGTCATGGCACTGTCTGGCACCACGCGAAACGCGCTCGCGCGGGTCGTCAAGGAACTGGAAAGCTGCATCCTGCGGGCCAATCGGCGAGGTGAAACGCGCCTGCCGTCGGAGCGAGAGCTCGCGGCGCAATTCGGCACCTCACGAGCGACGATACGGGAGGCAATCCAGCGTCTGGCCGCACGTGGGGTGCTTGAAACCCGGCGCGGCAGCGGGCTTTTCATCAGCGCGCAGCAACCGGCTCGGCTGAGCGCGCCGTGGCTGCAACTGCTTGCGGAAAATCCGCCGGTTCGCGAGGACACGCTGGAGTTCCGGCTGATGTTCGAGTGCGCCGCGGCGCGCTTCGCCGCACAGCGCGCGACGCCGGAAGAATTGGCGGACCTCGAATCGATTCTCGCGCGCATGCATCAAGCGGTGCATCGCCACGATGTCGAGGCCGAGGCGCAAGCCGATGCCGAGTTTCATGCGGCGCTGGCCGTCGCATCGCACAACGCGATGCTGAGCCATTTCTACGCCAGCGTGATCACGCTGCTGCGCGAGCACATCACCAACAATACGTACGAAGCATCACGCATGCAGGCGGAGGCGAATGATCTGGCGCTGAGGCGGCTGGAGCAGCACACGGCGATCCTTCGCGCGATTCGCACGCACCGTCCCGATGCCGCGTCCCGAGCGATGCACGCGCACATCGCCTTCGTCGGCAATCAGTTCACGCAAGGGTGAAGATTCGTCGCGCCGCACGGCGCATGGGGTCGCGTCGCCTTGCAGTGCAATATGTCTATCGATCGGATCTTAGCGGCGCAAGGCTCTGCTCGTACGTCATCGCTTCCTCGACTAGCCACGCTTCGAACGCCGCCAGCTGCGGCGATCGCGAACTGACCTGCGAGCAGGCCAGGTAGTAAGCGCCCGGCGTGGCAACCTGCAGATCGAACGGCGCGATCAACCGCCCGTTACGTAAGTCATCTTCTATCAACGCGCGCACCGCAATGACCACGCCGAGCTTATCGAGCGCGCCTTGATACGCCAGTGCGGCGTTATCGAAGTTGATGGCGCCGTGATTGCCCAGCTCGGTGACACCCGCCTCCACCAACCAGCGCGACCAGTCCATTGGCCGGTGCCGCGACGACAGCAGCGCGTAATTCGCGAGATCGCTCGGCCGCTTCAACGGCCGATCTTCCACGGGTAACGACGGGCTGCACACGGGCATCAGCACTTCGCGCAGTAGGCGGCGCTGGCTCGTATCCTCGGGCGGGAACGCGTGTGAGTGAATCGATAGATCGATGTCTTCGCGGCGGAAATTGGCCGGCTCGTGCGAAGTGAAAATCTGGATCTCGATCTTTGGGTGCAGCGCCTGAAAACGCGTTAGCCGCGGCACCAGCCAGCGCATCGCAAAGGTGGGGGGCAACTTAAGCCGCAGCACGGAGCCGTCCATTTCGTTGCGCGCCTCGCGGGTCGCGTAATCGATCTGATCGAACGCGCTGCCAAGCGCGCGGATATACGTTTCGCCCTTACGCGTGAGCTCGATGCCGTGATGCGTGCGCACGAAAAGCTTCACGCCTAGCCACTCTTCGAGCAGCGAGACGTGGCGGCTCACCGCCCCTTGGGTGACCAGCAGTTCCTTCGCCGCGCCGGTGAAACTCGAGTAGCGCCCCGACGCTTCGAAGGCGCGTAATGCATTGAGCGGAGGAAGTTGTCGTCGCATGGCTGGCACGAGATTTTCTCATGCCGCCCATGATATATCGGTCGTTGCGCAGGACCTAGAACTACCTAATCATCGTCTCCGTTGCGCAGCGTAACGCGCAGGAGCGCCCGCCACGGCGTCAACCGACGGAGACGATGAAGTGAACGCAACGCTACGAGCGCCCCAGACGCTCTTCGACAAGATCTGGCGCGCGCATCACGTGATGGCGCGCGAAGACGGACAGAGCTTGCTGTACGTCGATAGTCATTTGCTGCAAGACGGCTCGGCGCCCGCCTTCGAAATGCTGCGCAGCCGCGGCTTGAAAGCGCGTGCGCCGCAGCGCAGTTTTGCAACGCCCGATCATTACGTCCCCACCCATAGCCGGGACCTCTCGAACATCGCCGACCCCGAAAAACGCGCCATGGCCAATGCGTTGCGCGACGACAGCGCGAGCCTGGGCATCACCTTCTTCGGACTCGACGACGTGCGCCAAGGCATCGTGCATGTCGTCGCGCCGGAACAGGGCTTGACCCGGCCCGGCATGCTGATCGTATGCGGTGACAGTCACACCTCGACCCACGGCGCGGTCGGTGCGCTTGCATTCGGCATCGGCGCAACGGAAGTCGCGCATGTCCTGGCGACGCAAACGCTCTGGCAGCGCAAGCCGAAAGCGTTGCGCATCGTGCTCGAGGGCAAGCTCGAAGCGGGCGTCGGCGCGAAAGACGTGATCCTCGCAATCATCGCAAGAATAGGCGCGGGCGGCGCCACCGGTCATGTCATCGAATACGCGGGCTCGGTCATCGCCGGTTTGTCGATGGAAGGGCGCTTCACGATCTGCAATATGTCGATCGAAGCGGGCGCGCGCGCCGGCGTGATCGCGCCCGACGACACCACCTTCGCTTATCTCGCCGGTCGCCCCTTTGCGCCGTCCGGGGTCCAATGGGATCGCGAACTCGCACGCTGGCGCAGCATGACATCGGACCCGGATGCGCCGTTCGACAAGGAAGTGTCGATCGACGTCGGCGCACTGCGGCCGATGGTCACCTGGGGCAACAGCCCCGAGGACGCGCTGCCGATCGACGGCCGTGTGCCGGACCCTGCCACTGCGCCGAACGCACAGCGCCGCGCCGCGATGCAGCGCGCCCTGGATTACATGGGTCTGACGCCCGGCATGCGGCTCGACGGCTTGAAAATCGATCGCGCGTTCATCGGATCGTGCACGAATGGCCGGATCGAGGATCTGAAGGCGGCGGCCGCCGTCGTGAAAGGCCGCAAGGTTGCGCCGTCGGTCGAGGCCTGGGTCGTCCCGGGCTCGGGGCTCGTCAAACAAGAAGCGGAATCGCTCGGTCTGGACCGGGTCTTCAAGGAGGCGGGCTTTCAATGGCGCGAAGCGGGCTGCTCGATGTGCCTGGGCACCAATGGCGACACGGTCGCACCGGGGCAACGGAGCGCCTCGACGACCAATCGCAACTTCGTCGGCCGCCAGGGCCCGGGCTCGCGTACTCACCTGATGAGTCCCGCGATGGTCGCCGCCGCCGCGTTGAGCGGCCGCCTCGCGGATGTCAGGCTCTTTCTTGAGCGGGATAACTGATGGAAAAATTCGTTCGCCTCGAAGCGGTAGCGCTGCCGATTGCGCAATCGAACCTCGATACCGACCAGATCTTGCCCGCGCGTTATCTGCAGAAGCCGCGTTCGGACGATTTTGGCGCCTATCTGTTTCACGACCTTCGATACCGCGCGGACAACTCGGAGAACGAGCACTTCCTACTCAATGCCCCCGCGTACCGGCGGTCGAGGATCGTGGTCGCGAATGAGAACTTCGCATGTGGTTCGTCGCGCGAACATGCAGTGTGGGCGCTCTTCGACTACGGCGTGCGGGCTGTCATTGCGCCTAGCGTAGGCGATATTTTCGCGTCGAACGCATCGAAGAACGGCTTGCTGATCGTGCTGCTGCCGGCTCGTGACGTGGCCGTGATCATCCGCAAGCTGGAGGCGCGGCCCGGGCTGACCGTCAGTGTCGACCTGGAAGCGCAGACGGTGTCCACGCCCGACGGCGTATCCCATCGCTTTGACATCGACCCCTACCGGAAGCGCTGTCTCCGGGAAGGGCTCGACGAACTCGGCTACACGCTGACCCTACTCGACCGGATCGAAGCGTTCGAGCGCGATTACTCGCATTGACCGGCCCGGTCGTTCGCTTCACTCATCGTCATACTAAAGGACAGGACATGAAGATTGCCGTACTCGCAGGTGATGGAATAGGAAAGGAAGTCACCGCGGAGGCTTTGAAGGTATTGCAGGCGGTGGCGCCGAGAACCGCGGCGCTGGAAGTGACCCACGCGCCGATCGGCGGCGCCGGGGTGGAGGCCGCGGGTGATCCGTTGCCCGATGCGACGCTCGAAGTGGCACGCCGCTCGGACGCCATTCTGTTCGGCGCGGCCGGCGAGCCCGGCGACGAAAAAATCCCGTTCGATATGCGGCCCGGCGCGAGTTTGCTGCGCTTGCGCAAGGCGCTCGGGTTATTCGCGAACTTCCGACCGGCCTTCCTGTTTCCCGAACTCGCGGATGCTTCGAGCCTCAAGCCGGAGATCGTCGACGGTCTGGACCTGATGATCCTGCGCGAGCTGACCGGCGACCTCTATTTCGGCGAACCGCGAGGCGTTGCGCCTGAAGGCGGCGAACGCGTCGGCGTCAATACGATGCGTTATTCGGAAAGCGAAGTGCGTCGCATCGGACATGCGGCGTTTCGTGCCGCGCGTCTGCGCAATCGCAAGGTTTGTTCTGTCGACAAGGCGAACGTGCTCGAGACCATGCAATTGTGGCGCGACGTGATGACGGAAGTCGGCAAGGAATATCCGGACGTCGAACTGACGCATATGTTCGTCGATGCCGCCGCGATGATGCTGATGCGCGATCCGCGCCGGTTCGACGTCATCGTAACCGGCAACGTGTTCGGCGACATTCTCTCGGATGCCGCCGCGATGCTGACCGGTTCGATCGGGATGTTGCCCTCGGCTTCGCTCGGCAGCGGCACGCTTGGCCTCTACGAGCCCGTACACGGCACGGCTCCGGACATCGCGGGCAAGGACATCGCGAATCCGCTCGCAGCGATCCTATCGGTGGAAATGATGATGCGCCTTTCGTTCGATCTGCCCGCCGCGGCCGAGCGCATCCGGCGCGCGGTGAGTACCGTGCTGGCCGAAGGTTATCGCACCGCGGACATCTATGAGCCCGGCACGCGCAAAGTTGGAACCCGTGAGATGGGCGAGGCGGTACTCGCCGCGCTTCATTGATTCAGCCGGATTGCAGCCTCGGTAGGCGTGCCTGACCCTGCGTCGGGCGCGCAGCCTGATTCCCCACGATAAACACGGTGGCGACAGCACGCCGTGCGGAGACAAAGATGACTGACATCTATGCCGATGCGACGATTCCCGTCGCGGACAGTTACGCCGGACAAGTCGCGGCGCGGCTCGACCGCCTCCCGTTCACCGGCGCCCTTTGGCGGCTCGTGTTCTTGATTTCCATCGGCGGTATCTTCGAACTATACGACCTCTTCATGACGGCCTACATCGCCCCGGGCCTGGTGCGAAGCGGGTTGTTCACGAGCGGATCGGTGGGGTTCTTCAGTACCAACGGCATAGGTTTCTTCGTCTTCTGCACGTTTGCCGGGATGTGGCTCGGCTGCATGGTGTTCGGCTCGGTGGCGGACCGGCTTGGCCGCCGCTCGATGTTCACGTTCTCGCTGATCTGGTATTCACTGGCCACCGCGGTCATGGCCTGCCAGAGCTCGTCGGCAGGTATCGATCTGTGCCGCTTCATCGCCGCGATCGGTGTGGGACTCGAACAGGTCACGATCGATACGTTCTTAACCGAGCTCGTGCCGCCTCAAGGGCGCGGCAAGGCATTCGCGTTCTACCAATTCATCGAATTCCTGATTGTGCCCGTGGTGGCGTTGCTCGGCTGGCTGCTGGTGCCGATCAGCCCGTTCGGTATCGACGGCTGGCGCTGGGTGGCGATGATTGCCGCCGTGGGCGCGGTGGCCGCTTGGGGCTTGAGGCGGGGCTTGCCGGAAAGTCCACGCTGGCTGGCGCTGCACGGTCACAACGACAAAGCCGAGGAGATCATGCGCGATCTTGAAACGCGGATCGCCCGCGAGGCCGGGGTCGCCGCCTTGCCGCCGGCGCCAGCGACGGAAGCGGTCGTCGGCGACGGCAAGTTTTCCGAACTGTTCGAAGCGCCCTACGGCAAACGCACGCTCGTGTTGTCGGTATTCAACCTCGCGCAGACCATCGCTTTTTACGGCTTCGGCGCTTGGGTGCCGACGCTTTTGATCTCCAAGGGCATTCATGTGACCACGAGTCTCCAGTACGCGTTCATCATCGCGCTGGCGAATCCGGTGGGGCCTCTGCTCGGCATCTGGATCGCGGACAAGATGGAGCGCAAGTGGCAGATCGTTTCGGCGGGCGTGGGGATCGGTGTCTTCATGCTGTGCTTCGCCAAACAGACTGATCCGATGTGGATCATCGGCTTCGGCGTCCTTGTCACGCTGTTCAACAACTGGATTTCGTTCGTCTTTCACGGTTTTCAGGCGGAGCAGTACCCGACGCGCATCCGCGCGCGCGCGATCGGTTTTGTCTATTCGTGGAGCCGCGTGAGCGCGGCGCTGGCTGGCTTGATGATTGGCTTCTTCCTGCATGCGGGCGGCACCATGGGCGTCGCGCTGTTCATCGGCGCGGCAATGCTGGTGATGATCGTGGCGGTCGGCGGATTCGGGCCGCGGACGCTCAATCGCAGTCTGGAGGAGCTGTCGCAATGACCGCGGCACTGCGCAGCGTCGATACGGAGCGCCGACCGGCCGACGCACTGGAAGCATTGCGATTCGAGGGCGTGACCTGCACATTCGCCGGCAACGACGGTCGCGGCGGCGCGTATACGGCTGTCAGTGACGTCAACCTGACGGTGCGCGACGGTGAATTTGTCTCGGTGGTCGGCCCGACGGGTTGCGGCAAGTCGACACTGCTCAACGTCGCGGCCGGCCTCATTCGGCCTTCGTCGGGCACCTTGAGCGTATTCGGCAAGCCGCTCGATCAGGGGCTCAATACGCAGGCCTCGTATCTGTTCCAGGTCGATGCGCTAATGCCGTGGAAGACGGCGCAAGACAATATCGTCGCAGGCCTGATTTTTCATGGCAGGGGCAAGGCGGAAGCGCTCGGCACCGCGCGTGACTGGTTGGTGCGGGTCGGCCTCGATGGTCATGGCGGCAAGTACCCCCATCAGATGTCGGGCGGCATGAGAAAGCGGGCGGGCCTCGCGCAGGCGCTCGCGCTCGACCCGCGCATCTTGCTGATGGACGAACCCTTCAGCGCACTCGATATTCAGACCCGTCAGCTGATGGAAGATGAGTTGTTGCGGTTATGGTCGACCGATCGCAAGTCAGTGGTTTTCGTCACCCACGATCTGGAAGAAGCGATCTCGTTGTCCGATCGCGTGATCGTCATGTCCGCAGGACCCGCAACTCGGCCGATCGCGGAATTCGAAATCGATCTGAAGCGTCCGCGTGAGGTGTCGGAAATCCGCATGACGCAACGTTTTTTGCAACTGCATGCGCAGATCTGGCAGGTACTTCGAGGGGAGGTATTAAAAGGCTATGCGCGCAATCATCGTTGATCGCAGGGGCCGTCTCGCGGTTGTATTCGCACGATGCCTGTTGCTGGGAGGTTTCATCGCACTTTGGTGGGGGCTGACGGGCAGCGGCCTGATCTCGCCGTTCTTCTTCGGCGAGCCGGTGGGCGTGATGCAACGGCTGATCGGATGGTTCGCCGCCGGCTCGGTCTATACGCATCTTTACACCACGCTGATCGAAACGATTTTGGCGTTCTTTATCGGCACGGTCCTGGGTCTCGCGTGCGGCTTATGGCTCGCGCTGAATCCCTTTCTTGCAGTCGTCAGCGATCCTTTCATCAAGGCGTTCAACTCGATGCCGCGGTTGATTTTCGCACCGGTCTTCGCACTGTGGTTCGGCTTGGGCATCTGGTCGAAAGTCGCGCTTGGCGTGACGCTGGTTTTCTTCGTCGTGTTCTTCAACGTATTCCAGGGCGTACGTGAAGTCAGCCCGGCGGTGCTGGCGAATACCCGCATGCTCGGCGCGAATTCACGCCAGTTGATGCGTCACGTTTATCTGCCGTCGGCCATGAGCTGGGTTTTTTCCAGCTTGCACAACGCGGTCGGGATTGCGTTCGTCGGAAGCGTGGTGGGGGAGTACCTCGGGTCGGAGAAGGGTGTGGGTTATTTGATTTTGTTGGCCGAGGGCGTGTTCGACATCAACTCGGTCATCGCCGGAATTTTGCTGCTTACCGTGTTCGCACTGGCGCTCGATACCACGGTTTCCATGTTCGAAAATCACTTCATGCGCTGGCAACCGGGCGCGGAGCAGACGGTGCAGAGCCGCGCCTGAACGGCGCGAGTCGGCGAAGCCGGGTGCGGACGGCCTGAATTTTCGGATTCGCGTTTCCAGCCGGGAAATCAAGCCCTGGCGTTCATTTCATTGCTAATAGGAAGGAACATCTTGCAAACCAACGCCATCGATTTGACCGGCCGCGTAGCGGTCGTGACCGGCGGTGCTCGGGGGATTGGCCTGAGCGTCGGTCATCGCCTGCTTGCGTCCGGCGCGAAGCTGGCGGTCTGGGACATCGACGAAGCACGTCTTGCCCAAGCCAAAGCGGAACTAAGCGCATGCGGCGATATCGCCGTGCATACCGAACAGGTCGACATCGCGGATTACGACAGCGTCGAAGCAGCTGCCGCGGGCACGCTTCGCGCGATGGGCCGCATCGATATTCTGATCAACAACGCGGCGATCGTGGGCCCGAACGCGACGCTCGCCAACTACCCGCTTGACGACTGGCGTCAGGTGATCGATGTCGACGTCAATGGCACGTTCTATTGCTGCCGTGCGGTGATTCCGGTGATGACCGAACAGAAGTACGGCCGCATCGTGAACGTCGCGTCGATTGCGGGCAAGGAGGGCAATCCAAATGCGTCGGCATACAGCACGGCCAAGGCGGCGGTGATCGCGATGACCAAATCGCTCGGCAAGGAAGTCGCAATGCACGACATCGCGGTCAACTGCGTGACGCCGGCGGTAGCGCGAACGCCGGGGGCGATGGAGCAGGCGCCCGATCATATCGCGTACATGTTGGGCAAGATTCCTCGCGGCCGCTTCCTAGAGTTGAACGAAGCAGCTGCGATGATCGCATGGCTCGTGAGTGAGGAAAACTCGTTTACCACCGGCGCGGTGTTCGATCTTTCCGGTGGCCGGGCCACTTACTGAGCCACTTGCCGAGCGAAGCGCAACGCGCGTGGCCGACCACCCGATGCAAGCACGTTGCGGACACGGCGCAAATGCGCCTCGAGCGCGGTTCAACCTTTAAATACTTGCCACCCGATTCGATATGAAGCTACTTCGTTATGGCCCGAGCGGCCAAGAGAAGCCTGGAATGCTCGATGCGCAGGGGCGTATCAGAGATTTGTCGCTCCGGATCGCGGAGCTTGGGGGAGATGCATTGCTGCCTGAGAGCATCGCACGGCTCGAGGCGCTGGATCCGACGACACTGCCGCTGGTCGAAGGCAGTCCGCGTCTTGGCGCTTGCGTCGCCGGGACCGGAAAATTCATCTGCATCGGGCTCAACTACTCCGATCACGCGGTTGAAACCGGCGCGATCGTGCCGCCCGAGCCCATCATCTTCATGAAAGCGACCAGCGCAATTGTCGGTCCCAACGACGCCATCGAAATTCCGCGGCGCTCGGAGAAGACCGATTGGGAGGTCGAATTGGGCGTGGTGATCGGCAAGCCCGCGAAGTATGTCGACGAGAGCGAGGCGATGGCTCACGTGGTCGGGTATTGCGTGATCAACGACGTGTCGGAACGCGCATTCCAGGCCGAGCGCCAGGGTCAGTGGACCAAGGGGAAGTCTGCCGATACCTTCGGGCCGATCGGTCCGTGGCTCGTCACGTCCGATGAGATCGCCGATCCGCAGGCGTTGCCCATGTGGCTGGATGTGAACGGCCGCCGCTATCAGAGCGGCAGCACGGCGACCATGGTGTATGGCGTGCGCTACCTCGTGTCGTATCTGTCGCAATTCATGTCGCTTCACCCGGGCGACATCATCTCTACCGGTACGCCGCCGGGTGTGGGGCTTGGACAGAAGCCGCCGGTGTATCTGAAACGCGGCGATGTCGTAACGCTCGGCATTCAAGGGCTGGGTTCGCAGCGTCAGGAAGTCTTGCAGGCTTGATCGTCGTCGGCCGGCGCGGCGCCGTTGCGTACGCGATGGGACCGTGCCGGTGTCTCCGCGTTGAGGAGCTGAACACTCATGAAGCGTCTTTATACCCCCGCGATAGTTTTGACCCTGTCGTCGGCGTTCATCGCCTGCGTCGACGCGCATGCGCAATCCGCGCCTGAGCAGCCCAAGCTCCATCTCGCGGCGGCCGGCGTTGGATTTCCCTATCTGCCGTTCTTGATCGCCAGTGGCCGAGGATATTTCAAGCAGCAGGGGCTCGATGTCGAGATCGGTGTCTACAGTGGTGGCGCCAAGGCATTGCAGGCGTTGCTGGGCGGCAGCGCCGACATCGTCGCGGGGGCCTACTCGAACACGATCACGATGGCCGTGAAGGGGCAGAAGCTCGTGTCGTTCGTCACCCAGGCGGTATGCCCCGGTTTCGTTTTTGGCGTGACCAAGGCGAGCCATGACAAGATTCGGACCTATGCAGACCTGAAGGGCAAGCGGATCGGCGTGAGTTCGCCGGGTTCGAGTTTTCACATGGGCGTGAACTATCTGTTGAGCCGAGCCGGCCTTAAGCCGGAAGACGTGTCGATCATCGGCGTGGGATCCTCCTCCGGCGCGATCGCCGCGGCGCGCAGCGGCCAGGTGGACGCGTTGATGACGAACGATCCTGTTGCAACGGTGCTGCAGGACAGCGGCGATCTGTTTCCGCTCGTGCAAATGCGCAATGAAAAGGAGACGCAAGCCACGTTGGGCGGCAACTATCCCGAGGCGAGCATTTACGCCACGAGGGACTTCGTCACAAAAAATCCGAGGACTGTTCAGGCGATCGCAAACGCGATGGTGACGGCGGAGAAATGGATGGCGGGCGCTACGCCGCAGCAGGTTGCCCAGGCCGTGCCGCCGCAGTATGCGATGGCCGACAAGGCCGCATTCGTGCGGGCCTATACCAACATGCACCAATGTTTGTCGCACGATGGCTTGATGGCGGCCGACGCGCCGGAGACGGTGCGCAGCGTACTGGCCGCGTTCGATGCCGACGTGGCGAAGGCGCACATCGACCTCGCTGCGACCTATGACAACAGCTACGTCCTGCGAGCCGGAAAACACTGAGGCCCGCGCGCTTGCGCCAACCTATCAACGCGATGATGGTCAATTCAACGCAGTCATTCAATGTCGTGGCAACGGGGCTTCAGTTTCCCGAAGGACCGGTTGCGCTATCGGACGGGTCGGTCGCGTTGGTCGAGATACAACGGGAAACGATCAGCCGCGTGTCGCCCGATGGCATGGTGAGCGTGCTGGCCCAGGTGGGCGGCGGACCGAACGGGCTGGCCGTGGGCCCCGATGGCGCCTATTACATCTGCAACAACGGCGGTTTTCTGTTCCAGACCATCGCAGGCTTCAACAGAACGCGCGCGGGTGTTCATCCGAATTACACCAGCGGACGGATCGAGCGCTTGGATCCGCATACCGGGGAATTGCGCACGCTATACGATCGCTGCGGAGATTTCCCGCTCTGCGGTCCGAACGATTTGGTCTTCGATCGGAGCGGCGGCTTCTACTTCACGGACTTCGGTAAGAACCGCTTACGCGAACGCGATCATGCGGGCCTGTACTATGCGCGCGCTGATGGCTCGATGATCGTGCCGGTCGCTTATCCGTTGACCACGGCAAATGGCGTGGGTTTGTCGCCCGATGATTCGGTGGTGTACGTGTCGGAAACAGAGACCGGCCGCCTGTGGGCCTTCGATCTGGAAGAACCGGGCCGCGCAAAGAAGCATCCGCACCCTTCGCCGCATGGCGGCCGTCTGGTTTGCGGGTTGCCGGGGTACCAGCGTTTTGACAGCATGGCAGTGGATGCGCACGGCAATATCTGCGTCGCGACCCTGGTGACCGGTTGCATTACGGTGATCGCACCGACCGGTGAAGTGCTGCGCCAGACGATGCTGCCGGATCCGATGGTCACCAATATCTGTTTTGGCGGCGCCGATATGAAAACCGCGTTCATCACGCTGTCCGGGACCGGGCAGCTCGTCTCGATGGACTGGCCGGAACCCGGCCTGCCGTTGCACTATGGTTGAAAACCAGATGAAAGGAACGTCGATGTGCGTCCGCGGCTTTGGGGACTGTCTGCCGCACATTCCGGTGGATGGGAACCATCGACGATCGGTTCGGCAATTCTATCGAGTCGATCTCCGGGCAAGCCACGATTGCACGATCGCGCGCTTGCCTTTACCGTCCCCGGATGCAAATCGATTTTCTTGGCATGCAGGCGTTTCTGAGCATTGTCGAAAACGGCGGTTTCCAGCCCGCCGCCGCACAGCTCAATCTGTCGCAGACCGCCGTCAGCCACCGCATCCGTAAGCTCGAAGAAGCGCTGGGCGTGCGCCTGCTCGCGCGCACGACACGAGAATTGACGCTGACCGACGCGGGCCGTGCCTTATTGCCGCGCGTGCGCGGTGCGATCCGTGAACTCGAAGCCTCGTACGACACTTTGCGGCAGCATCGCAGCAGCGCGCCTCAATGGTTGACGTTCGCTTGCCTGCCGACGCTGGCCGCCTCGCACATACCGAGCGTGCTGAAACGATTTGCGACGGCCTATCCCGACGTCGCCGTACGCATGTTCGACAACTCGATCGCGGAGATTGCCGAACTCGTGGATTCTGAATCGGCTGCGTTCGGCATATCGGTCAATTCGCCGACGCGCTTCAATCTAACCGTCGAACGATTCGCTCAGGAACCGTTTGCACTGGTCTGCCCGCTCGGCCACCGATTGCTCGAACGCGATGTGGTGCGGTGGGACGATCTGGTCGATGAGACGTTGATCCGCATCAGTTTGCACGCCGGCAATAGCACGACGATCGACGACGCGCTAGGCAATCGCCGTATGCAGTATTGCTGGGGGTATGAGACGCAGCACACGGGCGCCGCAATCGACTTCGTGCGCGCCGAACTGGGGCTGACCGTAGTGCCGTGTCTCGCGGCTACCAGCTATCCGGGCGTGGTTGCATTGCCGCTGGTCGAGCCGCAAATCACGCGCTGCCTCGCGACAGTGATGCGGCCCGAAACCTTGCTGGTCCCCGCGGCGGCCACGTTGTGCGACATGATCACCGAGGACATCGACAAGCGCCTCGCGGCATTCAGTGAGCCTGCCGCCGCGAGATAACGCCGGCAAGGCGTGCGCGAGCCCGATGAGACAGAGAGCAGCCGTGCCGCTCAGTCGTCCGCCATCGACGCTGTCCCCGCCGGCAGGGCCGGCTCGAGCGGCACATCGCGCCGCCGCATCCAGGTGCGCGATGCGAAGAACAACTGAGCGAAGATCAACAACGCGCCAACGATGAGGAAACCGAGCGCGATGGGGCGATCGGTAAAGATGGTCAGGCTGCCCCTCGAGAGCAGCATCGCGCGCCGAAAGTTTTCTTCCACCATCGGTCCGAGGACATAGCCGAGCAGAATTGGCGATACGGGGAAATCGAGCGCGACGAGCAACGCGCCGATCAGCCCGAACACGGCCACCTCGCCGACTTGGAAAAGGCTATTGTTCGTGCTGTACACGCCGACGCAGATGAAGAACAGCGCGGACGGAAACAGAAAACGATAGGGCACGCGCAGTAATTTCACCCACACGCCGATCATCGGGACGTTCAGCAGCACCAGCAGAATGTTGCCGATCCAGAAACTCGCGATCAGTCCCCAGAAGAGATCCTCGTGTTCGGTAATCAACTGCGGCCCCGGCTGGATGCCGTGAATCAGCAGTGCGCCCAAAATCAGCGCCATCACGGCATCTCCGGGAATACCCAGGCTCATGGTCGGGATGAAATCGACTTGAGTCTTCGAGTGCGACGCGGCTTCCGGGCTTGCGACGCCTTCCAGCGCGCCATGGCCGAAACGTTCGGGATTCTTCGAAATGCGCCGTTCCAGGGCGTATGCGATAAACGTGGTGATCGTCGGGCCGGTGCCGGGCATTGCGCCGAATAGCGTGCCGACGGCGGTGCCGCGCACCATCGGCCAAAACGCCTGCTTCACTTCAGCCTTGCTGGGGCGCATGTCGCGCATGCGCAGTGTGGTGCTGTGGCCCACCGCGTGCATACGGTTCACGTTGCGCAGAAATTCGGCGACGCCATAGAACCCCAGCGCCAGCGCGACCAATTCAATTCCGTCCGAGAGATCCGGT
Organism: Trinickia sp.; assembly: GCF_051954495.1. Classification (GTDB taxonomy): domain Bacteria; phylum Pseudomonadota; class Gammaproteobacteria; order Burkholderiales; family Burkholderiaceae; genus Trinickia. Next base: position 17,849 of record NZ_JBQCHR010000149.1, read on the forward strand.
AAGCCGAACGTGAAGCGCATCAGCCCGCTGTTCACGTCGGTGCCGACACTGCCGACCAGCAGCCCGAAGATCGTCATTGCGATGCCCTTTAGCGGTGAACCGCGCGACATCGTGCCCCCCGCCAGCAAACCGAGCAGCATGATCGAAAAGATTTCGGGCGGCCCGAATTTGAAGGCGATCTTCACCAGCAGCGGCGAAGCGAAAATCATGACGACGATGCCCACGGACGCGGCGAAGAATGACGCAATCATCGTAATGCCGAGCGCACTCCCGCCCTTGCCTTGGCGGGTCATCGGGTAACCGTCGAGACAGGTGACGGCGTGAGGCGGATGACAAGGCAGATTCAGGAGAATCGCGCCGATCGCGCCGCCATATTGCGAACCATAGAAGATCCCGGCGAGCATGAGGATCGCCGGTACGGCATGCATGGTGTACGTGAGCGGGAGCAGCATCGAAATCGCCGACAGCGCACCCATTCCGGGCAACACGCCGATCAGATTGCCGATCAGCACGCCGACGAACGACCACATCAGATTGTGAGGCTGCAGCGCGACGCCGAAGCCCTGCAACAAATCGAGAATCGATTGCGCAATCATTGAATCAACCCCATTGAAACAACGGTAGTTGCAATTGCAGCAACCACCAGAACACCACGACCGACACCACCGCCATCGCCACGCCGAGCGCGCACGCACTGAGCAGCGTATTGTCACGATCGCCGAGCGCCGCGATGAACGCCACCGCGAAACTCGCCGGCACGAGGCCGCCGTGACTGCCCAGCACGATGAATGCAACGATGCTCAGCACGATGCAGAACCAGCCCCGCCATTCTGCCCGCGGGCGGGGATCGAGCGGGGCTGCGTCGCCGCTCTCCAGCTTGCCCGCGGCCTCGCTGCCTTTAGCGGGACGGCGCTTGCCGGTGAACGCGATCGCTAGACCGATCAGCATGAGCAAGACGCCAAGCCCGCCCGGAAACAGACCCGGACCGGGCGCGGCCAGCGAGCCCAGCGAATAAGCGATGCCTTGTTGTGCGGCGCCGGCGCCGATCACGAGCATCAGCGCGCCCCCAAGACGGTCTTTGCCGATGCGGTCGATCAGGTCGTTCATGCGAATCTCCATGGCTGTCCCGTACTGGGCTCACGAAAAGTAGAACGTCTGCGCATTTTCGCCAAAAATCTTGCGCTGCGATTCCGGGCTGGTAATGGTGTCGCGCAGCCACTCGATGGTTTGAGCATATTCGAACTGCCCTTCCGCGCCTACGAATGGGCAGTCGCTTGCCCACATCAGCTTGTCGTCACCCACCCGGCGGTAGAGCTCCTGTGCGCACGCCCGCGCATTGGCGCCAAGCCTGTACGCGCCCGAAAGCTTGACCCATGTTCGGCCCTTTTCGACCGAGCGCACCATCGCCTTGAAGCCTTCGCTTTCGATGCCCGTCTGCGGATCGGGCCGCCCGATATGGTCGATCACGATCTTCACACCCGACTTTTCGAGCAGCGGCAGCACCTGTGGCAAACGCGGACCGTCGAGATGCAAATGCACGTGCCAGTCGAGGTCCGCGATACGCCGCAGCAACTTGCGGTATTCCCATTCGGTCAGATCGGGCAGCGTGCTCATGCTGATGAACGGCAGACGCACGCCAACCACGCCGGCGCGGTCCATCTCGTCGAGTACGACGCGTTCGACGCCGGGCTCGAGAATCACCGTGCCGCGCAGTCTCGAATGACGACGCACGGCGGCGATCACGTAGTCGTTGTAGTCGCCCCAGGGGCTTGCCGCGGCAATCACCGCCTGCTTCACGCCATTGCTTTCCATGACCGCAAGCAACTGATCGGTCGAGAAATCGTAAGTCGGGGTATGACGAGGGTTGTCGACGAGCGGCATGCTCCGTTCGAAGACATGCACGTGCGTGTCGATGATCAAGAGGTCGTTTTCCACCAGATTTGCTTGCACATTGTTCCTTTGTTCATTGAGATTTGATGCCGGCGCGTTCGATGACCGCATGCCACTTCACTGCGTCGTCGTGAAAGATTTTTGCCATTTCGGCAGGCGTACTTCCCATCGGCTCGGTGCCGAGTGCGCGCAATTGCTTGCGCAGCGCCGGTGAGGACAGCACCTCGCCGAGCTGGCGGTTGAGTGTGTCGATCGCTACCTGCGGCGTACCGTTCGCGACATAGAGCGCATTCCAGCCGGTCACCTCGTAATTCGGGACCCCGGCTTCGGCCACCGTCGGTACATCCGGCAGCCATGCGGTGCGTTTCGAGCCGGTGGTGGCGAGCGCGCGGATTTGCCCGGCTTCTATCGAGCCCTTGACCGCCGCGTACGATTCGAAACCGACGTCGATATCGCCGCGCACCAACCCCGAGATCACGTCCCCGGTGTTGCGATAGGGCACCACAACCGCATTGAGCTTCGCGGTGGATTTGAATAGTTCAGTGGAAAGATTCTGTGTGCTGCCGGGGTTGATCGCGCCCATCGTGATCTGTCGCTTGGCCGCCGCCGCCAGCACGTCGTGGAGCGTTTTCAGCTTGCCGCCGCCCTTGGCAAGCACCAGCAGGTCGAAGTACGCGATCCGCGACACCGGCTTGAAGTCTTTTTCCGGATCGAACGGCAGCTTCATCAGCGAGCCGGCAATCGCGGTGCCGTTGGCAAACAGTGCGACCGTATAGCCGTCGTGAGCGGCGCTCAGCACGGCGTTTGCCGCGGCGATGCCGCCCGCGCCCGGGCGGTTTTCGATAATGATGTTGTCGCCGAAACGCAGGCTCAATTCTTTCGCGACGATGCGCATGGTGATGTCGGCTAACCCGCCGACCCCGAACGGCACCACCACGCGGATGGGCTTCGTCGGGTAGGTCGACTGCGCGGCTGCGGGGGCGGCGCACAAGCCTATGGCGCCGACGGTAAGAACGAACGAAGCCAGCAGGCGGCGTGCAAGACGCAGCGGCGATCCGGCGTGTTGAGAAATCATCTGTCTGTCTCCATGAGAGGCCGTTTCTGTCTGTCGGGCAGGCGAGCTGAGCGATCCCGTACGAACGGTCCGCCATTAGTCTAGAGAGCGCCATCCGCCGTATCAAATGAATTGTTTTGCTGAGGCGATTCGTTTTTTTCACCGGCGCGAGCTGCGGCGATGTCATCTCAAACAATTCATGGGAAGGTGAAAACCAATCATTTGTCGGGCTCGTCCTCACACTTTATCGTTTCGCTCTACTAAATGAATCGGGATCCAGCGCATCCCAAACGGAGACGATCTTGAAGGTCATCCATCATCTGCGGCGGCACATGTGTACCGTTTTAGCGGCTGTGACTTGTTGCGTGGCGCCCGCTGCGCACAGTGCGTATCCCGACCGCCCCATTACGCTGATCGTGCCGTTTTCCGCCGGCGGCACCGTCGATTCGGTCGCGCGTATGTTGGCCGCCCAGATGGGCGCCGAACTCAAAACCCACGTGATCGTCGAGAACGCCGCGGGCGCGGGCGGCACCATCGCCACGGAGCGCGTGGCGCGCGCGAAACCCGATGGGCTGACGCTGTTGTTCGCGACGCCCAACCACACGATCAATCCCGCGATTCTGCGCAATCTGCCGTTCGATACCGAACGCGACTTCGTACCGATCTCGCTCGCCGCGCAGATCCCCGAACTGCTGATCGCGAACGCAAAGCAGCCGTATTCGGACTTCAAGGGATTTGTCGCATACGCGAAAGCCCATCCAGGTCAACTGAACTACGGCTCCGCCGGCATCGGCACGTTGCCCCACGTGACGATGGAACTGCTGCTGCAAAAGCTCGGCCTCAGGGTCACGCACATTCCCTATCGGGGCGCCGCGCCCGCGATGAACGATCTGCTCGGCGGCCGGGTGGCGATCAAGATGGACACCATCGTCACATCGCTGCCTCAGATCGACGCCGGCCGCTTGAAGCCGCTTGCGCTCGCCAGCGCTCAACGCTCGCCCCTTCTGCCCAATGTTCCGACGATCGCCGAATGCGGCGTGGCCGGCTACGAAGGCACGCTTTGGATGGGTATCGTCGCGCCGAAAGGCACGCCTGAGGCGGTCGTCGACACGATCAATCAAGCCGTCGTTCGATCGTTGAAGAGCCCGGCTTTGCTCAAGCAATTTGCGGTGTACGGCGTCGAGCCGGTCGGCAGCACGCCCGCCGCGTTCCAGAGCCAAATCTCGAACGAACTCAAGCAGTGGGCGACGGTCGTCCGTCGCGCCAATATCACCGCCAATTGAGCAGCAAGGAGAATCGCGAACATGCCTGCATCACTGACCCAACCACCGGACCCATGTCCCAAGACGCCAAAGCTTAGGCTGCCTGCCGGCTCCATCGATACGCACATTCATCTCTTCGGCCCGGCGGCTCAATATTCGTTTCATCCCGACAGCAAATACATTGCCGCCGACGCGCTGCCCGAGACGCAGATTGCCCAGCAGGACATCCTAGGCCTTGCCGGCGCGGTGGTCGTGAGCGGGGGCGGCTACGGTCAGAACAGCCGGCACCTGGAGCATGTGTTGGAAAACTTTGGCGAGCGTTTTCGCGGCGTCGCGTTGCTGCCGGACGATGCCGATGCCGCGCACGTCGGGCGGCTCGACCGGCTCGGCGTGCGGGGCGCCCGCTTCGTCGGATCGGCTCATCGAGGTGCGCTGCCGCGGCTGTCGCCCCGCATCGCCGCGCTGATAGCCGAATTCGGCTGGCATGTGCAGTTCTATCCGGGCCCCGACGATCTGCTGGAAAAAGCGCAGGCGCTGCTCGATTTGCCGGTGCCGGTCGTGCTCGATCATTTCGCCTGCATTCCAGCAGAGGGTGGGGTCGACCAGCCTGCGTTCACCGCGTTGCTGAAGATGCTCGACACCGGCCGCATCTGGGTCAAGCTGTCCGGCCCGATGCGCTGCACGCCCGGCGACTATCCGTACGCACCGGTCACTCCGCTTGCCCGCGCGCTGGTCGCGCATGCGCCGCAGCGCCTGCTGTGGGGCAGCGACTGGCCGCACGTCAACATGAACGGACGCGGGATGCCCAACGACGGCGATCTCGTCGATCTGCTCAGCGATTGGATCGACGACGCCGACACGCTCGAGCAGATCCTGGTGACGAATCCGCGCGAGGTCTACGGACAGTTCGGCAACGCACGGCAGTAAAGCCGAGCATCACAACGCTCACGACGATGGCCGCAGATCGGCTGCTCGCCTAGTTTGGCCTTTCGCATTGCGTTTCTTGCCGCGGCGATTTTCCTATCCCGCGCTCACTACCCATTTGTAACCGAAGCAAAAAACAATCAGTCCGGAGACAATTCAATGAAATCTATCATCATGTGCGGTATCGCCGCGTTCGGCATTCCCGCGGTGTGTGCCGCACAAAGTTCGGTCACGCTGTACGGCATCGTGGACACAACGTTGAGCGTCACGAGCAATCAGGGCGGTAAACACAATGTGCAGATGATCGACGGCGGACCTGGGCTGAGCCGTTGGGGGCTGCAAGGCAACGAAGACCTCGGCGGCGGGTTGAAGGCGATCTTCAGGCTCGAAAACGGTTTTAATCCCAATAATGGCAACTTGTCGCAGAACGGCCGAATGTTCGGCCGGCAGGCATTCGTGGGTTTGTCGAGCAGCCGCTTCGGGACGCTCAAGGCTGGCCGCATGTATGACGCGATGACAACCTACGTTGGCCCGTTTGGCAGCGCGCAATCCTCGATCGGCTCGATGAGCGGCCACCCCGGCGATGTCGACGATCTGGTCGGGTCTTACCGCATCAACAACTCTGTCTCGTACACGACGCCGGAGCTGCATGGCTTTGCGGCTACCGTGATGGGCAGTCTCGGAGGCCAGGCGGGTTCGGTCTCCACCAACAGCACCTTCAGCGTCGGCTTACGCTACGCGCACGGCCCGTTCGCGGTGGGCGCCGCATACGGCAACTACAACCGTCCGAATACGTCGATGTGGGACGGCACTTCGACCTCGCTCGGCCCACTTCTATTCTCCGCTCCGATTTTCAGCGGCTATGCATCGGCGAATTCGTTGAAGATTGCAGGTGTGGGCGCTGGCTACGACAACGGCGCGGCGAGTGTGAACGTGAACTACACCAACTACCGCTTCAACGGGCTCGGTTCGAACGGGGGGCCTAATCCCATGCATTTCCATGATGGCACGGCGGCATTCAATACCTTCGAACTCAACGGCCGCTACCGTGTGACGCCGGCATTGATGCTGGCGGGCGCCTACCAGTTCACCGACGGTGCGGCCGTCGGCGGTCACGGTGCGCAACACTACAGCCAGTTCAGCATGATCGCCGATTACTTCCTGTCCAAACGCGTCGATGTCTATGCGAGCGCTGCCTACGAACTCGCGAACGGCACCAATTCTCTGGGCGCCCCAGCTGTCGCGGCAATCAACACGGTCACGCCGTCCAGTTCGAATCGCCAGGCGGTGGTGCGGGTCGGTCTGCGCGAGAAGTTCTAATGTGCCTGCGGGCGCCCTGTTGCATGCGCGTTGTTCGGGCGGCCCGGCGCAACAACCGGGCTGAACGCCGCCGGCCCCGGCCACGGCAAACTACGCCAGCCGCGATTTCGCGAGGCAAGCCACGCTGCGAGCGTTTGCTCGTCGAACGGCTTGCCGAACGGATCGGCGCGAAACGCCGCCACCCATTGGCGGCGGCCCTCGATGAATGCCCGCCCGTAATCTTCCCAACTTGCAAAACAATCCTGCGCGCGCTGCGCGTTGAGCAGCAGCACGCGCCATGCGACCTGCGGCTCGAGCCATCCCATCAGCATCGTCATGCGCACCAGAAAGGCCGTGCGCGCGCACGCGAACGCGAGCGCCGCGCGTGGATCGTCGGTCGGCAACAGTTCGTGCAGATCGGTACGGAACCAATGCGACTCGAGGGTGCCCGCAAGATGCGCGCGGGCGTCGTCGCCGCTTGCGTCCGTACGCAAACCCATTTGGTGCAGCAACTGTGGCCGGAACCGGGCGCGCATCGTATCGGTCAGCACGAGGTGGGCCGACACGTGGAAGGTGCCGAACCGCGTCGCGGCGGCAAACGGCTGGGCCAACGCGAGCGCCCAGCGCCGCCGCGCAGGTAATGGTTCAGGGCGCAGTTGCCGGACGAAGCGATACATCCACCAGCCTGCGAACACGATGACGAAGAGGTTGAACCACCACGGCTGGGACATCGTCAGAGCTTCCTCATTCGGTGGATCCGGATGCATCCATTGGATCGACGTCGGCTTCGTGGAATCCGGGCCATTCGATGCCTTCAGTCACGAACGATGCGCTTTCGCCGTGGTTCGCACCGTCGGCCCTGCGCACCGCATAACGGACCGCTGCGGCGCGCGGCGCACGCGCGTGCAGCAAATGTGGCGCACGGGCAGCCACGAACCATTCGACCGCCGGCGTCGGCGCGCGAAGGTGCGAGAACAGTGTCGGGTGGCGCGCGACCAAGCACGCCTGCACGGCCGTGTCCGGAACATGGTCGATGTGCATCCATCCCGCGGGCGTGCGTACGACGCCGATCGCGATGCAGTCGGCCGGCATTGCGTCGTTCGTGCCGAGCGCATTGAGGCAAGCAACGACTTCGTTCACGTAGCGCGCGACGGGTGGCCGGTTTTGCTTGCCTTTCACCTGCTCGATTTCGAGCGCGCCGTCCTCGTGCACGATCGCGCTGATCGTGACGTGCGGTTGCCCGCTCGCATCGCGAAAGCTGATCAGCCGCATACGCTGCGCTTCGATCGCCTGCGCGTAGCGTTCACCGTAACCGCCCTCGAGCGAGCGTCGATCCTCGAACTGTCCGAGGCAATGGCGCATCGCATAGCTTTCGTAGGCCATCTCCGCGCGAAGCAGCGGGCTGTCGTGACGAAACTCGATGAACTGTCCGCCCGGCAAATCGAGCAGCGAGCGGACCGCCTCTGGCCTGCTTTCACGCCAGCCACGCTCGACGCGGGCCGCGATCCGCGCATGCTCTTGCTCCCATACCGCCAGCGCCTGCGGACAGTTGACGCGATCGAGCTTTCCGGCGAGCGAGGTACCGACGCGCGATTCGAGAAACTCGACGATGCGCGCTTCGAGCGCGAGCAATGACGGATCGGCCGGATCGACCCAGACGACCGGGGCGAGCTCCGTAGCCGGTTGACCGCCGCGCGCGTCGGCCGCGTCGCCGAAACGGGCGACGACCCACGCGGGCACCGGAGCCGGCGCAAGCGTGCGGCGTGCATCGTCGAGCGATGCGATCGCGCGCGCCGGCTCGAAGTTGGCAACGACGTGGCGGTAGAAATGATTGAGCAGCCACGCACGGATGTCGTCGCCGTCGCCGCGTGTGCGGCTGCGCGCGGCGATGCCCGCTTTCAATTCACCGGCATTGAGCGCATTGCGCGGCGCGTAGCCGAGCCTGACCGTTGGGGTGTTCAACGCCAAAACCTCCATCGACGCTTGCGCGCAGATTCACCCTGCATTTGCGCGACGGTTTCATCGGGATATGACGCCAGAAGCGTTTCGATATTTTGGGTGTCGATGCGTTCGTGCTCGGGCCGCGCGGCGTTCATGCTCAACACGCGCTCGTACCATGCGCGCGCTTCGGGATAGCGTTGCAGGTCGTACAGCGTCGATGCGGCATTCCAGACGATCCAGGGGTCGTTGCTCGCCTCGAGCTGAGTCCGCAGGCTTTCCCAAAGCGACGTCGCTTCGTTCGGCCGCCTGGCGGCCAGCTCCAACGCAACGATTAGGCGTGCGCCGAGCGCTTCTAGCGGGAGTCGGGCTTCGTCGACACGCTCCTTTTTCCGTTGCCATGTCACGAGCCGTTCGAGCCAGATCAGGATTTCATCTTCGCGCTCGAGCTTCGAGAGCGACCTGACGACATTCCGAACGAACCAGTTCGGCGAGTAATCGCCGAAGCCGTGCTCGATCGAGAAATGCCAGAGCTGCTCGGCCGTGTCGACCGCCTCCGCGTGCTCGCCGCTTGTTCGCAACGCACTCATCAAGCTGGCGTAGTGATCGGCGAAAGGACTTGCGTCGATGCCGCGCCGATGTAGTTCGATCGCCTCCGAGTGGCGTCCGTCGTGCGTATAGCGGATGCCGAGATTGTTGCAAAGCATCGAGTAAAGTTGCGCGCAGCCGTCGTACGGGTGCCCCCTCCCCGTTTCGAGAAAGCGTTCCATGCGCGCGAGACCTTGCTCATAGGCGGCGATCTTGAACCGCTGCAGTTCGACGCGTACGTCGGCGCGCGACGGCGCCGGCACGCCTTCTAGGAAGGCGTCGTCGTCTTCATCGAGTCCGGCTGCATACCGGTAGAAAGCCCTTCCGCTCGCGAGCGCCGGTAGCGGAAACCGGATTGCGGCGGCCAGGCCGAGTGACTGCTGGCGGGCGACGAAAAGCGCGTAATGCGAACGGTCGTCGTTCATTGCGCCTTGCTCGATGGCCGTCAGCAGGCGGTCGGCCCGCGCGGCGGGGTCGTCGAGCCCGGCGCGAGCGTCGTGCAGCGCGCTCACGCAGGCGATCCAAGGGTGGCCGGGAGCACGCCGCTGCGCGAGCGCGCGGGCCGCCGCGTGGACGGCTTCGTGAAGTGCGTCACCGTGCGTTTCGCCGAACTCGGCGAACAGTTCGCCGTGCGTGGGCGAACGCAGCTTAAGATTCGCCCCGCCAGCCTGGCCGGTCGCGATCAGGCGCTCGAGCAAACGCGCCGTGTCGCAGGCCAGCATCACGCACAGCGGCCACCACACCGACGTGTCGCTGTCGTCGGCAAGTCGCTCGTTGATGATGCGCGACATCGGCGCCCATGTCTGTTCTTCACATTCGTATAGATGGAAGAACGCACGTCGGCCGGCATCGTCCAGCTGTCCGGCTTCGATCAGCCATCGCAGCTCGTATTCGATGAAATCGTCAGTGCCGTCCGACGAAAGGCTGTGACGGGCCAGCTCACAGGCCGCGAGCGCGGCCGCCACGCCATCGCGTGCGTAAGCGGCCCGCGCGGCGAGGCGTGCCAGTCGGATCTCGAATTCGCGACGCCTCGCCAGCGGCCAGCTAGACGTCAGCGCGGCGACGGCACGCTCGATGATCGGAAATCCATGCGGTGCGATCTCGATCAGCGAATCGCCGAGCTGCAGCCAGTCCAGTGCGTTGACCGTCTGGTCCGACGCGGCGCCGGCCAGTGCGGCGAGCGCGATGTCCGCCGCGGCCACCGCGTCGGCGTTGGCTCCTGTTCGCGCTAACGCCCACGCGCGCCGGCGTTGCCGGTCGGCCTCGTCCACCGCGCGTAGCGCCGCGCGTTCGGGGATCGCGGCGCATAGCGCATGGCGCAGCTCGATGGCCGCAAGCGCATGCGCCGGGTGATGGTGTTCGATGCTGTCGAGACCGCCCCAGCGGCGGTAGCGGTCTGCATGAAGGCCAGGCTCTTGCGCGATGACGTTGCGCATTTCGACGAGCGCGTGTGCGATCGCATCGTCTTCCTTCAGGAAGGTGCCGACTTGCAGCCGGTAAAGCGCCAGCGACATTCGGATGTCTGGACGCGCGTCGGGCGCGGCGCTCGCCAGCACGCTCGCGCCGTCGGCATCGAGCACGGTGCGTGCGGCGGCCGTATCGCCGGCGCGCATCCACAGGGCGTGAAGCCGGGCGATTGCCTCGATTGAATGTGCGCGCAACGGTTGGGCGCGCAGCCTCGTAAGCAAATCGTCGGTTTCGCCCCGATCGTTTTCTTCCAGATCGCTTTCAATTCGATCTAGAAATTGATCCAGTTGCCGGCCCGTTACGACACTGGGAATCGGAGCCATTCACTTCTCCACGATTTCTTTTGGAATGGCAATAGATTAACAGCGTCAGCATTGGATCAACACCGTTGCGTAATTCGTCCACTACGTGGGCGACATTACCGGATGGGCTCAACAGGGCTTTATCGGCAAGCGAGCGAACACATGCGGTATGCGCAATCACCGCTGGGTTTTATTTTTGCAGATTTGAATTTGGCTCACTAAATCAACGAACGGTGCGCCGCATCCCCAACCCGCGGCCTACGCCAAGAAGTTCCGAGGCGCGTATCGACATCGCGACATCGGTGGCGTCATCGGTCATAACTTGCCGCAAGAGGCGCCCAAGGCGTTTGCCGACGTCATCGAACCGGAACGCACGCCGGACGTCGATGCGGGCGGCGGCGCACAGTACCCCACTCTTTCCATTGCATGGTCCAGACGTTTTGTAGATAATAGATAAAACGACATCGGAGGAACAACCCATGAGTGAAGCACGTGCGATCGCGCTCACCGGCGACGACCTGAGCATCGACCAAATCATCGACATAGCGCGAAACGGAGCGCAGGTCTGCTTGAGCGACACCGTGCGGACGAACCTTGTGTCCACGCGAAAATTCATCGACGAGAGCTGGCTCGTGGACGACGCTCCGCTCATGTACGCCTTCAACACAGGGGTAGGGGCGCTCAAGAATCAGAGAATTAGCGCGACCGACATCGCACGGTTTCAGCGGAACCTGATCCACTCCCATTCGGCCAGCACGGGCGAACTCATGCCGGACGAAGTGGTCCGCGCAATGATGGCGATCAGAGCCAACACCTTCGCCCGAAATCATTCAGGCATTCGCATCGAGGTGGTCGATCGACTCATTGCCATGTTGAACGCGGGCATTACCCCGGTGATCGCGGCAAAGGGCAGCGTTGGCGCGAGCGGGGATCTCGCGCCTTTGGCCCTCATGAGCGGCGCATTGCTCGGGCTCGAACAATCGAACGTGTCGTACCGGGGCGCCGTGATGAGTGCTCGATCGGCCTTTGAGCAGATCGGATTGGAACCCACTTTCGATGTCGAAGCGAAGGATGCGACGGCGTTGATCAACGGGTCTACCGCATCGTTGGCCTATGCCGTGATCGCGGCATTCGATGCCCGTCGTCTGCTGTCGAACGCCACGATTTCGCTGGCGCTTTCGCTCGAGGCGATGAGAGCGGAGCGCAGCTGCTTCGACGACCGAGTCATGGCGGCAAGACCGCATGCGGGCCAGCGCCGAGTCGCATCGGCCATCAGACGGTTGTTGCAGGGCACATCGCGCTGCACGAACGAGGCGCGCGCCACGTCGATCGATGGCGCCGCAAGTTCGACAGCCGCGCAGCCGCGCATACAGGACGTCTATTCATTCCGTTGCGCTCCGCAAGTCTATGGGCCGGTGCTCGATGCGCTCGACTATATCGACGGGATCCTCGTTACGGAGATGAACAGCGCGACGGACAACCCCCTGATCTTTGCTGCAGACGGCGGCTACGATATCGTCTCGTGCGGTCATTTTCATGGTCAGTACGTGGCTCAGGCGATGGATCTCCTGGCGCTCGTCGTGACCGATCTCAGTGCGATATGCGACCGCCGGAACAATCAACTAATCGATCCCGCCTGCAACTATGGATTGCCCCGGAATATGATCGCGACTGAACCGGGCATCAACACGGGTTTCGCCGTCGTTCAAAGCATGGGCACAGGCCTCGTGCTCGAAAACATGGGCCTTTGCAGCCCCGCGAGCGTGACGAGTCTGCCGGCCAAGGGAAACCAGGAAGACCACATCAGCAACGCTTGTTTCGCCGCCCGGCGCACGCGCACGGTGGTGGAAAACGCACAAGCGGTGGTCAGCGCCGAAATTCTCATAGCGGCACAGGCGCTGGACATCGTCGACCACGCTATGACGGCGTTTCCGTTGGGGCAGGGGGCCAAGGCCGCACTGGAAACGGTAAGATCCGAGGTTCCCGCCATGCTCGGCGACGATCGCTGGGTCTACGACGACGTGGAATCCGTAAGGCGTCTCGTGCGTGACGGCAAACTGATCGGTGCGGTGACGGCCGCCTGCGGTGACATGTGGGCGCCCGCCCCTTAGAGGACAAAACACAAGTGAATGTCGAAAGCTCGGAATCGCTACCCGCGCGCATTGCAACCGCGTTGGCGGAGCAGATCATCCGGGGAACGCTGAAGCCTGGCGATCGCGTTCGCCAAGAAACGGTGGCGACGGAATTCAACGCGAGTCATGTGCCGGTGCGAGAGGCGTTTCGCAGGCTGGAAGCACGCGGCTTGCTCGTCTCGCGCGAGCGCAAGGGCGTGTACGTGCCGCTGCTCGATCAAGCGTCGATCGTCGAGATCACGCGCATGCGCGCGGCGCTCGAAGTGCTCGCGCTGAGGTATGCGATACCGAACTTGACGCAGAACGATATTGCTTTGGCGGAGGCCGCCATAAACGAAGCGGACGGCTGTCAGGATATAAGCGCTTGGGAAGAGGCCAATCGGAACTTCCACTCGAGCTTGTATCGCCCTTGCAATATGCCGCGCCTCTTAGCGAACATCGATGCGCTCCATGAGGCGAGACTTCGATATATGTACGCGACCGCCACGATGGTGGAGTGGGAGGCGAAATCGGCGGAAGAGCATTCGGCGTTGTTGGATGCCATTAGGGCTCGCGATGTGGAGGCGGCCTGTGCTTTGTTGGAAAAGCATATCGACGATGCCGGGGAAATTCTGGTGGCGGCTGTCGGGGCGCTGCAGCCCTGAGCGGATGTTGTTGCCCCGAGAGGTAGGGATGGGGCGCTTTGGGTCTTGTCGCCGGAGCTCGACCGGCTCTTGCTGAATGACACCCTTGCGCAGCGTTTCCAGCACCATCGGGTCGTTGACCCGGCGCCAAAGAAGGGCTGGAACAAGAGCCGGCAATCTTGCCATCGGTGCGGGCGTTGCAGTGCGGGTGATCCGGAAAATCAGACGATGTCCCCTTCCTTCGCAAAGGACTTTGCTCGAGCGGTTTGCTGTCGGATTCGCGTTCCCGCTCATTGCGGATTTGCGCTCTATCGATGAGCGTAATCGGTCCGAGAAAATTGGAAGAACCACCCAAGGGCCGCATTTCCGCATAGTATCGGCCGATCAATGTTTGCCGCTGCCGAATGAAATCCCTCAACGGCTTGCGGCACTCTCACGACCGACATGATGACGATCTCGGATATTCGCCGCCGATTGAGAAGTGCCGACCTCGGGCCACATCCCCCACCGTTTGACAACGGAGGCGGCGGCGGCGATCATGGGGGCATGGAAGCCAGAATCGTAGCCCTTGAAGCGGCCAATTTTGAAACGCGCGATCGGCTTGCAAGGATCGAGACGCGCTTGGATTCCGTCGCCACTCGTGGTGATCTCCACAAGGAGGTCAACGCGCAAACTTGGCGGCTGGTGACGTTCGTTTGTAGCTTCGGTACCGCACTCGTCGCCGCCACGTACTTCGTCGCAGCGCAGTTCCATTAGCCGTTGGCGCCGCAGGTAAGGCGCAGCCCGCGCGCCAAACGCGCTAATAGCTCGGGCCCTGTTCAGCCCGGCGGTTAGACTGGGCCCCGGGCGTTATCTCTTTATCAATCGACCCGGCACAAGCCAGCCATCGCGCGATCGAGCGCGAGCACCGGCAGATCGGCGGGATCGAACTGATGCTCGAATGCATAGCGGCCAACCGCACCCGCCACCTCGCGTGCACATTCCGTGTTGTTCAGCACCGAATTCGCATCCACGAGCTGGGCGATCATCGTCGTCTGCAGACGGTCGAGTTCGGGGCGGATTGTCCGACCCAGGTCAATCGGCTTGTGCGGCGGCGCCGAGCCGGCCCGTCTCCATCTGGCGAGCAACTCGTACTGCACGAGCTTGTTCGCTTCAATTTGCGCCCTGAAAAATCGCGTTACGTCAGCGGCGGCCAGATTCGCATGCTGACCTTCGGTAACGGCGTGCGCGATGACGGCGCTTTCGCGTGCCGGGTCCTCGACGCTTGTGCCGCTGTCCCACTTCGACAGCGCAACTTCTTCGCCGATTCCGAGCCGCTGCGCAGCGCTTTCGACGAGCGGGCGCAGCGGATCTTTGGCGTCTGCCGCGTGTGCAGCTTGCATGCCGAACGCGACGCAGGCCGCAGCTAGAACCACCTTCAAACGGGAAAGTATCATTTATATCGAAAGCTATCGTTGATGAAATTGAAAGGAAATTAAATATCGAATCAATATAAATAATTTTTAGTGTATGGGAAAGCATTATTTTCAGTGATGTCAAATGCGTTAAGAGCGCTCATCTTTCTCGATGTTTCAAACGATTCGTTATCGACAAGCTGAACCGGTGGTTCACGGCGTTTTCTCGGACCGATGCCGAACTGGGCGTGCCTGCATCCGTATCCCTTATGGGTTTATCAGGAAATCCTGACGGTCGATTCATCCTTTTCGGTCCGTACATCATGATGATCACGCATTAAAATCAGCTCGGAGCAGGTCCAACCCACGTTGAGTGAACGCAACGGCCGACGTAAACGAAATATAGGAAGATTGGTGGCGAAGCAAAACCGTCTGGGGGATGAACTGCTAAGGCGCGACGATTATGAGAGTTTCGACGAGCTCAGAGCAGCGATTGCCGAGCTGTGCGCAGCGCATAGCAACGCCATCGTTCAGCACGGCACATGGATGTTGGTCGCGGGCGAGATGCTCGCTTCGATCGCAGCGCATTTGCCGGCGCAGACGCGTTCCGACGTCGAACGTACGTTTCGTCAACGGATCGAGCGGCTACTCGCGCTCGGTGACGACGACGGTTTGCCCAGCATCTATGCAACAGAACTGGTGAAGGAAGTGAACCGATATCTGACCGCACTTGCACCGAACACATCGGCTTGAGCATTGACAATCGGTGCGACGAGTCCCCTGTAGCGCCAGCGTTCCCCACGCGTCATTGCGTTGGTGCTCATTAGGCCGTCGATCGACGGCCTTTTTTTCGTGCGCCCGTTTTGGCATGCCGATCGCGCTTCGCCAGCGTGTTCGACATTTCGTTTCATAGCCGGGCAGCGCGAGACCGTTTGCGGACAATCGTTGCATGGCTGAACAAAACTGCAATCGGGAGAACATCCGGGTGATTTTCGAGAACAACGAACCGTCCGACGCATGGGATGCGCCGGACGAAGCATTCAACGTGTCCGTGCCGATTTCGATGGTCCAGCACGCGTCCGGCGACATCGACATCGTCGTGATCGACTTAATGCAGCGGGACGAAACCGAGTACTTTGCCGAGCGCCGAATCCGCTTCAGCGCGCAAGCGGCAATCCAGCTTCTCGACGCCATAAGCGGGGCTGTCCAAAGCAAGCACGTCCTGTTCGGCGATGAGCGCCCTGAGAGGGCGACACTGCACTAGCGATAGCGCCGTCATGTCCGTGCAAGACGGTATGTTCAGCTCAGATCGAATGTCGTGGTCAATGTGACGCTGCGGCCCGGCAGCACGGGAACGGCGATCGCGTGCATCGATGCGCCGTACAGGCGCCGATCGAATACATTCCTCATGCCTAGCTGCGCGGACCAGTGCTTGGCGCGATAGAAGATAGTCGCATCGACGCGCGCGTCGCCCGGCAGCGTATAGCCCGGCATATCGGTCGGCTCGCGCGAATGGCAAAAGATGCCGCCGCCCACGCTCCAGCCGCGCGATGGGTCGTGGCTGAACGCGTAGGTGGACCACAGGCTTGCGCTGCGCGCCGGGATCCCGGGGGAACCTGTATCGCCGCTGTCCGCGTTCGCGCTCGCCACGGTGAGCGTACCGATCACGTTCCAACCTGGTAGCGCTTCTCCTTGCACATCGAACTCGAACCCTCGACTGTGCTGGCCCGGCGCCTGAGACGCATAGAGCGGATTCGCCGGGTCGACGCCGATCGAAAAGTCGTTGCGTACGCGATAGACAGCCGCTGTCGCATACAGCTTGTCGTCGAGTAAATCGAATTTCACGCCCGTCTCAATCTGCTCGCTGCGCATCGGCGGCAAACCTGTGCCGCTCGACGTCTGGTTGCCCAGCGATTGATCGAACCCGTGCAGCCAATTGGCGTAGAGCGTCGCGGACGACGTCAGCCGGTAGCTGACGCCGAGATTCGGCGTCCAGGCGTTGTTGTGCTGACTGAACTGATTGAGCTGATCGGAGAACAGGACGTTCGTGTGCCGCAGCGAGGCCAGCACGCGAAGGCGCGATCCGAATGCTAGTTGCGCCTGCACATAGGTGCTCCATTGCCTCGAATCATAAGAAGAGAACGGCATGAGAGGGCCGCCCGGGACGGTTTGCAACGGCTGCGGCGTATAGAGGTTCTGCAGCGAAAAGTTATCGGGCGCTTGATCGTTGGCGTAGCCGAACCGCCAGAAATCCAGCCCTGCGAGCAGCGTACCGGACACCCCACCCAGCTTGAACTTGCGTACCAGTTCGCTCGCCACCGTGGCCTCGTGCTGGACCGTGCGGGCATGGATTGCATCGAGTCCCACGTCGCCGGCGGAGTCGAATACGGCTAGCGGCAGGTCCCAAAACGTATCGGTCTCATAGCGCAGCAGCCGCGCTCGCGCGCGCACGCTCCAACCATCGCCGAACGAGTGCTCGGTGAGCAGGTGCACCTCGGTGATTTCATTGGAGATGTAGTCGCTCGGCGCGCTGACCGGTGTGAGTGGCGTATCGGGCAGCGGATTGCCGTCGGGTCCGCCGACCGTATACGGCAGGATCGGCAAACGATTGCGGTAATGCTCGACGCCGAGCGTGATGTCGGTTGCGGAATCGCGATAGCGCAGCGACGGCGCCAGATAAAACTCGCGTTTTCCGTCGTAGCCGCCGTAGTTGCGGTTGTCCAATTCGCCGGCCGCCACGAATCGGTAGCCCAAATGCGAAGCGTCGCCGAACGTGCCGGCTAGGTCGACGCTTGCCCTGCGCTGGCCGTTCGAGTCGATCTGCGTCGCGAGCGTGCGCTGTGTCTTGAACTCCGGCTTCTTCGTGATCAGATTGACGATGCCGCCTGCAGGCACGCCCCCCGCGATCAACGTGACAGGCCCCTTGACCACTTCGACGCGTTCGATTCCCTCGAGCGGCGGATAGGCCATCGCTTCGTAGAGCATGCCGTCGGCCAGCAGCGATGTCGTTTGGAAGCCGCGCACCTTGACGTCGTAGTCCGAGCTATTGAAGCCGTAGAACGGCGTGGCGCCGCTCACATTGGCGAGCGCGTCGGCAACGGTCGCGGCTTGTTGAGTGGCGATCACTTCCTGGCTGACGGCCCCGACAGATTGCGGCACGTCCGAGAGCGCCATGTCGGTGCGCGTGGCTGTCGACGAACGCTCGACGACGAAGCTGTGCCGAGTTGCGTCGTCGTCGTCGGCACGGGCCCGCACATCGATGTTGGGGAGCACATGGTCCGTCGCCGATTCGGCGCCCGGCTCGCCAGCCGTTTCGGCGCGGCGCAGCGTGAGCGTGCCGCCCGCCATCTCGATCAGTTCGAGGTGGCTGCCGGCAAGCGCGTTGGCGAGCGCCTCTTTTGCCGTCATCGTGCCGTCGATCGGGGGAGCCGAGAGGCCGCGCGTGAGTGACGCGTTGAACGAGAGGACGACGTGCCCGAGCTTCGCGATCTGCAGGAGCACCTTGTCGAGTTGGCCGGCCGCCACATGAAACTCGATGGGCGGCGCATCCGCGGCCCAGGTATGCGGCGTGGCAGTCGAACACCCCATGGCCATTGCAAGCCATGCCCAACGCGCGCGCGAAACGCGCCCCATTCCCGCCATTACATTGATCTCGACTAAAGCACGGTCGACACTATCGCTTCCGTTAGCGCGATGCGAATCCGGTGCGGTTACTGTTTAGAAAAAAAACGCGCTCGATGTCTGCGCGCCGGTTTCGGATGAAGCGGCCAAAATAGCGATTTATCGGGGTTCGCGGGTGTCAGAAGGGGCTGATTGTCGCGTCAGGGTTTTCTGACCGCGTGGCTGACGACCGTGCACGGGGCCGCATCGGTGGCGAGCGCGTCGATCGCAGGCATACGAAATTCACGACGATCCCTTCGTGGCGAGCGGGCTGAGACGTCTGTCCGCCCTCATGGCTGGGTGAGCTCGAAATCGATCGATTGGACGACGCTTACCGGCACGGCCTCCCCGCGCTCCATATACGGCTCGCAGGCGGCGCTGCGTACCGCGTCGAGCGCGGCCGCATCGAGGTCGGCAAAGCCGGTGCCTTGCTCGACGCTCACGGCCGTCGGGCGTCCGTCGGTATCGAGCGTCATGCGCACCGTGGCCGTGCCTTCCTCTTCGAGCCGTCGTGCTCGGGCCGGATACGACGGTGTCGGAATCCGGCAGACCACCTCATCGGATCGCTTGATCGCGGGGCGGGCGCTGAATCGCGCCGCGTCCGCCGCGGTCGGCGCTTTCCCGGCGTTAGCAGCAGCGGCACCGGGCGTGCTGGCGGCGCCGGCCGTTGCGGCAGCCGGCTCGGCTAGCGCGATTTCTCGCGGCGCAGCGGCGTGCGGCGCCGCCGTAGGCGACTCGGTTGGCGCAGGCTTGCGCGAAATCGCACGGCGTTGGGACGGCGACACGTGCGGATTGACCGAGGCATGGGATGGGGGACCGGCGGGCGCCGGCCGATCGATCGCAGACGGTGCGGCGAGCAAGGTGACTTCGAGCGGCCCGGACGGCGCGACGGCGTGTGCTTCGCGCAGACCGGATACACCCGAGCGCACGGCGTGGGTATGGACTGCAAACAGCGCGAGATGCGCCAAGACGACGAATAGGACGACGCCGGCTGTCCGCGCGTTCGAGTTGGGCTCGGCCGGAGGAGGCTGCATCGCTGGGGGGCGGACCGTACTCGTCATCTCTATCGATTGCTTGGTCGGTGCGCGTTTGCGCCCCGGCATTCGCGGGCAAAATCTTTTCAACGGCCGGTTATCTTAGGCGGGGTATCGAGCGTGACGGCATTCAGGCGTGTTCGACGAGCACGAGATAACCCGCGTAGCGGCTGATCTGAAGGGGCAGCGTATGGGCAAGCGCATCGAGCGCGCGCACCGGTTGGTCGAGCGGCAGCACACCCGTGACCGGGAGCGAGGCCGCATCGTCCGCCACTCGGATTACCCCCGGGAAATAGGGACGCAGGCGCTCGACGACGACGCCGAGCGGCATTTCGTCGACTTGCAGCTGGCCCGACGTCCACGAGGTCTCGAACGCGGCGCTTTCGCGCAGAGGCTCGATCCGCTGCCTGCCGGCTCGAGCAGTACGGCCCGGCGCAAGCGTCATGGCGTCGCCGCCGGCCACGGAGATCTGCAGCGGCGTGTCGAGCGCCGCGACGTGCAGCCACTGCCCTTCCGTGCGCACCGAGAATGAACCGGCATGCGCGCGCACGCGACGGTTGCCGTTGCGAACCACGAACGGACGGGCATCGCGATTTGCCACTCTGACGAGCGCCGCCCCGTTGCGTAGGACCAGCCCGCGCGCTTCGTTGTTATAGGCCAGGTCGAGCGCGCTGCGCGCGCCAAGCGTGACGGTGGAACCATCGGCGAGCATCGTCTCCTTGCGCTCGCCCGTGTTGGTGTGGATATCCGCTGTCCACTGGCCGATCGGCGTCAGCCTATCGACGATCGCGCCGGCGCCGAGGGCGATCGCCCCGAACGAAAGCGCGCCGCGCACGAGCTTGCGGCGCGAGGGGGCAGGCAGCTTCGCATCGCCGACGGCGCGGCGCGGTACGCCGGCTGGGGTGGGCGGTAGGAGCGCACCGAGCGATGCCTCCACGTGCGCCAGCGCCTTCGCATGGGCGGGATCGGCCTTGCGCCATGCGTCGAAGTGCTGACGATCGCGTTCCGTGGCATCGCCCGAACGCAGCAGCACCATCCATCGAATTGCGGCGCTGATGGCTTGCTCGGTCTCGTTGGCGCCTGTGCTGAAAGCTGTGTTCTGGGCCATATCGTCGATTACCGGAGCGAAGCCAGACAGCACGCGTGCGTCGCCTGGGAGAGATAGTCTGGGACTGTTCGTTTCGACACGCTGGGCCGCTCGGCGATTTCGGCGTGCGTCATGTTGCAGAGTAAGGGAACGAAAAAGTCCTATCAATCAGGGAAATGGAGGGGTAGACGGCCACCGGAGGCGGAAGACTAAACGAAAATCATGTCAATAGTATGACAATGCGAAACATGCGGCGAAGTCAAAGACCGGCTGACTACGCTTGCATTCAGCGCTCGCCCACCGCTCGCATAGCGAGTGGGCGACTAGTCGCTTCGCTGCCGGCCCGCCGTTTTCGCTCCGTTGCGCAGGCGTCGGCCGCCGCGCTTGATACCTTGCGACCCGTTGCGCCCTACTCGGGGCCGAACAAAGCCCGCGCAAGGAGCGATTTCCCATGCCACTGCGGCCCATCTCCGCGGTTCATCCCGCCAATGTGAATTCCCACTCGGCCGACGCAACATCGCCGGTCGAGGAGCGAGGTGCGAGGAACGCGGACGATTCGCGCAGCGGGCAGGGCGGCTTCATGCAGGGGGCTGAAAAGCGTCGATGCAAGCGGATTCGCGGGAGAAAAACTGACGTTGCGCGCGCCAAAGCTGACGAAGGTCAAGGTGCCGCCGGCGACGCAGGTGGAGAACCGAACCAATGCAAGCCAAAAAACGCTGGTCAAGCATGTCGTCGCGGGTGAGACGGTCGGCACGAGCACGGCTACCAGCCAAGTCTATCTATCGAAGGGTAAAGCGCGAAGTTCCGACAGCCTGAATGGAGAGGTTGCGTTCCGGGGCCGTCGCGGCGAATTGATCTGGTGCCGGCATATCGCGGTTCGAGAGATTTTGGACGCGCAGCGATTCGACGCGCGGAAGGAACATGGCGTGCCGGCGACGGGACGCACGCTCCGTGAGCTCCTAGACGCGGAACGATCCGACGCCGATCAGGCGCATCGGGGCGTGACAACGCGCCCCCAGAGACGGGCCGATGTCCGTCATAGTTTGATGGGCACGCGCTCGAGAATGAGCCGACACATCGACGTATCGATCGAAACGAGGTACCACGAGATCAAGCAATGCAGCATCGAAAACTATCTGCTGAGCCATGAGAAGTGGGGTCAATTGATCGCGGATCGATTCGCGCACATGCCGAAGCCTGGTCGGGTGAGCCTTTTGTTGGAGACGAACAAGCACGCCATGGCGATGTTTCTTTCCGCAAAGCGGGTAAAAGGTCAACCGCCGGGCACGGACGACATGGAATACGTAGTCGGGTTTTTCGACCCGAACAGCATGTCGGAGCATGTTCGCGTCAAGGAAACGGACTACTCGAAATTCGCCACGCTCAGCATGAAGGATTTCATCCGTGACGCTGACACGCGGGCGTATTACTACGGGCCGGATCGGGAATTCAGAACCGGCGGCCCGGTGACGAGTGTCGCAGCGATACCGAACGACGCATTTATGAAGCAATCGGGCGAACCGCTCTACGCGCCCGGAGGCCATCGATCGGTCAACGTCTACCTCGCGGACCAGGATGTCTCGCACGCCATCAATCGGAAGCATCTCCGGGCCCTGGGCATGCCGGCGCACACAGCGCTCGTCGAGGCCGCCAAGACGCAGCCGCGGGAGCGACGGGCCGACTATCTGCGGAGCATGCGTCCGGCATTCGGTCATTTCGATTTCGAAGACGCGGTCAAGGACCTCGAGCGTGGCGGCGAGCTGGACGGCGACAGTGCGCGCCGGTTGCTGGCAGACCTTGAAAACGGCACTCCGAGCCCGGAGTAGCCGCGCAATCGGTTATTTCCACGTTGGCCACGCGATTTCGCTGAGCGACGTGCATAGGTCATGGTCGCGCGCTCAAACTTCGAGCATCGTTTCTTCCGCCCGCGCATTCGCTTTCGATCATGAGACCCATTGCACCCACCCGCCCGGAAACCCCGGCATCGAATCCGGCCACGTCGCCCGAGGCGCACCCGCTGGAGCCTTCGCCTTCGCCATCGGCGGCGCAATCTTCCCGAGGGGCGCAAGTGCTGCCTCTTGCCACCAGGGCGGCGGCATCGCCCGGCGCGCCAAGACCCCGCTCGGCGATTCCGGGCATGGCGAGCGCCCGAGCGGCCGCTCCCGACTCGGCCATCAAGGAAGTCGTCGCTGCCATCGACAAGGGAAACGCGCCGCGCCTGCGGCAACTGTTGACCATGCTGCCGCATTTGCTGACGCAGCGCACGGCTACGGGCCATACGTTGCTGACTCACGCCGTGTCCACCGGCAATCGAGATGCCGTACACGTCGTCCTTCAAGCGGCCGGCTTGGCGCAAGCGTTGGCTGCGCAACCCGGTACGGATGACGACACCCATTTTCGCCACATCGCGAATCTGCCCGACGCACAAGGACGCACGGCGCTGGCGCATGCCGCGCTCCAGGGCGACGACGCGATCGCGAAGCTGTTCCTTGGTCTGCATGCCGCGCCCGCTTCCGGCGTCAAGGCGCATCTGTTCGACGTCAACCTGCCCGATCGAAACGGCCTGACGCCCCTCAATCTCGCACTCAGGAACATGAACGGAAGGCGAGCGCGCGGGGCGGAACAAGTGGCCCTTGCGATTCTCGAGCGCGACGACGCGTTGCCCGATCTTGCGCCGGGCGGCGAGCGAACGCCGATGCAGCTCGCAATCGAACGAGCCAGTCCTTCCATCGTGAAAGCGATCGGACGACATCCCAATGCGGATCCGAACAGGCTCGACGCCAAGGGAAGAACGCCGTTGTGGCAGGTACTCGAAAAGTGGGAAGACGCCCTGAACTACCACGGGCGCTCATCGCATTGGGAGTCGATGCTGAACGACCTCGTTGCGAATCCGCGGGTCGATCCGCAGGCTCGTCACGCCAATGGGCGAACGCCGCTGACGCATATCGTTCAGCTTCAGCCACAGGCCGGGGCGTTGGCTCATCCCGCTATCGTCGACCTGCATGTCGAATGGTTGAACTCGACGTTGACGGGGGTATTGCACGCCGCCCGCGGCCGCGAGGACTTCGATCTGCGCGCAACCGACGATCATCGGCACAATGCCTTCAGCATTCTAGAAGGGATGGTTCGCGTGATGCCGCGCTATCGGCAACTGCTCGATCTGATGCGTGCGGAGGAACCTCGGCGCAGCGTGATCGGGGCGCTGAACGAACTCGATCGGAAGCGCGCCGCCCTGGGCTCCGCGAGAGAAGCCACGCCTGAGCAGAAAGCGAGAGCACGCAGCTACATCGGCCGAATCGATGAAGCGCGCGCGGCGGCGTTGAATCGGGACGTGCCGAAGGCGAAGGCGATCGCGGCAGATATTCTCGACGCCATCGACGACGACGTCGGCTTTCTGGACGACGGTCGAAGCGACACGGCGCCTGTCCGGCTCCTCGATGGCGACCATGAATCGATCGCACGGCAAATGTTCCAGATCGTTCGGATAGCGGAGTTGCTCGAGGCGGCTGCGCAGGAGGCGAGCACCAGCGGCAACGCCGGCGGCTAACGCGTTTTTGCAGGAATCACCGGTGAGGATGTTTCACCGGTGACGATGCGGGGCTCAGTACGGCGAGACCCACGGATGCAAGTGGCTGATGCGTGCTCCCGTTCCCCGCTCCCATTGGATCGAGTACTGGCTCGTGTTCGTTCTCATTTCGACGATGCCGCTCGCGCTTTTACGCACGCCGACTCCGATCGCGCGGCCGTGATTGCAAAGGGCGTCGATGCGCCCGCCTGCGTAGCCGCTCGCGATCCGTTCAAGCTCGGCTTCGCTACGCGCGAGCAGCGCTGAATGGGGCTTCGACAGCTCGTGATTGGCAATATCGGCGATTGCGCGCAGCAGCCCGGCCCGCGACGAAAACGTCCCCGTGCGCGACAGCGTACCCCCGGACTTGTTCAGGCGCGCCCGCATCTGCTCGGGACTCTGTCCAAAATGAACGTCGATCGCGCGCACGAGCGCTGCCGGCGAGATGATGCGGTGTAGGTCTGGGCTGCGGATCGCCGCGTTCCATCGCGCTTCGAGCTCACCCTCGACGCGCTCGGCTTCGCCGCTGCGCGCGCCACGCTGCTTCGTTTCCTGATGGCGCGAAGCACGGAGTTCGCCGAGCCGGTTCTGGTGGTCGGCCAATTCGCCGTCGATCGCCTCGAGCTCGTCGGCCGCCGACAAATGGCGCGCACTGAGGCTCGCGTAGTGCTCGAACTCGCTTCTGTGCTGCTCGGCGTATCGCGGAATTTCGCCCTGCAGGCGAAGAATCCTCGCTTCGAGCTGTTCGAGATGGGTGCTCGTTCGGCTCGTGCTGGGCATGCCCGGCGCGCCCGGTGCGGTACGCGTTTTCGGCAGTGGCGCGGAGGGTTGGGTCAGCGCCTTTTTCTCAGCTGCGAGTTCAGAAATCCTTGCGGCGTAGTAGCCGTCGAGCTGGGGCGCAACCCGTTGCGCCATCGCTTCTCGGAGCGCGTCGTTGACTTCCAGACTCTTGATGAGATGCCGTTCAAGCGCGCCGACCATCGTGGCGAACGCGTCCTGATGACGATCCAGTCTCGTCGACAATTCGTCGAGCCTCGCCGCGGCCGCTTCGATTTCCGGCTTGCTGAGCACCTGATCGCCGAGCTGAGTGACCGAGGCGTCTCTGCGCAGCGCGCTGTGCATCTGCATGGCCGCTCGTTCGATCTCCCCGCATATACGACGCGTTGTGACTTGTGGCGGCGATTGCCCAATCCAACCCTTCACCTTGTCGATCTGGCCGCGCAGTTTGCCTTGGTGCGCTTCCCTATTCCATAGCCGCAAGCTGTGTCCGAGATCGTAGACGAGCATTTGCTCGACATTGGCGGAGACATGCTCGAGCCCAGTCCCCGACGCAGCGCGCATGAACGCCCGCGCAGCCTCGAGTGGATCCCCGCGGTGCGCCGCGATGAGTTCGAACGCCGTCGTGAGGCTCGCTTGGAACTGCCGATCGCGAAGAGGTCGCGCCGAACGACGCGATGCCTGCGATTCTCCCCGCAGCCATTGAGTGGTTTGCTCGTACAGAGCCGGACTTGCGGCACCGATCAGCGCAGCAGCCTCGGCCGCTTCCCTCAGCGCGGCGCGCTCGGCCATCGTCTTCGCTTCGTTCGCCGCCGTCTCTCGGCTCGCCGACAGCGATTCGATCTGCCGCGAGATCTGTCTCATTCGACCATGGTTGACGTTGGCATCCGCGATAAGGGCGTCCGTGCTGGGACGTGACGGCGTCGTAGCGACCGCCGGCTCCGATGCGGTCGCGGCGTCGTACTCTCGCTGCAGATGCTCGAGCCGCTGCTCTTTGCCGGCCTGTGTCGCGTTCAACTGCTCGACGACCTCGCGCGCTTCGTCGCATTTGGCGCCAAGCACTTGAAGTTTGCCGCTTGCCAGCTCGCGACTCGTGCGCAGCCGCCGGATCGCCTGCGTCAGTTCGGCTTCCGAGAGGGGCGGCGCCGCCTCCGCGTGGGGCTCGGGCGGCGCTTTGAGCGCGGCAAGCTGCGCTTCCAAACGGCCGATGCCGTCCGCGAACGCGACGACGGTTTTCACGTCGTTGCTGCGATTCAGGAGGGTGATCGATGCATCGATCATGGCTGCCCGCGGCGCGGGGCGCGCGCTCGCCAGGCCCCGCGTGGACGGTCCGGCGCCGCCCGCGGTCGATGTGCGCGGCGCGAGATCGCGCAACGGGCCGGGGCTGGTTTCACGGGTGCCGCGTTCTCGCTCGGTCTCGCGGGACTCAGCGGTCGAAGAGGGCGCGCCCGTGCTTTGCGGCGGTACGGGCTGCTGTGTGCCGATTGGCCGAACCATATGCATCCTAAGTCGTGCGAGGGAGGGGGAGGCAGCCTGCCGCTCACGAATCGCATCCCGCGGCTACCCGGCAGCGGGGGGGCGGAAGATGGGCGCCCCCCCCCGGGAGCCAGGCGGACGGCGGTTAAATTTATCCAACCCCCCCCCACCCCGGGGGAA
>NZ_JBQCHR010000150.1:0-5364 GCF_051954495.1 Trinickia sp.
GCGTGCGGCTGTAGCTCAGTTGGATAGAGTACTTGGCTACGAACCAAGGGGTCGTGGGTTCGAATCCTGCCAGCCGCGCCACCTATGAAGGGCCTTCCATTCGGAAGGCCCTTTGTTTTTGCGGCCTCCCTTTGCGATGTCGTCCTTCGTCCGAAAGGCCTGGCGAGCCCACCGCACCGCGACGGGCCCGACACCCTCACCCTCTCTCAATAGTCGCCGCGCTCTCGCTCGATACGCATGCCGCCATCGTGCCGATGATGACCGTCTTCGCTAGGACGCTCGCGGACGATCCGCATGACATCGGGATTCGTCCTCACTCGGCGCATCACGTTGGCCAGATGCACGCGGTCGCTCACCTGAATGACGAACCGCAGCACGGTCGACTCTTGGGACACGTCCTCGTCCATCGCAATATGCACGATGTTCGCGTCGGCCGACGTGATGTCGGCGGCCACCCGCGCGAATACGCCCTTCACGTTGCGCACGAGCACCTTGACGGCCACGTCGAACAGCCGGCCCGGCTGGGGCGCCCATGCCACGTCGATCCAACGCCCCGGATCGCGCCGGTGAATACGCTGCGCAACCCGGCAGTCGGTCGTATGAATCGCCATACCCAGGCCGATGCCGATGTAGCCCATGATGTCGTCGCCCGGAATGGGCCTGCAGCACGCCGACAGCTGCACCGACATCCCCTCGGTGCCCGTAATGACGACCGGCGGCGCATGCGGCGCGCCGGCATGATTGCCATGCTCGCCGCGGCCATGATCCTCATCGCCATCGCGCCCGCTGATGAGCACCTCGATCCGCTTGGCCATGACAGCCGCCACGCGGCGCCCGAGGCCGATGTCGGCGAAGATCTCCTGCCGGTTTTTGTTGCCGGTCCATTGCACGAGCTTCTCCCATACCTCGGGCTCGACATCGGCCAGCGCAAGGCCGTAGCCCTTCAGGCTCTGGTCGACGAGGCGCTCGCCCAGCTGAACCGACTCGTTCAGCCGCATCGTCTTCAGATAGTGGCGAATGGCCGAACGCGCCTTGCCTGTGCGGACGAAGCCTAGCCAAGCCGGATTCGGTTTCGAGTACGGCGCGGTGATGACTTCGACGATGTCGCCGCTCTTGAGCTCGGTGCGCAGCGGCAGCAGCTCATTATTGATTTTCACGGCGACGCATTGATTGCCGAGATCGCTGTGAATCGAATACGCGAAATCGAGCGCGGTCGACCCGCGCGGCAGCGCCATGATCTTCGACTTCGGCGTAAAGACGTAGACCGCATCGGGGAACAGGTCGATCTTCACGTGCTCGAGGAATTCGCTCGAATCCCCCGCTTCGCTTTGAATGTCGAGCAACGACTTGAGCCACTGATGCGCGCGCTTTTGCACGTCGTTCAGATCGGCGCCGCCGTTCTTGTAGAGCCAGTGCGCCGCCACGCCGGCCTCGGCGATCTCGTGCATCTTGCGCGTGCGCACCTGAAACTCGATCGGCGCGCCGAACGGGCCGACGAGCGTCGTATGCAGCGACTGATAGCCGTTGACCTTCGGGATCGCGATGTAGTCCTTGAACTTGCCCGGGACCGGCTTGTAGAGCGCGTGCAGCACGCCGATGCACGTATAGCATTCGAGCGCGCTGTCCACCACGACGCGGAAACCGTAGACATCGAGCACTTGCGAGAACGACAACTGCTTGTCGCGCATCTTCTTGTAAATGCTGAAGATGGTCTTCTCGCGGCCGGTGACCTCGGCTTCGATCTGCGCGTCGGCAATCGCCCGCTGCACCGATTCCAAGATCTTGCCGACCACCTCGCGCCGGTTGCCGCGCGCGGCCTTGACGGCCTTCTCGAGCGTGGCGTAGCGGTGCGGGTTGAAATTCGCGAAGCTTAGATCCTGCAGCTCGCGATAGGTGTTGTTCAAGCCGAGGCGGTGCGCGATCGGCGCGTAGATGTCGAGCGTCTCGCGCGCGACGCGCCGGCGTTTCTCGGGCGGCACGGCGCCGAGCGTGCGCATGTTGTGCAGCCGGTCCGCCAGCTTGACCAGGATCACGCGGACATCGCGCGCCATCGCGAGCAGCATTTTGCGGAAGTTTTCCGCCTGCGCCTCCTCGCGATTGCGAAACTCCATTTTGTCGAGCTTCGAGAGGCCGTCGACGAGTTCCGCCACCTTCGGGCCAAAACGCTCCGCGAGCTCGGTTTTCGTGACGCCCTGGTCTTCCATGACGTCGTGCAATAGCGCGGCCATGATCGACTGCGCATCGAGCTTCCAGCCGGCGCAGGTTTCGGCGACGGCGACAGGGTGCGTGATGTACGGCTCGCCGCTGTGGCGATATTGACCTAGGTGCGCCTCATCCCCGAAGTGGAACGCGGCCTTGACCTCTTTGATCTCTTCCGGGCTCAGATAGCCGGCCAGCATGGAGGTCAGTTTCGCAATGGAAACGACATCGTGCCTGCGGGGTTGCTCCGGGGTGGCGGTCGGCCCGAACAGGTGGCGAAACGATTGTTCGAGGACCGCGTCGATGTACTTGCGCGCCGGGCCGGGCGCTTCGACGTCTTGCTCGTGCTCGAGATGCACGGAATCGGCTGAAGCGGAGGCGGACGATGGGGTAGCGCTCATTTTCGCCTCCGTATCGATCGCTATGCGGGCTATGCGCGAACTGGCATGGCAAAGAACAACGCTAGGCGCGCGATGCGCCTAGCGTGTCTGATGCTTTAGACGGGGACCTTCTTCAGCATCTCGAGGCCGACTTGCCCCGAAGCGATCTCGCGCAGCGCGACGACCGTGGGTTTGTCGCGGCTTTCGATCTTCGGCGTGTGGCCTTGCGCGAGCTGACGTGCACGATACGTCGCGGCAAGCGCCAGCTCGAAACGATTCGGGATTTGCTTCAGGCAGTCTTCGACGGTAATGCGGGCCATGTTTCGAAATTCCTTCTCAATATGTTGCTCATTCTACCTTATGTGCGCAAGGACTCGCCTTCGCGCGCCCTCAGTCGGCATGCGGCAAATGAATGCCGAGTTCGACGAAGAGCTCCGTATGTCGCGCGTATTGCGAGGCGAAGCGCAGACGCGTCGCGTCGACCACGCACTGCAACTGCTCGAGCGCGCGCTCGAAATGCTCGTTGATGATGACGTACTCCGATTCGGGCGCATGCGCGATCTCGCTGCCGGCCGCGAGCAGCCGGCGCGTGATGACGTTCGGCTCGTCTTGCCCGCGCTTCTTGAGCCGCTCTTCGAGCGCGGTGAGCGACGGCGGCAGAATGAAGATTTCCACCGCGTTGCGGAACTGCTTTTTCACCTGCTGCGCACCTTGCCAGTCGATTTCGAGCAGCACGTCGTGGCCGCTCTTCATCTGCTCTTCGATCCACAAGCGCGAGGTGGCGTAGTAATTGCCGTGCACTTCGGCGCTCTCGAGGAATTCGCCGCTGCCGTGGCGCGCGAGGAAATCATCGACCGTGGTGAAGTGATAGTGCTGGCCGTCCTGTTCGCCCGGACGAGGCTTGCGAGTCGTGTACGAAATCGACAGACGGATCGCCGGATCGCGCGCAAGCAGCGCGTTCACGAGCGTCGACTTGCCCGCGCCCGACGGTGCGACCACCATGAAGAGATTGCCCGGGTAGGCGCCGGCGTAGGGATTGCGCGGCGCTTGGCGCGGCGCGCTCGATTCGTGCGTGGGCTCGATCATGATCGTTCTTACTCCAGGTTTTGCACTTGCTCGCGCATCTGCTCGATCAGGAGCTTGAGCGTCATCGAGGCGTCGGCCAGTTCCTTGGCCGCCGCCTTCGAACCGAGCGTATTCGCCTCTCGATTGAGCTCTTGCATCATGAAGTCGAGGCGCTTGCCGACCTTGCCGCCCTTCTCGATCACGTGACGCGTTTCGTTCAAATGCGCGGTCAGGCGCGAGAGCTCTTCGGCGATATCGATGCGAATGCCGTACATCGTCACTTCTTGACGAATGCGCTCGGCGATCTCCTCGCGCGAGACGATGGTCGCGGCCGCATCGGGCGCCGCGAGGCCGAGCGCTTCCTGCAGCCGCTCGACGATCTTCTGCTGATGCTTGGCGATGAGCTCGGGCACGAGCGGCGTGATGCGCGCGACGATCGCTTCCATTTCCGTCACGTTGCCGAGCAGCATGGCCGCAAGCTGCGCGCCCTCGCGCGCGCGAACGTCGACGAGTTCGCCGATTGCCTGCTTGCCGCACGCGAGCACCGCGTCGCGCAACGCGTCCGGGGAGACGTTCGATTCGGCGAGCACGCCGGGCCAGCGCAGAATCTCGCCGGTGCGCATGCGCTCGCACCCCGGAAACGCCTCGATGACCGCACGCTCGAGCGTGGCCAGTTGATCGAGCGCGTCGCGGTTGAGCGAGCCGGCCGTCGCCGTTTGTTCGCTACGCTGGAAGTTCACGCGGATATCG
Source organism: Trinickia sp. (assembly GCF_051954495.1). Lineage (GTDB taxonomy): Bacteria > Pseudomonadota > Gammaproteobacteria > Burkholderiales > Burkholderiaceae > Trinickia. The sequence continues at coordinate 4,395 of NZ_JBQCHR010000150.1, forward strand.
ACCTTGCCGCGCGAGAGCTTCGTCATCAGCATTTCGCGCAGCGTGGGCTCGCACGTGCGCGCCTCTTCGGGCATGCGAAAGTTCAGATCGAGAAAACGCGAATTCACGGTGCGCAGTTCGACCGAGACGCTCATGGCGCCGGTGCCGCCGGCGGCAGCGAGTTCGCGCGTCGCGCTCGCGTAGCCTGTCATGCTGTAAATCATCGTCCGTCTCGCGATTGGGGCCGTCGCCGGCCGGTTGTTCGAGCCGCTTCGCGCGTCGATCCGGCGCGAAAGCGTTGAAAGCGCATTATCCCATTTTTGTCGAGCACGCCCGCCGTAGCGGGCTCCTACCCGGCACGCGGCATGCACCGCCGTCGAAACGGTAAAATTGCGGTTTCTCCCCTTTCCTCGCGGCGTACGCCGCTTCCCAGCTTTTCATGCCGACCATGACCGATACCGTCCAACGCCCGAGCGGGCGCACCGCCGACGCACTGCGCGAAGTGCGCATCACGCGCCACTACACGAAGCACGCGGAGGGCTCGGTGCTGGTCGAATTCGGCGACACCAAGGTGATCTGCACCGCGAGCATCGCGGAGACCGTGCCGTCGTTTCTGCGCGATCGCGGCCAGGGCGGGCTCACCGCCGAATACGGCCTGCTGCCGCGCGCCCCGCACACGCGCAGCGACCGCGAAGCCGCGCGCGGCAAGCAGACTGGGCGCACGCAGGAAATCCAACGTCTGATCGGGCGCGCGCTGCGTTCCGTGTTCGACCTCGAGAAACTGGGCGCGCGCACGCTGCATATCGACTGCGACGTCATCCAGGCGGACGGCGGCACGCGCACGGCCAGCATCACCGGCGCGTTCGTCGCCGCGCACGATGCGGTCGGCAAACTGCTCGCGTCGGGCAGGATCGCGAAGTCGCCGGTGAAGGATTTCGTCGCGGCGATTTCGGTCTGCATCTTCGCAGGCTCGCCCGTGCTCGATCTCGAC
>NZ_JBQCHR010000151.1:0-30006 GCF_051954495.1 Trinickia sp.
TCGCCGCCAACGCGCACGGAGCCTTTATAGACGATGCCGCCCAGCGAGATGACGCCGACCTCGGTCGTGCCGCCGCCGATATCGACGACCATCGAGCCCGTGGCTTCCGATACCGGCAGGCCCGCGCCGATCGCGGCCGCCCTCGGCTCCTCGATCAGATAGACCTGCGATGCGCCGGCTCCATGGGCCGCTTCCTTGATCGCGCGGCGCTCCAGCTGAGTGGAGCCGCACGGCACGCAGATGATGATGCGCGGCGAGGGCGAGAACAGGCGCGATTCGTGGGCCGTTTTGATGAACTGCTTGATCATCGGCTCGGTGACCGTGAAATCGGCAATGACGCCGTCTTTCATCGGACGGATCGCTTCGATGTTGCCGGGCACCTTACCGAGCATTTGCTTGGCCTCGCGGCCGACTGCCTGAATGGTTTTCTTGCCGTTGGGGCCGCCTTCCTGACGAATCGATACGACGGACGGTTCGTCGAGGACGATGCCCTTGCCGCGCATGTAGATGAGGGTGTTGGCGGTGCCGAGGTCGATGGCCAGGTCGTTGGAGAAGTAGCTGCGCAAAAAGCCGAACATGAAATCCTGTCTCGCGGGAGAGGCCGGGCTTCGCCATGAAGGCGCCGCGCGGCGGCGGAAAAAATAAAAGCTTCGGGTTCTGAGCGGCTGCCGTTCGAGCGCCGCCACGCGAGCGCGAAGCTGCAATGAATTCGACCGGAGGCCGCGTACGCGAGGGGGCGGCTTATCGTGAGGCGCCGACTGGCCTGGGGTAGGGGCGGTCCGGGTTTGGATCGAACGCGTAATGATACCTTATAATTTCGACCTATTTGTAGTAAACGGGCGGTCCTTTTTGCCGTTCCGGACCCTCTGTTCGAGGGCCCGATCCGATGCCCTAACCCTCTGGCGCAGCACTGTTTTTTCCGCGCTGCGCTGCCCCAAGTTTCCGGTGAGACGCATGGCTTTGACCTTGACCGATGTGAAACGCATCGCCCACCTGGCACGGCTCGAATTGGCCGATGCCGACTGCGAGCACACCCTGGCTCGGCTCAACGAGTTTTTCGGACTCGTCGAGCAGATGCAGGCCGTCGACACCTCCGGTATCGCGCCGCTCGCGCACCCGATCGAGCAGATCGAGGATGTCGCGCTGCGCCTGCGCGAGGACGTCGTGACCGAAACGGTCGAGCGCGAGGCCAATCAACGCTGCGCGCCCGCGACGCAAGAGGGGCTGTATCTGGTCCCGAAGGTGATCGAGTAACCATCCTCACGATTCGGGATTTACGGAAAAAGAACCGACATGTACGAGAAAAGTTTGACTGAGCTCGCGGCTGCGCTCGGTGGAAAAGCGATTTCCGCCGTAGAGCTCGCCCAGCTGTATCTAAAGCGGATCGACGCCGAGCGCGATCTGAACGCCTTCATCGAAATCGACGCCGAGCGCACGCTCGAGCAGGCGCGCGCGGCCGACGCCCGGCTTGCGCGCGGCGAGGGCGGCCCGCTCACGGGCGTGCCCGTCGCGCACAAGGACGTGTTCGTCACGCGCGGCTGGCATTCGACGGCGGGCTCTAAAATGCTCGCGAACTACGAAAGCCCGTTCGACGCCACCGTCGTCGAGCGCCTGGCGCGCGCCGGCATGGTCACGCTCGGCAAGACGAACATGGACGAGTTCGCGATGGGCTCGTCCAACGAAAACTCGGCGTTCGGGCCCGTGCGCAATCCCTGGGATAAGCAAGCCGTGCCCGGCGGCTCGTCGGGCGGTTCGGCCGCGGCCGTCGCCGCTCGCCTGGCTCCGGCCGCGACGGCCACGGACACCGGCGGCTCGATTCGCCAGCCCGCGTCCTTCTCGGGCGTGACGGGCATCAAGCCCACCTACGGGCGCGTGTCGCGCTACGGCATGATCGCTTTCGCGTCGTCGCTCGACCAGGGCGGCCCCATGGGGGCGAGCGCGGCCGATTGCGCTTTGCTGCTCAACGCCATGGCCGGTTTCGACGAGCGCGATTCGACGAGCTTGCAGCGCGCCGACGAAGATTACACGCGCTATCTCGGCCAAGGCTTCAAGGCCGACGCTCCGGCGGGCAGGCCGCTCGCGGGCGTGCGCATCGGGCTGCCCACCGAGTATTTCGGCGCGGGCCTCGCGCAGGACGTGCGCGCGGCGGTCGATGAGGCGCTCAAGCAGTACGAAGCGCTGGGCGCGACGCTCGTTCCCGTGTCGCTGCCGAAAACGGAACTCTCGATCCCCGTCTATTACGTGATCGCGCCGGCCGAGGCTTCGTCGAACCTGTCCCGTTTCGACGGCGTGCGCTACGGCCACCGAGCAAGCGAATACCGCGATCTGCTCGACATGTACAAGAAGTCGCGCGCGCAAGGGTTCGGCCCCGAGGTCAAGCGCCGCATTCTGGTGGGCACGTACGTGCTGTCGCACGGCTACTACGACGCCTACTACCTGCAGGCGCAAAAGATCCGCCGCATCATCGCGCAGGACTTTCAAGAAGCCTTCAAGGTCTGCGATTTCATCATGGGACCGGTCGCGCCCTCGGTTGCGTGGGACATCGGCGCCAAGGGCGACGACCCCGTCCAGATGTACCTGGCCGATATCTATACCCTGTCGGTGAGCCTTGCCGGCCTGCCGGGCATGAGCGTGCCGTGCGGTTTCGGCACGGGCGGAGGCGCGAAGCGCCCCGTCGGCCTGCAGATCATCGGCACCTATTTCGACGAAGCCCGTATGCTGCAGGTCGCCGATGCGTTCCAGCGCGCGACGGATTGGCACACGCAAGCGCCGCAAGCGGCTGCGCGGGAGGCATGAACATGGAGTGGGAAGTCGTCATCGGTCTGGAGACGCACGCGCAGCTCTCGACTGTCTCGAAGATTTTTTCCGGCGCGTCGACGCGCTTCGGCGCCGAGCCCAATACGCAGGCGTGCGCCGTCGATCTGGCGCTGCCGGGCGTGCTGCCCGTGATGAACCGCGGCGCCGTGGAGCGCGCGATTCGTTTCGGTCTCGCGATCGGCGCGACGGTCGCGCCGCGCAGCATCTTCGCGCGCAAGAATTATTTCTACCCGGATCTGCCCAAGGGCTACCAGATCAGCCAGTACGAAATCCCGGTCGTGCAAGGCGGCACGATCAAGATCCAAGTACCGGCCAACGAAAAGACGGGGCTTGCGGCGTACGAGAAGACCATTCAGCTGACGCGCGCGCACCTCGAGGAAGACGCGGGCAAATCGCTGCATGAAGATTTTGCCGGCATGACGGGCATCGACTTGAACCGGGCCGGCACGCCGCTGCTCGAGATCGTCACCGAACCCGACATGCGCAGCGCGGCCGAGGCCGTGGCCTACGCGAAATCGCTGCATGCGCTCGTCGTCTGGCTCGGAATCTGCGACGGCAACATGCAGGAAGGCTCTTTCCGCTGCGATGCGAACGTGTCCGTGCGTCCCGTCGGCCAAAAGGAATTCGGCACGCGCGCCGAAATCAAGAACCTGAACTCGTTCCGCTTCCTCGAAGAGGCGATTCATTTCGAAGTTCGCCGTCAGATCGAACTCATCGAAGACGGCGGTACGGTCGTACAGGAAACGCGGCTCTACGATCCCGATCGGCGAGAAACGCGGTCGATGCGCAGCAAGGAAGACGCGCACGATTACCGCTACTTCCCCGATCCCGACCTGATGCCGCTCGTGATCGACGCAGCCTGGGTCGAGCGCGTGAAGGGCGAGATGCCGGAGCTGCCGGCGGCGATGCAGCAGCGCTTCGTCGAACAATACGGCGTGACGCCGTACGATGCGACGGTGCTGACCTCGAGCAAGGCGATGGCCGGCTACTTCGAGGCTGTCGTCGCAAAGACGGGCGCCGCGCAGGCAAAGACAGCCGCCAACTGGCTCATGGGCGAAGTGTCGTCGCAGTGCAATCGCGACGGCCTCGAGATCGACGCGTGTCCGGTTTCGCCGGCGCAGCTCGCGCTGCTTTTGCAGCGCATCGTGGACGGCACGATTTCGAACAAGATCGCGAAGGAAATTTTCCTGGCGATGTGGGACGAGAAAGCAACCGACGAAGGGGCCGCCGATCGCATCATCGACGCCAAGGGCCTGAAGCAGATTTCCGATACGGGCGCGCTCGAAGCGATCATCGACGAGGTGCTGGCGGCGAATCAGAAATCGGTGGACGAGTTCCGCGCCGGCAAGGAAAAAGCGTTCAACGCGCTGATCGGCCAAGCCATGAAGGCGACGAAGGGCAAGGCCAATCCGCAGCAGGTCAACGAGTTGCTCAAGAAGAAGCTGTCCTGATTCTTGCCGCGACGAACCGTGACGGCCGGCGAGCGCCCCCAGGCGCTTGCCGGCCGCGTCAATTGCGAGCCTAACGCGAAAAGGCAGGAGGGGCATGGCCAAGCGTGCGAAGTTGGACGATTTTCGCGTCCCGTTTTTCGATGGCGGCAAAGGCGCCAAGGCCTTGTCGCTCGCCGATTTCGATCCTTCGTCGAAGCCGTTCTCGGCCGGCTCGAAGCAGGCCGACCGCGAGCGCTTGACCGCGTATGCGGCGCGGCTCGACGAAATGCAGGAGCGGTTGCACGCCCAGCGCCGCGAGCGCGTGCTGCTCGTGCTGCAAGGCATGGATACGAGCGGCAAGGACGGCACCATTCGGGCCGTCTTTCACGAGGTCGATCCGCTCGGGCTGCGCATCGCGACGTTCCGCGTGCCTTCGCCGGACGAGGCGGCCCACGATTTTCTCTGGCGCGTGCATCGGCAAGCGCCGGCGGCGGGCGAACTGACGATCTTCAACCGCAGCCATTACGAAGACGTGCTCGTGCCGCGCGTGCGCGGCGAACTGACGAGCGCCGAAATCGAGCGCCGATACGCCCATATTCGACACTTCGAAACGCTGCTGGCCGATTCCGGCACCGCCGTCATCAAGTGTTTTTTGCACATCTCGAAAGACGAGCAGCGAGAGCGCCTGCAAGCGCGGATCGACGACGAAACGAAGCATTGGAAGTTCGATCTTGCGGATCTCGAGGCGCGGCGGCAGTGGGATGACTACCAAGCGGCGTACGCCGGCGCGCTGGCCGCGACGTCGACCGAGCACGCACCGTGGTATGTGATTCCGGCCGATTCGAAGTCGCATCGGAACCTGATGGTGGCGGCGTTGCTGCTGCGGGTATTCGAGGGCCTTGACCTCGAATACCCGCCGGCGAAGGAATCGCTCAAAGGCCTCTCGATTACGTAATGGAAGCGGCCGAGCGCGCAAGAAGAGGCGCGCGATCGGCCCCCCGGATTGAAATCGACTACAACTAGGATGACCTCATGCTGCGAGTGATTACGGCCAACTTGAACGGTATCCGTTCGGCCGCCAAGAAGGGCTTCTTCGATTGGTTCGGCCAGCAAAACGCCGACATCGTCTGCGTGCAGGAAGTCAAATGCTCGCAAGACGACATGACTCCCGAATTCCTCGCGCCGCACGGCTTCACTGGCTACTTTCAGCATGCGGTGAAGAAGGGCTACAGCGGTGCGGGGCTGTACACGCGCCATGAGCCCGACGACGTCGTCATCGGTTTCGGCAGCGAAGAGTTCGACCCCGAGGGCCGCTACGTCGAGGCCCGCTTCGGCAAGCTCTCGGTCGTCTCGGTGTACGTGCCGTCGGGCTCCAGCGGGGAAGAGCGGCAGCAAGCCAAGTTTCGCTTCATGGGCGAGTTCATGCCGCACCTTGCCGCGCTGAGCAAAGAGCGCGAGGTGATCGTGTGCGGCGACGTGAACATCGTTCATCGGGAAATCGACATCAAGAACTGGAAGAGCAATCAGAAGAATTCCGGTTGCTTGCCCGAGGAGCGCGCCTGGCTCACGAAGCTGTTCGACGAAGTGGGCTACGTCGACGTGTTCCGACGGCTCGACCAGCGGCCGGAGCAGTACACGTGGTGGAGCAATCGCGGCCAGGCGTACGCGAAGAACGTGGGGTGGCGCATCGACTACCAAATCGCGACAGCCGGCATTGCCGATACGGCCAAAGCGACATCGATCTTCCGCGACATCAAATTCAGCGATCACGCGCCGCTGACGATCGACTACGCGCATTGTGTGAAGTGAGTCGACCGCCGCGGCGGGGGTGTGCAACGCATGCCTTGTGTCATCGCCGGCGATGATCGGGTAGCAGCGGGTTCTCCGCATAGTACCGGCGCAGGAACGTGTGCCGCGGTTCATCGACATCGGCGATGGTCTTGGTCTCCACGGCGATTTGCTGACGCAGGAGCCCGCCTCGTTCTTCCCGCGAAGCCGGCCAAGGGGGCAGCGCCGGGTCGTTCGGCGTTCCCGTTTTCACGAAGTTCGCCACATAGCCCGAGAAGACGCGGGAGACCGCGTGATCCTCGGGCCGCCAGAGGAATCGGGTGGACAGCCCGAGCGTGCCGAGCGAGTATTTGATCTCGCTGCTGTGCACCGCGCCGTCTTCGGGCGGCTGCTCGGGTTCGGGTTGCCGCTTCGGCGGGCGCTGGTGCGTGAAGTAGTAGAAGTACACGGGCGAGCCGCCGGTCTCCCGGTGCGCGTCGACCCAGCGGCGCGTGGCGTGGCTGATGAAAATGTCGCTTGCCAGCGAGGTGGCCGAGCGCCGCACTTCGTCATCGTCGTTGCCGGGATAGAGGGCGAGCACGTCGGTAGCGAACGGGCCGAAAATGCGCTTGAGGGCGGATCGCCAGTTTTCAGGGGTGGGCGGCCGCTCTTCGAGAACCAAAGTGTGAGGGGCTTCATGCGAGTTGCTGCCCACGAGCAACGGCACGCGCGCTTGTGCTCCGGCCGCGAAGGTCGCCTCGAGCGGTTCGGTGAGAAACCGGCCATCCACGGACGGCCAAAAGAGAAATTCCGGCTTCTCTTTGGGGCCCGTGCCCGCCAGCAGAGCGTCGGCCGGCATAGCACGCAGCGCTTGCAGCGACGTAGCGTTCACCTTCTGTGCAAATCCCTGGGATACGGTGACGGCATCTTCACGCGACCAAACGGTGAGCGGGCCGAACGCCGCGCCGCTTTGACCGATCGCGCGCGCGAAAAGCCCCCGCGAGAGCGGCGAGGCCATATGGGCGGCCACGGCGACGGAACCTGCCGATTCGCCGCCGATCGTGATCCGATCGGGATTGCCGCCGAACTTAGCGATGTTTTCGCGCACCCAACGCAGCGCGGCGTGCTGATCGAGCAGACCGAAATTGCCGGCAGCGCCATAGGCTGACTCGCGCGCCATGTCCGGCAGCGTCAAAAAGCCAAATACGCCGAGCCGGTAGTTGACCGTCACCGTCACCATGCCGCGCGAGGCCAGGGCCGCGCCGTCGTACCTCGGCTCCGAACTGTCGCCGCCCGCGAAGCCGCCACCCGAAAAATAGACGAGTACCGGCAACCTGTCGCCGGCGGCGCGCGCCGGCGTCCACACGTTTAAAAAAAGGCAGTCCTCGCTCATCTGGCGCGAACGAAATTCGGTGCGGAATAAGGGCAACTGCATGCAGTGCGCGCCGAACGCGTTCGCCTGCCGTACGCCGGCCCAAGCCGTCAGGGGCTGCGGCGGCTTCCAGCGAAGTTCGCCGATGGGGGCGGCCGCATAGGGCACGCCCTTGAACACGAGCAATGGCGTCTCTTGGACGGACATCCGCACCCCTTCGATCTCGCCCGGCGGCAGCGCGATGCGTGTAGGTGGAAGCGCATCGGCTGCGAGCGATGCAGCCGGCGGAAGCCAGCCGAGCGAAGCGGCGACGAGTAAGGCGGCTGCGGCGCGACGGCGCGAAGAACGCGCGAAGCGGATGCGGTGAATCATCGCAAATTGAGTCGTCATCTTGATCCTCTCGAGTCATGAAGGAATGAGGGTGGACCGCATTTCGCATAGAAGACGCGAATAAGTCATCGACGCCACGAGCCAATGGCGTAATGAAGATGTCGCTGAATGATTAGATCGGACTGATTTACCTGAATCCGCTATCAGGTCGCCTCATTGCGGCCAGCCGAGGGCGCGAGAGGATTCTGATGTAGTTTCTGCCGGCAATTGTCGTAATTTTTTTAAATAAGACTAAATGAATTACGACCGGACGAAAGGAATGGTCAGCCAATCTTTTTGCATAGAGATTGAGCTACTGGTTTTATGGGCCAATGCAGGCGATGCAGTGCGGATTGCAATATGTCGGATTGCAATCCGCTACGCGCGTGCTCGCCAGGGAGCGATCTTCGGCAGCAGCAGCATGCCGGGCGCGGCGAGGGCCGCGCAAACGAGGAAGTAATCGAACCAGCCGATTTTCGCGACGACGAAGCCGCTCGCCGCCGAGGCCAGCGTGCGCGGCACGGAAGCGAGGCTGGTGAAAAGCGCGAACTGCGTGGCCGTGTAGCGCGGATCGGTCGTGCTGGCGATATAGGCGGTGAAGGCCGCGAGCGTGAGGCCGGTCGCGAACGTTTCGAACCCGTAGATCAGCGCCAGCGCGGCGGGGGAGGGGCCGATCTTCGCGAGCCATGCGAAACCGAGCGTCGAGACGATCTGCACGAGACCGAAGATCCAGAGGCCGCGCGCGATGCCGATCTTCACGAGCCATGCGCCCCCGATGATGCCGCCCGCCAGGCTCGCCCAGAACGCCGTCGTCTTCGCGATGACGCCGATCTCGGTCTTGTTGAAGCCGATATCCAGAAAGAACGACGTCGAGAGCGTGGTCGCCATCGTGTCGCCGAGCTTGTAGAGGAAGATGAAGGCGAGCACGAGCAAGGCGGCGCTAAGGCCGTCGCGTGTCACGAACTCCGCGAGCGGCTGAACGATTGCGTCGCGCAAGTTCTTGGGAGGCGTGCCCTGCACTTGGGGCTCGCGCACGACGAGCGTCAGGACGAGGCCCGGCAGCATGAATGCCGCGGTGACGGCGAACACGATGGTCCACGGCAGATGATCGGACAGGATCAGCGACAAGGAGCCCGGCACGAGGGCGGCGACCTTGTAGGCGTTGACATGGACGGCGTTGCCGAGCCCCTGCTCGGTGTCGGTCAGCAATTCGCGCCGGTAGGCGTCGATGACGATGTCTTGGCTCGCGCCGAAAAACGCGACGAGGGCCGTGAGCGCTGCGACGGTCCAGATCGATTCGCGCGGCGAGACGAACCCGAGCGAGGCGATCGCGCCGGCCACGAGCAACTGCGTCGCGAGCATCCAGCCGCGGCGGCGCCCGGGCCGCCAAAACGGCAGCCGCGGCACGTAGCGGTCCATCAGCGGCGCCCAGACGAACTTCCACGTATAGGGGAATTGAATCAGCGCGAACAGGCCGATTTCCTTCAGATTGACGCCTTCCGAGCGCAGCCAAGCCTGAACGAGATAGACGAGCGTGAACAGCGGCAATCCCGACGTGAAGCCGAGAAACACGCAGATCAGCATGTGCCGGTTGAGGAACGCTCTCCAGCCCGGATGCGCCTCGTGAGCGCTCAACGCGGCGCTTTCGCCGCCGTGCGGCGAGGGCGGGATGTCTCGTTTGATGATCGGCCTCTTCAATGCGGCGTGTTCAACCCGGCGCGGCTCCGCTCGAGCCGCGCCTGACGCGGTAGACCGCAAGACTACCACGCCAGTTCGCGCCCCAACGCACCGCGCGGCCGCCGTGCAGGACCACGCGGTCGAGAATTTCGATGCCGACTTCGGGCGCCAGCGCCTCGAAATCGCGGATGGTCAGCACGCGCACGTTCGGCGTGTTGTGCCACTGATACGGCAACGATTTCGAGACAGGCATGCGACCGCGCAGGACGGAAAGCCGGTGCGGCCAATAGCCGAAGTTCGGGAACGAAACGATGCACTCCTTGCCGACGCGTACCGTTTCGCGCAGGATCGCGGCGGTTTGATGGATCGTTTGGAGGGTCTGCGAGAGGATGGCGAAATCGAAGCTCGCATCCTCGAACAACCGCAGGCCGTCCTCGAGGTTTTGCTGGATGACGTCGACGCCGTGCTTGACGCAGGCGAGCACGCCGGCATCGTTGATCTCGATGCCGTAGCCCGAGACACCGAGTTCTTCCGAAAGCAGCGCGAGCAGGCTGCCGTCGCCGCAGCCCAGATCGAGCACGGTCGCGTTGGGTTCCACCCAGCGGGCGATCGCGCGGAAATCGGCCCGCGCGGCGAGCGAATCGATGACGGCCTGATTCATGCGCCAACCTCCAGGGCAATGCGTTCGTAATAGGCCCGCACGACGTTGTGGTAGCGCGCATCGTCGAGCAGGAAGGCGTCGTGTCCGTGCGGGGCGTCGATTTCGGCGTAGGTCACGCGCCGCTTGTGATCGAGCAGCGCTTTGACCAGTTCTCGCGAGCGCGCCGGCGCGAAGCGCCAATCGGTCGTGAAACTCGCGATCAGGTATTGCGCGCGCGTATGCGCGACGGCGGCGGTGAGGTCGCCGTCGAACGCCTTGGCCGGATCGAAGTAGTCGAGCGCGCGCGTGATCAAGAGATACGTATTCGCATCGAAGTAATCGGCGAATTTGTCGCCCTGATAGCGCAAATACGATTCGACCTCGAACTCGACGTCGAAACTGAAGCGATAGTCGCCGTCGGCGCCCCCGGTGGGCCGGCGCAGCGCTCGCCCGAATTTGGTCGCCATGTCGTCGTCGGACAGATAGGTGATGTGGCCGATCATGCGCGCGACGCGCAAGCCGCGCCGCGGCTTCACGCCGTGAGCGTAGTAGTCGCCGCCGTGAAAATCGGGATCGGAGAGAATCGCCGAGCGCGCCACTTCGTTGAATGCGATGTTCTGCGCAGAAAGCTTAGGCGTGGATGCGACCACGATGCAATGGCCGATGCGGTCGGGGTACATGAGGCTCCAAGCCAGCGCCTGCATGCCGCCGAGGCTGCCGCCCATCACGGCCGCGAACCGCTCGATGCCAAAGGCGTCGGCCAGGCGCGCCTGAGCGTTGACCCAATCCTCGACGGTCACGACGGGGAAGCGCGCGCCATAGGGCTTGCCCGTGGCGGGATCGAGGCTCATGGGGCCCGTCGAGCCGAAGCACGAGCCCAGATTGTTCACGCCGATCACGAAAAAGCGATTCGTATCGAGCGGCTTGCCCGGCCCCACCATGTTGTCCCACCAGCCGACGTTTTTCGGCTCGCCTTCGTAGACGCCGGCGACGTGATGCGACGCGTTCAGCGCGTGGCACACGAGTACGGCGTTCGAGCGCGACGCGTTGAGCGTGCCGTACGTCTCCACCATCAGGTCGTAGCCGTCCAGCGTCGCGCCGCTTTGCAGCGCGAGCGGCTCGTTGAAATGCATGCGTTGTGGAGCGACGATGCCGATCGATTCCATGTATTCCGCCTTCTGACAGGGCGGCTAAATGGTGTCGGCGATGCGCGGGACGTGCCGGTGCGCGGCTGACGACCTCTTTAGCCGCATTTATAGTGAACCCGGCACTGAAAGCCTGGGTTCGCGCGCCCGCAATCGAGTCGACAAATCGGCGCGCTGCCTTACGCGATCCCGCCGGGCGCCATCCCCTGAAAAGGGCGGGCGCATGGCCGAGACTAACCGCTTAAGGCGATAGAACGGCAAAGCATAGCGGAAAAGCCGATAACGCGCTATTGGAGAATCAAGCGCAACTGCGCGTCCGCATGCTCGGCCGGGGCCCGGGTGAACCCGCTACGGGCGTAGCGGTGCCAGCGTCCCACGACATAGCTTACGAGCAGGTTGGCGCGCACGGATGGATCGTAATCGGCCGGCAGCGTGCTGGCGGGAGCAGCAGCGGGATCGATTCCGGTCCCGGTCCCGGTTCCGGTTTCCGTTGCGCTTTCGCCTCGGCCCGGACTTTGACGGGCCTCCATGAGGGCGACGCGCAGGCTCTGCTTGACCGAGGCTTCGACGCGTTCGAGCATCTGCGCCACGCGTTCGGCGAGCCGAGCGTGCTCTCCGACAAGGGCTTCGCCCGTCAGTACGCGCGTCATCCCAGGATTTTTCGCGGCGAAGTTCAGCAGCATCATGCCGATCGCGCGCGCTTGCAGCACGCCGTTCGGTTCTTTTTCGGCAATTTGGTTGATCAGCCCGAAAAACGTGGTTTCGATGAACTCGATCAGCGCCTCGAACATCTGCGCTTTGCTCGCGAACTGTCGATACAGGGCCGCTTCCGACACACCCAGGCGGCCGGCGAGCGCGGCCGTGGTGATCTTCTCGCCTTTCGGCGCCTCCAGCATCGCGGCGAGTGTGTGCAGAATGTGCACGCGGCGCTCGCCGGGCTTCATGCGGGGCGTGCGCCCCACGTTCGCCGGGTGCGTTTCGTCGTCTAGCCCGGTGTCTTGCTCTCGACTCGGCTCCATTTGCGCCCCGTTTCGTGACCCGTTCGAAGCGATTTTAGCGAACGAATGCGACGATCGACATAGTGCGGTCGCCCGCTGCCGGGCATTCGGGTCGAACGTTTGTCGCCGAGCGCCGACGTGCTCAAGTGTCCGACGATCCAGACCGTGCCGATGCCCAGCCGCCGGTAGCGCTTCAAATGCGAGCGCGTGTCTTCGACGAGAATGGCCTCGGACATGGGCACGCGCGCTTCGCGCAGCACCCGGCGCAGCATCGGCAAATCCGGTTTGGCATGCCACGCGCGGCGCCGGCGCATGTGCTCGATCGCGATGACACGCTCGAAGAGCCGCTCGATGCCGAGCTGCGCGAGCACCGCCCGTGCGTAGGTTTCCGGCGCGTTCGTCAAAATGATCTTGCGCCCCGGCAGCGAGGCGACGAGCCGGGCGATGCCGCGCTCGGCGCGCACCATGTCCGGCAAATCGGGGAAGGTATGGACGACTTTCAGGAAATCGTGCGGATCGATCGGATGGTGGCGCGCGAGCCCCAGCAGCGTGGCGCCGTAGCGCCGGACGTAGCGCAGCCGGAGGCTGTCGGCTTCAGCCGTCTCGACGCTGAGCGCCTCGACGATGTAGCGCGTCATGGCCTCGTTGATCGCCGGAAAGATGGCGTGCGAGGCATGATGCAGCGTGTTGTCGAGATCGAACAGCCAAACCGGGCTGCCCGCGCGCGGACGCACCCGGGCTTGCTTGCGGGGCGTCGGCAACGAGGACATCGGCTATGACTCCAAAGCACCGCGCCGGGCCCCGGCGCGTAAAAGCTCAGTGCGAGCGGATCATCGTGCCGAACGGCTGCTCGGTCAGAATTTCGAGCAGCACCGAGTGCTCGATGCGCCCGTCGATGATGTGAACCGAGCGCACGCCGCTCTTGGCGGCATCGAGCGCCGATGCGATCTTGGGCAGCATGCCGCCGGAGATGGTGCCGTCTTCGAACAGGGCGTCGATCTCGCGCGCCGACAGATCGGTGAGCAAGGTGCCCGATTTATCCATGACGCCGGGGATGTTGGTCATCATGACGAGCTTTTCCGCGTTCAGGACGACCGCGAGCTTGCCCGCCACCAGATCGGCGTTGATGTTGTACGACAGGCCGTCTTCGCCGAAGCCGATCGGGGAGATCACGGGGATGAAGGCGTCGTCCTGCAGCGCGCGCACGACGGCCGGGTTGATCGATTCGACCTCGCCCACTTGGCCGATGTCGACGTACTGCCCCGGATTGTCGCGGTCGGGCATCATCAGCTTGCGGGCGTGGATGAGGCCGCCGTCCTTGCCCGTCAAGCCGACGGCATGGCCGCCGAAATGGTTGATGAGCGTGACGATGTCTTGCTGCACCTCGCCGCCGAGCACCCACTCGACGACTTCCATCGTTTCTTCGTCGGTTACCCGCATGCCCTGGATGAACGTGCCTTGCTTGCCGATCTTCTTGAGCGCTTGATCGATTTGCGGGCCGCCGCCGTGCACGATGACGGGGTTGATGCCGACGAGCTTCAGCAGAATCACATCGCGCGCGAAGCCTTGCTTCAGGCGCTCTTCGGTCATCGCATTGCCGCCGTATTTGATGACGACGGTTTTGCCGTGGTATTGGCGGATATAAGGCAAGGCCTCGGCCAGAATCTCGGCTTTCAACGTGGGCGCGATTTGGGCGAGGTCGATGGGCTCGGACATGGCGGCAAGCTCGGCAGGCAACGGTTCAAACGGGAGGCGGGGGGCGAAAACAGGCGCCAATTGTACAGGACTGAGCCGCGCGTCCGCGGTTTTTGGTCGCAGTGCCCGTATGACGCGCCGATTCTTTGACATAGATGCATGCGTCGTGCCTCGAACGCTGGCATCATCGGGCAATCGTGTTGTTTTTACGACAGTTTTTGTCTGCTTGTGACGGTATCTCCCATGGATGCCCCTGATCGCCCGCCGAAGTCCGTGTCGAGCGCGCGCTGCGCCCGTTGCAAAGTCGCATTCGATTGCGGCGGTTCGACGCGGCCGTTCGATTGCTGGTGCGCGGGCCTGCCGGCTTTGCCATTGCAAGCGCGCGAGGCCGGCGAGGGCCCGGCGCGGTGCCTGTGCCCCGCTTGCTATGCCGACGCGCTGGCGGCCGCGGGCCGCCCGAGCGCCATGGGCGCTTCCGGCATCGCAGGCGCCTCGAACGAGAATGTCACCCTCTGAATGGCGATGCATCGCATTACGAACACCGGGCGCGTGAACCTCGGTCACCTTTTTTGGCTGCGCTGCTTGGCGATCATCGGGCAGCTCGTCACGATCGCTGTCGTCCAGCGGTTTTTCGGCGTGCATCTGCCGTTGCCGGCGATGCTGACCATCATCGCCCTCGAAGCGATCTTCAACGCCGCCACGTGGTGGCGCGTGGCGGGTGCGCGGCCCGAAACCGATCTGGAGCTGCTCGGGCAGCTCTGGGTCGACTTGGGCGCGCTGTCGGCGCTGCTGTTTCTCTCGGGCGGGACGACCAATCCATTCGTCTCGCTCTACTTGCCTTCGCTCGCGATCGCGGCGGCGGTGCTGCCGTGGCGACACATGATCTGGCTCGCGATTTTCGCGATGTGCTGCTATATCGCGTTGGGTTTCGATTCGATCCCGCTCAACATGGACAACCCCGCGAACTTGTTCGACTACTACCGAACGGGCATGTGGGTGAACTTCATGGTGAGCGTGGGGCTCATCGCATGGTTCGTGGCGCGCATGTCCACCGCGCTGCGCCAGCGCGACGCGGCGCTCGGCGACGCGCAGCAACGCCTCATGCGGGACGAGCGCGCCGTGGCGCTCGGCGTGCAGGCCGCGACCGTCGCGCATGAAATGGGTACGCCGCTTTCGACGATCGCGATGCTGACCGAAGAGCTGCGCGACGCCGCTCGCAGCGACGAGCGGCTCGCGCCGTACGCCGACGACTTCGCGCTGCTTGAGCAGCAAATGACGCTGTGCACGTCGGCGCTCGCGCGGCTGCGCAGCCGCGCGTCGGTTTCGCCGGCTCGCGAGCGGCTCGACGCTTGGCTTTCCAGCTTCGGCGAGCAATGGCGCTTGCGGCATCCGCACGTGAAGTTCGTGCGCCTGGATGCGGCGGTAGCCGATACATGGCTCGACGAAACGGCCGCGGTCGGCCAGATCTTGACGATCTTGCTCGACAACGCGGCGCGCGTGAGCCCCGATCGGGTGACGCTGGCCGCCGCCGTGGCCGATGATTTCATCGAATTTCAGGTCGGCGATTCGGGGCCCGGCATATCGCCGGCGCTACGCGCGAAGCTCGGCAGCGCGCCCGTCGACAGCACGCAGGGCGGGCATGGCGTGGGGCTGTATTTGGCCTTTGCCGCGGCTTCGCGCTTGAACGGATCGGTCGAATTGCTCGACGGCGAGCCGCGCGGCACGCGAGCCGTGCTGCGCGTGCCGGCGGCGAAGGGCGGCGGACAGCCGCTGCCGGCCGCGACCTCTTCATCGAATACGAAGGAGAATGAACTATGAGCGACAACACTTTTCTCGTCATCGACGACGACGAGGTTTTCTCGGGCATCCTGGCTCGCGGCCTGACGCGTCGCGGTTTTACCACGCACCAGGCACACAACGCGGAAGAGGCGATCGCACTCGCGAACCATCACCGCTTCGACTACATCACCGTCGATCTGCATCTGGGCAGCGATTCGGGCTTGAGCCTCGTCGCACCGCTGCGCGATCTGCAGCCCGATACGCGCATGCTGGTGCTGACAGGGTACGCAAGCATCGCCACGGCCGTGCAGGCGGTGAAGGACGGCGCCGACAACTACCTGGCCAAGCCGGCGAACGTCGAATC
The DNA here is from genome assembly GCF_051954495.1 of Trinickia sp. Lineage (GTDB taxonomy): Bacteria > Pseudomonadota > Gammaproteobacteria > Burkholderiales > Burkholderiaceae > Trinickia. Next base: position 16,054 of record NZ_JBQCHR010000151.1, read on the forward strand.
GATCTTGGCCGCGCTGCAGACGGAAGCCAGCGCGGCGCAGGCCGAGGCGGCGATCGAGCATCCCGCGCTATTGTCCGTGGCACGGCTTGAATGGGAGCACATTCAGCGCGCGCTGGCCGAGAACGGCGGCAATATTTCGGCCACGGCGCGCGCGCTGAACATGCACCGCCGGACGCTGCAACGAAAGCTGGCGAAGCGGCCGGTGAAGCAGTAAGGGGCGAGGCGGCGAACCTCGCCCTGGTCGATGGTTTGCCGTGCCGGTTCGCCGGATCGACTACGCCCGGCACGGCGCCCCGCTTTGGCTATTGCGCGCTACCTTCCGCTTGGACCGTCGGAATCGTGGGTCCAGCCCATTGCCCGTTCTCGACCAGCCGCTGAATCAGCCCTTGCCGCGGCGCCTCGCGGTCCCAGACCGAGTGAGTCTTCTCGCCGATGATCTGCATCAGCATGCCTCGGTTGTCGGTGCGAACGGCTGGCCATCGAGGCAGCCAGCCCCCGCTCTGTTCCGCTGCTTCTTCCGTCGATGTTGCGTCCGCCGCGGTAGGCGTCCCATTGGGATTGCCCGTCTTCACGAAGTGCTCCACGTAGCTCGAGAAAATGCGGGAGACGTCGTAGTCGGCAGCGGTCCAGGTGTATCGACGATCGTTGCCGAGGTTGCCGAGCGAATAGCTCAGTTGGGCGTCGTGCGCGGCGCCGAGTACCGGCTGCGAGGCCGGGGCCGGGGCGGGGGCCCGGACAGAGACCGCGTTGGACGCGGTTTCGGCCTTTGGCGGCAGCGGCTGCGTATAGCGGTAGTAAAAGACGGGCGCATTTCCCGTTTGCCGGTGCTGGTTCATCCACTTCCAAGTGCTGTGGCCGATGAAGAAATCGCCGGCGAGCGCCGTGGCGGCGTGCATGACTTCGTCGTTGGTGCTGCCCGGGTAATGGGCGAGCACCTCCTCCGCTTGATCTTGGAATCGCCGTTTGATCGTCGCCTGCCAATTTTCCGGGGTAGGTTGCGCATCGCCTAGGATCGCCGTGTAGGGGGCCTCTTGAGAATTGGCGCCCACCAGCAACGGGACTTGCGCTTGCGCGCCGTTGGCGAACGTCTGCTCGGGCGAATCGGTCAGGAAATGACCGTCGATGTTCGGCCAGAACGAGATCGAGTCCCACGTGAGCTTCGACCCGGAGGCCGCGACGAGCAGCGTTTTTGCGGGCAAAGACCGCAGTTGCTGCAAGGAGCTGGCGCCCACGCGCGTCGCGAATTTCGTCGCCGCCGCTTCGGCTTGCTCGCGCCGCCAAATACCGCTGGGTGTGAGCGCAGCGCCGCTTTCGCCGATCGCGCCTGCAAACAACCCGCGGGAGAGCGGCGAGGCCATGTGTGCACTAACAGAAATCGAGCCCGCCGAATTGCCGGAGATCGTGACCTTCGACGGATCGCCTCCGAACTGGGCGATGTTCTGCTTCACCCAACGCAACGCGGCCGCCTGATCGAGCAAGCCGTAGTTGCCGGTGGCGCCGTGCGACGATTCGCTTGCCGCCTCGGGCGGCGCGAGAAAGCCGAATACGCCCAGGCGGTAGTTGACGGTGACGACCACGATGCCGCGCGATGCGAGATTCGCGCCGTCATAGCGGGGTTGCGAGGCGTCCCCGGCCACGAATCCGCCGCCGTGGAAGTGGACGAGCACGGGCAATTTGCCCGTCGCGTCGCGAGCGGGTGTCCAGACGTTGAGGTAAAGGCAGTCCTCGCTCATCTGGGGCGCGCGGGAGTCGCTTTTGCCGTCGGCTACCGGCTGCATGCACCGAGCGCCGAACTGCCGCGCGGCTCGCACCTCCGCCCAACGGGGAACGGGTTGCGGCTCGCGAAAGCGCAATTCGTTGACCGGGGCCGCCGCGTAAGGAATGCCCCGGAATACACGCAGATCCTTGTGCTGCCCGCGCATCTGCATGCCTTCGATTTTGCCGCTGTCGAGCTGGACCTGCGGCGCGAGCGGCGCCCGAGCGGCGCTGGCTGGGCCAGACGCCGCGAACAGCATTGATGCGGTTGCAGCCATGACCGTCACGACATGGCGCCCGATGATGCGATTCGACGATAGTTTCACGCTGTTGCCTCCGTAATGGCCGAACGCTCGTTCGGCGACCCGCTTGCGCGGTAGGAGGCTCGATCATCGGCGTCGCATTATTCGAAATGTCATTTCGGCGCGCAATTCCGACTGAATTACCCCAGAACGTCGTTTCGAGGGCGCTCGTTCGGTGATCGCGGGTAGGCGTGCGCGGCGCAGCGAAGCGTTCAGCTATCCGTTTCGAGCGCGATCTTCAGGTCGACGATGGGCGTGCCGTCGACGGCTTCGATGGGGCCGACGCGCAGCCTGCTGCCGTCGATTTCCCGCACCGTCACGCGATGCAGCCCGATCGGATTCGGACGATGCGGCGCGCGCGTGGCGAACACGCCGGTCAACGGCCGATCGCGTTCGCCGCGCGGATGGACGGCGAGCTTGCCGCGGTCGGCCAAGTGAAACCAAGCCAGCACGATGACTTCGTCGCCGCTTGCAAGGCCTTTCAATCCTTCGATGTATTGAGGATCGAGATCGATCCACGCGTCGGGGGCGCCTTCGATCCCTTGGCGCGGCGCCTGGGTCAAATCTTCGAGCGCCGACCGGATGTAGCCGATCGGCTTGAGTGTGAATGCGTCTGACAGGTGCGGCATGGGCCATACTCCTCGACGAGATCGATGCCGCATTCTAGTCGATGGCCGGTGAGGGCGCGGATCGAGCCGGCACCCTGAGCGCCGGCTTCGACCCGCGGGGCAGCTACAGCACGTAGCGCGACAAATCCTCGCTCTGCGACACCTCTCCGAGCGCGCGGTCGACGTAAGCCGCATCGATCGTCACCTTCGTTCCGGCATGATTGCCGGCTGCGAACGACACTTCCTCGAGCAGTTTTTCGATCACGGTGTAAAGCCGGCGCGCGCCGATGTTCTCGGTACGCTCGTTGACCGAAAACGCAATCTCGGCCATGCGCTTGATGCCGTCCGGCGCGAATTCGAGCTCGACGTCCTCGGTCGCAAGCAAAGCCTGATACTGCTTGACGAGGCTCGCATCGGTCGCCACCAGAATCGATTCGAAATCTTCCACCGACAGCGAATCGAGTTCGACGCGAATCGGAAAGCGCCCTTGCAGCTCGGGGATCAGATCGCTCGGCTTGGACAGATGGAAGGCGCCGCTCGCGATGAACAGGATGTGATCCGTTTTCACCATGCCGTAGCGCGTGTTGATCGTCGTGCCTTCGACGAGCGGCAGCAGATCGCGCTGCACGCCTTGGCGGGACACCTCGGCGCCGCCCGCTTCGCTGCGCGAGGCGATCTTGTCGATTTCGTCGAGAAACACGATGCCGTTTTGCTCGACGTTCTGCACGGCCTTCGCCTTTACTTCCTCGTCGTTGAGCATCTTCGACGCTTCCTCGTCGGTCAGCACTTTCAGCGCTTCCTTGACCTTGAGCTTGCGGCGCGTTTTCTTGCCTCCGCCGAGGTTCGCGAACATCGAACGAATCTGCTCGGTCATGTCCTCCATGCCCGGCGGGCCCATGATGTCCATGCCCGCTTGCGGCAGCTCGACGTCGAGTTCGATTTCCTTATCGTCGAGCTGGCCTTCGCGCAAGCGCTTGCGAAACGTCTGACGCGTCACGTTGTCCGCGCCCGACGGCTCGGTCGCCGCGCCGAACCCGACGGGGCGAGCGCTCGGCAGCAGAATGTCGAGGATGCGGTCCTCGGCCTGATCCTGCGCTTTCGTGCGGACCTTGCGCATCTCCGTTTCGCGGGTTTGCTTCAAGGCGATCTCGATCAGGTCGCGCACGATGCTGTCGACGTCGCGGCCGACGTAGCCCACTTCCGTGAACTTCGTCGCTTCGATCTTGATGAACGGTGCGTCGGCGAGCTTGGCCAGACGCCGGGCGATCTCGGTCTTGCCGACGCCCGTCGGCCCGATCATCAGAATATTCTTCGGCGTGATTTCCTGGCGCAGCGGTTCGCCCACCTGCTGGCGCCGCCAGCGGTTGCGCAGCGCGACCGCGACCGCTTTCTTCGCCTTGTTCTGGCCGATGATATGTTTGTCGAGTTCCGAAACGATCTCGGCTGGGGTCATGGTGCTCATCGGTTGCTTACCTCACTCACTCGATCGTCTCGATGACGCGGTTATGGTTCGTGTAGATGCACATGTCGCCGGCGATCGCGAGCGATTTCTCGACGATCTCGCGCGGCGACAGCGCCGTGTTCTCGGCGAGCGCGCGCGCGGCGGCCTGGGCATAAGCGCCGCCCGAGCCGATCGCGCAAATGCCGCCTTCGGGGTCGAGCACGTCGCCGTTGCCGGTGATGACAAGGGTCGTTTGCGCGTCGGCCGTGATCAGCATCGCTTCGAGCCGACGCAACATGCGGTCGGTGCGCCAGTCCTTGGCGAGTTCGACGGCGGCGCGCGTCAAGTTGCCCTGATGCTTCTCGAGCTTCGCTTCGAAGCGATCGAGCAGCGAGAACGCATCGGCCGTCCCGCCGGCGAACCCGACGAGAACCTTGCCGTTATAAATGCGCCGCACTTTCTTGGCGCCGCCTTTCATGACGATGTTGCCGAGGGTCACTTGGCCGTCGCCGCCGAGCGCAACTTTGTCGCCGTTGCGCACCGACACGATCGTCGTGCCGTGATATTGCTCCATGGTGCATTCCTCGAGAATACGGAAGGGGCTCGGCGGCGCGTCGCCGCGCGAGCGGAAAACGGGTGGCGCAAGGCGCACGGCGCGCGCGCGGAGGTCCAGCGCCGCGCGCGCATTTAGCTCATTTTAGGGCGTGCGCGGCTTTATCAAGGGGGGCGGCGTACGAAGAGGGTCCACGGCACGCCGGGCCGAAGCGCTTTGTGTCCGCTGGGTCCCATTAGCCAGGGCATATCGGTAAGCTTTGCCGACGTTGAACGGTGGGAGAGGTAGCGGGCGGCCATCCGAGGCGAGGCGCGTGACGGTGCAATCGCACCGATCGCGCCATCGCAAAAGAAAAAGCGCGCGGGAGACCGCGCGCCTCTTTCGAAGCAGCGTAAATGTGCGTAGCGCGAAGGCCGCGCTACGCGTGCATCAATCGCCGAACAGCTTTTGGCGCAGCTCGCGGCGTTCCTGCGCTTCGAGCGACAGCGTAGCCGTGGGCCGCGCGAGCATACGGGGCACGCCGATCGGCTCGCCCGTTTCCTCGCACCAGCCGTACTCGCCCGATTCGATGCGAGCCAGAGACTGCTGCACCTTCTTCAGCAGCTTGCGTTCGCGGTCGCGCGTACGCAGCTCGAGTGCATGCTCTTCCTCGATCGTTGCGCGATCGGCCGGATCGGGAACGATCACCGTCTCGCGCAGGTTTTCCGTCGTTTGCCCGGCATTGCGGAGAATCTCCGCCTGCAGCTGTTCGAGCCTGTTCTTGAAGAAGGCGAGCTGATCTTCATTCATGTAATCCTTGTCGCTCATCTTCAGGATTTCGGCTTCGGTCAAGAGTCGTTTCGTCGTCATCTGCGTGCTTCTTCAATGTGAGGCAAAACCCATACATATTGCCCGCACTTTCGTATTGCCCGCAAGCGGTGCCTTAAAGGCGCCGACGCCCGCGGCCCGGTGGCCGTCAAGACGCCGTCGCGCCGATGCGGGGCCGAACTCCTCTGGAAACCGATCCTCGGGTGCTCCTACCCATTCGATACGGCATTGCAGCAGCGCCGCTCGCGAGTCCTAACGCGAGCCGCGCCGCGGCGTCTTTCGGTGTCTCTTTGGTTTTGTTTCGGCTTTGCCCGGATAAGGTTTTCCGGCGCCGTCGCGTTACCCGCCGCCCCTGGCGGCGGGGACGTATTGTAACTGAATCGTTCTTGGGCGCTGCAACAGAGAAAACCCTGCCGGCGCGCCGCTAATATCATGAAAATATAGCGCGCGCGCGTCCAAAAAGCGAACCTCGGGCCGACTCCGCGCGTGCGCCATCCCACGTGGCGCGCAGCCTTACGCGAGGCAGGCGTCCAGGCCGTCTGTAATGAGATCCTGCGGCAGGTCGATGCCGATGAAGACCATCTTGTTCGTCTTCTTCTCGACCGGCAGCCATTTGGCCGCGAGGTCGCTTCCCATCATTTGATGCACGCCCTGGAATACGACCTTGCGGTCGACGCCCTTCATGTAGAGCACCCCCTTGTAGCGCAGCAGTCGCTCGCCGTAGATCTGGAGCACGCCGCCCAGGAAATCCTCGAGCTTGTTCGGATCGAACGGGCGGTCGTTGCGATAGACGAAAGACTTGATGCGATCGTCGTGGTGCGCATGATGGTGATGGGCGTGCCCTTCATGGGCGCACTGGCCGTGGTCGTGATCGCAATGCTCGTGGTCATGGCCGTGCTCATGATCGTGATCGTGGTCATGATGCGCGTGCGCGTGATCGTCCTCGGCCAGGAAATCCGGATCGATCTCGAGCTTGGCGTTCAGATTGAAGCCGCGCAGGTCGAAGATTTCCTTGATGTCGGCTTCTCCGAAGTTGACGACCTTGATCGTCGCCTTCGGATTCATGTGCATGAGGCGGTGGCGCAGATCGGCCACTTCGGCTTCGGCGACGAGATCCGACTTCGTGATGAACAGACGATCGGCGAAGCCGACTTGCCGCTGCACGACCTCGTGCTCGTCGAGCTGCGCATTCGCATGCTTGGCGTCGACGAGCGTGATGATCGCGTCGAGCAGGAATTCGTCGGAGATCTCACTGTCGATGAAGAAGGTCTGCGCCACGGGGCCGGGGTTGGCCAAGCCTGTGGTTTCGATCACGACGCGGTCGAACGCAATTTCGCCCGCGCGCTTGCGCGATGCCAAATCGCCGAGCGCGCGCGCCAAGTCGCCGCGGATCGTGCAGCAGATGCAGCCGTTGCTCATCTGCACGATCTGCTCGGCCTGATTTTGCACGAGGATCTCGTTGTCGATGTTCTCCTCGCCGAACTCGTTTTCGATCACGGCGATCTTCATACCGTGCTTTTCGTTGAGGATGCGCTTGAGCAGCGTGGTTTTGCCGCTGCCTAGGAAGCCGGTCAAGATGGTGACGGGGATCATATTCAATCGCCTTTGGGTCGAAAATCAGGGACGGTTCAGACGAGCCGGCCACGAAAATATTGAAGCATACCGGCGAGCGCGCATTCGCGCCCGCCGGCCGATCGGCCAATGCGGACGCACCGTACGCCCTGAACGCGCCGCCGAACGAAAGCTCGCCGTAGTTGGGGGCGATCAGACGATTTGCAACAGCAAGCCCTTCAAGTACTCCCCTTCGGGGAAAGCCGCCAGCAGCGGATGGTCCAGGCCCGCGCCCAGGCGCTTCAAAATGCGGGCGTCGACGCGGGCGTCCGCCGCCGCGCCGGCGACGATCTTTTGGAACAAGTCCGCATCGATCGCGCCCGAACACGAATAGGTGAACAGCAGACCGCCCGGGCGCAGCAGACGAAAGCCCGAAAGGTTGATGTCCTTATAGGCGCGCGCCGCCCGATCGACGTGCTCGCGCGCCGGCGCGAACTTCGGCGGATCGAGGACGACGAGGTCGAACCGCTCGCCGCTTTCGACGAGGCCGCGCAAGGTTCGGAACGCATCGGCGTCGAGCCACTGCGCGCGCTCGGCGTCGAACCCGTTGGCCGTAACGTTCGCGCGCGCGAGCGCGAGCGCTTCGCCCGACGAATCGATCGAGACGACGCGCTTCGCCCCGCCGCCAAGCGCGGCCAGCGAAAAGCCGCCGGTATAGCAGAAGCAGTTCAGGACGTCCTTGCCGGCCGCGTAGGTTTGCACGAGCGCTCGATTGTCGCGCTGGTCCACGTAGAAGCCGGTTTTGTGCCCGCCGCGCACGTCGACGTGGTACCGCACGCCGTTTTCGCGCGCGACGAGGGTGTCGGGCGGCGCTTCGCCCGCCAGCACGCCCGTCGTTTGTTCGAGGCCTTCCTTTTCGCGGATCGACACGTCCGAGCGCTCATAGACATTCGGGCAGAGCGTCGCGCCGACGAGCGCGGCGACGATGGCTTCCTTCCACGCCTCGACGCCGGCCGCCATGAACTGGCAGACGAGCTGGCCGCGCCCGGCGCCCGCGGCCGTGTCCTCGATGTAGTGATCGACGATGAGGCCCGGCAGGCCATCCGATTCACCGAAGATCAACCTCACGGCGCCTGTGTCGCGCACGAAGGCTTGCCGATGGGCGAGCGCACGCTGCACGCGCCGTTTGAAGAAGGCATGGTCGATCGGCTCGCCTTCATCGAAACTCCAGACCCGCAGGCGGATCTGCGAGTGGGGGCTGTAGGCCGCGCGCGCGAGAAAGCGGCCGTCATGGGCGCGCACGACGACGGTGGCGCCGAGCGCCGGCTTGCCCTCGACGCGCTCGATAGCATTGGCGTAGACCCACGGGTGGCGGCGCAGCAGCGATTTTTCCTTAGAGGGCTTGAGCGTAACGGTGTTCATCGGTCGGTAAAAAACGAAGTTGAGCGGCGCGAGCGATCCGTGCGGCGGCTGGCCGCGTTGGGAGCGTCAATCGCGCTTTTTGGCGCGCGGGTGGGCCGTGTCGTAGATCCGCGCGAGATGTTGAAAGTCGAGCGACGTATAGATTTGCGTCGCGGCCACGCTCGCGTGACCGAGGAGCTCCTGCACCGCCCGCAGATCGCCGCTCGATTGCAGGACGTGCGTCGCGAATGAATGGCGCAGGACGTGGGGATGTACGTTGGCCGGAATGCCCGCGCGCAGCGCGGCGCGTTTGACGCGGTCGCGCACGACGTTCGGCGACATGCGCGCGCCGCGCACCGACAAAAAGAGCGGGTGGGGATCGGCCTTGACGAACTGCCCGCGCACCGAGAGCCAGGCGGCGAGCGCTTGCATCGCCTTGCTGCCGACCGGCACGGTGCGGCGCCGTTGACCTTTGCCCAGCACTGTGACTTCGGCGGCTTCGAGGTTGAGCCAGCCCGCCGAACGATAGCCGTCGCCTTCGGCGAAAACAGCATCGAGCCCGACGAGCTCGGAAAGCCGCAATCCCGAAGAGTAAAACAGCTCGAGAATGGCGTGATCGCGCAAGCCTTCCGCGCTTTGCGCGGAGCTTGCTTCCTTTTGAGCGGCGCTTGCTTCCATCAGCGCGGTGGCGTCGTCGACCGACAAGGCCTTGGGCAGCCGCTTCGGCTGTTTCGGTGCGCGCACGGCGGCCACAGGGTTCGCCGCAATCTCGGTATGCTCGGCGAGCCACCGGTAGAACGCGCGCCAGGCGGAGAGGCGGTGGGCGATGGAGCGCGGCGATAGGCCGCCCGCGTGCGCCTTGGCGACGGCGCCGCGCATGTCGTTCGCCGACAGGCTCGCAAGCGGCCGGCCCTTCGCGAGCTGCACGAGCAGCTCGAGTTCATGCGCGTAGCTGCGCAGCGTATGCTCCGACAGCCGGCGCGCATGCGCGAGGCCGGATAGGTACTGCGCGATCAGTTCGGCGTCGGTCGGGGGCACGGTGGGACCGCTCGCGCCAGGCTTAGCGCGCGAGCAGGCGGCTGAGCGCCGCGCTGGCGAGCGTGCCGATCTGCATGAGGAAATCGGTCGCCATGCCTTCGTGGAAGCGCCGCGGATCGGGCGAGCCCATCACCAGCAAGCCGAACGCGGGGGCGCTCGGCGCCGGCGGCGCGCTTTCCTGCGAATCGCCGCTCGCCGTGGCGACGTTGTTTGCACGAGGCTCGCGCAGCGTGAGCAGCGCGACCGACTGCGTGCCCGCGGCGTCGCCGGCGCCGGCTGCATCGCCGGCCACGGCGGCGTAGTCGCCCGCGCTCAGCCATTGCGCCGCCTCGAAGCCCGTATTGGCGCCGCAGTACGGCGCGTCGAGACCGTTGGCGAACAAGCGCACCTCCTCACCCACCTGCCGCGCGAACTCGGCGTCGCGATAGGTGTCGGCCACGTCCCAAAGCCGCAGCGCCGCTTGCGGCACGTCGAACACTTCCATGAGTCCCTGCGCGACGGTGCGCGGCAAGGCGTGGGCGTCGCGTTCGGCGATCACGCGCGCGGTCCACCGGTTGAACTTGGCCGCGATGCTGTCGTTTTCGTGACCGTAGCGCAAGAGTTCGGCCAGGCGCCGCTCGAGCAGCTTGTTCTTCTCGCGCAGCATGTCCATCTGGCGCTCTTGCAGCGAGACGGCGGCCTTGCCGTGCGGATTGGCGAGCCGAATGGCGGCGAGCAGCTCGGCATGCTGCGAGAAGAATTCGGGATTGGCGAGCAGATAGTCGGCGACTTCGCGATCGTTCATGGTGTCGGCAAAGGGGCGGGCAAAGCGCGGTTGAGCAAATAAAGGGCGCCGTATCGGAACGGCGCGGCATCAATCGGCGAGTTCGATCTCGCCTTCGAAAACCGTCGTGGCCGGGCCGGACATCAAGAGCGGCGCGGATTCGTCGCGCGCACCGTCCCATGCGATCGTCAGCGTACCGCCGAGTGCATGGACCGTGACCGGGGAGTCGAGCAAGCCGCGGCGAATACCGGCCGCGACGGCTGCGCAGGCGCCCGTGCCGCAGGCGAGCGTTTCGCCCGCGCCGCGCTCGAACACGCGCAGCGCGATTTCCCGGCGCGAGTACAGTTGCATGAAGCCCACGTTCACGCGCCGCGGAAAGCGGGCATGGCGTTCGGTTTTCGCGCCGATTTCGGCGACGGGGTAGGCACGCACGTCGTCGACCACTCGCACGGCATGCGGGTTGCCCATCGACACGACTGAAATCCAGTCCGTGCGCCCGTCGAGCTCGAGCGGCCAGACGGTGTCGGCCCCTTCCTGGCGGCCCTCGAGGCCGCTGGCGTCGAACGGCACCCGCTCGGGCTCGAAAACGGGCCGGCCCATGTCGACGACGACCTCGCCGTTTTCCTGCATCGTGAGCGTGATGAGGCCGCCGTGTACTTCGACGCGGATGCTGCGCTTATCCGTCAGTCCCTTATCGCGGACGAACTTGACGAAGCAGCGCGCGCCGTTGCCGCAGTGCTCGACCTCGCCGCCGTCGCAATTGAAGATGCGGTACTTGAAATCGGCGCCGTCGACCGTGGGGCGCTCGACGAGGAGCAACTGATCGGCGCCGATGCCGAAATGGCGATCGGCGAGCGCGCGCGCCTGCTCGCTCGTCAGGGCGAGCGGCCGGCTGTAGCCGTCGAGCACGACGAAGTCGTTGCCCGCGCCGTGCATCTTGGTGAAGTTGAGCTTCATGATCGCCGTATTGTAAGGGACGCCTCGGCCGCCGGCTAATCGTAGACGCTCGGCATGCCCGGCGGCCGCGTCTTGAACCGCTTGTGCACCCAGTAGTACTGCTCCGGCATGCGCGGAATTTGCTCTTCGAGGAACGCATTCATGCGGCGGGCGTCGAGCTCGTCGTCGCCCGTCGGGAAATTTTCCCAAGGTTTGAAGACTTTCAGCCGATAACCCTTGTAGTTCGGCAGCACTTCGCCGATGAACGGCAACACCTGAGCGTGGCCGACCTTCGCGAATCGGCCCACCGCCGTCAGCGTGCAAGTGGGGATGCCGAAGAAGGGCACGAACGTCGAATTGCGCACGCCGTAATCCATGTCGGCGCCGAGCATCACGGGTTTGCGCTCGCGCAGCCAGCGCAGGACGACGCGCGCGCTCTCGGCGCGGCTCGCCATATCGGCGCCGAACCGGCCGCGCGCGTGTTTGGCGACTTCCTCGAGTTCCGGGTTAGACATCGGCTGATAGAGCGCGGCGCATTGGCGTTGCAGCGCGACGTTGATGAAGACGGAGCCTGCCTCGATGCCGACGAAGTGAAACCCGAGCAGCAAGGTGGGCGGCATGTCGGGATCCGTCAAATCGACCTCGCTGTCGACTTCGACGAGCTTCGTCAGCTTTTCGAGGGAGCCGAACCACTGGACGCTGCGCTCGACATAGCTGCGGATCGCATGGCGAAAGTGTTTTTGCGCGATCTCCTCCCGCTTTTGCTCGCTCCACTGCGGGAAACAGAGCGCCAGGTTCGTATGAACGATGCGCCGGCGCTTGCTCGGGATTTGATAGAGCAGCCAGCCGAGGCCATCGCCCAGGCGGGCGACGAAGCCATAGGGCAGCAGCGCGAGAAACTTCAGCAGGCCGATGGCGAGCTTCGTACCGATCCGGTTCAGCATGCCTTGGCCTTTGTCGAGCGCGCGCGCTCAGGCTGCGTGACCGCGGCGAAGAGTGGGAACGTCGCGCTATGCGATGAATAGAACGGGTAAGGCACGGCAATTCGCTCTGTGACGTTTTCGAGAAGCCGCTATAATACGGGCTTCGCCGAGTTAATAGACAACTTGCGGGGCGAAACGCAGGGCGCCAGCAGCGCCGGGCGATATAGGAAATCCGCTAAAGCGTCGCCGCTTCAGGCTCCCGAAGCTGGCTACGTGAACTCAACACCGTAACCAAGGAGTCTGCAACGTGGCAAACGACTATCTCTTCACGTCCGAATCCGTTTCCGAAGGCCATCCCGACAAGGTCGCCGATCAAATCTCGGACGCCATTCTCGACGCCATCCTGACGCAGGACAAATATTCGCGCGTCGCCGCCGAAACGCTGTGCAACACGGGTCTTGTCGTGCTGGCCGGCGAGATCACCACGACGGCGAACGTCGACTACATCCAAGTCGCGCGCGACACGATCAAGCGCATCGGCTACGACAACACCGATTACGGCATCGACTACCGCGGCTGCGCGGTGCTCGTCGCTTACGATAAGCAATCGCCCGATATCGCGCAGGGCGTGGATCGCGCGCACGACAACAACCTCGATCAAGGCGCGGGCGACCAGGGCTTGATGTTCGGCTACGCATGCGACGAAACGCCCGAACTGATGCCTTTGCCGATCCACCTGTCGCACCGCCTCGTCGAGCGCCAAGCCTCGCTGCGTCGCGACGGCCGCCTGCCTTGGCTGCGTCCGGATGCGAAATCGCAGGTGACGGTGCGCTATGTCGACGGCAAGCCGCATTCGATCGACACGGTCGTGCTCTCGACGCAGCATGCCCCCGATATCGAACTGGCCATGCTGCGCGAAGCCGTGATCGAGGAAGTCATCAAGCCGACGCTGCCGGCCGAACTCATCAAGGGCGACATCAAGTTCCTCGTGAACCCGACGGGCCGTTTCGTCATCGGCGGCCCGCAGGGCGATTGCGGCTTGACGGGCCGCAAGATCATCGTCGATACGTACGGCGGCGCGGCGCCGCACGGCGGCGGCGCGTTCTCGGGCAAGGACCCGTCGAAGGTCGACCGTTCGGCGGCCTACGCGGGCCGCTACGTTGCGAAGAACATCGTGGCCGCGGGCCTTGCCTCGCGCTGCTTGATTCAAGTCTCGTATGCGATCGGCGTCGCCCAGCCCACGTCGGTCATGGTCAACACGTTCGGCACGGGCCGCGTGTCGGACGCGACGATCACGGCGCTCGTGCGCGAGCATTTCGATCTGCGTCCGAAGGGCATCATCCAAATGCTCGATCTGCTGCGTCCGGTGTACGAGAAGACGGCGGCATACGGCCACTTCGGCCGCGAAGAGCCCGAGTTCTCGTGGGAAGCGACGGACAAGGCGCTCGCCCTGGCCGAAGCCGCCGGCACGGAGCCGGTCGCGGAATTGGCGTAATGAGCCCTCGGTAGTCGCGCGTCGATCGCGTCGCGCGGCGCCCGCTGAAAACAAAACCCCGGTCATGCCGGGGTTTTGTTTTTCGAGCTTGCCGGCCCGTCAATCCCAGCAGTTGCGGAAGGCGACCGCGGCGATGACGGGAAAGCACAGCACGAGCGGGATAGCGAAGTACGGGACTTCGAGATCGGTTTTCCAGCTATAGACAAGCCAGCCGATGCCGACGATGAGCGTTCCGACACCGACAAGCGCGGTCAGCACGTTCAGCGTGCGCTTCGAGGGCCCCTTGCGCATCCGCTTTTCGGGAGTAGGCGTATTCATCGCTGCATGGCGGGCCAGGGCGGCCGCAGCGAGCGGTCTGGACGATGCGATGTTACGCTCGC
>NZ_JBQCHR010000152.1:0-47489 GCF_051954495.1 Trinickia sp.
GCTGATCGCGTAGTTGCTGCAATGCACTTTCATCAGCATTGCAGTGCGCGAGCCGATCGCGTGCTCGTAATCCGAAAGATGTGTGCGATTCGTCGTCCCGACTTCCCGCAGCCGCGCGCCCGCGCTGCGCATGATGTCAGGGATCCTAAACGATCCGCCGATCTCGATCAGCTCCCCGCGCGAAACGACGACTTCCTTGCGCGCGGCCAGCGCCGACAGCATCAAGAGCACCGCGGCCGCATTGTTGTTGACCACGGTCGCGGCCTCGGCGCCGGTTAATTCGCAAAGCCATTCGGAGACGACATCGTCCCGATCGCCGCGCTTGCCCGTCGCTAGATCGAACTCGAGATTGACGGGCTGCGTCATCGCATCGACGACGCTTCGCACCGCGGCCTCCGGCAGCAGGGCGCGGCCGAGGTTCGTGTGCAGCACGGTGCCCGTCAGATTGAAGACTGTGCGCAGCCGGCTGGCCGACTCCTCCACCAATCGAGCCGCCGTCATCGACGCAACGCCGGCCAAGTCGGGGAAAGCGGCTTGCGAGTCACCCGTCAGCATCGCCTCCCGGCATGCCGCCAGCACATTGCGTACGACACCGAGCACGCACGTCCGCCCATACGTTTCGACGAGCGGCGCGATCTCGCGCGCGGACATCACGCGCTCGACCGACGGCAGCCGAGGCAAGTCCTTGCGCGTCGCGGCCTCGCCGCCATGCGCACGAGCGCTCTCTTTCCGCCGCGAATCCGTCGTCGCATCCGACATGGCCGCTCAACGCCTCTAGCTCAATGCCACTATTCACCCTGCCGGCGAGGGCTCGCCGCCCGCTGCTTGCGGCCACAACATCGGATTGGGCGACGCCCTGCGGAACCCGGCGTCGCTCATAAGCAGGTCGAGCGCCAAACTCGCCAGATCGTCGGCCATCGGTTCGATGTCGTGGTCCTTCTCTTGGTACCCGATCTTCCGATAAACGCCGCACGTGTCGCACGATTCGGCCTTGAGCGCCTCGTCGCCCCCGGCAATGCCGTGATACGCAATGCCTTTCGTCGAATCGCAATTCGAGCATTTGACCCGCACCATGTGCCATTCGGTCGAACATAAACTGCATTGCAGAAACCGATAGCCGTCGTACTGCCCCCCGATCCGCACGACGCTCGCAACCGGCATCGATCCGCAAACGGGACATAGCCCGGGGGTCTCGAGATACGGCACATCGCGCATATCGAGGCGGCTCGCGATGTCGGTCCAGATGACTTGCAGCGCGGCCGCCACGAACGGCGCCGTGGCGGGATCGATCTCGCCGAAGCGCAGTCCGAGCACGGCGTCGGCGGCGCTGTCGAGCTGGGCGTCGCTCATGGCGCGTAACCCATCGAGCAATCTACCCAGCGATGGCGTTGCGGCGCCCGCCCCGTCTACGCGGTCTACGAGGCGACGTAGGACGTCGCGCCAGGCGGGGTCGCGCGCGCTGCCGAGCGCGCCGGCGATCGGCATCGAATGCGCTTGCGCATGCTCGATGGCCTCCGCCGACGGCATGCGTGCCGACACCGTCGCCAACGCTTGCTGCTGCGCCTCGACGAGCGTCGCCATCAGTCGAAGGTAGCCGGCGATCGGATGCCCCTGCGCCAAGCGCCTGAGCCGCACGGCGCGATCGGCGAACACCGTTTCGCGCAGCGGCAAGCGCAGGCGCGCGATGGCCGTGCGGTCGAGCGCTTCGATTTCGCCAGGTTGTAAGATCCGCTGAGTCACGAGCTCACCCCGATCGCTTGAACCGACATCGGCTATGCTTGCCGCCCCGCGCGACCGGACGCCGAGTGATTGAAGATTGATTGGAACAAGGCCTATATGCGTTGTATGACAAAAAACACGTAAGGTAAATGTCGGTATACACTGCCTTTCATTCAATCCGCCCACGCAAATCGCAAAGCCCGCATTCCCCGTATCCTCTGTCTCCTGCATTCTCATGCCGCCACCCGATGCTTCCATGTTGTCGACCGCACGCCTGACGTTGCGTCCGCTGCGCGCCGAAGACGCCGCGCCGCTGTTCGCCATGTATTCGGACGTGCAATTCATGCGCTATTGGTCTTTTCCGGTCATGACGCGCTTCGAACAAGTCGTCGATTACCTCGCCCGTCGCATGCAAGGCTCGGCCACCGAAACGGAGATCGTCTGGGCCGTGGAGATCGCCGCCACGCATGAAGCCATCGGTATCTGCTCGCTGTTCGATCTCGACGCCGCATCGAAGCGTGCCGAAATCGGCTTCGGCCTGCAGCGCGCTTTTTGGGGGCGGGGCTATATGAGCGAAGCCGCGCGCGCCGTCGTCGATTGTGCGTTCGACATGCTGCATCTGCGCCGCATCGAGGCCGAGATCGATCCTCGCAACGGGGCGTCGGCGCGCATTCTCGAACGCCTCGGTTTCGTGAAGGAGGGGCTGCTGCGCGAGCGATGGATGGTCGACGGCAACGTCTCCGACAGCGCAATCTACGGACTTTTACATACCGATCGGCGCTGAGCCGAGACGTCGGCCGATGACGAGAGGCGATATCCGACACGCGCTACAGCAGCGATCGCTTTAGTCCGACAACAGCGAAACTGACGGCGACCGATCAGCGCCCATGCGTCTCGTGCGTCGTCGTGGCCCAGGCCGGAGCGTGCGTCCGCCCACCTTCGCCGTCCTGCACTTCCGACGCGATCAATGCGCTGTACAGCTCGGGCCGTCGCTCGCTCAGCCAGCGCCGCGCGATGCTCCGCCTCGCGTGCTCCGGATCGATGTCGGCCGCGGCAATCGGCGATTGCGGCGCGTCGCTCGATGCGAGCACGGCGCCCGATGGCCCGGCGATCAACGCCGCGCCCGGGCAGTTCGGCCCCCGCGCCGATTCCCGCACGTCGCTCAGGACGGCAAACAAACCGTTGTCGCCGGCGCGCACCGGCAGTGCGCGAACGTACCAATCGCGCTGCGTCGTCACCGCTTGCGCCGCGCCGATACGGCTGCGATGCGGCGCAACCAATAACGTCGCCCCCTTCAACGCCGCGACGCGCGCGTTCTCCGGCAGATAGTTGTCGGCGCCGACCAAGATGCTCATCGTGACGCCCCACGGCGTGTCATGAACGTCGATGCGCTCGCCGGCGCGCAGATGCGGGTTCTCCATCGAGTAGACCTTCCGATGGCGATGCCGCGCGCCGCCGGGCATACACACGACATAGCTGTTGTAGAGCGCGCCGTCGTCGCCGCGTTCGAGCCATCCAACGCCCGCGGCCACGCCGGACGCCTCGACCGCTTGCGCCACGGCGTCGATCGACGGACCGAACAACGGTTCGGACAACGCTTCGAGTTCGGGGCGCCGCAAGCGGCCGACCCGCACGGCTCCGGCCAGGCTCAATTCGGGGAAGACCGCCAAGCCCACCCCCTCGTGCGCAGCTCGATCGAGCTCGGCGGCAATACCGGTGGGCGGCAAAGAGAAAGGCAAGGCGGCCACCCTCAGCGGGCGGCAAGCGGGCGTGGACATGGCTTGAGCGAATCGGCAACGGAATGCCTCTATTGAATCGCCGCGCCTTCGATAAGTAAAATGAATCGTTTTCCTCGTTCGATTCCACAAAAGAATGGATCTAAAACTGCTTCGTGCGTTCCTGACGGTGGCCGAGCTCAGACATTTCGGGCGAGCCGCCGAGGCGCTGCATACGAGCCAGCCCGCCTTGAGCAAGCAAATCGGTTCGCTCGAATCGATACTTGGCGCACGTCTGTTCGAACGCGGCCGGCACGGCGCCGAGTTGACCGCATTCGGCACGGACTTTCTGCCCGACGCCGCCGCGCTCGTGCGCGATGCCGACGACATGCTGCTTCGCGCAAAGGAAGCGAGCGGCGGCAAACGCGGACGCTTGCGCGTAGGCCTTTGCCTCTCGGTGCTGACCATCGCGCCGCGATTGATCGCGGATTTTCGGCGGCAGCATCCGCAGGTGAGCGTGACGCTCGTCGATCTCTCATCGGCCGAGCAATCGCGGCGGCTGCTCGCCGGTACGCTTGACGTCGGCTTCATGCGGATGCCGAAAGGCGGCGAACTGGAAGCGTTTGCCGTGGTCGAGGAATCGCTCGCCTTGGCGATTCCGCGGGAAGCGCGCATTGAACGACTGCCGAAGGACTTGAACGTATTGAACGACATCGGCTTCGTCGCGCTGTCCCGCGCGCGGGGCGCGGGCACGGCGGACCAAATCGATCGCTGGTGCGCGCAGCGTCGGTTCGTCCCGAGGGTCGTTCAGGAAGCGCAGGACGTGCAATCGGTTTTGGCGACGGTAGCCGCGGGCGTAGGCGTCGCGTTCGTGCCTTCGCACATGCAGTTTCTGCTGCGCGACGCTACCGTACTGGCGTTACCGGGCGCCGAGGCGCGCTGGCGCGTCGGGCTCGCATGGCAAGCCGGCCGCGACGACATCGTCACGCAGCGCTTCGTCGCATTCGCGCGGAGCGCGCTCAAACGGGGCCGCGCAGCCTGACGCCTCGCTTACTTCACGCTCTGCCGAAACCACTTGGCGTGATGCTTGCGAGCCCATCCCAGCGTGACCGTGCCCCGCACCATCGCGCCGACGGAGCCTTTGACCCAGATCGCCGCGTAGACGTGCACGATGATGCCGACGATCATCGCGAACGCGAAAAACGCGTGAACGACAGCCGCGGCGCGAATGACAGCCGGAGAAAACGCATCGCCGAAATACCGGCGCCAAATGACCAGTCCGCTCAAAAGCAAAGCGACGACGCAGACCACCATGAGGAAGAACAGCAGCTTCTGCCCCGCGTTGTAGCGCCCAACCTCGGGCAGCGCGTCTTCCCGTTTGGCGAGCACGTCGTGAAATTGCCTGAGCCATTGTCGGTCGTCGGCATCGAGCATGTTGTTCGCCCAAAATCGCCCCGCGAGCAGGGCGAAAGACAAGAACAGCACCACGCCGATGAACGGATGCAGGATGCGCGTCCATTGCCCTCCACCGAACAGCGCCGACAACCAGAACATGGCCGGATGAAACAGGGCGAGCCCCGACAGCGCGAGCAGCACGAATGCGATCGCCGTGATCCAGTGAAGCGTGCGCTCGTTCGGCGTATAGCGCTCGATCGTTTCGACGTCGTCGGTCTTCATGATCGTTCCTTGCGTTCAGCGCGTATGCGCTGCGCTTCGTCGCGCGCCGTCGCTTCGTCCTCGTCCGTCACCTCATCGGGCCCGACGCGCGCGTAGTGGAAGAAGCCCGCCAGCACCGCCAGCGCCATCGCCCCGAGCGCGAGGGGCTTTGTCACGCCCTTCCACAGCGATACGAACGGGCTGATGCGCGGATCGTCGGGCAAGCCGTGATAGAGCGACGGGCGATCGGCATGATGCAGCACGTACATGACGTGGGTGCCGCCCACGCCGGCGGGGTCGTACAGCCCGGCGTGGTCGAAACCGCGCTCCTTCAAGTCGACGATGCGCTCGGCCGCCTGGGCTTTCATATCGTCCTTCGCGCCGAACATGATCGCGCCCGTCGGGCATGTCTTCACGCAAGCCGGCTCCTGCCCGACGGCTACGCGATCGGAACACAGCGTGCATTTGTAAGCGCGATGGTCTTTTTTCGAAATGCGCGGCACGTCGAAGGGGCACGCACTGACGCAATAGCCGCAGCCGATGCAGTTCTCCTCGTGGAAATCGACGATGCCGTTCGCGTATTGCACGATCGCGCCCGGCGACGGGCATGCCTTGAGGCAAGCCGGATCCTCGCAGTGCATGCACCCGTCCTTGCGGATCAGCCATTCGAGCCGCCCCTGCGGGTTCTCGTATTCGGTGAACCGCATGACCGTCCATGAATGTTCGGTCAAATCGGCGGGGTTGTCGTACACGCCGCTCGCCTGGCCGATCTCGTCGCGCAGGTCGTTCCACTCCATGCAGGCGGCTTGGCACGCCTTGCAGCCGATGCATTTCGTCACATCGATGAGTTTGGCGACGCCGCCCGTCGACGGCTCGCGCACGGAAGGCGGCTCAACGGTCGTGGCCGAGCGCCGTTTGATGTCGAGCGATTGCAGAGCCATGACTGTCCCCTTACGCCTTTTCGACCTTCACGAGGAAGGACTTGAACTCGGGCGTCTGCGAGTTGCCGTCGGCAACCGACGGCGTCAATGTGTTCGTCAAGTAGCCCGGTTTCGCCAGCCCCATGAAGCCCCAATGCAAGGGGATGCCCACCATCTGCACCTTCTTGCCTTCGATCGTGAACGGCTTGATCCGCTTGGTTACGACCGCCACCGCGACGATATAGCCGCGCTTGGACGAGACTTTGACGCGCTCGCCGTGCTTCACGCCGATCTGACTCGCCAGCTCTTCGCCGATTTCGACGAACTGCTCGGGCTGCAGGATCGCGTTCAGCCGCACGTGCTTTGTCCAGTAGTGGAAGTGCTCGGTCAGCCGGTACGTCGTGGCGATGATCGGAAACTCGTTGGCCGTGCCGAACATCGCGCGATCGTCGGCGAAGACGCGCGCCGCCGGGTTGCTCGTCGCGAGCTTATTGTTCGGGTGCAGCGGGTTGTGCCCGAGCGGGTTTTCGAACGGTTCGTAGTGCTCGGGGAACGGGCCTTCGACCATCGCGTCGCGCGCGAAGAACCGCGCCACGCCCTCGGCCAGCATGATGAACGGCCCCATGCCGTTCTCGGGCGGCTCGTCCAGCTTGAAGTCGGGCACGTCCGCCCCGCCCCAGGCGCTGCCGTTCCAAGCAATGAGCTTGCGCGCCGGGTCGAGCGGCTTGCCGCTCGCATCGCAAGAAGCGCGGTTGTACAGCACGCGGCGGTTCGCGGGCCAGGCCCACGCCCATCCGAGCGTTTGCCCGATGCCGGTGGGGTCGGCGTTGTCGCGTCGCGCCATCTGATTGCCCGCTTGCGTCCATGCGCCGCAAAAGATCCAGCACCCGCTGGCAGTCGAGCCGTCATCCTTCAATTGGGCGAAGCCCGCAAGCTGTTCGCCCTTCTTCACGAGCACGTTCGTCGAATCCTTCGGGTCGGGTAGGTCGGCCAGCGCGCGGCCGTTGTACTCCTTCGCCAATTCCTCCGGGGTGGGACTCTCGGGGTTGGCGTACGGCCAGGAAAGATTGACGATCGGGTCCGGATACTTGCCGCCCTCCTTACGGTAGAGGTCTCGAATGCGCACGAACAAGCCGCCCATGATCTCGAGATCGCTGCGCGCCTCGCCTGGAGGCTGCGCGCCCGTCCAATGCCACTGCAAAACACGACTCGAGCTGACGAGCGAGCCGTTTTCCTCGGCGAAGCAAGTCGTCGGCAAGCGAAACACTTCTGTTTGAATGTGCGCCGTATCGACATCGTTGTAGGCGCCGTAGTGCTTCCAAAACTCCGATGTTTCGGTGGCCAACGGATCCATTACCACGAGCCATTTGAGCTTGGCGAGCGCCGCCGCGGTTTTCGCCTTGCTCGGCGCGGCGGCGAGCGGATTGAACCCTTGCGCGATGTAGCCGTTCATCTTGCCCTGATACATGAGTTCGAGCCCCTGCATCAGGTCGTACGATTTATCGAGCTTGGGCAGATAGTCGTAGCCCCAGTGGTTGTCGGCCGTGGCCGCGTCGCCCCACCAAGACTTCATCAAGCTGACGAAAAACGCCCGGTAGTTCTTCCAATAGCTCAGTTGATTGGGCCGCAGCGGTTGCAGGGCCCGCTTCGCGATATAGGCGTCGAAATCCTGCTCCGCCTGCATCGGCAAGGTCATATAGCCCGTAAGCAGATTCGACATGAGGCCGAGATCGGTCAGCCCTTGGATGTTCGAATGGCCGCGCAACGCATTCATGCCGCCGCCCGCCACACCGATATTGCCGAGCAGCAGTTGAACCATCGCCCCGGTTCGAATCATCTGCGCGCCCACCGAGTGATGCGTCCAACCGAGCGCGTACATGATCGTGGCCGCGCGATTGGGCACGGCCGTCGACGCCAATGCTTCGCACACCTGAACGAACGACGTGCTCGGCGTACCGCATACGCGTTCCACGAGTTCGGGCGTGTACCGGGCATAGTGCGCCTTCATCAGCGCATAGACGCAACGCGGGTGCTGCAGCGTCGGATCGACCTTGACGAAGCCATCGTCGCCGCGCTCGTAGTCCCACGTCGATTTGTCGGGGTAGCCGTGCTTGGTTTCGTCGTAGCCTGAATAAAGGCCGTCGTCGAACTTGAAATCTTCGCGGACGATGAACGACATGTCCGTGTAATCGCGCACGTAGTCGTGCTGGATCTTGTCGTGCGTCAGCAGATAATTGATGACGCCGCCGAGAAACGCGATGTCCGTGCCGGTGCGGATCGGCGTGTAGAAATCGGCAACGGACGCCGTGCGCGTGAAGCGCGGATCGACCACGATCAGCTTGGCCTTGCGGTGCGCTTTGGCTTCGGTCACCCACTTGAAGCCGCAAGGGTGTGCCTCGGCCGCATTGCCGCCCATCACGAGAATCACGTCGGCGTTCTTGATGTCGACCCAATGGTTCGTCATCGCGCCGCGGCCGAACGTCGGGGCAAGACCTGCCACCGTCGGGCCGTGTCAGACACGCGCTTGATTGTCGAAAGCCAGTAGGCCGAGGCTGCGCGCCGTCTTATGCGTCAGATAGCCGACTTCGTTACTGCTCGCCGATGCCGCGAGCATGCCCGTCGTCAGCCAGCGGTTGACCTTCAGGCCGTCGTCGGTCGTCTCGACGAAATGCGCGTCGCGATCTTCCTTCATCAGCTTGGCGATGCGCTCGAGCGCATCGTTCCACGAGATCGGCTGCCAGCGATCGCTGCCCGCCGCGCGAAACTCGGGATGCGTCAAACGGCTCGGGCTATGGATGAAATCGATCAGGCTCGCGCCTTTCGGGCACAGCGTGCCGCGATTGACGGGGTGATCGGGATCGCCTTCGATATGGACGATGCTCGTGCGCACGTTCTTTGCGCCGTCGCCGAGCCCGTACATCAGAATGCCGCAGCCGACCGAACAGTACGGGCACGTGTTGCGCGTTTCGGTTGTGCGCGCAAGCTTGTATTGCCGCACCTCGGCCAGCGCGTCGTCCGCCGAAAAGCCGAGCAGCGCCAGGCTGGAACCGGCCAGGGAAGACGCCGTCACCTTGAGGAACTGGCGTCGTGTGAGTTGCAACATGAGGGTCTCCTCCGCGCCATTGCACGCTATGGAGTGCTTAAAAGTGTAGGCGGCGCCGGAGCGATTCGCGAATCAGTCCATATTGCGCCGCAACATGCGACGGACAGGCATGCGGCCTGCAACGGCGCAGGCATCGGGGCATACATAGAACGGGGTTCGATCGATGGCTTCACTTTCCCTCAGCCGTTTGCCGCGCGCGGCTCGCCGCGAGGGCGCGTGCGCGGTCGACGCGATGCAGCACTTCAGCGAGGACCGCTGCACCACGATGGCCGCCGGCATCGCTTTTTACTCCGCGTTTTCGCTCGCGCCGATGCTAGTCATGGTGATCGCCGTGGCCGGCTGGTTCTTCGGCACGAATGCCATCCGCGGCCAGATCTTCCAAGATGCGCACGTCCTCATCGGCGACGAAGCCGCCGCCGCCGTGCAGATGATCGTGATCAACGCCCGTTCGCACAGCGGCACGGGCGGCACGGCCGCGTTCGTTTCGTTCGTCGCCCTCGCGCTCGGCGCTTCCGCGACGTTCGCCTCGCTCAATACCGCGCTTTCGATCGTGTGGCCAACCGATTCGTCGGCCCGCGTCTCGACCGTGCTCGCACTCGTCAAAGTCAGACTAATTTCGTTCGGGCTCGTGCTCGGCGTGGCCTTTCTCGCGATCGTCTCGCTCGTGCTGGATACGGTCGTGACTTTCGTCGGCGAATGGCTGCTGGGCGGAACGCCGTTCGTCGTCGTCGGCGACATCTTGCAGCTCGTGCTGGGTGTGGTCGTGCTCGCTTTCTCCTTCGCCGCCTTGCTCAAATTCCTGCCCGATGCGCACGTGGCCTGGCACGACGCGCTCACGGGCGGCATCGTCGCCGCCCTGCTTTTCACAGCCGGTAAAAAGCTTTTCGCCATCTATTTAGCCCACGCCGGGCTCGCCAATGCATTCGGGGCCGCCGGTTCGCTGGCGGTATTGCTGATGTGGCTGTACTTTTCCGCAGCCGTGCTATTGCTCGGGGCTGAATATGCCGCCGCTCGCGGGCGGCGACGAGTCGCCGCCAATAAACCAGGCGTGCCCAATAAAGCAGATCATTAGAACCGTTACTCGAGTCAGCATATTTGTGCGGCCCTGTCTAGCCGCGATGCGTCGCGCCGTTTCGGGGCATTGCGCTGCATCGACGTGCATTGCGCACTCGGATATCGCATCTGTGGTCCGTTCACCGCCGCGGCGGGCGCCAGAGCCGCCCCACTGCGGCGATCGACCGCACGCATTCAGGGAAAGTTGCGCAATTGCGACGCAATTTTGCAGCTTCTTTGCATTCTGTCTAATTCAGTATTTCAGAGGCAGCAATAATCGGGTGTTCGCTTTTTACCGCTTTGAAGGAGCCTTTGTTTCATTTTGACGACAGTGAATTTTTTTCACTCATCCTTTCAAGTGCATTGCGCTACTCTCCTTTCCGCAACAGTCTAATAACGCTTCGCGTGGAGAAATGATGAAAAAAATCGCTTTGTCAACCCTCTCGCTCGCCCTCCTCGGTGCAGCCGGTGCAGCTCATGCGCAAAGCAGCGTGACGCTGTACGGCGTGATCGATACGTCGCTCACGTACGTGCATAACGCGGACGGCAACAAGAACCTGTGGGCGCTCGGCAATGCAAGCGGCGGCGACTTGGCCGGCACGCGCTGGGGCCTCAAGGGTCAAGAAGACTTGGGCGGCGGTCTCGCTGCGATCTTCCAATTGGAAAACGGCTTCGATCCGTCGAACGGCCGTCTGGGCCAGGGCAATCGCGAATTCGGCCGTCAAGCGTTCGTCGGCCTGACGAGCCAAACGTACGGCACGCTGACGCTGGGCCGCCAGTATGACCCGGTGGTCGATCTGGTCCAAGGCATCACGGCCGACAACTACTTCGGCAGCGCGTTCGCCACGCCGGGCGATGTCGACAACTACGACAACAGCTCGCGCACGGACAACGCGATCAAGTACCTGTCGCCCACGTACGCCGGCTTCCAATTCGAAGCCATGTACGCGCTCGGCGGTGTGGCCGGCTCGACCGGCAGCGGCCAAACGTGGTCGCTCGCGGCCGCGTACAACAACGGCCCGCTCGGCGTAGCCGCCGGTTACTTCCGCGCCGACAACACGAACACCGTGGGCGCGAACGGCTTCCGCTCGACGTGGGGCGGTACGTCCGGCGGCACGTTCGACGGCCCGATCAACCTCGGTTACATTTCGGCGAAGTCGATCGGCATCGCACGTCTTGCGGCGCAATACACGGTCGGCCCGTTCACGATGGGCGCGAGCTACAGCAACGCGCAGTACAAGGGCGACAGCCTGTCGACGTTCGGTTCGACCGAGAAGTACAACGTCGGTCAAGGCTTCCTGAACTATCAAGCCACGCCGGCGCTGCTGCTGGGCCTGGGCTATAGCTACACGAAGTCGAGCGGCGATACGTCGGCTACGTACCACCAAGCTTCGCTGGGCGCGGATTACACGCTGTCCAAGCGCACCGACGTGTACCTCGTGGGCGCGTATCAGCACGCAAGCGGCCAAACGAGCGACGGCGCCGGCGGCAAGATTGCCGCGCAAGCCTCGATCGGTTCGTACGGCTACAACGGCACGAGCTCGCAAGAACTCGTCGCTTTGGGCCTGCGCCACAAGTTCTAATCGGCCTAGTCGAGCGATCGACGACAGTCTAGAAGCATAGTCGGCAATAAGCAGCATCGAGCCAGCCGGGGGCGACCCCGGCTGGCTTTTTTGTTGCCTCCGCGTTTGCCGCGCCTGCCGCATCCGCCGACGCACGCCCGGCATGAACCGGTGCAAACGAGGCCGATCGAAGCGGAATCGCGGCAGATGGCGCCCAACCCAATCGAAAGCAATCGAAACCATTTAGAAAGCTTTATGTCGCGGACGCTTCATATGCGCATGGTCCAATGCGCCGTTCTTCCAAGAATAACCACCGTTCGCCGCGGCTTCCTTCGCTGTCATCTCACCGGGAAAGGGTGACGGCATACCCGTCCGGAAGCTTGCGACAACGACAAACCAGGAGTGCGTCCCCATGTTTCGCCGCAAGCTCTTCCCTATCGCCGTAGCAGCCGCTTCGTTCGCCGTACTGGCTGCATGCGGCAGTTCGAATGACACGCCGGCCGCGCCCGTTGCGTCGGTCTCGGTGCAAGACGCCCTCGCCACCTCGACGCCGATCAAACACGTCGTCGTCATCTACGGCGAAAACGTCTCCTTCGATCACTACTTCGCCACGTACCCGAGCTCGACGAACCCGGCGGGCGAACCGGCCTTCACGGCCGCCTCGGGCACGCCGACGGTCAACGGCCTGAGCGGCACGTTGCTCACGGCCAACGCGAACGCGAATGCGGCGCTGAACGGCACGGACGCCTCGAACCCGTTCCGTCTGGACCGCACGCAAGCTGCGACGGCCGACCAGAATCACGCCTACACGGCTGAAGAACAAGCGTACGACAACGGCCTCATGGATCTCTTCCCGAAGTTCACGGGCAAGGGCACGAGCGGCGGCGCCGGCGCGTTCGGCACGAAGGGCCAAGTGATGGGCTACTACGACGGCAACACCGTCACCGCGCTCTGGAACTACGCGCAGAACTTCGCGATGAGCGACAACGCCTACACCGACACGTACGGCCCGTCGACGCCGGGCGCGCTCGAAGCGATTTCGGGCCAAACGAACGGCATGCAGATCGTCAAATCGTCGCGTAGCTCGTACTACGTGGCCGACGGCCAAGGCGGCTTCACGATGATCAACGACGTGGATCCGGGCGCCGACGTCTGCTCGAGCACGACGGACACGGCCTTGATGACGGGTAAGAACATCGGCGATCTGCTCAACGCCAAGAGCATCACGTGGGGCGGCTTCATGGGCGGCTTCAACCTGTCGACGGTCAACAGCGACGGCTCGACGGGCTGCGCACGTAAGACGCTCTCGACTGTGGTCAACGCTTCGACGGCCGACTACATCCCGCACCACAACTGGTTCCAGTACTACACGTCGACGGCCAATCCGCAGCATTTGCGTCCGGCTTCGATGGCGGCCGTGGGCTACACGACGGCGCCCGGCGCGACGACGGCAGACCCGGCCAACCACCAGTACGACAGCGACGATTTCTTCGCAGCCGTCAAGGCAGGCAATTTCCCGTCGGTCAGCTTCCTGAAGGCGCCCGCGTATCAAGACGGCCACGCCGGCTATTCGGATCCGCTCGACGAGCAAGCGTTCGTGACGAAAGTCGTCAACTTCCTGCAGCAGCAGCCCGATTGGAAGAACACGGCCGTCTTGGTCACGTGGGATGACTCCGACGGTTGGTACGACCACGCCTACGCGAGCCCGACGTCCGCTTCGTTCTCGAGCGCCGACATGTTGAACGGCACGAACGTCTGCGGCAGCGGCACGGCGCCCCTCGGCGTGAACGGCTCGCCCGTGAACGGCCGCTGCGGCCCGGGTACGCGCATTCCGTTCCTCGTCATCTCGCCGTACGCCCGCAAGAACTTCGTCGACCATACGCCGGTCTCCCAAGCCTCGATCGTGCGCTTCATCGAAGACAACTGGCTCGGCGGTCAACGCATCGGCGGCGGTTCGTTCGACGCGACCGCAGGCAGCATCTCGAGCATGTTCGACTTCACGAGCTCGCCGCGCACGACGCCGCTGTTCCTCGATCCGACGCTGGGCACGCAAGTGGCCACGGCGCCGTAAGCAAGACGATCACGTCGCCAGCCTAGCGCGCGAAACGGTGCGCTAGCGCAACGCATCTCGACCCCACAGCCCGGCAACGGGCTGTGGCTTTTTGTCTGTTGGCATTCGACGTACTACTTCTTACCACGATGCAACCGCTCGACTCAGCCTTGCCGAACTCGCCCGCCGGTCGCCGCCTTGCCGCGACACGCCGCCGTTTCTTCGTCCGCATCGTCGCCCTTGGCGTGCTCATCGCCGCCGCCGGCGCCTGCGCATGGGCGTTCGCCTATCCGGACCAAACACCCGCGGCCGTCGGCGACATCGTGGAGCAATTGACGGGCGCGAATCCGCACCCGGTGCATCTAGTACGCCCCCCTGTCGCCCCGCTCAGCGCGATGGCGCTGCTCGGCAAGCAGATCTTCTTCGATGCGAGCTTGTCGGCGTCGGGCAAGCTTTCGTGTGCGTCGTGCCATAGCCCCGCCCACGCGTACGGTCCGCCCAACGCCCTGCCCGTGCAGTTCGGCGGCCCTTCCATGACGCTGCAAGGCGATCGTCCACCGCCTTCGTTGATGTACCTCTACCGGCAGCCGAACTTCAGCATCGGCCCCGAACAGGCCGACAACGACACGCCGGCGAACTTCGCGCAGGAAGCCGCGCAAGCATCGGGCGCCGCGCGTGCGCAAAAAACGGCCGGCGCAGCACCCGCCGCGCCGGCCATCGTGCCGCAAGGCGGCATGTTCTGGGACGGCCGCGCCGATACGCTGCAGATGCAGGCGTTCGGGCCGCTGATGAATCCCGTCGAAATGGCCAACGCGAGCGAAGAAGACGTCGCGCGCAAACTCGACAGCGCGGCCTACCGCAAGGTCTTTATCCAGCTGTTCGGGCCGGACATCTTCAAGAACCCGCGCATGCTGCTCTCGGAAGCGATGTTCGCGGTTGCGCGCTACCAGGTCGAGGATCCTTCCTTTCACCCCTATTCGAGCAAGTACGATTACTGGCTCGAAGGGCGTGCGCGGCTGACGCAAGCCGAGCTGCGCGGCTTGAAACTATTCAACGATCCGCAAAAGGCGAACTGCGCGGGCTGCCATTTGTCGCAACCCTCGCGTGACAAGCTCCCGCCGATGTTCACCGACTATGAATACGAAGCGCTGGGCGTCCCGCGCAACACCGCGCTCGCCGTCAATCGCAACGCCGGCTTTTACGACATGGGACTGTGCGGCCCTCATCGCACGGATCTGGCCACGCAAACGCAGTACTGCGGCATGTTCCTCACGCCGTCGCTGCGCAATGCGGCTACCCGTCATGCGTTTTTCCACAACGGCGTCTATCACTCGCTCGACCAGGTGCTGGCGTTCTACAACTTGCGCGACATCGAGCCCGGGAAGATCTATCCGCGCGACGCAAAAGGCAAGGTGGCGCAGTACGACGACCTTCCGGTCAAATACCACGCGAACATCGACAAGGCCGACGCCCCCTTCGATCGCAAGCCGGGCGACGCCCCTTCGATGACCGAAACCGACATCAAGGACATCATCGCCTTCCTGCAAACGCTGAACGACGGCTACCAACCGGATGCAAAAGCACACTAAGCATTAAGCACTCAGCGCTAGGCATCGCGCCGACCCATAAAAAATCCCGCGAAGGCATGACGCCTTCGCGGGATTTTTACTTCGGCGAAACCGAATTTAGGCGGAAGCCGCGTCCTTCAGCTTCTTCAACGCACGCGCCTTGATGCGCACGCTCGCCGGCTTGGCCGGGAACCAGCGCTCTTCACCCGTGAACGGGTCCTTGCCGAAGCGCTTCTTCTTCGCCGGCACGGCTTGCACGACGATCTTCAGCAGACCCGACAGCGTGAATTCGCCGGCGCCCTTCTTGTGAACGGTGCCGAGGATCGTGTCTTCGAGCGCCGCGAGCACCGCCTTGACGGACTTCGGCTCTACAGCCGAGCGATCCGCGAGGTGGGCAGCCAGCGAGGCCTTCGTGAAGGTGTCCTTGATCGGCGTCGGAGCGCCGGACGCCTTCACGGCGACCTTCTTAGCCGCGGCAGTCTTCGCGGGAGCTTT
The DNA here is from genome assembly GCF_051954495.1 of Trinickia sp. Taxonomy (GTDB): domain Bacteria; phylum Pseudomonadota; class Gammaproteobacteria; order Burkholderiales; family Burkholderiaceae; genus Trinickia. Next base: position 15,842 of record NZ_JBQCHR010000152.1, read on the forward strand.
CTTGGCAACTGCTTTCTTTGCCGGTGCGACGGCAGCTTTTTTCGCAACCTTCTTTGCGGAAGTCGACATGTTTCTCCTACCTGTTGGTCGTTGAACGCACGAAGCGCGTACGACGTACGCGGCTTCAAGGCCGGATTCTACAAGCGCTGCGCGCGTTTATGCATCTCTTTTGTGTTTCGAGAGCATGTTTACAGGGGGTTTTGTTGCGCGGCGCTGACTATTTCGGCGCATTTGACGCCCGTCGTCGGAAGTCGAAGGCTTTCGACGACGGGCGCAAAGGGTTTGCCCGGAGCGGACCAACCCGAGGAAAAGCCCTGAATTTCAGGGCTTTCAGGCCATGCCGAGCGCCGGATCGCTCATGCTCGGACGCCCCGTTTCGACGTGGCCGGCCAGCGCGCGGACGAATTTCGCATCGGCGTCCACGGTCACTTGCAGGTCGTACCAACCGTGATGCGCGCGCAAATCGAGATACAGGTCCGCGTTTTCGCCGCCGGCGACCTTGCGCGTCAAGCTCGTACCGTCGTACGCGTTGACGATCGTGAAGGTGCATGCGGCGGACCCCGCATTTTGCAGACGAAGCTCGATGTTGCCGTTGGCTACGTCGTACGACTCGACCACTTCGGGCATGGCCACGCCCGAGCTCCAGAAGTGCGCGGCGACGGCGCGGCCGGCGAAGCGGCGAGCGAAACCGTTGGGGCCATGCACCGCGAAATCGTACGTACCGTCGGCATCGAGCGCGAAGCCGTCGACGAGATGCTTGTTCCGCTCGACCGTGTAGGCCTTCGGCGCATCGGCGCTCGCCGCCTTATAGACGTGAAACGCCGCGCCGGCATGGCCCGTGTTCGTGAATTTGAGCTGCAGCCGCGATTGCCCCGCCTCCACGCGCGCTCGCACGAAAAGCTCGTACGGCAACGCGCGCGCCGGGCGAACCCCGGGTTCCTGACGCGGCTGCGCTTGCACGAGCGGAGGCAGCGGCACGTAGTCGGGATGGCGCTGCTGATCGGCGGGCGCATAGGCGCTCGTGCTCGGCAGCGTCGGAAACGCCGCATTGGGATTCGCGAAATCGAACGCGCGCGTCAGATCGCCGCAGACGGCCTTGCGCCAGGGCGTAATGTTGGATTCGCACAGCTTATGCCCATGGCCGAACCGCCGCTCGATGAAGCGAATGATCGACGTATGGTCGAACGTTTCGGAGCAGACCCAGCCGCCCTTGGACCAGGGCGACACCACGAGCATCGGCACGCGCGGCCCGAGCCCGTATGGGCCGGCCGGGTACTTCGCATCGCCGGCGAAATATTCGTTGATCGTGTCGACGGTCGAGTTCCCCGCCTCCTTCGACCAGGGGGCGTACGGCGGCGCGATGTGATCGAAAAAACCGTCGTTCTCATCGTACGTGATGAAGAGCGCCGTCTTGCTCCATACCTGCGGGTTCGACGTCAGCACTTGCAGCACTTGGTCGACGTACCATGCGCCGTAGTTGGCCGGCCAATTCGGGTGCTCGGAATACGCCTCGGGCGCCACGATCCACGAAACCTGCGGCAACGTGCCGTTTTCGACATCCTTCTTCAGGATGTCGAAGTACCCGCCGTTCGCGGCGACGTTGGTGCCGGTGCGCGCCCGCTCGTAGAGCGGATCGCCGGGCTGCGCGTTGCGATATTGATTGAAATACAGCAGCGAATTGTCGCCATAGTTGCCGATGTAGGCGTTCACTGTCCAGCCCCATGCGCCGGCTGCGTTCAACCCCGTGCCGATGTCCTGGTAGACCTTCCACGATACGCCGGCCGATTGCAGGACTTCGGGGTACGTCGACCATGAATAGCCGGCCTCCGCATTGTCGATCACCGGGCCGCCGCCCTTGCCGTCGTTGCCCACCCAGCCGGTCCACATGTAATAGCGATTCGGATCGGTCGGCGTCATGCCCGAGCAATGATAAGCGTCGCAAATCGTGAACGCGTCGGCGAGCTGGTAGTGGAACGGGATGTCCTGACGCGTGAGGTAGGCCATCGTCGTCGTGCCTTTGGACGGCACCCACTGATCGTAGCGCCCACCGTTCCAAGCGTGCTGGGTCGTCGTCCAATCATGCGGCAAGTCCTGCAGGAACTGCATGCCGAGATCGGATGCGCTCGGGCGAAAGGGGAGCACGTATCCGGCATCGCCGGCCAGCGGCTGATGCCAAACGCTCTTGCCGTTAGGCAATGTAATCGCGCGGCGATCGCCGTAGCCTCGCACGCCGCGAAGCGTACCGAAGTAATGATCGAACGAGCGGTTCTCCTGCATGAGGATCACGATGTGCTCGATGTCGTTGATGCTGCGCGTCGTGTCGTGGGCGGGAATCGCCAGCGCATTGCGAATGCCGGCGGGCAGCGCGCCCATCGCGGCAGCCGCGCCTGCCGCTTGAGCGGCGGCGCGCAAAAAATCTCGGCGGCTTGTCGATGTCATATTGGTTTCGTGTATCTGACGAAGAAGTGGAACGAAAGACGGCCTCGCAAAAGCGACGCGCGCCGACGCACTACGGCAAAACCCACCCACTAAAGGCAACGGACGGCACTACGAAGATAGACGATGGGCGATAGCTTGCGGCAACCGCCACGCTCGCCTTTGAAACAATGAAGCGAAAAAAGCTGCGTGTGGCCCGTGCAAAACGAGCGGCCACCCGCCGCGTCGGCTCAATCGGCGGTATGCATGACCGGCGGCAGCAGTGCGCCGGGCGCGCCCGCCTCGGGCGAACCGCCCGAGGTATCGAAGCCCTGCGCCTTGCCGTCGGCGTTCGCCTGAGCCGAGAATGCGCCGCGGGTGCCCGGAAGCATGGGCGTCGAATCGGCTGCGCGCGCCTGCTCCATGCGATCCTCCCCGCGACTGCATCCGGCCGCCAACGCGCACGCCAGCGCACCGGCCAGCACGGCCAGCACCGTCGCGGGCCGCCGGCCCGCCGACAAACGTTTGCTCGAAGACGCGCGAGCTGTCCACGACCGCGGCACGATGATCGTCACTGCCCCTCCCATTTCGACGCTGCACCGGTACGCGCACTGTCCGATGCATGCGCGTAACGAATCCGGTGGAATGGCGGACCAGCATAGAAACGAATCATGTCCGCACGATGAATGTCGCGAGACGCGCCCAATGCGCACACGCCCGGGCGAACGCCGGGCGTGCATCGAGGAAAACGGAGAGGGGGAAAAGAAGAAGCGAAACGGCGGGGCCTTAGGACGCGGAGGACGTTGCAGACGTCAGGTTGCCGACGTAATCGCGCAGGTAGGTGTCGAACGCCGCGCCGATCTCGGGGTGCCGCAGCGCGAATTCGACCGTCGCTTTCAAATAGCCGAGCTTGCTGCCGCAATCGAAACGCCGCCCGTAGTAGCGGTAGGCGAGCACCTGCTCTTCCGCCAGCAGCGAATGAAGGGCGTCGGTCAATTGCAACTCGCCCAGCACGCGGGGCTCGAGCTGACGCAGGTGATCGAAGATGCTCGGCATGAGGACATAGCGGCCGACCACCCCAAGGTTCGACGGCGCCGCCTCGGGCGACGGCTTTTCGACGATGCCCGAAAGCTTGAAGATGTCCTCCTCCCACTCGCGGCCGTCGACGACGCCGTATGAGCGGCTATCCTCGCGCGCGATCGCCTCGACGCCGATGATCGTGCTGTGATAGTGGTTGAAGACGTCGATCATTTGCTTCATCACGGGCTGCTCGCCGTGGAGCAGATCGTCGGCGAGGATGACGGCGAACGGGCTGCCCGAGACGAGTTTTTCCGCGCATAGCACCGCATGACCGAGGCCTCGCGCGGCAGGCTGACGAACATAGAAACAATCGACGTGGCTCGGTTTGATGTTGCGCACGAGATCGAGCAGCTTCTCCTTGCCGCGCGCTTCGAGCTCCGCCTCCACCTCGTACGAGGTGTCGAAATGATCCTCGATGGCGCGTTTGCCGCGGCCCGTCACGAAGATGAGTTCGGTGATGCCCGCTTCGATCGCCTCCTCGACAGCGTACTGAATCAACGGCTTGTCGACGACCGGCAGCATCTCCTTGGGACTAGCCTTCGTGGCCGGGAGGAACCGCGTGCCCAATCCCGCCACTGGAAACACCGCTTTGGTGACTTTCAACATCGTTCGTTCTCTTAGGGAAATGGTGGGTTATGAGTTATCCGTCATGAAGTCAACGCGCGGCGCGCATCGCCGCCTGCGCGAGAATGGCCGACACGCTCTCGAACTGTCTGCCCGGGGCGCTCGATGCGCGTTTCGCGACGTCGGCGGGCGGCGCTTCGTCGACGACGTCGATGCGCAGGCGCGATCCTTTTGCGAACGCCTCGAATGCGTGTTTCGAGGCAGCGCTGTCGGCAATCGCGCGATCGAGCGCCACGCGCGCGCACCATTTGAGCGCGAGCCGTTGAACTCGTCCCAGCGGATCGGCGCCGACCGTTCGATGCAAGTGCCATACCACCGGCCGCCGCGCGACCATGCCCGCCAGGGCGCCCACGAGCATCGTGCGCGGCGTGTTCGCGTAGATGACGTCGACGTGCCGCGCGCGCTTTACCGTCTCGCGCACAAGCGAAACGATCCCCGACAGCGTGCGCGATTTCGGCACGCTGCGTCGCTTGCTCATCCCGCGCAGGAGCGGTGCGTCCAGCACGTCGACGGCGACGCCGGCCTCTTCGAGCGCAAGCCGGAACGGTCCGTCGTCGAACAGCACGACTTCTACCGATTCCTTCATATGACTCGCGACGTTCAACAACGAAACTTCCGCTTCATCTAGGCCGCCGCTTTGATCGAGCGCCAGCACTCTGACCGGCGCGGCGCCGGCCGCTTGCACGCCGCCTGAGCCGTTCGTTCGATGGCCGCCGTCGCCATGCCGCGATGCGCCCGGCATGACCTGCTCGATGTAGGCCATGAAGCGCTGGCGAAAGGTGGCCGTCGAGAAGCGCTCCGCATTCGCGCGGCAATCCAGCGCCGAAATGCGCGCGGCGTGCTGCTCGAACTCGCGCACGGCGGCAACGACGGCCGGCACGGTCTGTTCGCGGAAGAACAGGCCCGTGGGGTGCGGCTGACCGAGTTCGCGCACCGTCTCGAGCGCGCCGCCCTTGCCGAATGCGATGACGGGCGTGCCGCACGCCTGCGCTTCGACGGGGGCGATGCCGAAGTCTTCTTCCGCGGCGAACACGAACGCCTTGGCGCGGCGCATATGATCATGCAGCACCGCGAACGGCTGATAGCCGAGGATCTCGACGTTCGGACCCGCCTTGGCCCGTATCGTCTTCATCTCGGGACCGTCGCCGATCACGACGAGACGTTTGCCCGGCATGCGCGAAAACGCCTCCACGATCAAATCGATCTTCTTGTAAGGGACCATCCGCGACGCCGTCAGATAGAAGTCCTCCTTTTGCTCGCCCACGACGAACGATTGCACGTCGACCGGCGGGAAGATGACATCGGCTTCGCGCTGGTACACCTTCTTGATGCGACGGGCGATGAACCGCGAATTCGCGACAAAGTGATCCACCGAATTGGACGTGCGCGTGTCCCAATTGCGGATGTAATGGAGCACCATGCGCGCCATGACCGAGCGCAGGCCGCGCGTCAGATTCGACTGCTCCAGATACTGATGCTGCAGATCCCATGCGTAACGAATCGGCGAATGAACATAACTGACGTGCACCTGATCGGGGCCCGTCAAGACGCCCTTGGCTACCGCGTGACTGCTCGAAATCACCAGATCGTATGCGCTGAGGTCGAGCTGCTCGATCGCGAGCGGCATCAGGGGCAAATACGCTCGGTACTTCTTTCTCGCGAGCGGCAGCCGTTGAATGAACGACGTCGTGGCGCGCTTTCCTTGCAGGAAATGCCGGTCCTCGACGAAATCGACCAGGCTGAAGATGTCCGCTTGCGGAAAGCAGGCGATCATCTGCTCGAGCACGCGCTCGGCGCCCGCATACGTCACGAGCCAGTCGTGCACGATCGCAACGCGAGGCGGACGAGAAATCGGCGCCCCCGGCGAGGTGCGAGATGCCTCGCGCTGACGATCGAGCGTGGCGGGTCCATCGGCGAAAATATCGTGGCTCATGCGCTTCTCCTCTAAGCGCCTAAGCCTACGAACAAAGTATTCCGCGTAAACCCTCAAAATATTTCAAAAAAATGCGAAAGCGCCGCTATGCTTGCCGCAGCGCCATCCTGCAGGCGCGAGAGGCGCGCAACACTCCCGTTTTTGATCAATTTTTTTGCAGCGATCAGCGCGCATGCCAAGGCGGCGTGGGGGCGCCGTCCGTCGTCGCCGTACCGACCCATTGCGCAAATTCGTCGTCCAGCGAGGTCGACAACCGTTGCATATAGTCCCAATAGGCCCCGTATTGCCCCGCACGAAACATCGGCACGATAGCGGCCAGATGTTCCGGATGGCGCTCGAACATGAAGCGCATCGCCATGTAGCCCCAGCGGTAGGTTCGATTCACGTAGTCATCCATCGAATACGTGTTGCCAAAGATCTCGCTCAAACGATATTGCCCTGTCTTGGCCGCGGCGATCGATTCGGGATCGTCGTTGCCGCGCGACAGGTATTCGGCCAGCCCTTCGATCCACCAGACATCGGGCTTCACCGTGGCCGCCTCGAAATCGCCGTACATATCGTATCGACCGTCGAGGTAATGCACGAATTCGTGCTTCAGATTCCAAACGGAGAACTGCGGCTGCAGCCAGGTCGCCACGAAGGCGATAAAGCGCGGCTGATTCCCCTGCTGCGACGGTTCGCCTTCGAGATAGACGCCGCCGTTATCGACGTCGTTGTCAAAAAAGACCGGAGAGTAATGATGATATTCCTCTCTATCGGCAAAAACGACGACCTCCAGCGTCGTGCTGTGGTCGTCCGCCACCGGCGTTTCATGCGTGGCGAGCATGGCGTGAAAGAATGGGGTTTCCTGCGCCATCAGCGTGCAGGCCGAGCGCGCTTGGTCGGCGTTCAGCGATTGCGTCCGTAAATGCACCGCGCCGCCGTCGCACTGATAGTTATTCGAAAGAATCGCACTCGCCAGCACCGTTTCGAAATTGCACGTTTTGTAAAAACTGCAGTTCGCGTTGTCGTAGGCTTTCACGGCTTGGGCGGCGCCCAGCCAGATATAGCGATCGGCGCCGGCCATCGTCGAGTGTTGGAGCGCGTCAGACATCATCGTACGAACGGTCGGCAATAGCGCAGGGTGCTGGGCGAAGCGGAACGCCTCGTTCTCGGCTTGCTCGAGTTGAAAGCTCGCGGCGCTGTCGTTCAGCAGCATCGGCTTGTTCGCCGTCACGAAGCGGTAGAGGGCCGTCGCATACGAGGGGTCGTTTTCCAACAGAGGCAGCGCGTCGGCTCTCGAGTGAGCGAAGTAGAAAACCGTTAGAAGCCCGGTAAATCCGTAGCCTACCGTGGGATCGTCGAGCGCATGGGCCGCATTAGGATGCCTCGGCGTATTGGTGAAGCGCGTCACCCACCACTTCATGAGATCGAGGTAATTGGCTTCGTCGCGCATGTCGGTGATCAGCATGATGACCGTGCCTGCCGTGGTCGGCGCGTCCTCGTTGGGGGCGAACAACCTATCGCCCGCGACGAGCGCCACGATCGAAGGCCGCAGCCACGCGAGGACATCTTCGCCGATCGCCTTGATGCGTCCTTCGTTCGCGAGCGAATAGGCCGCGCGAAAGAACACGCCTAGATTGGCGAGCGCCGTGCCCTTCGACGTATAGGAGATGCCCGCGAACGCAAAGCGCTGTGCGACGGCTAGCAGATTGCCATGCGAGAAGACACTCGCCGCCAGCGAAGGCGCGAGCGCAAACAGCGGCGTCAAGCAATCGGCGCTGGGCAGACCGACCAGGTAGTCGGCCAGATCGTCGGCTTGGTGGCTTGCCAGCGCCGTCATGTCGCTGCATGCCGTTTCGCTGGGCGTGAGTTCGCCGGCATGCATCGACTTGCGCAGTTCGGGTGGAATCAATTCCTGCCGCAACCGGCCGCTAGGCGGCAGATAATAGCGCTGCTCGATTTGCGTCGGCGGCAGCAGCGACGGCTTATGCGGCATGGGAACGTCATGCCGATGCGTGTCGGCCACGCCCACGTCGGTTGCGTTTCGATGCCGAGCGTCGATGCCGCCGGCGTAGCTGCCGGTCATCGCGAACGCACAAGTCAAACCCAGCATGGCGGTGCATGCCGCACGTACGATTGTTCTCATCACCCCTCCCGTCACCGGTCGGCGAGAGCGGAACGCGCGGTGTGCGGGTAGCTCGCCGACGGAACGACTCTAGGAGGGCGCACGGCGGGTGACCAGCTACCTAGGCTGATAGCTGCCCACGCATCGAAGGCCTATGCATGTGGCGCGCCGGCGAACGACGGCGCGTGCAAGCGCGAATCGAACCAGGCCGGTGTCGCACGCTTAGCTGGCGTCGGAATGCCAGCCCAAGCCCAGGCTCTTTTGCAGCAGGACGAAATCCTTGAGCAGCTCGGCCCGCCCCGCCACCACGTCTTGCTGGGCCGAAAACTGCGTGCGCTCCGTATCGAGCAGGTCGATCGCCGTCGCGACACCCGCGGCGTAGCGCTGCCGCATGAGCGTCGATGCGCGCTGCGCCGATGCGTCGACTTCTTCGAGACGCACGACGTGCTCGCGCTGATGACCGTAGCGCGACAGGGCCGAGTTCGCATCCTCGAGCGCGGCGAGCACCGTATGTTCATAGTGCGCCGCGGCCTCGTCTCGCGACGCCTTGGCCGAATTCACATCGGCCGCCGTCCGGCCGAAGTCGAGGATGTTCCACTGCAGATACGGCACGCCCAGCCAAGAAAAGTTAGCTTTCCTAACCAAATGGCCCGGGTCGGCCGCCGTGAAGCCGAGATCGCCCAGCAGCGATACCTTAGGGAAGTAGTCGGCGACGTGCTCGCCGATCTGCGCGTTGCTCGAAGCCAGCCGGCGCTCGGCCGCGCGAATATCGGGGCGTTGCCGCAGCAGCGAAGCCGGATCGCCCACCTGGACCGTCGACGGCAACGTCGGCAATGGCTTGTGAGCCGATAGCTCGGCATCGAGATCGCCCGGTGCGCGGCCGGTCAGCACCGCCAATCGATCGAGCGATTCGGCAATTTGTTCGTCGAGCGGTACGAGCGCGGCGCGCGTGGTTTGGACTTGCCCGGAAAGGCGCTCGACGTCGACATCGGCGGCCGTGCCGTGCGCGCGCCGCTCTTGCGTCAATGCGAGCATGCGCTGCTGCAGATCGGCCGATTGCCGCGCAAGCAAGAGCCGTTGCTGCTCGTCGCGCAGATCGATATAGGCCTGCGCCACTTCGGCGGCCAGCGAGACTTGCGTGTCGGCGAGATCGGCGTCGATCGCGTCGGCTTGCGCCGAGGCCGCTTCGACCGCGCGACGCGTGCCGCCGAACACATCGATCTCCCACGACGCGTCGAGGCCCAGCGTATAGAGCTGCAGCGGCCCCCGGCCCGATCCGCCGCCGCCCCCGTTGTTGCCGGAGGACAACGCCGACAGATCGGGGCTGCGCATGCGCACCGCGGCCGCGGTGGCCGATGCTTTCGGAAGCTCGTTCGCCCGCTGTCCCATGAGCTGCGCGCGCGCCTCCCGCAAGCGGGCCTGCGCGGCATGGATGTCCGGATTGTGCGCGAGCGCCGCGTCGACGAGCGCGTCGAGCTGCGGATCGCCGAGCTCGCGCCACCATGCGCTCGCGGCGGGTGCGCCGGCTGCCACGCCGGTGGCCGGCGCGCGCACGAACGCAGGCGCCTTCAGCGAATCGGCCGCGACGCTCGGCGCGCCGTGATAGTCGGGGCCCACGGCGCAAGCCGACAACATGCACAGTGCGGCCAGCGCGCAGGCGGGAGCGGCAAGTTGAGACAAATAGGAAGAACGGCGAATCGACATGGTGGTGACCTGAAGCGTCAATGTCCCGCGGAAGGCGGGCTGCCCGGCGCGGCGGCCGGCGTTTTCAGCATGAGCGCAAGCGGAATGCAGGCGGCGAGCGCAATGGCCAGCACGTAAAACGTTTCGGAGTACGTCATGACGGACGCTTGCTGCTGGATCTGCGCGGCAAATTGCGCGAGCGCCTGCATCTTCGCGTAGGCTAAATCGCCGGTGCGCACGAACCAGTCGGCCGCGCTCGCCGCCATCCTCGCCTGACCGATCGACGAATTGGCCGTGACCGATTCGCGCAGCGCCGCGGCGTGAAACGCGGTGCGGCGATCGATGATGACGCCGATCACAGCCAGCCCCACCGAGCCGCCCATGTTGCGCGCCATGTTGTACAACCCGGCCGCGTCGCCCGATTCCTCGCGCGAGACCGCCGACATCGACGCCTGATTGAGCGGCATCATCGCCAGCATTTGTCCCACGCCGCGCAGCAACTGCGACCACAGAAAGTCTATCCCGGCGCTTTGCGCGGTCAGACTCGTATCGAGCATGCAACTCACGGCGAAGCACAGCAATCCGCCGATGACGAGCACGCGAAAATCGACCTTGCCGAGCAGCCGCGGCAAAATCGGCATCATGAAGAACGCGGGGACGCCCGCGAGCAGCATGATGTCGCCCGACTGTTCGGCGTTGTAGCCCGAAATCAAGCTGAGAAACTGCGGCACGAGATAAGCCACGCCGTACAAGCCCGCGCCGACGGCGAACACGATGACGATGACGCTCGCAAAGCGCGGGTTGCGCAGCAGCGAAAGGCGCATGATGGGCTTACGCGCGACGAACTGCGAAATCCCGATCAGTACGAAACCGAGCGCGGCGACGGCGGCGAACATCGTGATTTCGCTCGATTCGAACCATTGATGGCGCTGCCCCTCTTCGAGCACGAGCGTCAAGGAACTCAGCCCGATCGAAAGGCCGACGATGCCGATCCAATCCGCGTTGATGAAGTCGTGCCAGTGCGGAGGATCGGAGGGCAGCCCCGCGATCAGCAACGCGATCAACGCGATGCACACGGGCAGGTTGATGAAAAAGCACCATTTCCACGAGATGTTCTCGGCAAGCCACCCACCGAGCACGGGCCCGAGCAGTGGCCCGAGCAACACGATGAGGCCGAAGATCGTCATACCCACCGCGAGCTGCGCGCGCGGCAACCGGGTGCGAATGATCGTCTGCCCGGTCGGAATCATCGCGCCGCCCGTGAAACCTTGACCGACGCGCCCGATGATCATCCAGTCGAGCGAATGCGACAGCCCGCACATCATCGAGAAAAATATGAACAACGCGGCGTTCGTCAGCAAGAAGTTGCGCAGGCCGAACACGCGCGTGAGCCATGCGGCCAGCGGGATCATGACGATTTCCGACATCAGGTAGCCCGTCGAAATCCACGTGCCCTCGGTGCCGGTCGCCCCCACCGACCCTTGAATTTGCGGCAGCGCCGAATTCGTGATGGAGATGTCGAGCGTGGCCATCAGCGCGCCCAGCGCCCCGGCCGCGACGGCGATCCAATCGCCGGCGCTCGCGCGCTCCGGGTGCCCTGGCGCGCCGCCGGCGCCCGCTGTCAAGGTGGCCTCAGCCATGGCTGTTGGCGGCCGCGAGCCGTTGGTCGCCCGCGCGCACCGTGCGCGTATCGACATCGACCGTCACCGATAGGCCAGGCAGCAGCAAACTGCGCGTTTGCGCATCGGCGTCGACTCGGATGCGCACCGGCACGCGCTGCACGATCTTCGTGAAATTGCCCGTGGCGTTTTCCGGCGGCAGCAAGGCGAATTGGGCGCCGGTGCCAGGGGCGAAGCTATCGACGACACCATGAAGATCGACGCCGCGCAACGCATCGACGTGCAGGGTCGCGCGTTGACCCGGCAGCATGTGGCCGATCTGCGTTTCCTTGAAATTCGCCTCGAGATAAATGCTCTGCACGGGCACGACGGTCAACAAGCGCGTGCCGGGCTGGACGTACTGCCCGATCCGCACGGAACGATCGCCCACGCGGCCGGCGATGGGGCTGTAGAGCGTCGTGTCGTTGACGTCGAGTTGCGCCTGGCGCAACGAGGCTTGCGCGGCCTCCAACTGTGCGCGCGCTTGCGCGATCTGGGCGGTCGTCGCATCGATTTGCGTTTGCGCCGACCGCACGCCGGCGGCATTGGCCGCGAGCGTGGCGCGCGCCTGGTCGCGCGTACTGACGAGGCTCGCCAGCCGTTCGCTCGTTTCGGCGCCTGTGGCCGCCAGCGGCGTGTATCGATTGACGTCGTCTTGCGCATGCTGTGCAGCGACGCGCGCCACCTGCTCTTGCGCCAGCGCTTGCGCGACGCTGGCCTGCTGCTGTTTCAAGTCCGCTTGAGCGCGCGCCAGGTCCGCCTCTCGTGCATCGACCGTCGCCCGCGCCTGCGCGAGCGATGCTTCGTACTGCCGAGTATCGAGCCGAACGAGCGGCGCACCCGCAGCCACGGTTTCGTTGTCCCGCACCAAAACTTGTGTGACGTACCCGCTGATTTTCGGTGCGACGGTCACGCTGTCGGCTTGGAGGTACGCGTCATCCGTGCTTTCGATGAAACGACCGACCGTCCACCAGTGCGCGAACCACGCGATGCCGGCCACGAGCAAGAGGAGCGATACGCCGATGAGCCAGCCGCGGCTGCGTGCGCGCCGCGGGGCGTTGCCGCCGGACTCTTGTTGCGCCTGGCCGCGTGGCCGCGCGTCGATTGTCGTTGACATCCTTAGCATCCTCTCGTGGGGTGAAGCGGCCACAATTATTCCAGTCGGAAAAATTGTGTCAAGTGATATATTTCTTACCCAACCCCTCCGCCATCGTTTGAAAGGAATTCCCATGAGCGAAACGAAGCGCCTTCGCCGTTCGACCGAAAGCGGGTATGCACGCGGCGAGGAAACGCGGCTTCGCATCATTCAATCGGCGATCGAGCTGTTCGGCGAACATGGGTTCGTCGCGGCTTCGACGCGCGACATCGCCGCGCGCGCGGGCGTCAACGCGCCGGCGCTGCAGTACTACTTCGAAAACAAGGAAGGGGTCTACCGCGCCTGCGTCGAGCATCTGGCGGACGAGGTGTGGCGCAAATTCGGTCCAGTCGTGCAGCGCGCGACCGAAACGCTCGACACGACGGACGACACAGCCCGGCTGATCGAAGCGTTCATCGAGATCCAAGGCGTGATGATCGACAAGGCGCTCAGTGCGCCGGCCGAGCCGACGTTGAAGCTCTTTTTCGTACGCGAACAAGGCGGACAGGAGCCGCCGATCGCAACGGAGATTTTTCAGCAGCGCGTGCGCGGTCCTTTGAACGGCGTCGCGACGGCGATCATCGGAAAGATCACGGGTACGGCCCCTGACGATTCAGTCACCATTCTTCGGCTGCTCGCGTTGCACGGCCAATTCATGGCGTTTCACTTGGCGCCGCGCAGTGTCATGACGCTGCTGGGGTGGTCGGAGATCGACGCTGAGAAGGTCGATCTCGTGAAGCAAACGATTTTCACGAACTCACGTGCGCTATTGCTGATGTGGGCCGGCGAACGCGAGGCAAAGGCGCCGGCGCGAAAATCGACGAGCGGCGACAAGAAGAAGGGCGAGGCCGCGCGTCGGCGCAAGGGCTAACGTGTCGATGCTCGGCGTGTCGCCGAACCCCAAAGGTGAGTGTTTTCGGGACCACCCGCGCTGCGATGGACGGAAGCCGCCCGCACAGGCGCGCGCAGGCGCGACCAACGATGCCAAAGGTGAGTGTTTTCGGGAGCGACTGGCACGCCCCGCGCCAGTGCAACTGTCTCTGTTCGACGACGCAATGCTGGATCGACAATGCCACCCACAGCGTTCGCCACTAGGAGCCGACCGTGCATCCGATTCCCGACGACGTCCCGCGCATTGCATTGAGCGATGCCGCGCAAGCCCTCTGCGCCCTACCGCAACCGTTCGCGGTTTTATTTCAGCGTGGCGATGTAACGGTCGAATTGTTCGCGCCGCGCGGGACCGACACGCAATCCCCCCATAAACGCGACGAACTGTACATCGTCGCGTCGGGATCGGGCGTGTTCATGCGCGCAGGCGAGCGCACCGAATTCCGCGCCGGCGATCTGCTGTTCGTGCCCGCGCATGTCGAGCACCGGTTCGAGCAGTTCACCGCCGATTTCAGCACGTGGGTCATTTTCTTCGGGCCGGAAGCGCCGGCACCGGCATAAGGCCCGCGGCGCGGCACCGCGCTGCTATACCTCGCCGCGCAACGTCCGAGCATAGAGCGCGAGCATCTGCTCCGCGTCCACGCCGACGCACACCTCGCACGAAGGCCGATCGTCCCAGTCGGGCGCGGGCGCCGCGAATGCCGTCGGCTTTTGAATCGTATGGCCGGCCGCAATGCCGTCGGTCAACACGCGCACGGGCCCGCTGCGCGTCGTATAGAGCTGCGGCGCCAGCACATACGCCACCGCCGACGAATCGTGCACGTAGATTCCCCCCAGCCCCGCGCTCGTTTGGTGGAAGGCTTCGTAGTGCCGAGACACGTCCCATACGAAGCGTCCCGCCTCCCCCGCTTCGTCGCGCAGTTTCGCCAGATAGTCGGTCGTCATGATCGTGCGCTCGGTCACGTCGAGGCCGACGATCGCCACAGGCCAAGCCGCGCCGAAGACGAGATCGGCCGCGTCCGGATCGCCCAGCATGTTCGCCTCCGCGGCCGGCGACACATTGCCGTTCACACCGTCCGTGCCGAACGCGCCGCCCATCACGACCACTTGCTTCACGAGCTGGGCGATCTCGGGATCCTCCCGCAGCGCGAGCGCAAGATTGGTCAGCGGCCCGACGGCCACGAGCGTGACTTCGCCGGGAGAAGCGCGAACCGTATCGATGATGAAGCGATGCGCGGCGCGCGCGTCGAGCGCGCTGGCGGCAGCCGCGCTATCGGATTGCAACGCTGTATTGCCAAGGCCGTCGTCGCCGTGAATCCAGTTCACGGGTTCAGGCGCCATTCGCCGCAACGGTGCGGCGGCCCCTCGCGCGACCGGCACGTTCGGCGCGAAACGACGCACCAGATACAGCGCGTTGCGCGTGGTAATTTCGATCGTCGAATTGCCGAATACGCTCGTTACGCCAAGCAATTCGATGTTTGGATGCAGCGCCTGAAAAACGAGCGCCATGGCGTCGTCGACGCCCGGGTCCGTATCGTAGATGACCTTGTGCATGTTCAAAGATAGAAAGCGTCGGGCAGTTGTTCGCGCGCCGTCGTATCGCGCGTATCGCCGCGCAGGTTTCCGAGCCGAATGACCAGATCGGGGCCGCCGAGTTCGATGATGACTTGCCGGCAAGCGCCGCACGGGGCGATCGGCCCATCGGTATCGCCGACCACCGCGAGCGCCGAAAATTCGTCGCGCCGGCAACCAGCCGCGATCGCACTGAAAAACGCCGTGCGCTCGGCGCAGTTGCACAGGCCGTACGAGGCGTTTTCGACGTTGCATCCTTCGAACACGCGTCCGTCCTTGGCTAACAGGGCGGCACCCACTTTGAATTTCGAGTACGGTGCGTAGGCCCGCTCGCGCGCCGCCTTCGCTCTAGCGAGCAATTCATCCAGCGTCATAGACGGCCTCTTCAGCATTCATTCAGTGAAACGTCAAAAACATGCCGGCGATCGTCGCGCTCATGAGATTCGAGAGCGTACCGGCCAGCACGACTCGGAGTCCGTAACGAGCGACTTCCGAACGCCGTTCGGGCGCGACCGCGCTGAAGCCGCCCGTCAATACGGCGATCGAGGCGAAATTCGCGAACCCGCACAGCGCAAACGACAAAATGGCGAGCGTGCGCGGATCCAGCACCGGCAGCCCCGCGGCAACCGCGCTTGCACTGTCCTTCAAGTAAGGCGAGAGCGAAGCATAGGCCACGAATTCGTTGAGGATGATTTTTTGCCCGAGGAAATTGCCTGCCACCATGGCTTCGTTCCACGGCACCCCGATCAAATAGGCAAGCGGGGCGAAAATCGCCCCCAAAATCGACTGCATCGACAGCTGCGGATGACCAAACCAAGCTCCTACGCCGCTCACGAGACCATTTAGGAGTGCGATCAATCCGACGAATGCAATCAGCATCGCGCCCACCATGACGGCGATCTTGAGCCCCACGGCGGCGCCGGAACTCGCCGCCTCGATCACATTGGCCGGCCGCCGCTCGTCGAAACTCATCTGCTCGAGCCGCACCCTGCTGGCTTCGGTCGTCGGGTGGATGATCTTCGCGAACAGGAGCCCGCCGGGCACGGCCATGAAAGAGGCCGCAAGCAGGTATTCGACGCGTACGCCCAGACCCGCGTACCCGGCCAGCACCGAGCCGGCCACGGCCGCCATGCCGCTGGACATGACGGCGAACAGCTCCGCGCCCGTCATGTCGCGCGCGAATGGTTTGACGACAGCCGGCATTTCGCTTTGGCCGAGAAAGATCGTAGTGACAGCCGAAAACGATTCGAGTTTCGATACGCCCAAGAGCCGTTGAAACAACGTGCCGAGCACGATCACGATCCAGCGCATGATCCCCATGTAATAAAGCACGGAAATGAGCGCGGTAACGAAGATGATGGCCGGCAACACCCGCACGGCGAACACGAAGCCGCCGTCGCCGAACAGCGTGAACATCTTGGACTGGACGAGCCCGCCAAATAGGAACTCTATCCCGGC
Source organism: Trinickia sp. (assembly GCF_051954495.1). Lineage (GTDB taxonomy): Bacteria > Pseudomonadota > Gammaproteobacteria > Burkholderiales > Burkholderiaceae > Trinickia. The sequence continues at coordinate 32,395 of NZ_JBQCHR010000152.1, forward strand.
ATTGCCGTAGTCCAACACGTGATTGACGCCCGCGGCCATCTCGGCGAGGGCCACTTTACCGAACGGTACGAATAGAACGAATGCGCCGATCGCGATTTGCGCGAGGAGCGCCGTCACGACGGTGCGGGGCCGAATGGCCCGGCGGTTGGTCGAAAAAACGAATGCGATCGCCAATAAGGCGGCGATGCCAAGAAGATTGCGCGCGATCGAGGCCATGTGTCTGTCGAATTTGGAATTGTCGTTGAACAGGCGGCGATGCTGAGAAAAACGGGAGGCGAAACCGAAGGAAAAGCGCCATTGCGCTTTTCCTTCGGCTCGGTAAGCGCCGAACGGCGCTGTTACTGCTCGATGAGAAACTTTTCGCGCCGCTTGCCGAGCCATGCCGGCACGCGCCCGCGGCCGCTCCAGGTCTTGCCCGTTTTCGGGTCACGATACTTCGGGGGTAGGCCGCCCGTCGTTTTACGCGACGCCGTACGCTTGCTCGCAAAGCCAAGCTCCTCGGCCGTGATGCCGTACTCCGCGATCTGCGCCTTGATTTGCTCGATGGTGCTCGCCAGCTCTTTTTCGCGCGCCGCTTCCATCTGCGCTTGGACTTTGGACATTTGCTCGACCAACTGCCGGTACGTCGCCATAGAAATTCGCCTCCTGGTTTAAAGTGATGGTAAACGCTCTTCTGACTGCCCAATTGCACAAAAGTGCAATCATTCGTCATTGATCGCGAGAGCAAGCGGCGGACCGCGATGGCTTTGGCCTGGCGGCTCGGCGGCCTCGGGCTCGAAACGGCCCGCCCGCCCGCGCCGGCGATTCATCGGGCCTTGCAGGCAAACAGCAGTTTATGCGCTCCATCGACCTCGGATTGCTGAATAACGTCAATACCGCCTTGGCATATTCCACGTGCGTTTTCGATGCAGTTGTCCCAAGGGCCGGCGCCCGAACATTGGACCGCCGTGGTCGGACGTCCGTCGCTCGTAAAGAGCGGGGCGCTCGCGCCGCACCCCGTCAAAACGGCCGAGCCGAGCAGTGCCGCAGCGGCGAATCGTAGAACCGCACCCAGGCGCCATTGAAAGAAAGACGTGTCCTGCATGAATGAACTCCTTTGGCCTAAGCATTCTTTTTCGAATGGCCGGAGTATGCCACGGCATAACGGGCATGGGCTTTCCCTAATACCTGGTCGCGACGCAATCGGTCAAATGGCGATACCGAGCGCGGCAATCTTCTTATAGAGCGTTGCGCGGCCAATCCCAATTCGCGCCGCCGCGTCGGCCACGCGCCCGCCCGTGGCGCGCAGCGCATCGCTAAGAAATCGCCGCTCGAAATCGGCCATCGCTTGCGTATAGGAGTTCGAATCGTCCAGTCCCGGTTGCACCTCTGGCATCGCTTCTCGCCCGCCCGCCGGGACGGCCGCGAATGGCCTCGGCGTCACGACGCCGCCGATGAACGGCGTCAGCGTGCGCGCGTCGATGCGCTCGCTGTCGGACAGCATGATCGCGCGCTCGAGGGTGTTGCGCAGTTCGCGTACGTTGCCGGGCCAATCGTGCGCGATCAACAACCGCAGCGCATCGTCCTGCAATTCGAGGTGGCGCCCATGGCCCCCGCGCCCCGGCGTGCACAATTCCTCCAAGATCGCGTAAGCCAATGCCTCGATATCCGAACGGCGCGCTCGCAACGGCGGGGCGTGAATGGTCAACACATTGAGCCGATAAAACAAATCGGCGCGAAAACGGCCGGCCGCAACGAGGGCAGGCAAATCGGCCGAAGTGGCCGCCACGATCCTCACGTCGGTGCGTACGATCCGATTCGAACCTAGCGGTTCGAACTCCTGGTCCTGCAACACGCGCAGCAGCTTGCCTTGAAGCGGCAAGGGCATATCGCCGATTTCATCGAGAAACAATGTGCCGCCGTGCGCGAGTTCGAACTTGCCGACCCGGCCGCGGCGGTCGGCCCCGGTATAGGCGCCCTGCGCCGCGCCGAAGAATTCGACTTCGAGCAGCGTATCGGGAATCGCGGCGACGTTGACCGTGACGAGCGGGCCGCCCGCGCGCGCCGACGTCCCGTGGATCGCATGCGCGAGCAGTTCCTTGCCCGTGCCCGTTTCGCCGAGCAGCAGCACGGGCGAATCGACGTTGGCCGCACGCCGCGCTTGCCGCTTGACCTCGAGACTGGCCGCGCTCGTCCCGACGAAGCTCGCGAGCGTGTACTTGGCACGCCGCGCTTGCGCGAGCGATTGCCGCGCGGCGATCAACTCCTCTTGCACGCGCGAATAGTGCGAAAACAGCGGCGTCAGCGATTTCAGCTCGTCGAACAGCGCGAAGCCGACCGCGCCTACCGTTCGACCCGCCTCGTCTTTCAGCGGCAGACGCATGACGACGAACGGCTCGCGCCCGTTTTCGAGGACATCGAGCAGGATCGGCTTGCCCGTCTGCACGACTTCGCGCATCAGGCTGTTCGGAATGACCGTTTCGCAATCGAGGCCGATCGCCTGCTGCGTATCGGTAAAGCCGAACCGCGCGGCATAGCGTTCGTTGATCCAGACGATGCGCGCATCGGCGTCGACGATCAGCGTCCCTTCGCTGAAATTCTCGAACGTCTTGAACAGCGAATCCATGGCGCTGCGAAGGATGGCGCCGTATTGCGCGGGCACGCCGATGAGGTCGGTCGTCATTGAAAATCTACCTGTGCTTATGTAGGCCTGGGCGGCCGAGTCTCGAATCGGCGACAGCATATCTCAGAATCGAGACACGGCCAAAAGCATTGATGCACCGCGCTCCCGGCAGCCAGGCTGCGGTGGAATTCAGGCGCAAATCTCTGTTTGTAGACCGGTATGCAGCGAAACGAACGCACAGCTTCGTCAAAATCCGCTCGAATGGGGCGCGCAGCCCGCTCTCACGGCTGATGGCACGGAACCTGCGATGCTCGCTCCCTGCATTTTTCCGTGCGCTCGCACGACTCACAATCACAATTTGGAGACTCGATGTCGTTCGTCATCGTTCTTGCCGCATTGGCGTTCTTGATGTTCGCCGCTTATCGCGGCTACAGCGTGATCCTCTTCGCGCCGATCGCCGCGCTCGCGGCCGTTTTGCTGACCGACCCCGCGGCCGTCGCGCCCGTGTTCACCGGCATCTTCATGGAAAAGATGGTCGGTTTCGTCAAACTGTATTTCCCCGTTTTCTTGCTGGGCGCCGTATTCGGCAAAGTGATCGAACTCGCAGGCTTTTCCGAGGCGATCGTTGCCGCCGCCATTCGCTACATCGGCCGAGGCCGCGCGAATGCGGTCATCGTCGCCGTCTGCGCCTTGCTCACGTATGGCGGCGTGTCGTTGTTCGTAGTGGTATTCGCGGTTTATCCGTTCGCCGCGGAGCTCTATCGTCAAAGCAACATCCCGAAGCGATTGATGCCCGGCGCAATCGCATTGGGCGCGTTCTCGTTCACGATGGATTCGCTGCCCGGTACGCCGCAGATTCAGAACATCATTCCCAGCGCGTTCTTCAAGACCACCGGATGGGCCGCGCCCGCGCTCGGCACGATCGGCTCACTGTTCATCATCGTCGTGGGTCTAACGTATCTCGAGTGGCGTCGCCGCACGGCCATGGCCAAGGGCGAAGGGTACGGCGCCTCGCTCGTGAACGAGCCCGAACATATGGGAACGGCAACGCTGCCGCATCCGCTCGTCGCCATCGCGCCGCTCGTGCTCGTCGGCGTGGCGAATTTCGCGCTCACGCGGCTCATTCCGCAGTGGTACGGCGCGGACACCTACACCGTGCCGCCCGACGTGCTGCCGGGCGTGCACGCGCCGTTGTCGGCGACGATCAAGACGGTCGTGGCCATCTGGTCCGTCGAAGGCGCGCTGATCGCCGGCATCGTGCTCGTCGTGCTGACTGCCTTCAATCGTGTGCGCGAACGCTTTGCTGCAGGGACGAAAGGCGCCGTCGCGGGCGCCCTGCTCGCTTCGATGAATACTGCCTCGGAATACGGCTTCGGCGGCGTCATTGCCGCGTTGCCTGGGTTCCTCGTCGTCGGCGACGCGTTGAAGTCGATTCCGAACCCGCTCGTCAACGCGGCCGTGTCGGTCAGTTCGCTGGCCGGCATTACGGGGTCGGCATCGGGCGGCATGAGCATCGCGCTGGCAGCCATGTCCGATTGGTTCATCAAGAACGCGCAGGCCGCACACATTCCGCTCGAAGTGCTGCATCGCGTGGTGGCGATGGCCAGCGGCGGCATGGACACGCTGCCGCACAACGGCGCCGTCATCACGCTGCTGGCCGTGACGGGGCTCACGCACAAGGAGTCGTACCGCGACATCTTCGCGGTCACGCTGATCAAGACGCTCGCCGTCTTCTTCGTGATCGGCGTGTATTACGCGACGGGCATTGTTTAAGGCGCGCACCGCGCCTACCCGAAATCGCAGCTTGCCGTAGCATAGACAGTCGAGCGCACTCCCACTTTTCACCGGAGAGATCGATGTCCCTCACGCAAAGCAAGCTGTTCTTCATCACCGGCGTCAGCACGGGCTTCGGCCGCGCGCTGGCGCAGGCGGCGCTCGCCGACGGCCATCGCGTCGTCGGCACGCTGCGCGATCAAACCGCCCTCGGCGAATTCGAACTGCTGAGCCCAGGCCGCGCCATCGGCAAGCTGCTCGACGTCACGCACACGGATGCCATCGCCGATACGATCGCCGACGTCGAAGGCAAGGTCGGCCCGATCGACGTACTCGTCAACAATGCGGGCTACGGATTCGAAGGCATCCTAGAAGAAACGACGCTGGACCAATGGCGCAAGCAGTTCGACGTCAACGTGTTCGGCGCCGTCGCCATGATCAAAGCCGTCATCCCCTACATGCGCCGACGCAAGCGCGGGCACATCATCAACATCACATCGATGGGCGGGTATTTCGCCGCGCCCGGCATCGGCGCCTACAACGGCACGAAGTTTGCGCTCGAAGGGATCAGCGAGAGTCTGGCCAAGGAAGTGAAAGACCTCGGCATCAAGGTCACGGCCGTCGCGCCCGGCGCGTTCCGCACCGATTGGGCCGGCCGATCGATGGTGCGCACGGAACGCTCGATCGCCGACTACGACGCCGTATTCGAGCCGCTACGCGCACACCGCCAGTCGATCAGCGGCAAGCAGCCCGGCGATCCCGCCAAAGCCGCCAGGGCGATTCTCGAGATCGTGGCGGCGGAGAACCCGCCCGTGCATCTGCTGCTCGGCGTCGATGCGGTCAAGCGCGTGCGGGAAAAGCTCGATGCGCTGCGCGCCGAACTCGACGCCTGGGAATCGTTGTCGACGTCGACCGACTTTTCGTCGTGATTCGCCGAACGTGAACGTTCGTTCGAGATCGGCGAACCCGTCGGTTCTACGGACGAATGCCGAACATGCCGTGCCAAAGCGTGCTGAACAGGCCCGCATGCGCGGCAAGTTCGGGCTCCAAGGCATCGGAGACATCGGCCCGCGCGGCGGCCTTGGCGGATTTGCCGGCATCGTGTCCACGCTCGCTTTCGCTGTCGGCAGCCGGCGCCTGCGCGCGCGACGCGCACAGCGCCGCGATGCCGTCGGCGATCCGCGCCGCTAGCGCCTCGTCGCAGCCGCGCCCGAGCAAGACACCGAACACCACGTCGCGGGTGTACCCGCGCTCCGCATAGCGCATCGCTGTGGCGACGTATCGCTCGTAACGCTCTCGCTCCGCGCGATCGCGGGCTTCGCGCGCCTCCCTCGCCGCTCTCGCCTGTTCTTCCTCGTGCTCGCGCAGCTTGCGCATTTCCTCCGCGAAGACGGCGTCGTAGACGCGCCGCTGCTCGGGATCGGCGAGAATCGCATACGCCTGCTTGATTTCCTGAAACGCATCGTGAGCGGCCGCTTCACGGCCTTTGTTGCGATCGGGATGCGCCCGCATGGCGGCCTTGCGGTAGGCGCGTTTGATCTCCTCGTCGGAGGCGCCATCGTGCACGCCGAGCGTTTCGTACAACGTCACCATGGTTCGTGGAAGGGAAGTGGACGGCGTCGTCGATCGTATCACCAAGGCCGCCGGCCACGTAAGCGCGGATGCCGCGCATCGGCCCACGCCGCATGCGAACAGGGCTGCAAGGAAATTGTCAGGCTTGCGCGCCGACGCCGGAAAACGGCTCGCCTATGGCATCGCCGCTTGAAATAAATCGTGCGTTCAATCCGATTCTTATTCGATGGGGCTTGATTTCATCGAGCGCTTCGATTTGAATGACGAAGCTTCGAGATCATTGCCGTGCATTGAGAGACTGCGCGGCAGGCCGAACCGACTCATGCAGGGCGAAAGCGTTTCTTCGCCATACCGTCGTTGACGGGAAAAGCATCACGCATGGCCGGGTTCGACGTGAACACATAACTTCCACTATAGAAGCGGGCCTCTAAATGAGCGAAAAAAAGAAAGCGCTGATCGACACCGCGACTCGGCTATTTTCTCAGTTCGGTTTTCACGCCGTCGGCATCGATCGGATCATTGCCGAATCGCGCGTGGCGAAGATGACGATGTACAAGCATTTCCCTTCCAAGAGCCGGCTCGTGGTCGAAGTCTTGAACGAACAAGGCGCGGCCCTCGCGGCCGGGATCGCAGCGGCCGTCGCGGCGCACACCGATGCGTTGGACAAGCTTCATGCAATTTTCCAATGGCACGACAACTGGTTTCGCTCCGACACGTTCACCGGCAACATGCTCATTCATGCAGCCGCCGAATTCCACGCGGAAGCGAACGAGATCCTCAGCGCGTCGGAAGCGCAACGTGACGCATTCGTCAAGTCGATGCAACGCATCCTCGACGAGCGTTTCGACGGCCAGACGGCCGAGCGCCTAGCGCGCCGCTGCGCGTTGCTGCTCGACGGCGCCACGCTCGCGCGGCAGTTGAGCGGCCGCGTCGACGCCGCGCGCGACGCATGGCAGATCGCGCAAGCGTTGATCGAAAACGAGCGCGTGCACGTCGCCTGACGATCTACGCCGGCCGTCGCGCCGGTGTTGAAGTCTTGCGGAGCGTCAAGCCCCAAGCGCACCTTGTGTGGCGCTTTGTGTTCGTGCACTTTTAAAAGACGCTGGCGCGCCTGGACTTCGCGATACACTCATTGGCATGAAATGGGCGGGAGGCGCGCGCCTGCCTGCCGTACGAGCGCTATGCGCGCTCGGCGACAGACATAAGCCTCTGTAAGCCCGTACAATCGCTTCACCACGACTCGAGGAAATGTTCGATGCGCACCACCGGCTCTTCCGGGGCAATGGCCCTGCTCACCGAAATCCACGACACGGGCGGACATGTCGTCCGCACCTTGCGGCTTGAAGCGACAGACGACGGAAAGAGTATTCATCTGATCGAAATCGACGAACGCAAGCCCGGCATCCACCGGGAAGTTCGCTACGAGATCACGCCGGCCGAGCTCATCGCGGCAATTCGTGCGCACGGGGCAGAATTACCGGGCGAGCAGCACGCTCGTTGAATTTACCGGAAGCCCATTTCCTTTTTTCCGCACCCTCGCTTAATTTCCGAATGGCCCGGCATCGGGCTTTTCCATCGCGGCTTTTTTGTTTGCTGACGTTTGCCCACGTTTGCGAAGGTTTGCGGCGGCCAAAAGGACCGCCGCAAACGCATCGACGGTTAGAACACGCGCACCGGCAGCGTGACCAAAAGCCGATACAACTGATTGGTGCTGTCGGAGTAATAAGCCGAGCCCACATGCCATTCCGCAATGAACGTGACTTTCGCGTTCTTCAATGGCCCATGCTGCACCACATACGTCGGAATGAATCCGAACTCGTGATGCCGGCCGTGCACGGGCTGCCCGTTCCGAAAGTAGAGCGCGCTGAACGAGGGTCCGCCCACGCCGTATCGGCCCGCCCCGGCCGACGCGTCGGCGCCCCACCCTTGCTGCGCCCACACTGTCGCCTGCAAGCCCGGCCACCCCGCGTACTTTCCGTCGAACGTATAGCGCAGTTGCAGCGACTGCTCATGCGGCGCGTTGTAGTCGACATCCATCGAATTGACGAGATAGACGCCGGCGGTTTCGTCGATGTAATCGAAGAACTGATCACCTAGTATCTTTTGATAACCGACGAGCAGCGCATGCGGCCCGTGCTGCGCCGACAGCGACACGCTGTAGGCGTTGTTCTCGAGAGGGCCCTGCAGCGCAGCGCCCGTGTCATGCGTCGAATACACGTTCGCGAAGCCTGTCAGCCTGACGGTATCGACCGCGCCGATCGCGTGCTGAAGGGAGGCATAGTATTGCCGCCATACGTCGTCGGCTTGATCGGCATAGAGGGACGCCGAACCGTTCGCGCAATAGTCCCACGTGGCCCCGGCGTAGCTCACGCGCTGGAATGGCACGCCGCCGTAGGTCGTACGCAGCCCCGTCAAATTCGTATGACCGCGGGCGGCGACCTTCGTGAAACTGCCGGCTTGCAGCGCAAGGCCTTTGACTTCGCGGCTGAGCAACGCCGCGCCCAGGAACGCAGGCGGTAGCGCACGATTGTCATGCGGGTCCAGGAACGGGTTCGAGACGTTTTGAAGTCCGTACGTCAGCGTCGATTCCGACATGCGCGCCTTCACTGCGTAAAGCCCGGGATAGGCCCAGGCAAGCTGGTTCTCCCCGCCGCCGTGCTTGCCTACATGCACCATGTTGCCCGCCCCGCGTCCTCCGTCGAGCTTGAGCGCGCCGAACAGCGCGGCATCGAAGCCGAAGCCGATCGGGCCACGCGTGAAGCCCGATTCGAATTTGGCCTGCACGCCTTCGACCCACGCATGACGATGGTTGGAACCGGCCGCGTGAAAGTAGTCGGTGTAGTTGCGCCATTCGAGGTTGAGCCGGCTGTCGGCGATGAGACCGTTGCTAGCCGCTTGACTCGATCGACCGATGGGGGGTTTTACGGTCAATCCCGCCTCGGCGCTGACCACGGCGTTGGGCGTCGTTGCCTCTTGTGCGAGCTTTGCCGATTTGTTTTGCGTCGATGGAGCACTATCGGCGACGGGCTTTTCCGGCATCGGAGCGACCAAGGCCGGCGGTGCGGGAAGAGGCGCGCCCATCGGCGCGCGTATCGGCGCTTCGTCGGCGCGCGCCGTTGGGCAGAAGGCGACCATGGCGGCGCAGCAACACGCCGCCGCGACGGCGCGAGAGGCGCCATCGATTGTTGTATATCGTCTCATGGCTTCTTATATTCGGTTTGTGGAATCGATGTGGCCCGCGCGAATGCAGGCCACGTGCGAACGTCCGCCACCGTATGTCTCGAGCGGCGGCACGCCTTGGGCGCATGCTTCGAGGGCGTTGGGACAGCGCGTGCGGAATACGCAGCCCGACGGTGGATCGACCGGCGAAGGCAAATCTCCGGTCAGCAGCACGCGGCGCCTGTTGCGCTCGCGCAGCGGATCGGGCACGGGCACGGCCGACAAAAGCGCACGCGTATAGGGATGCCGAGGTGCGCCGTAGATCGACGCGCACTCGCCGAATTCCATGATTCGGCCGAGATACATGACGAGCACGCGCGTGCTGATCGCCTTGACGACGGCAAGGTCGTGCGCGACGAACAGCATCGATAGCGAGAGCTCGCGCCGCAGATCGCGCAGTAGATCGACGATCTGCGCGCGAATCGACACATCGAGCGCGGAGACGGATTCGTCGCATATGACGAGCCGCGGTTCGGCGATGAGCGCCCGTGCAATGCCCACTCGCTGACATTGCCCGCCGGAGAATTCATGCGGATAGCGAGAGGCGTGCCTCGCATCGAGACCCACGCGTTCGAGCATCGTGCGCACGCGCGCGGCCACCTCGGCACGCGGCATCCACGGGCGATGCGTGAGGAGCGGCTCGGCAACGATCCGCTCGATCGTCATGCGCGGGTCGAGCGACGCGAGCGGATCTTGAAAAATCATCTGTACCTCGCGCCGCAGGCATCGCATTTCATCGCGCGGCCGGTGCGGACCATCGACCGTCTCCCGGCCACGCCAGCAGACACTGCCGCTTGCGATCGGCGCAAGGCCGACAATGGCGCGCGCCAGCGTCGACTTGCCGCAACCCGACTCGCCGACGAGCCCCACCGCTTCGCGGCGCCGCACGTCGAAAGACACGCCGTCGACCGCGCGCAGCGTTCCACCGGGACGGGCCATCGCCCAGGGATGGGCCGCTTGCTTCACCCGAAACGTCACCTTCAGGTCCCGCACGCGCAGCAGCGCCAACTCATCCACGATCGACCTCCTCGAATACGTCGAGTCTGGGCACCGCATTCATGAGGCCCATCGTGCACGGATGGGCGGGCGCGGCAAACAAAGAGACGGCATCGGACTGCTCCACGACGCGTCCCCTCCACATCACCGCCACGTCGTCGCACAGCCCGGCCACGACGCCCATATCGTGCGTGATCAGAATCGTGGCCATGCCCGCATCACGCGTGATCTCGCGCAACAATTCGACAATCTGTGCCTGCACGGTGACGTCGAGCGCGGTCGTCGGTTCGTCCGCGATCAAAAGCCGCGGCCGAGTGAGCAGCGCCATGGCGAGCGTGATGCGCTGGCGCATGCCGCCCGAGCATTGATGCGGATACATGCCCATGCGGCGCGCGGCATCGGGGATATGGACGCGTTCGAGCGCTTGAACCGCGCGTAGGCGCGCCGCTCGACGCGACATTCCTCGATGGGTTTGCAGCGACTCCGTCAACTGCCGCTCGATCGTCAAGAACGGATTGAGCGAAGTCATCGGATCTTGAAAGACCATGGCGATACGCTCACCCCGCAACGCGTTGAGCGCACGCCCATCCAGCCGCAGTATGTCCCGCCCGTCGTAGCGCGCCGCGCCGCTCACCCTCGCGTTCGGCGCCAGCAATCCCATGATCGCCATCACCGTTTGGCTCTTACCCGATCCCGACTCGCCCACGATGCCGAGCGTGCGGCCCGCTTCGACGGAAAACGACACGTCTTGCACCGCATGGACCGGTGACGCGCCCCGGCGCAAGAAGCGCACACTCAATCGCTCCACTTCCAGCAGCGCCATGTTCAGGGCTCCTTCGGATCGAGTGCGTCACGCAAGCCGTCGCCGACGAAACCCACGCAGTACAACGTCGTGCACAGCATCGCCGCCGGGCCCAGCAGCAACCAAGGCATGGCCTCGAGCTTTTGCGCGCCGTCCTCGATGAGTACGCCCCAGCTCGTCATCGGCTCTTGCACGCCTAGCCCGAGAAACGACAGCACCGATTCGGTCAGCACGACGCCGGGCGCCATGACCGTCGCGTATACCGCGACGATGCCCAGCAGATTCGGCACGATGTGGCGAAAGATGATTGCGTGCCCCGGTACGCCGATTGCCCTTGCGGCGTCGACGAACTCGCGCGTGCGCAGCGAAAGCGTTTGCCCGCGCACCATGCGTGCCATATCTAGCCACGAAAATGCGCTGATCGTTAGGATAACTAAGTAAAACTCGCGGCCAAAAAGCGTCATCACGAGGATGGCGATCAGCATGTACGGCACGGCATACATGAGGTCGACGATCCGCATCATGACCGCATCGACACGGCCGCCGCAGTAGCCTGCACAGGCGCCGTAAGCGACGCCGATCAGACAAGCCACGCTCGTCCCGAGCAATCCCACCTCGAGGGAAACGCGTCCGCCTACCAGCGTCCGAGCGAACAGATCGCGGCCCAGCTCGTCGGTGCCGAACCAATGTCCGCCGTCTAACGTGGGCGGCGAAGCCAGGGCGGCCCAATCGTTGCGGGCAGGGTCTTGCCCGGATATCAGTGGGCCCGCGAAGCAGACGAGCGCGATCGTGACGAGGATCGCCAAGCACACGAGCGCGGTGCGATTACGCATGAAGCGAGCGGCGAATCGCGCTCGCCTGCCGAGTGGGCCGCGTTCGGAATCGGATGCGTCGAAAAGCTCAGAAGAAGGAGAAGAAGAAGGCGCCATGGAGATCCTTTCAATACCGAATACGCGGGTCGAGCCACGCATAGGCGAGATCGACGAGCAGGTTGAAGAGCACGGCGGCAACCGTCGTGAGTACGACGATGCCGAGCACGAGCGTGTAGTCGCGGTTGATCGCGCCGTTGACGACGAGTTGCCCCAAGCCCGGCAGCGCGAAGACCGATTCGGTGACAACAGCCGAAGTGATCGAGGAAATGGCGATCGCACCGAGCAGGGAGACGACGGGCATGAGCGCCGGCTTGAGCGCGTGACGCCAGACGACGATGCGCGGCGGCAGCCCTTTTGCGCGCGCGGTCCGAATGAAGTTGCTCGACAGCACCTCGATCATGCTGGCACGCATCACGCGCGCGATGGTCGATACGTTGATGACGACCAGCAACGCAATCGGTAGGACACGATGCGTCCATGCGCCTTCGCCCCATCCGCCCGCGGGCAGCCACCCGTGCCCCTCGCGCGTCTTCAGCACGATGGCGAAAACCCAAACGAGGACGGGACCAAGAACGAACGGCGGAACGACATTGCCCGTGTTACCCAGCAGCATGACGAATCGATCGATCGGCCGGTCGCGACGCACGGCCGCCGCCACGCCTAACGCAATACCCAAAACCAGTGCGATGGGAATCGATGCACCGCCTATGCCGAGGCTGACGGGCAGCGCTTTCGCGACGAGTTCGTTGACGCTCCAATCGACATACCGGTACGACGCGCCCAGATCGCCTCGAAAGAGCGCACCGAGGTAGAGCAGGTACTGCCGCCACAATGGTTCGGTGAAGTGGTATTTCGCGTCGAGATTGGCGAGCGCGGCGGCGGAAAGCTGTTTCTCCGAGTCGAATGGTCCGCCGGGCGTCGCATGCAGCAGCAGGTAGCAGACCGTGACGACGCCCAGCATCGTGGGAATCGCCCATAACGTTCGGCGCAAGGTGTAGGCGAGCATCGGTCCCCCGCCTCAGTGCGCGATGACGTACAAGTCTTGCGATGCGCGCTGATCGACGTAGTTCGTCGCCGAGTATCCGCCCACATAGGATTTGACGAGACGATCCGCCGAGTATTGAAACAGCGGGATCATCGGGTAGTCTTGCATCGCCAGCGCGTGAGCCTGCGTCAACAATGCCGCGCGCCGGTCGGGCTCGAGCAGCAGGTTCGCCTGTTCGACGAGTGCGTCGACCTTGGGGTTGCAATAGCGCTGGTCGTTCTGAATGCTGCCGCAGCGCAGGACGTCGAAGTACGACATGGCATCGTTGTAGTCGACGTACCAACCATCGCGCGAAGCTTGCACTTTCCCCTCATGACGCGCCTGAAGCAACACCTTGAATTCGACGTTTTCCAGCTTCGCTTGCACGCCGAGCTTTGCGCGCCATTCGGAAGCGGCGAACAGCGCGACTTTTTTGTGCAAGTCGTTCGTGTTGTACGTGAGCGTGAAAGCCAGCGGCTTCACATCGGTGTACCCAGCGTCTTTCAGCAGCGCGCGTGCGTAGGCAATGCGCCTTTGCATGGGCCAGCTCGCCCAATCGGGCACGAAGGGGCTGGCGCTCTTGGTGCCGTTTGCGATGAGCCCGTACATCGGCGCCTCGCCCGCCTGCAGCAGGCGCTTGGTCAACAGATCGCGATCGAGCACCATCGACAGCGCCTGCCGCACGCGCTTGTCCCTGAACGCCGGATCGCGGTTGTCGAGGCTGTAGTAATACGTGGCGATCTGCATGCCGGCGCGCAGTTCGGGCCCGAATTGCTTCGACACTCGAGGATAAAGGCCCGACGGGATGCGATACGTGTAGTCGAATTGACCCGCCTCGTACATGCGCAAGGCGGCGCCGTCGTCCTCGATCGGGACGTAGGTGACCTTCGTCAGCGCGACGGCATGCGCATTCCAATACCGGCCGTTTTTCGAAAGGACAAGGCGATTGTTCGGCTGCCAATCGTCGAGCACGTAAGCGCCGTTCCCAACCAGCGGACGTTGCTTCGTCCACCCGTCCCGCGCTTGCTCGACGATGTGCCGAGGCACCGGCGCCATCGACGACATCGCGGCCAGTTCGGGGAAGAACGCAGCCGGCGTCTCGGTCTGCACTTCGAGCGTGAGCGGATCGAGCGCGCGCACGCCGAGCGCCGACGGCTTCACTTTACCCGCCACCACCGCTTTGCCATTTTTGACGAACTCCGCCAGCACCGTATACTTCGAGCCGGTTTGCGGATCGAGCACGCGGCGCCATGCATAGACGAAGTCGTCTGCCGTCACGCGCGCGCCGTCGCTCCACTTGGCGTCCGGGCGTAGCGTGAACCGCCAGGTGTCGGGCCCGATGCGCGTCCACGACTGCGCGACGCCGGGGACGACGGCGCCGCTCGCATCGATGCGCGTCAGACCTTCGAACAGATCGAGCCCGACCGTATTGGCGGACCACGACTCGATATGCGCGGGATCGAGCGATTCGATTTCGGCCGGAAGCTGGCGCGTGAGGGCTTGCACCGGAGCCAGCTTGACGTCGGAGGCAATGAGCGCCGCGTGCGCGGCGTGTGATGCGACGAGGACGAGCGCGAATAGCGCCGTCGCAAACCAATGCGTGGCTTTCATGGTGGCGAATGACGAATTGAATACGAGTACGGCGGGAAGAACGCAATCGACCGATTGCATGGACACATCAGAACATGCGCCCGTCTTCCTGTGCAGCTATCAACCGTTAGAGGGCGCCTCTGGTGCAGACCCGAAGTGACGCGTGAGGCGCCCCCAATCAGAATCGCGCGCGACGCTATGGGTTCGAAGTTTGGGACGCTAGAGCAATCGAATAATTGCACTAGGGTGCGACTGCACGAGCACCTCGCAACGGAGTAAGCTCGCGCAGGCAGAAGAAAGACGACGCGCGCTACCGCGCGCACATGCCGGCGTTCAGGCCATGCACGCACAACGTGCGAACGTCATTCGACCTATCAGGGAGAACCTTCATTGACGTCCTCGCCCGCCTAAAGACGGGTGATTCCCACAACTGGCGATGCACGTCCGCATCGGAGAATGTTCAGCGCAGCATTGATGTCGCGATCATGTACACAACCGCAACCACCGCACCGCCATGCTCTTATTCGCAAGCCTTTCAGCCCGCTAGGGCCGCTGCGCGCATGGCACGCAGAACAGGTTACGGAAGAAAACGCTTCGTTCACTTCCTCGAACTGCGCCCCGTGCGCGATCGCTTTATAACGGAGC
>NZ_JBQCHR010000153.1:0-115002 GCF_051954495.1 Trinickia sp.
CGCCGCGTCGGCCCCGAATGAGACGGCGAACACGGCCAGCGGCGCCGTCGTCAGCCCGGTCGCGACGCCCGCGGTCGCCGCGACGGCGGCGACCGAGCCCGGCGCCGCCATGAGCGCGCCGGCAGGCGCGGGCGCCGGTACGCCGCCGAAGGCCGAGGTGACGCGTATCTTCCTGAACAGCCTCGCAACGGGCGACGCGCTCTCGAGCGCCGATACGGATTACGTCGCGAGTCTCGTCGCACGCTACACAGGCGTCCCACCGCAGGTCGCGCAGGCGCGCGTCAGTGCGACCTATACGCAACTTCAGCAGAAGGCGGCCGCCATGCGAGACGAGGCTAAAGTGGCCGCCGATCACGCGCGGCACGCGAGCGCATCCGCCTCGCTGTGGCTGTTCGTTTCGCTATTGATGGGGGCGTTCGCGGCAAGCTTCATGGCGGTTTTCGGCGGACGCCTGCGCGACGTTTGACGAGCCCGACTACGCGAGGCAGCACGCTTTGACGGGAGGATCGACGTCGTCGTTCGATCCTCGATCCGATTTCGCAACCGAACCAGGAGGACCTATGCGCTCGATCCTGCTCTATTTGCTCGGTGTACCGATTCCCATCATCATCTTGATCGCATTGCTTTATCACTGAGGGCCGTCGCCCATGCGACAACGCGGCCGCCGCGCTCCACGCGCGAGGGGCCGCCACCGCCCGCCCGCATTACTTGGGCTCGGCATCCTCGGTGAGCTTCTTTTCAAGGCTCATGAAAATCCGCTGCGTCTGACCTTTCGCATGCAGCGCGAACAGCAGCAGCGAACGGCCCGTGACTTGATAGACGTCGCCCGATTCGAATTCGGGCAGTTCGTCCCGCACGGGCACGTTCGTATCGATGAGGCAGCTCCACTGATCGCTGCCGGGGATATCGGGCAGCTTGAATTCGACGACGTCGTGATGCGCGTTCAGCACGATGAGCAGCGTCGCATCGGATGCGGGCCGGCGAATACCGCTCGCTTGCGCCCGTCCGTCGAGCACGACGCCGAAACACCGCATCGACGGATCTTGCCATTGCTCGTCGGTCAATTCGGTGCCGGCGGGGCTCATCCAGCGTACTTCGCTAAGCTGCTGACGCTCGTCGAAACGCCCCGTCAAAAAACGATTGCGTCGCAGGACGGGCAGCGTATGGCGCAGCGTCGTCAACTTCACGACGAAATCGGTCAGCGCTCGGCCATCGTCGTCCATCCCCTCCCAGTCGACCCAGCTTATTTCGTTGTCCTGACAATAGGCGTTGTTGTTGCCGCGCTGCGTGCGGCCGAACTCGTCGCCGGCGACGATCATGGGCGTGCCTTGCGAGAAGAGCAGGGTCGCCAACAGGTTGCGCTTCTGGCGCTCGCGCAGCGTACGGACGTCGGGATCGTCGGTCGGCCCTTCGACCCCGCAGTTCCACGATTTGTTGTCGGTGTGGCCGTCGTTGTTGTCTTCACCGTTGGCTTCGTTGTGTTTGTCGTTGTACGACACGAGATCGTTCAACGTGAAGCCGTCGTGCGCGGTCACGAAGTTCACGCTGGCCCATGGCCGCCTGCCGCGGCGATCGAACTTGTCGCCGGAACCGGTGAGCCGGCTCGCGAGTTCGGCGGCCACGCCGTCGTCGCCTTTCCAGAATGCGCGCACGGTGTCGCGGAACCGGTCGTTCCACTCGGCCCACCCTGGCGGGAAGCCGCCGACCTGATAGCCGCCGGGGCCGCAATCCCACGGCTCCGCGATGAGCTTCACGCTCGAGAGGACCGGGTCTTGCCGGCAGCTGTGCAGGAAACCGCCGCCTTCGTCGAAACCGTAGGGCTCGCGCGCGAGAATGGTCGCGAGGTCGAAGCGAAAGCCGTCGACGTTCATCTCGCCCACCCAATAGCGCAAGCTGTCGGTCACCATCTGAAGCACGCGAGGATGAGAGAGGTTCAGCGTGTTGCCGGTACCGGTGTCGTTGATGTAATAGCGCTGCTGCTCGGGCAGCAGCCGGTAATACGACGCGTTGTCGATGCCGCGCAGCGATAGCGTCGGGCCGCGCTCGTTGCCTTCCGCCGTGTGGTTGTACACCACATCCAAGATCACTTCGAGGCCGGCGTCGTGATAGCGGTCGACCATTTCCTTGAATTCGGCGATCGCCCCCGCGCCCCGCGCGAAGAATCGCGGATCGGCCGCGAAAAAACCGATCGTGTTGTATCCCCAGTAGTTCGTCAGCCCTTTGTCGAGCAAATAACTATCGTTGACGAATGAGTGAATCGGCATCAATTCGATGGTCGTGACGCCGAGCTGTTTGATGTAATCGACGATCGGCTTTTGCGCGAGCCCTTCGAACGTGCCGCGCAACGATGCGGGAAGATCGGGGCGCCGCTTCGTATAGCCGCGCACGTGCAATTCGTAGATCACGGCGCGGTCCCAGGGCACGCGCACGCCCTTGGGGTGGGTCCAGGAGTAGGTTTGGTCGACCACGACGCATTTCGGCACGAACGGCGCGCTATCGCGCTCGTCGAACGTCAGATCGTCGCCCTCGGCTCCGATCGTGTAGCCGAAAACCGCCGAGTCCCATTTCAAAGCGCCGACATGCGCCTTTGCATAAGGATCGAGCAGCAGTTTGTTCGGATTGAAGCGATGACCGGTTTCGGGCTCATAGGGGCCGTGCACGCGGTATCCGTAGACGGCGCCCGGCTTGAGGCCGGGCACGTAGACGTGCCATACCTCGTCGGTGAATTCGGGCAGTTCGATGCGCTCGCGTTCATGCTGCCCGCTTTCGTCGAACAAGCACAATTCGACTTTGGTTGCGTTGGCGGAAAACAGTGCGAAGTTCACGCCCGCACCGTCCCAGCTTGCGCCGAGCGGAAACGGAAGCCCTTCGGCGATCGGCGTGGTGCTCGACATATCGACTCTCGGCAGTTCGTGGCGACGCGTCAGTAAAGCAACGTCCGTTCCCGGTTCATGCGATCACGGATTTGCTGAATGGAATTAAGGATTTCCTTAACGACGATTAAGGAAATCCGTAGCACGGCCATCGCTAAGGCTAAAAAAGCTGGCTAATTCGCCGCCTAGCCGCTCAAGTTTGCATTGCACATTGTCGTTATCTCCGAAAGGCGAAATCGCTTTTGTACTCGTCATATTTGTGACTTTTGGAGAAGAACGGCATGATGCTTGGAACCATCCGCGGTCGAATCCTCGCGACTTGCGTGGCAATTGTCGTTACCGCCCTGGCGGTGACGGGCGGCCTCATCTACTACGTCGTGAAAATCCACAACGACGAGACCATCGATCAAAACTTCAAATCGATTTTGACGGGCCACGCGCTGGCCATCGATGGATGGATCGAGAGCCGCACGCGCGAAACGCAAGCGCTCGCGGATACGATCGACGTGGGCCAAGGCGATCCTTTGCCGGCGCTCAAGCTGCTGGCCAAGTCGGGCGGCTTCGAAATCATGACGCTCGGGCTGCCGGACAAGACGGCCTTCTCCAACGTGCCGCTCGCGCCGGGCTACGACCCGACGGCTCGCCCGTGGTACAAACAGGCGGTCGCCGCCGGCCATATCGTCGTCACCGGACTCTATCGCGATGCGTCATCGGGCAAGCCGGCGTTCGCATTCGCGGTGCCGATCGTGCGCGACGGCGGCGTCAAGGCCGTCATGGCCGCGAGCCTGTTCATGCAAAGCGTCAGCGAGATCGTGACGTCCGTGCACCCCACGCCCGCGAGCTTCGCCTTTCTCGTCGACGAGAAGGGCGAAGTCATTGCGAGCGCGAAGACCGATCTCATCATGAAGCCGGCCACGGACATGGCGCCCGAGTTGACGCCCGATGCCCTCAAGGCGATGCAAGGCGCCTCCGCGTCGGTGGCGGTTCGGATCGACGGCGCGACCAAGCTGCTGCGCGCGCAGCCGATCGGCGGCACGGACTGGAGCCTCGTCCTCGCGTTGGACAAAGCGGACGTCACAGCCGGCATGCGCGCCGTGGCGACGACCACGCTCGTCGCCATTGTCTTGGTCGCATTGATCGCAGCGGCGCTCGTCGGTACGCTGACGAACGCCGCCTTCCGCCGCGTGCTGCTGGTGCGCGACGCGCTGACCGACGTGGCCAGCGGCAGCGGCGACCTCGCGCGGCGGCTGCCTGTCAACGGGAACGACGAAGCGTCGCAAATCGCGCACGCGTTCAATTTGTTCGCCGAAAAGATCAGCGTGATTCTGCGTCACATTCGCGATTTCAGCGAATCGGTCAACGTGGCCAGCGCCGAGATCGCGCAAGGCAATCAGGATTTGTCGAGCCGCACGGAATTGGCGGCGTCGAACTTGCAGAGGACGGCTGCCGCGCTCGAAGAGATCTCCGGCACGGCGCGCAATTCCGCGGATGCGGCCACGCAGGTGAGCCAGCTGGCGGAATCGGCGTCGAGCGTCGCGACGCGCGGCGGACAAGTGGTGGGCGATGTCGTGTCGACGATGGACGCCATCACGAAAGCGTCGACCGAGATCGCGAACATCATCGGCGTCATCGACGGCATCGCGTTCCAGACCAACATCCTCGCGCTCAACGCGGCCGTGGAAGCCGCGCGGGCCAGCGAGCACGGACGCGGCTTCGCGGTCGTGGCCGGCGAAGTGCGCGCGCTGGCGCAACGCAGCGCGCAGGCGGCCAAGGAAATCAAGCAACTCATCAATTCATCGGTCGAGCGGATCGAAAGCGGCTCGACGCTGGTGCAGACGGCCGGCGCGACCATGGATGAAATCGTCGAAGGCGTGCGCGGCATCACGAACGTGATCTCCGAGATTACGGTTGCGGCGAACGAGCAAAGCTTGGGGCTCGGCCAAGTGAACCAGGCGTTGGCGCAACTCGACAACACGACGCAGCAAAACGCGGCGCTCGTCGAGGAATCGGCGGCGGCCGCGCAGATGCTGCGCGAGCAAGCGGCGAAGCTCGCGCAGGCAGTTGGCGAGTTCAAGTTGTCCGCTTGACCGCTTGGCAGCTTAGCGCGCGGCGAGCTTCACGGAGACACCCGTCGCGCTATACAGCGGCGTTGCGCCGAAGCCGTCCACGGTGACGGTCGAGAACTTTGCCGCAGCGGCGGCGCCGTCGATCAGCGAGATCGTATCGCCGGCCTTCGGCGCATAGCCGTTGACGAACTTCACGTGCAGCGCGCCGCCCGCGATGGTGAGCGGGCCGCCCACCTTCAACCGCCCGCCGCCGTTGCCGTCGATGTCCAGTTCCAGCGAGCCGTTGCTCGTTTGCGTGTACGCGCCCGCGATCGTCACCGGTGCGCTGGCCGTCACCTGCACGCCGGCGCCCGAGCCCACGTACACGTCGCCCTTGCCGAAGGCCGAGTTGGACGCGGCCGCGAGCACGCCGCCGCTCACTTGCGTGCCGCCGGTGTAGCTGTTGTTGCCCGCCAGCGTGAGCGTGCCGCTGCCTTGCAGCGTGAGCTTGCCCGATCCGGCGATATCGTTGCGCCAGGTGTCGGCCGCGTTGAAGCCGCCTTGGGTGGCATCCATCGAGACTTTTACATCGCCGTTGAAGGCGCCGTAGCCGTCGGCGGCGGCGAATAGGTTCAGCCGCCCCCAACCTTCCGCATCGTCCATGACCGGATACCCCGAAGCGATTTCCGTCGTCTTCAACACCACGCGGCGCTGCGCGGCGCTCAAGTAGGGAAAGCGTGTCTCGAGCAGTACCTCGGCGCCCTTCGGTACGACCGGCGGCGCGTTGGTCGATTCGATCTGAGCGAACCCGAATGTCATGCGGCGGGCGAATTCCGATTTGTTCGTCGCGTAGTCGGCGAAGCGATCCGTTGCGGTCGTGCCCGAGTGCGCGAAGGCGGAAAACGTCGCCGCGCTCGTGCCGGTCAATTGCATCAGCGTGCTGTGCGCTTGCGTATAAGCCGCGCTCTTGAGCGTCGCGTTGGCCGGATCGTTCAGGTTCGCGGCCGCGGCCGCCAGCGCGAACATGCGGCCGCCGATGACGTCGAGCGGGGAGTGCATGCCCGCGAAGATGCGGTTTTCTCCGAGTTCGAGGCCTCGGCTCACCAATTCCTGATAGCGCTCGGGCACGACATACGCCATGGTGATCGCATCGCGCATGGCTTCGGCTTCGTGGCCGCTGAGAAAGCCGCCGTCGGTGACAGGCGTCGGGCTGATCGCCGGGACGAGCGTCGGATCGACCACGACACTCGCGCTCCAGCGAAATGGCCGCGCGTACTTGTAAAAGCGTTTGGTCGGCTCCGTCGATGCGTTCGCCCCCATCGCATTGAGCAGGTCCACTACCTGGCCGAAATTCGCATTGGTCGCACTGCCCACGCCCGTGTTGTTGCCCGAGTCGTTGTAGAGCACCGTGGTGGCGTCGGCGGGAATCGAGGTGATGCTCGTCGTCTGCTGGGCCGCGGTGCGCCAGGCGCTCGTGAGCGGGCCCATGCCGTCGGTCACGCTGTAGCCCTTGCCGCGCCGGTCGTCGTAGTAGGCGGCGTCGGCTTGCGCTTGCGTGCGTGCCGTCGTCGCGTTGACGACATATTGGATGTTGGCGGACAGCACCGCGCTGTTCAAGATCGCGCCGCCGGGGGTGCCGTCGTTGGGCAGGCCGGTCCACGTGGAGGTCGCGACGGCCGGGAACGAACCGTTCGCCGGCGCGGACACGCCCGCGTCGACTAGCATCGTCAACGGCTGCCATAGATCGAGAAAACGCGCGGCGAGGCGCACGCCTGCATTGGTGGACAACGTAGCGTAGCGGGCATCGCCGCGCTGATTGGTGGCGATGTTGTCGACGAAGGCCGGCACGTCCGGGATGGCGGCGCTATCGACGAAGCCCTGATCGGCCGGCGGTGCGGGAATCGCGCTCGTCGTCGTCGAGTCGTTGCCGCCTCCGCAGGCGGTGAGGGCGGCAACCGTCGAAAGGGCGGCGAGGCGCAGTAGCAGGGCGCTGCGTGGTGCGGACATGCGGGACACTCCGTCGTCATGAGAATGGCGGCGGAGTGTGACGGCGCGCGTTGACTTCGACGTTAAGAATTTATGACCCGTCGATTAAAGCGTGCCTCATGTTGGTTAAATGCCCAAACTCTAAGAATTCATGGCGGTTATCGCCTGGCCTCGAGCGTTTACCCTTCGCTCGCGTGCACGAGCAAGAGCGGGACGCGCGTGAGGCGAGCGACGCGTTCAGCGACGCTGCCGAGCATCCAGCGCGCGACGCCGCGGCGCCCATGCGTGCCCATCACGATGAGTTCCGCTTGGCAGGCGCCTGCTTCGCGCACGATCGCGTGCGCAATGTCGTCGCCCGTACGCTCCGTTTCGGCCAGGTGCGTGCTCGTATGGCTCGACGCGGCGGCGAGCAACGGCTTCGCTGCCGCGAGCGCACGCTCTCCCTCCTCGACGAAAGCATCTTCGAGCACGTCGATCGGCACGAAGTCGGTCAAGCGCACCGCGCGATCGACTACATAGACGGCCAGCAGCGATGTGTCCTCGGTCGCGAGTCGCGTACCGTACTGCAACGCTTCTTCGGCATGACGGCTGCCGTCGACAGCGAAGAGAATCCGCTCGGGCAAGCGATCGGCCTGGACGGCATAGGCTGCGGGCACGATGAGAATCGGGCAGTGCGACAATCGCGCGAGCGGCCCCGATACGGCGCCCTCGATCCATCGCGCGAGGCCGTGGTGCTGACGGGCGCCGACGACGATCATGTCGGCCTGCCACGCTTGAGCGGCATCGATGAGCGCATGCACGATATCGCCGCCGTGCTGCGAAAGATCGATTTCCTCCGTGTCCACGCGCACGTCGCATCCGGTGAACACGTCGCGCGCCGTATCCAGCGCACGCCGTGCGTCGCGTGAGAGTTCGTCGCGTGCGGCGTCGAGCGTCGCGCTCACGATCGTGCCCATCGGAACGAGCGTGCGTGGGTTCTCTGCGATGCTCACCAGCCGCACTTCACCGCCGGGCGCGATCAGGTTGCGCGCATAGGCGGCGGCATGTTGCGATGCGGCGGACGGATCGACTGCGATGAGAACCTTTGCGGGCAGCGTCGGATTGGGGCGGCTGGAAGCCGGGGCGTTCATGATGTGCTCCTCGCGGGGTACGGGCTGTCACGTGTATGAGCATTGTGTCGGCCGGCGGGGGCGAGCCATTTGACGGATATCAAGCTTCGATTTTGCGACAGATCAAGCCTGCCGAAAGCGTCGAACCGTACGATCGAAGCGGGTCACTCGAAGACACGCCCAGCATCGAGCGGGGCGGTTCTCGTCGCACGGATGCCATGCCCACCTTTTCGCTTTCCGCCGATTTCGCCCTGCTGATCGTTTCCGCGCTGACGCTCGCCGCCGGCGCGGCGTGCGCGGCCGTCGGCAGGGGAGCGCTCGCGCATGCCGTCTGGCTCATTGGCGCATTGCCGATATTGGCTGCGTTGACGCTGTCGATCGCGCGATCGCTGATGCGACGCGAGTCGGGCGTCGACATTCTTGCTTGGCTTGCAATCGGTCTCGCCGTGGCGCTTGGCGAAACGCTCGCCGCCGCGGTCATCGCATTGATGGTGGCGAGCGGGCGAGCGCTCGAGGCGTATGCGCGCACGCGCGCGAAGCGCGAGATGACCGCATTGCTCAGCCGGGCGCCGCGTTCGGCCAACCGCTTCGAAGCCGGCGAATGGCGCACCGTCGCGCTCGATGCCGTGCGGCCGGGAGACCGGCTGCTCGTGCGCGGCGGCGAGTTCGTGCCGGTCGATGGGGCGCTCACGGGCGTCGCCGAATTGGACGAATCGATGCTGACGGGCGAAGCGGCGATTCGGCGACGGCTGGCGGGCGAAGCCGCGTGCAGCGGCGTCGTGAACGCGGGCGCGCCGTTCGAAATGATCGCCGCCGCGGCCGCCCACGAAAGCACGTTGGCCGGCATCGTCCGCATGGTCCAAAGCGCGCAGCGCGAGCGCAGCCCAGCGGCCCGGCTTGCCGATCGCTATGCGGGCTTCTTCGTTCTGGTTTCCCTCGCTCTCGCCGGCGGGGGCTGGCTGGCGACCGGAAGTCTGTCGCGTGCGCTGGCCGTCCTCGTCGTGGCCACGCCCTGTCCGCTGATTCTCGCGGTGCCGGTCGCGATCGTGTCGGGCATGTCGCGCTGCGCGAAACGAGGCGTGCTCGTCAAAGGCGGCGGCGCGCTCGAGCGGCTTGCTCAAGCTTCCATCTTGTTCTTCGACAAAACGGGCACGCTCACGGGCGGGCGGGCGCGGCTCGTCTCGATCGACTGCGGCCCCGAGACCGACGCGCGCGCCGTCCTGCGATGGGCCGCCTCGCTCGCGCAAGCGTCCGGGCACGTGATATCGGAAGCGCTGACGATCGCGGCGCGCGAACGCAATGTCGAGCTGCTGCCGCCCAATGGGGTCGAGGAAACCCCAGGAGCGGGGCTGACGGGCCAGGTAGACGGCCAAGCGGTGACGATCGGTGCATTTGCCTACGTGGCGGCACGCGCAGCCGCCGGGCCTTGGAGCGAGCGCGTTTTGCGCGACATGGCCTACGAAGAGGGGGCGGCCGTGTTCGTCGGGGTGGACGGCGTCATGGTCGGCGCGATTCGAATGGCCGATCAGATGCGGCTCGAAACGCCGCGCGCGTTGCGGCTGCTCAAGCGCGCCGGGATCGAGCGACTCGTGATGCTGACAGGCGATCGACGCGATGTCGCACAGACGCTCGGCGCGCTGCTCGGCGTCACGCAAGTGAGGGCCGAACAGACGCCCGAGGACAAACTCCGCGCGATCGAAGCCGCGCGAAAAGAAGGCGTGGTCATCATGGTGGGCGACGGGATCAACGACGCGCCCGCGCTGGCCGCAGCCGACGTCGGGGTAGCGATGGGGGCCCATGGCGCGGCGGCTTCGTCGGAAGCCGCCGATGTCGTGCTGCTGGTCGACCGCCTCGATCGCCTCGTGGAGGCCATCCGCATCGCGAGGCATGCGCGCGGCATCGCGGTGCAGAGCGTGGTCGCGGGCATGACGCTTTCCATCGTGGCGATGCTCGTCGCTGCGTTCGGCTTCTTGCCGCCCATCGCGGGGGCCATGCTTCAGGAAGCGATCGACGTGATCGTCATCGTCAACGCGTTGCGCGCCGCGCGAATCTCGATCGCGCGGACGGGGGCGAGCGAGCCGGCCGGCAAATGGGCGTACGTCGATGTCGAGCGATTGAAAGCCGAGCATGCGGCCCTTGGTCCCGTGCTCGAACAAATCAGGCGTCTGGCGGACAGCCTTCCCGATTTGTCCGGCGCCGCGGTGGCAACCGCGCTCTGCGCGTTGAGCGATTCGCTGGATCGGGATTTGATCGCCCATGAGCGCAGCGACGACACCGACATCTATCCGCGGCTAGCCCCGCTGCTCGGCGGTGAGGATCCCCTCGCGGCGATGAGCGGCGCCCATCGGGAAATTTTCCGCATGACGCGGTTGCTCAAGCAGATGACGGCGAACCTGCCGTCCGATGGACCCGACGCGCATCGGCTGCAAGAAGTGCAGCGCTTGCTGTACGGCCTGGAAGCGATCGTGCGTTTGCATTGCGCGCAGGAAGAGGAGTTATTTCACGCGGTCGGGGAGCAGGGATAGGAACAGCATCGTTCCATTCATCAGGCGATTGCATTTCGCATAAAGACCTGATTCAATGCCGGCAATCAAAGGCGTATCGACGCTTCAGCCATGCGGGCAATGTCCGCGGTGTTTCTTCCATAGGCTGGCGCAATACTGCGCATTTGCGTCAATCGAATGACGTCAATGCTACGTTAGTGCACAAAAAAACGCGATTTCGCGCCGCCTGGCGCGCCCACAGGTCGCCGTGAAGCATTGCGGCGGCCATTTTCATCGACGTTTCGCGTAGGAGACCTATCGTGACCGCCGTATCGAAAGTCCTTCGTTCCGCCTTCAAGGAAATCCCGCCGCCCCCGCAAGCTACGCAACTGGTGCAATGGCAGGATGTCAGCACAAGCGCGCTTGCTCCGTATGCGCCGTCCAATGCCTCGGCGCCGATGGGACAGTACGCCGTGTATACCGTCATGCGATGGGCGCAAGCGCAAGGTTTCGCGGGCGCCATTCCGACTTGGGAAGTCGGCAACGGCACGTGGGGTGTCATGTGTTTTGTCGCCCATCCGGGGCTGAGCGTGATCCAGATTCCGATTGCCGATTTGCCCGGATACGATCCCAACAATCCGCAAGCGAGCGGCCAGGCAATCATGCGTTGGGCGACAGGCCAAGCAGGAGGCGCCTATCAGCTCGCGATTCCGACTTACGTGAGCGACGGCGTCAATGCGTCGGCGCTAGCGTTCACGTCTAGCTACCCGACGCTCGCGTTTTACGACGCCCCGAACGCGCAGTTGTTCTTCTCGCTGCAGCAGACGGCCAAGTTGATCAATCTAATGGACCCTGCAGTGTGGGCCAACGCCACCATGCGCGTGGCGCAGAACCTCGGTTACGCAGCAGGCTGGCCCACTTGGGAATGGACCACGAACCGCGGCTTGGTCGGAATTCCCGAGTACGACCTCGGCCCGCTCCCCGACGCGAGCACGGACAACGTGAATACGGTGGTCGCGGTGCTGCATCGAACGTATGAGGCGCTGCAGGACTGCGAGGGCGTGGCTTCAGGGCTCACGACGGGCGTCTTCGTCGATTTCACCGCAGCGCCGATCGAAGATCCGACGATGCAGATTCTCGTCGACTGCTTGTTCGGCGCCGTGCAGGCCTGCCTCAACGCGATCCCGGGCGTAGGCGGCGTGTTGGCTTCGCTCGTATCGACGGCAGTGCAGGTTGCCGTGGATGCGACCAAGAGCAGCGGCGGCACGTTCTCGCTCGAGCAGTATCAGAACATGCTCGTCGACGCGACCAATGCCACGATCGACTACGTCACGAAGATGCACGACGAGCTGCAGCAGGCGAGCGGCGACGCTTTGCAAACCTTGTGGCAATCGCCGTACGCCGATCCGATCTCGGGGCGCAGCGTGCAGCTCGGCATGCTCGCGTACACGCCGCAGACGATCGTCAAGGGCGACGAGTACTGGGCCCTGCTATCGCAGCAGATGGTCGCGAGCTACACGCAGAACCTGATGATCCAAATCAGCTCGCAGCTGTACGGAATCCAATCGCGCACGTACCCGAACCGCGCGCCGGGCAAGCAGTGGTGGGACGGCACGATCGCATCGGTGACGGGCCCCGGCGGGGACTGCTCGCAATACGTCGCCGATCGCGACGACGATCTTTCGGTGTGGTACAACGGCGCTCAACAAGTCGACGATTACGTCACGCTCAACGAATGGTGGATGCAGTCATCCGATGATGATTTCCCGCCGACGACGCTCGTCTACAACTTCTTCTCGGACGACGGCTTCGGCGTGACGACGGGCGGGTGGGCCGGACCCTTCACGAAGGCCCAGTACTACACGCAATTCTTCGTGCAGCAGACGCAGCTAGGATTGGACGGCACGTACCAGCAGGTATGGAATTACAACCCGTCGAACGCGATCGTGACCGCCACGATTTACGGCGACGATTTCGGTCCGATCCTCGCGGGCTCCTCCGACAACTACGGAAACGTGACCGTCAACACGTCCAGCGAAGTGAGCAACATCAACGGGCTTTGCGGCTATTCGCAATCGGTAATCACGAACTATCTGCAACCCCTTTGATTCGTAAATGAGGGACGGGGCGCCAGGAACGCAATGGCGTACCCGTCCCCGATTTAAGCGGTTAAAGAAAACCCGCAAACTGCCGTGATTAAGGGAAGTCAATACGGCAGCTTGCAGTAAATGTCCCGACCCTTTTCGTTTCGCCCAACGCGTATCGCGGCGTTGGGCGCCGTTGTTTGCCTCGCCTCTCTCGCATCGGTTAGCTGCGCGCACGCAGGCGAGCTCGCCTCGATGTTCACGCTCAGCGGTTTCGGTACGCTCGGTGCGGCTTATTCGACTCTTCGCACGGCCGATTACGCGGGCGCGGCGTTCGAGCCCTATGGCGCGGGTGCGAGCCGCCATGTCGATTTCGCCGACGACTCGCGCCTCGGCGTACAGCTCACGGCCAAGTTCACGAGCAAGTTGTCCGCCGTCGTTCAAGTCGTTTCACACAACAACTACGACAACAGCTTCACGCCCACGCTCGAATGGGCCAACGTCAACTATGCGTTCACGCCCGACCTGAACGTGCGGGTGGGCCGAATCGAGTTGCCGACGTTTCTCACCTCGGATTATCGGCAAGTAGGCTATGCAAACCCATGGGTGCGTGTGCCGCCCGAGTTTTACGATACCGTGCCGATCACGAACAGCGACGGCGTCGACGGTTCGTATCGCGTGCATCTCGGGCCCGTTTCGAACACGTTGCACCTGATCTACGGAACGAGCACCTTCCACGCCACGCCGGGCCCGATCCGCACGGAAGCCAGAGGGATATTCGGAATCTTCGACACGATCGAGTATCGGGCGCTGACGGCCCACCTCGGCTATTTGCGCGCGCACGCCGACGTACCGTTTGCGACGGCAATGCCCGTTGCCGTCTACAGCGCCGCCGCGAGCCTGGATATGGCGCGCTGGTTCGTGCAGGCCGAAGCGGCGCGCGTGACGGTGGACGGACTGACGCCCGGGTATCTCGCGGGCTATGCGACGGCGGGCGTACGCGTGGGCAAGTTCACGCCCTATGTGACGTACGCGGTCGAGCATTCGCTCGATCATCCGATGGTCTCCGACAATATGAATGCGGGGCAGCGCGCGCTCTCCGGCGGCGTGCGCTGGGATTTCGCAAAGAATGTCGACGCGAAGGTGCAATACGACCACGTATGGACGCCGCAGGGATCGACCGGTCTTTTCGTGAACGAGCAACCCGGCTTCAGGCTGGGCAGCGGAACCGACGTGATCACCGCAACCCTCGACTTCGTTTTCTAAGGGGGCGCGATGAGGCATTCGATTCGCGTTTTATGGTCGGGGCTGGTCGGCGCGGCCTTGTGGCTTTGCGCGTCGGTGTGCGACGCGCAGCTCGTCGTGATCGTCTCGGCCAACAGCCCGGTGACGACACTCTCGGAAAACGAAGTGGCCGACATCTATCTCGGCCGCGTGAGTGAACTGCCCGGGGGCACGCATGTTACGCCGATCGACCTGGCCGATGAGGCGGCCAATAGAGCGACGTTCTATCGCGTCGTCTGCGGCAAGTCGCCCGCGCAACTGCGCGCTTACTGGTCGAAGCTGATTTTCACGGGCGCTGGACAGCCGCCGCGAGAGGTGGGCGGCGCCGAGGCGGTGAAACGGCTCGTCGCGGCCGGGACGGGCGGCGCGAGCGCCATCGGCTACATCGACAAAAGCCAACTCGACGCGACGGTCAAAGCCGTTTTGTCGTTGCACTGAAACCATGGCGGCGATGCGAGACACGATCAACGAAGCGGCCGTCGCCGGATGGCGTCGCGTCCTTGCCGCGCTGGCCGTTGCGCCCCGGAGACTGAAGGCGCGCTTGGCGTCGGCCCGCTCGCGTTTCGCGGATACATGGTTGTGGTTTCCGCTGTTCGCATTCGTGCTGCTGGCGCTTGCGTGGGCGGCCGTCTTTCACGTGCTTGCGTTGGAGAAGGCCACGGCCACGCGCGCCGCGATCCAATCGAGCCGCGAGCTTGCCGATGCCTACGAAGCTCAGGTCGTGCGCAGCCTCGTCTCGATCGACCAGACGCTCAAGACGGTTGCATACGCCTATGCGGTCAGCGGAAACGTCGCGCTCGCGGAACTGCAGAACAAGGACATGCTGCCGCCTGCGATCGTGTTCCGGATATCGATCATGAACGATCGGGGCGACGTCATCTCGAGCACGCGTCCCATGCCGCCGGCCAACGTGGGCGACGAACCGTATTTTCAGGCGCAAAAACAGGGCGATCGGCTGTTCGTCAGCCGCACCAAGCCCGATTGGGCGCACGCCCCGGAGATCATCTTCAGCCGCCGGCTATCCGATCCGGTGGGCGCGTTCGTGGGCGTGGTCACGCTCGCGGTCGATCCGGCTTACTTCACGAGCAGCTACGATTCGCCGCGCATGGGAAAGCACGGGTTGCTCGCCCTGCTCGGCTCGGATGGAGCGATGCGCGTGCAGCAGACCGGCGACGATGTTTCTTGGGGCGCGGTGATGCCGCGCGGCTTCGATGCGTCGGGATCGAGCGAACGCCTGGCCGCGCAGCCATGGGACAACGGCATGCGGCGATTCACCAACGTGCGGGCATTGCACGTCTTTCCGCTCGCGGTCATCGTCGGCCTTTCTCAAAACGAACAGCTTGCGCCGTATCGGCGCGATCGATTCGTCTACATCTGCGAAACGACGGCGGCCAGTTCGTTGCTCATCGTATTGACGGCCATTCTGAGCCTGAAGACGCTGGAGCTGTCGAAAAGCCGCGCACGCGCGCGACAATTGCAGCAAACGTACTTCGCCGCATCCGGCGCCAGTCTCGACGCGTTTTTCGTCTGGGAGCGCCTGCCTCGCGAGAGCGACCTTGCACCGAGCGCCGCATCGTCCGGGGCGCGCAGCGGCGATCCTCACGCATTCGTCTTGCGTGACGTGAGCCGCCGTGGGCTGGAGATGATGGGTAAGCCGAGGGACGTGCTAGCCGGTTGCGCGCCATGCGACGTCTTTCCCGATCAAAGTGGGAAAGCGCCGGACGCCGCGGCCGATGAGTTTTCGCGCGTATTCGATACCGGCGAGATGGCCGAATGCGAATGGCGACTGGTGCGAGCCGACGGCTCGCACGCTTGGATGCATCGCCAGATCGTACGCGTCGACGACGGCGTGGTCGCCATCGTGCGCGACATCAGCGCGCGCAAACGCGCCGAAGTCATGCGTGCCGAGCAAAACCGCGTGCTCGAGATGATCGCGGCGAGCACGCCGCTCGACGAAGTCCTCAGCTCGCTCATGCGCTTGCTCGAATCGCAGATTCCGGACTGCGCGTGCGCAGTGCTCCTGCGCGACGATGACGGCGTGCACCTGCGGGTGGGGGCGGCGCCGAGCCTGCCCGACGCGTTCGCCAAACAGGCGAACGGCTGGACGATCGGCCCCGATGCCGGCCCGAGCGGTCTTGCGATCCATACGCATCAGAGCGTTTCGCTGACGAATCTGCCGTCGCATCCCCGTCACGGCGATTTCATGCGCGCCGCGCAGATGACGGATTTCCCCACGTGCCGCTCGATGCCGATCCTGTCGCACGACGGCTGCGCGCTCGGCGCGCTGACGATTTTCGCTCGCGCCGAGTGCTCGCCCGATGCCGTCGACGCGCAAACCGTCGCGATGGCGATTCGCATCGCGGGCATCGCGATCGAGCGTACGCGAGCGGAAGACAGCATTCGCCACATGGCGAATCACGACGCGCTGACGGGGTTGCCGAACCGGACGTTGCTCGCCGATCGCCTGAGCCAGGCGGTGCTTCACGCACAGCGCTATGCACGCGGCGTGTCGGTCGCGTTCCTCGACCTCGACAACTTCAAGCTGATCAACGACAGCCTGGGCCACCATGCCGGCGACGAATTGTTGAAGACGATCGCCGCGCGCATGCGCACGTGCGTGCGCGCGACGGACACTGTCGTTCGCCTAGGAGGCGACGAGTTCGTGCTCGTGCTGTTCGACGATGCTCCGCAAGGCGACGATTTGCGCACGGTGATCGAGCGCTTGCGCAACGCCATCGCCGAACCCGTGCAACTGGGCGGGCAGACGTACAAGGTGACATGCAGCATGGGCCTTGCTCGTTATCCCGACGACGGCGATGACGCATCGACGCTCTTAATGAATGCCGACGCCGCGATGTACCGTGCGAAGGAACTCGGCCGCAACAACTATCAGCGCTATACGGCCGAAATGAACATCAAGGTGCACGAGCGGCTGCGCCGTCGTGAGCAGTTGCGGGTCGCGCTGGAAGAGGGGCAGTTTCGGTTGGTCTATCAGCCGCAAGTCGATGCGCGTACGGGCGCGGTCTTCGGCGTCGAAGCGCTGCTGCGCTGGGATCATCCGACGGAGGGGATGGTTTCGCCCGCCGAATTCATTCCGATCGCCGAAGAGACGGGCTTGATCGTTCAGATCGGGGAATGGGTGCTGGAGACGGCTTGCGCACAGAACCGCCGATGGCAAGCGCAAGGGCTGCCGCCGATCACCGTGTCGGTCAACGTATCGGCGCACCAGTTTCTGCAAAAGGATTGGGTGCACAGCGTGGCGAACGTCCTTGCACGCACGGCCCTCGCGCCTAGATATCTCGAGCTCGAATTGACCGAAAGCCTGATCATGCGCGACGTCGAAGGATCCATCGTCACCATGCAGCGACTGCAGGACATGGGCGTACGACTGTCGATCGACGATTTCGGCACGGGGTATTCGAGCCTGAGCGCGTTGAAGCATTTCCCCGTCGATCGGCTCAAGATCGATAAGTCGTTCGTGCGCGAATTGCCCGATGGCGAAGACGACAAAGCTATCGCGATCGCGGTGATTTCGCTCGGGCAGCGCTTGAATCTGAATGTGATCGCAGAGGGCGTGGAAACCCAGGCCCAAGTCGACTTCCTAACCGAGAACCATTGTCACGAAGTGCAGGGCTATCACTTCAGCAAGCCGGTTCCGCCGGCCGAGATCGAAACGATGCTGCGTGACGTGCGTCACGCAGCCCGTTCTCTCGCCGAGGGCGACGACCTCAGGCGCGCGAGCGACTGAACCACTCGGCGAAGCCGATCTTGCCGAGGCGTGCGTCGCCCAGCGGGACGAGCGACCGCTCCTCGACGAGCCCGCCGAAATAGCGCGCGGCCGGATCGCGCACGACGCGACGCTTGTCGCCCGCGGCTTCCAGGTAGCGCGCCACGATTTCGTCGAACGGTGCGAGTTCGGGCCCCGCGATTTCGACGATGCCGTTCTTGGGCGCGGCCTGCGCCGCGTCTGCGACGGCCGCGGCGACATCGTCGGACGCGATCGGCTGAAACAGTCCCGGCGAAAGATGAACCGCGCCGTCTTGCATACCGGCGTCGGCGATTCCGCCGAGGAATTCGAAGAATTGCGTCGAGCGCACGATCGTATAGGGGATGCCCGAGGCCTCGATCAGTTTTTCCTGCGCGACTTTTGCGCGGAAATAGCCGTTCTCGGGCGTGCGATCGGTGCCGACGATCGAGAGCGCGACGTGGTGGCCGACATCGGCGGCGGCTTCCGCGGCCAGCAGGTTGCGTCCCGAGGTTTGGAAGAATTCCATCACGGCGTTGTCCTCGAAGGACGGCGAATTCGTCAGATCGATCACGACCTTGGCGCCGGCCAGCGCTTCGCCGAGGCCCGCGCCCGTCAGCGTGTCGATGCCGCTTTTCGGCGACGCGGCCAGCACATCGTGGCCGGCTTTGCGAAGAATGGCGACCGTTTTCGAGCCGATCAGGCCGGTGCCGCCGATGACGACGATCTTCATGGTGATCCTCCGTGGTTCGTTGGCGGCAAGGCGCCGCACGAGAAGAATCGTAGGCGCGCGCCGCGCTCACCGGTAGATATGCCGCCGCACTCACGGTGTTGCCGCTACGGCACCAATCGAAAGTCCGCGGCAGCAAAAGCGAGTCACTCCTCCTTGTGCAGCGCCGTGGCGACCCGCTGTGCGGCGCGCTCGGTTTCTTCTTCGTTGAACGGGGCGAAGCCCATCACGAGAGCGTCATGGTGGCCGTGCCGCTGCGTGTATTTGCCCAGCGGCGCGGATTCGATTCCCGCGCGCGTCAATCTGCGCACGGCGGTGCGTTCGTCGTGCGCCAATAGACGGCCGACGACGTCCAACCCCGCGTGAGGCGGCGACACGTCGATGAGATCCCGCCAATGACGTCCGGCCGCATGCTCGAACGCATGCGCGCGGGCGGCGTAGATTTTCCTGCTGCGACGGATGAATCGATCGAAATGGCCTTCGCCGAGAAAATCCGCAAGCACGGCTTGCGTCAAACCGTTGGCGCTGCGTGCGGTGATAGAGACGCCCCGGACGAAGGGTTCGACCAGTCGAGGCGGCGGCACGACGTAGGCGAGCCGCAGGGAGGGAAACATCAGCTTACTGAACGTGCCCGCCAATACGACATGCGATGCGGCGCCGGGCAGGCTGCGCAGCGCGGGCAGCGGCCCCGAGCGAAACGCGTACTCGCTGTCGTAATCGTCTTCGAAAATGATCGCGTCCTGACCGATGGCCCAATCGAGCAATGCCTTACGACGCGCCACGGACATCGTGACGCCGAGCGGCGCGTGACGCGAAGGCGTCACATACGCAAGCGCGGCTTGCGGCGCTAGGCGTATCCCTTCCTCGACGAGCAGGCCGGCATCGTCGACGGGCAGATCGATCACGCGCGCACCGCTCGCATGCAGGATCTGGCGAGCGCCCACGTAGCCGGGGTCTTCCATCCAAACGGAATCGCCGGGCTCGAGCCATAGCCGAAGGCATAGATCGAGCGCCTGTTGCACGCTGCCCACGACCACGATCTGCTCGGGCGGCACGTGAACGCCGCGCACCAAGGCCAAATGCGCGGCGATCGCCGAGCGCAGCGCCGGCAGTCCGCCCGGGCTCGTTTCGTTGAGCGTGAGCAGCCGGGAGGATCTCAAGTGCCGCGTGTGAAGCCGCCGCCATAGATCGATGGGAAACAAGCGGATGTCGCCGCGATGGGGAGCAAAGGGCTGTGGCAGCACGTTCGGGGCGAACAGCGGGAACGGCGAATCCGCTTCGCTCAGCCGTTTGATCCACGGGGCCTCGGGTGTCCTTGCGGCACGCCGGTCGAAGGCCGGAACGTTCTCCAAAGGCGCTGCCGGCGACGGTGCGAGGCTGCCTGCGCTGTACTTGTGATCGGGTAAGGTGCTGCTCACGCGCGTGCCGCTGCCTTTGCGTGCGACCAAATACCCTTCGGACAGCAGTTGTTCATAGGCGCTTGCAACAGTGCCGCGGGCGAGTCCGTATTGCCGCGCCATCGTCCGGGTGCCCGGAAGCACGCTGTCTGCCGGAACGTGGCCGGCGACGATCGCTCGTCTCAATGCGTCATACAGCCAACGCTGAAGCCCCGTCTGGGCGTTGGGCGCACCCAAGGGCAAAGACCACACCAAGCAGGCGCGCCGTCGTTGCGCCGCTTCTTCTACCGCGTCACATCTATCGTTCATCGCACTGATATCGCATTTTCTTTATCGCGTGCTTCCAGACGCGCGGCCCTAGCCCGTTGTGACAGCGCGAAAAGTGGCCCATTGCACGAGTCGCTAAGCGGCCCATTACACGCGGCTGCTTTCCCCGCACTATGCGCGCAATCGTTTTTGCACTGTCGCAACGCGAGACGCATTGCTCGATTGCCGAAACCGATCGATCGCCCCCGAGATATGGCGCATGAAGCGCCGTTGAAACAACAGCAGATCGAAAGTGAACGTGGACCGAATAGCAGCTCAATTCTTCTCGTCGGAAACCGGTGACGCACCGGTGGCGCCGAGTAGCGACGACCGCGCGGCGGCGATCTCGCCGCTCATTTCAAGCGAATACGACCCCGCTGAGTGGGGCGGATTCGATTCATGCTTCGTCTGCATCCGTGAATGGTGTGTCGACTATCCGGGCCCCTGCTTCGTGGCGCCGGTGTCGATCGGAGAGCGAATCATCGACACGTTGTCGGTGTCGGTGACGACCTTGGGCGCGGCGACCTACGGCATCAAGGCCACGGGGTACCTGTACGACGGCCGGTCCGGCGCCTACATCGGCATGATCGACCTTCGCTATTTCGGCGACAACATGCCGCGGACGCTTACGTTCGATCTGGCCCAGCATCGCTTGCCCGTGTCGACGTGGATCGAAGTGCGCTTCGCCGTCGACGGAGGGGGCACGCCGCGCATTCCAAAACCGCCTACGGTCAACAGCGTATCGCTGCGCTTGACCGCCCGCTGAATTCGTCATCCGACACGCATCTTCAACCCGCCCATTCATTCGCGAAAAGGGACCCCTTATGAGCTATCAAACCGGACTGAGCGGGCTGGACGCCGCATCGACGGATCTCGACGTGATCGGAAACAACATCGCGAACGCGAACACGGTAGGTTTCAAAGGCTCGACGGCGCAATTTGCCGACATGTACGCGAATGCGATTGTTTCTGCCGTCAATAATCAAGTCGGTATCGGCACGCACCTTTCGACGGTCGAGCAGAATTTTGCTAACGGCACCTTCACGAAAAGCGAGCGGCCGCTGGACATTGCGATCAACGGCAATGGCTTTTTTCAGCTGTCGAACAACGGCGCGCTGGTGTATTCGAGAAACGGTGTCTTTCATCTGGACAAGACCGGTGCGATAGAAAACGCGGAAGGCCAGCAGCTAATGGGCTACACGCCCTCGGCGAACGGTGCGATGAATACCGGCACAACCGGTCCGATTCGCATCTCCACTGCCGACGCTCCGCCAGTGGCGACGTCGACGATCGCGGCGTCGTTCAATCTCGATGCGCAAGCCGCTATCCCGTCGGGTTCGCCGTTCAACCCGTCCGATCCGACAACCTTCAACTACAGCCAACAAGTCCCGGTCTACGATTCGCTAGGCGGCAATCAATCGGTCACTGTCTACTTCGTCAAGAACGCGACCGGGAGCTACGAAGTCTATGCGGCATCGGGGGCTTCGTCGACGCCGGCCGGCCCCAGCGCGACGGGCGACCTCGGCGCGATCACGTTCGGCAATTCAGGTCAGCTGACCTCGAGCGGCAAGCTCGCTTTCACGATTCCCAACGGCGCGGACGGCGGCGCCACGACGCAAGCGCTATCGCTCGATTTAACGGGTACGACGCAATACGGGGGCAAGAATGCCGTATTGAGTCTGCAGCCCGACGGTTACGGTTCGGGGCAACTCACGTCCATTACCGTGGGCGACGATGGCGTGTTGACCGGTTCCTACTCCAACGGCGCGACGCTCGCCCTCGGGCAGATCGCGCTGGCGACGTTCGCGAACCCCAACGGCCTCGTGAATCTCGGCAACAATCTGTACGCGCAAACCACCGAGTCGGGCGTAGCCCAGATCGATGCGCCCGGGTCGCCGAATCACGGTGTGCTGCAAGGCGGGGAGACGGAGGATTCGAACGTCGACTTGACCTCGGAACTCGTCAATCTGATTACGGCGCAACGCGACTATCAAGCGAATGCGCAAACGATCAAGACTCAGCAAGCCGTCGATCAGGCGTTGCTTGGCCTGTAGACTGACCTCCTGCTTGGCGCATGGCGGGACGCGGGCTAGGCCCGCGTCGCCCGTTCACACGGCCAGGCCGATCGATCGGATTAGTCGACCACCGTCACGATATTGACGGTGCCTTGCCGCGCCATTTTCGCGTAAGGACACAGGCGTTCGGCGTGGCGGACGAGTTCTTCGGCCGCGCTACGCTCGATGCCGGGCATCTGGACGCGCAGGTCGATCACCAGCGCGTACCCGCCGTCCATGGGGTCGCGCCCAAACGAGACCTGCACTTGCACCGCCATGCCGGGCGCGTCCATCGAAGCGCGTTTGACCAGCAGGTTCAATGCGCCATGAAAGCAGGCGGCAAAGCCGGCGGCGAACAACTGCTCGGGATTCGTGCCGTCGCCGGGGCCGCCAAACTCCGTGGGAAGGCGCAACTCGAGGTTCAGATTGCCGTCGTCCGAGCGCACGATGCCCGATGTCCGCCCATGCCCTGTTTCGCCGCCGGAGACGGTAACCGTGGTGGTGTAGAGCGCTTGAAAATCGCGGCCGCGATACTTGTCGAGCAGGGAAAGCGGAGGGGGAACGAGTTCTTTGTCATCCATGGTGCGGTCTCGAGCACGGCAACGCGCGTGTTTGTGCGCGTTCGCCAATCCATTGGCATGCGGCGTCGCGGCCGGTAAGGCCGCTCACCGCTCGGTGGGCCGTTCGCTTCGCTTCGTGGCGAGACTAACGGGCGCCGCCGACTCAATGATACGGATGCACCCCCGGAGGCGGTAGCGCTTCATCCGGACGCATGGTGTTTCCATTTGGGCACCAATCCGGGCCTTGAAAATGACCTTCGGTGCCTTACGAATCGAAAGGTGATTCAGTGTGATAAAGCCCCAAAATTGCCGAATCCTTCGAAGATCGAGGCTGCTATAGCTGATTTCTATCGAATCGGCGCCGGGCGACATGAATCGACAGCCTTTACACGCCTTTGTAACGGATCGGGTGCAGTTTTACGGGGGCTGCGATTTCGTACAAGTTCGATGTGTCGTAGACTCGAAGCCGACGGCGCACGCTTCGTGCCGGAACGCCTCGACAGCCCAATCCCGGCGCCCCGGACCGCATCGCGCAGAACTTTGCCATGGCTGGGGGGCCATCAATGGATCGACCGGATGTATCGCATAGCGGCGCGCGGGCCGAGTTGCCTACCCGCGCCGTCGATTTGTCTACGGGTTTCGCGACCAGCTACGCCGGCATCATCGCATTCATGGCGGTCGCCACTGAAGGGAGCTTCGCGAAGGCGGGCGAGCGGCTGGGGATTGGCCGGTCGGCTGTTTGCCGCAATGTTCAAAAGCTCGAAACGCAACTGAGCACGCGTCTGTTTCTGCGCACGACGAGAACGACGCACTTGACGCTCGAAGGCGAGCGCTTTTTCGAAAACTGCCATCGAGGGGTCTCGCATATCGTCGAGGCCATGAACGACATGCTGGACCTGCGCGAGGGGCCGCCGCGCGGTCTCGTGCGCATCAGCGCGCCCGTGGGTTTCGGCAGGAAAGTCGTGGCGCCGCTGCTCGAGCGCTTCATGCAGGTCTACCCCGACATCTCGATCGATCTTCTGCTCGACGATCGTCAGACCGATTTCGTTTCCGAACAGATCGATGTGGCGTTCCGCGACGGGCGCATCGAAGATTCGAGCATCATCGCCAAACAGTTGATTCCGATGGAGATGATGCTATGCGCGTCGCACGCCTATGTCGAAGCGCGCGGCCTGCCGGCCACGCTCGACGAACTGGACGGGCATGAGTGCATCAATTTGCGCTTCTCCGGCGGCCGAATCTTCGAATGGGAGTTCAAGGTCGACGGCCATATGCGCAAGTACCTGCCCACCTCCAGATTGACGTTCAACGACGCCGACCTCGTGCTCAAAGCGGTGCTGGATGGCCGAGGCATCGCTCAAATGCCCGGTTACCAAGTACGCGATCACATCGCGCGCGACGAGCTCGTCATTGCACTGAAGCGGCATGTGCCCGACGACCGAGGGCACTACATCTGCTACTTGAGCCGGCAGCATCTGCCCTCGCGCATTCGCGTGTTCGTCGATTTCATGACCGACGAAATTCGCGCGCTCGATCTGCTCTGCTTGATCGACTGACTAGCGCGTGGGCGTGCGCGTTGCCCGGCGCCGCCGGGTTCGCTTCGCATGACCCCAGCGCCCCGCTCATTGGTGTCTGCTCGGCAACAATGAGTGTTCCCTTGCGTATCTACCGCTGGTGGGCGCAGGCACCTACCATTCGAGCCATGGCAAAGCTTCCGCTCTAATCGATCTCATGCAGTGACGACTCGTTCCGAGGCCGCGTGCCTTGGCGGGCCCCGCTTTGCCTTCGACCCAGCGAAAGGGTGATTGGCGCTTCGATGCGGGAGACCGTAACCGTAGGAGTCCGAATCGGTAAGCGGCGCATTGCAGGCATGACGTGGGTGACTCGCCATGAACACGTTGCTTATCGATAGGCACGCGACATCGCAGATGTGGGAGCAGGCCGCGCACGCGATCCAGCCCGGCGCGCATCTCGTCAGCGACCGCGATGGTTACACGCATCACGGCATCTACGTCGGAAATGGCCTGGTGATTCACTACGGCGGCTTTCATGAGTCGTCGGCTCGGCGGCCCGTCGAATACGTCGCGCTGCGCGGGTTTTGCGCCGGGAGAAGCGTACGGGTTCAGCCCGAACCGGGCGCGATATACGGAGCGGAGGAGGCCGTCGAACGCGCGAAGTCGCGTTTGGGCGAAGACAGGTATCGGTTGTTGACCAACAACTGCGAACACTTCTGCACGTGGTGCGTGCGGGGCGTCGGGCGCAGCGAGCAAGTGCGCCGTTGCTTACGCAACCCATGGGTGGGCATGACGACGCTGCTCGCGATTTCGCTGGGTTGGTATAGGCCGCATCGCCGCCCGAGCCGGCTTCGTCGATATGCCGGCGAATTGTCGAGATTCATCGCGACGCATTCGATTCCGCAGGCGCTCGCACGAGCGTAGCCGAACAGAAGCTCGGTCAACCGCCGCTACACGCAGGTCGTTCGCTTGCATTTTTTTAGGACTACTAAAGGATGGAACATGAGCACACACCCCACCTCCGCCGTTCCTGCGCCCTTGACCGGCGTGCGCTTCGTGCTCGGAACGTTCGCGGTCGCGCTCGCCACGTTCATGAACGTGCTCGACTCGTCCATTGCCAACGTCGCCATCCCGACGCTGTCCGGCAACCTCGGCGTCTCTGTCGATGAAGGGACGTGGGTCATCACGCTGTTCGCCGCGGCCAATGCGGTGTCGATTCCGCTGACGGGGTGGCTCACGCAGCGCATCGGCCAGGTCAAACTCTTCGTTTGGGCGATCCTCTTGTTCGTCGTGTCCTCGGCCGCTTGCGGGCTCGCGCCGAATCTGCTCGTGCTGCTGGCGGCGCGCGTCGTGCAGGGCGCGGTGGCGGGGCCGCTCGTGCCGCTCTCCCAGGCGCTGCTGCTGGCGTCGTTTCCGAAGGACAAAGGATCGAGCGCCCTCTCGCTGTGGGCGATGACCGCGACGGTCGGGCCGATTGCGGGGCCTGCGCTCGGGGGCTGGATCACCGACAGCTACAGCTGGTCGTGGATCTTCTACATCAATGTGCCCGTCGGTCTTTTCGCCGCCGGCGTGATCTGGGCGATCTATCGCGATCGCGAGACGCCCTCGCGCAAACTGCCGATCGACAAGGTGGGTCTGATGTCGCTGATCGTGTGGGTGGCGTCGCTGCAGATCATGCTCGACAAGGGCAAGGATCTCGACTGGTTCGCTTCGCCGACGATCTGGGTACTGACGATCGTCGCGGCTGTCGGTTTCGTGTTCTTCCTCATCTGGGAGCTGACCGAGGACAAGCCGATCATCGATCTAAGGTTGTTCGCGGGGCGCAACTTCCTGGGTGGCACCGTGGCGATTTCGGTCGCCTATGCGATCTTCTTCGCGAACCTGGTCGTGCTGCCGCAGTGGATTCAGGGCTATCTCGGGTACCGCTCCGTCGATGCGGGGCTCGTGACCGCGCCGCTCGGCATCTTCTCCGTCATGCTCGCGCCCGTCATGGGCAAGATCATGCCGCGCTCCGACATGCGTGTGCTCGCCACGTTGGCGTTCCTCGGGTTTGCGGGCGTGTTCTTCATGCGCTCGCACTATACGACGGGCGTCGATCCCTACACGCTCGTCTTGCCGACGCTGCTGCAGGGCATTCCCATGGCGCTGTTCTTCACCCCGCTCACCGCCATCATCTTGTCGGGCCTGCCGCCGGAGAAGATCCCCGCGGCGGCCGGTCTATCCAATTTCGCTCGCATCTTCACGGGCGCCGTGGGCACGTCGCTGGTCGCCACCGGGTGGAACGACCGCACCATCTTTCACCATGCGCGGCTCGTCGAGCAGACGAGCGTAAACAACCCGAGCTTCGTCGACGCGATCGCCGGCTTGCAAGCCACGCTCGGGGCGAGCGCGCAAAAGGCGAGCGCGTTCTTCGAATCGTCGCTCAGTGCGCAGGCCGCGATGCTGGGGCTGAATGACATCTTCTGGCTGTCGGCCGTGACCTTTATCGCGATCATCCCGTTGATCTGGCTGACCAAGCCCGCAAAGGGTGCAAGCGCGGGCGCGGCGGCGGGCGGCCATTGATGCGATGCGTTTTTCTCAATCGGAACGGACTCATCATGAAATCGCAGACTTCTCATTGGTGCGCTCGCCCGCAGGCGGCCAAGCTGGCCGCGTCGGCGATCATCGCCGCGGCGCTGTCCGGCTGCGCAAACTACGCGGGCATCCACAGCGACAAACGGATGGCGAGTGCAGAGCAGTTCGAGACCGCGCATAGTCTGCCGGCCGAACATGGGCGTTGGCCCACGGCCGACTGGGCGGAGCAATTCGGCGATGCGCAGCTGAAAGCATTGATCGCGCAGGCGCTCAAGGACAGTCCCACGCTCGAGCAGGCCGGCGCGCGGCTGCGGCAGGCGCAGGCCTTCAGCGAAACCGCGAAAGCCGGCACGCTGCCGCGCGTCGATGCGAACTACTCGCTCACGCGGCAGCAGTACAGCAGCACCGCGCTTGTGCCGCCGCCCTACGCGGGCGGATGGCAAACCGAAAATAAAGGCGTATTGACGGCTTCGTACGATCTCGATCTGTGGGGCAAGAACCGTGAAGCGTTGAAGGCCGCTGTGTCGCAGGCGCAAGCGAGCGAAGCGGACGAAGCGTTCGTCAAGCTGACGCTCGTCACCGCGATTGCGCGCAGCTACAACCAATTGGCGCGACTGTACCTGTTGCACGGCATTGCCGTGCGCGAAGTGACGCGGCGCGAACAGATCGACCGTGTGACGGCGGGCCGCATCGCGACGGGCCTCGACACCGAAGTCGAGCGCCGCACCGCGCAGGCCAATCTGGCGACGAGCCGCGCCGCCGTCACAGCGCTGGACGGCAGCATCTTGACCACGCGCTACCAACTGGCCGCGTTGGTGGGGGCGGGGCCGGACCGTGGGCTTTCGATCGAGCGCCCGACGCCGAGCGCGAGCGACGAGGTCCAGTTGCCGGACAACTTGCCTGCCGACTTGCTGAGCCGTCGGCCCGATATCGTCGCGGCCCGCTGGCGCGTCGACGCGATCACGCACGAAGTCAAGGAAGCGAAAGCCGAGTTCTATCCGGACATCAACCTGAGCGCCGCGATCGGCCTCGATGCTTTCGGCTTCGGCCGCTTTCTGACGGCCGCGAGCCGCACAGCTTCTGTCGGCCCCGCGATTCATCTGCCGATCTTCGATGCCGGCGCGCTGCGGGCGAAGTTGAAGGGCCGCTATGCCGAGTTCGACTACGCGGTCGCCGCCTACGACCAGACGCTCATCGCGGCGCTCGCCGACGTGGCGACGCAACTGGGCCAGATCCGCTCGAGCGATGCGCAGCTCACCGACGCGCAAGCGGCGCAACAAGCCGCCCAAAGCGCCGATCAGTTGGCGATGACGCAGTATCGGGCGGGCCTGACCAACCAACTGACGGTACTGAACGCCGATGTTGCCGCGCTCAATGCCGAACAGGCTGTCGCCAACCTCGAAATGAATCGTCGCGACCAGCGGATCGCCCTCGCGTCGGCGCTCGGCGGCGGTTATGTCGATACATCATCGGCGCCCGCCCGCTGATCGATCGTTGGCCAACTCAATCAATAGGAGGTTCGAAATGAGCGATACCATCACGACCGACCGCGAAGTGGCGGACGAACGAAGCCGCGAACGCCGCGACGAAGGCGCCGGCCGCGCGCCCACGCCGGCCGACGGCCGTGGGGCCGGGGCGCCGCCGCCGACGCGGCGCAAGCGCCTCATCGCATTGCTCGTGCTGGCCGTCGCGGCATGCGGCGCGGCTTACGCCGCCTACTATCTGACCC
Source organism: Trinickia sp. (assembly GCF_051954495.1). Lineage (GTDB taxonomy): Bacteria > Pseudomonadota > Gammaproteobacteria > Burkholderiales > Burkholderiaceae > Trinickia. Next base: position 28,474 of record NZ_JBQCHR010000153.1, read on the forward strand.
ACGGCCGGTATTACGAGTCGACCGACGACGCTTATGTGAGCGGCAATCTCGTGCAGCTCACGCCGCAAGTCACCGGCACGGTCATCGCCGTCGATGCCGACGACACGCAAATCGTGAAAGCCGGGCAGCCGGTCGTCACGCTCGATCCGGCCGACGCCAAGGTCGCGCTCTCCAGCGCGGAGGCCGCGCTCGGGGAGACCGTGCGCCGCGTCAGCCGCCTATACGTCGACAACGATTTCTATGCGGCGACCGTCGCCCAGCGCCAGTCGGATCTGGCACGTGCGCAGGACGACTTTCGCCGCCGGCAGGCGGTCGCGAGCACCGGCGCCGTGTCGGCCGAGGATATCGCCCATGCGCGCGACACGGTCAATGCGGCGCGGGCTGCGCTCGATGCCGCACGCCGGCAGGCCGAAGCGAACCGCGCGCTGACCGATCGCACCACGGTTGCGCAGCACCCCGACGTGCAGGCTGCCGCGTCGAAGGTGCGCGACGCCTACCTCGCCTATGCCCGCGACACGCTGCCCGCACCGGTGACCGGCTACGTCGCGAAGCGCTCGGTGCAAGTGGGCCAGCGCGTATCGCCCAGCACGCCGCTGATGGCCATCGTGCCGCTCGACGGCGTTTGGATCGACGCCAACTTCAAGGAGGTGCAGCTCGAGCGCATGCGCATCGGCCAACCCGTCACGCTGACGGCCGACGTGTATGGCTCGCGCGTGAAGTATCACGGCCGCATCGAGGGCTTCTCGGCCGGGACCGGCAGTGCGTTCGCCACCTTGCCGGCGCAAAACGCGACGGGCAACTGGATCAAGATCGTCCAGCGCCTGCCCGTGCGGATCCGCATCGACCAACGCGAACTCGAAGCGCATCCGCTGCGTATCGGCTTGTCGATGCAGGTCGAGGTCGATACGCATGACGACTCGGGCACGCAGCTTGGCGCGGCGCACAACACGAGCTACCGCACGGACGTGTTCGCGGCATACGGCGCGCAAGCCGATGCGGAAATCGCCCGAATCATCGACCGCAACGCGATGGCGTCGCGCAAGAGCGCGCGATGACCGTTTCGACGTAATCATTCCTTGCGAGGGATCGTTCATGGACACGCTCGAATGCATGCGCATCTTCGTCCACGTTGCGACCGACGGAGGCTTCACCTCCGCGGCCAAGCGACTGAACATCAAGGTACCCGCCGTATCGCGCGCGATCGCCCAACTGGAAACGCGCCTGAGCAGCAGGCTGTTCCACCGGACGACGCGGCGCGTGGCGTTGACGGAGACCGGCGAGCGTTACCTGAGCCGATCCTTGGAAATCCTGTCGAGCTACGACGACGCCGAAGCCGAGGCCCGCTCGGCAACGGCCCACCCGACAGGGCGTCTGCGGGTGCATGCGCGCTCGAGTTTCGGTCATCAACTGCTCGTGCCGGCCGTCCTTCAGTATCAGCAGCGGTTTTCCAGCCTCTGCATCGAGGTGGCGATGACGGGCGCGTCGACGCGCCTGCTGGAAGACGGCTACGATGCATCGATCGTGATCGCCTCCGAGCTGCCGAATTCGGGACTCGTTTGCGTTCGGCTCGGCACGATCGGCGGCGTGGTCTGCGCAGCGCCGTCATACCTCGAAGCGCATGGCACGCCCGCCACGCCGGAGGCGTTGAGCGCTCACCATTGCCTGCAGCTCACCGCCCCCATTTTTTCGTTCGACCGATGGACGAGTAAGCGCGACGGCGCTCGGATCGCCGTGAACGCGGGCGCCGCGCGCTTGACCGTCAACGCCATGGAGGCGCTGGCGCCGGCGGTGACGAGAGGGCTCGGCATCGCGATTCTGCCGGCCGGCGTGGCGCTGCCCGGGTTGCGCTCGAAGGCGCTCGTTCAGCTTCTGTGCGAGTACGAGACGCAGCCCGTGAACGTCTACGCGGTGTATCGCTCGCGGCGCTTTCTCGATGCGAAGATCCGGGCCTTCATCGATGTGCTGCGCGAAGAGGTGCCGGCCATGCTGGATGCCGACGAGCGCGCGCTGAGCGGGCTGGAAGCGGGCGGTCTCGCATCCGCGACGATCACTGAATTGGCGGCATGAGCAGGCCGTTCGCGGCGTCACTCGCCGCTTCCCTCGGCGAAGGCCAGCGGCGTGAGCGCGCGAGCCGGCGGCTGCGTATTGGCCGGTGTCGAGCGCATCATCGGCAGGCACAGCAAATCGAGTGCTCTCGTGTGCTCGGTCATGTAATCGACGAACGCGCGGATTCGCGCGGGAAGGTGCTTTCGGCTCAGGTAGCAGATGTAGTGTCCACCGTCGTCGGGCGCATGATGTCCCAGGCAATGGACCAAATGGCCGCCGGCAAGCAGATCGCACACCTGATACGCCGGCAGTTGCGCGATGCCGAGCCCGTCGAGCACCGCTTGCAGCATCAGCCCGGCATCGTTGAACGTGTGCCGCGACGCTACGCGGTGCCGCTGGCCATGGCCGTCGACCTTGAACTCCCATTCCCTGATCCGGCCCGAGGCGGTGCGCAGATTGATGCAGCGATGATGGGCGAGTTCGTCGATGCGGCGAGGCAGACCGTGGATCGCGGCGTAGGCGGGCGAGGCGCATACCATCATCTGCATCGGAATCAACTGTCTGGCGACGATGCCGCTGTCTTCCATGCGCCCGTCGCGGAACGAGACATCGATTCGCTCCGCCGTGAAATCGGCCGGGCCGTCGTCCAGCAGCAATTCGACGGTAATGTCCGGATACGCCTCGTAAAAGCCCCGCAGCAACGGAGCGACGATTTTGCGGCCGAACCCGGACGTGGAGGCGACGCGCAGGTGGCCGCGCGGCGGCCCGTTGCGCAGCTCGCGCATGTCGTCGAACGCGCGGGCGATGCGCTCGATGCCTTGTCGGCAGTTTTCATAAAAGAGCTCGCCCTCGCGCGTGAGGGACGTACGACGCGTCGTGCGCAGGAACAAGCGGGCGTCGAGCTGCGCCTCGAGCCGCTGCACGTTGCGGCTGACCGACGACCGGCCGATGCCCAGGCGGTCGCCGGCGCGGGCGAAGCTGCCTTCATTGGCGACGGCCAGGAAGGAGATGACGCCGGCGTAGCTGGCCGCGAAACTGCTCGAGAACGGATCGTCGGTACTCGGGGCCGGGACGGAAGAGGCAAGGGGAGAGACGAAATCTGACATAAAGGCGAAAGTGCTAGTCGTGAGTGGGGTAGTCGACTAGACGTATCGGCTTCGCAAGTTGTGACAGACAATATTCGACGGCTTCTCCCACCGTCGCGAAGAACGGCGAGCCGTCGCTGAATTTGTCGAACAGGCCGTAGGCCCGCAGGCGGTCCTTCACGGGGCCTTTCATTTCCGCGAAACCCAGCTGGACACCGTCCGCTTGCAATTCGTCATATAAAACGTCGAGGATGTCGGCGGCGGTGACGTCGATGTCGGTCACGGGTTCGGCGGCGACGATGACCCATTGCACGCGGGACTCGGCTCCTGAAACGGCGCGCCGTAGATGATCCGCGAAGATGTTCGCATTGGCGAAGAAGAGCGGGGCGTCCCAGCGAAAGAGCAGCAGGCCGGGCCACTGATGCGCGTCCGCGTGCCGGCTGACGTCATGATAGCCGCGCGTCCCGGACACTCGGCCGAGTACGGCATCGTAAGGGTGCCAGGCGCGCCACACGAACGACAGCAAGGCGAGCCCGACGGAAAGGAAGATGCCCTGAACGACCCCCAACAGCACGACGCCGGCGAAGCAGAGCATCGAGACGGCGAATTCGCTGCGCCGTTGGCGGTACAGCCGCGCCACGCTGCGCACTTCGGCCACGCCGAGCGACGCGCAGATGACGACGGCCGCGAGCGCCGAGTAGGGTACGTGAGCCAGCAGCGCCGGGGCGACGAGCAGCAGCAGCGCGATGCAGGCCGCAGCCACGATGCCGGTGACTTGGGTCTGCGCGCCCGCTGCCTGTGCGACAGGCGTGCGCGATGCGCTGCTGGTGACCGGGAAGCCTTGCAAGAAGCCGGCGAGCAGATTGGCGGCTCCGAGGGCGACGAGTTCCTGGTCGCGATTGGCGGTGCGATCGGTTCGTGCGGCGAAGACGCGCGACAAGACGCTGATATCGGCGAACGAGACGAGCGCGATCGCGACGGCCCCGCCGAACAAGCCGCGGATGTCGGCGGCGGATGGTACGGGCACGCGCGGCATCGTCAATCCCGACGGCATGGGCCCGATCACGGACACGGCGATGTGATGCGCCGCTTGCAGCCACCAGAGCGCCCCGGCCGCCGCCACCGAGACGAGGAACACGGCCGGCAGCGCCGGTGCGTATCGGCGCAGCGCCAGGATAGCCGCGATACAGACACCGCCGATCGTCGCCGTGGCGACGTCGACCGCGCCCGAAAGCACGCCGCGAACGAGTGCGATCGAATCGCCGATGAACGTTTCATGCAGGCCGGAAAACCCCAGCAATATCGGCAGTTGGCTGGCGATCAGCGTGACGGCGATGCCGTTGAGGTAGCCGTAGCGAATCGGGTGAGAGAGCAAATCGGAGACGAAACCCATTCGCAAGAGCCCGAGCAGCACGCAGATCCCACCGGCCATGATGGCGAGCGTCGACGCCAGCGTCACCGTGTGCGCCGGGTTCGTCGAAAGGGGCAATACGGTGGCGGCGATGAGAGCGGCGAGCGCGGAGTCGGGGCCTAGCATGAGAATGCGGCTCGGCCCGAAGACGGCATAGGCGAGGAGCGCCGCGATCGAGGCGTACAGGCCTGCAATGACCGGAAGGCCGGCAGCCTGGGCGTAGCTCATGCCGATCGGCACGAGAAACGCGGTGAGCGCGCATCCGGCGAACACGTCCTTCACCAGCCACGCGCGTCGATAGCCGCGCAGCATGGCGATGCCGGGCAACCACCGGCCGAGCACGCGCTCGGCGGCCCCGGGTGCGGTCGAGACGACGGTACGCAACGTCATGTTCGGTCTAGCGCCTCAACCTTTGAGCTTCTTCACGCCGAGCAAGTCGAGCAAGATGCGCTCATAGGCGGGCTCCGTCGCGCCGGTGCGCATGCGGTGCATGAAGTACTTCTCGAAACCGATCTTGGCCACATGCACCCACTTTCCTTCACTCGACCAGTTCAAATTGCGCGGGGGAATCTGCGGCAGCGCGACGAATGCCACGCCTCGGTCGCCGAAATCGGCAAGGCAGATGGCGTTCCAAGTCGCGCGGGTGGAGGGTTCGCGCCCATCCAGCACCGCGCGAATATTCTCGGCGGTCGCGCTCACCATCGATTCGATCATGAAGCCGGTCTTCGGCACGCCGGTGGGCACGGGCGTGGTTTCCTGGGGGGCGATCGCCACGCAGACGCCGACGGCATAGATCTCGCGATAGGTGGGGTTGCGTTGGAATTCGTCGATGAACACGAAGCCGCGCGCATTGGTCAGCTTGTCGATACCGGCCACGGCGTCGACCCCCTTGAATGCCGGCAGCATCATGCAAAATCGAAACGGCAACTCGTGCCGGCGACGCTCCTGGCCCAGATCGTCGCATTCGGTGACGAATATTTTGTCCGCCTCGATGCGCGTCGTCTTCGCATTGCAAATCCACTTGATGTCGTGCTCGCGCATGGCCGATTCGAGCATGCCCTTCGAATCGCCCACGCCCCCCAGCCCGAGATGGCCGACGTATGGTTCGGCCGTGACGAACGTCATGGCTACGCGGTCCCGAATCTTGCGGCGCCGCAGGTCCGCGTCCATGATCATCGCGTACTCGTAGGCGGGACCGTAGCACGATGCGCCCTGTACCGCGCCCACGACGATCGGGCCTGGGGTTTCGACGAACTCCGCCCACTTGCGAGCGGCCTGCTCGGCATGATCGATGTGGCAGATCGATGCCGTATTTGCCTGCGGCCCTAGGCCTTCGATTTCATCGAAGGCGAGCTTTGGCCCGGTGGCGATGACGAGAAAGTCGTAGGCGAGCACTTTGCCGTCCGCCAATTCGATCTCGCGGCGCTCGGGGTGGACGCGCTTGGCGCCCGCTGCGTCGAAGCCGATGCCCTTCTTATCGAGTACGGGTTTCAGCTCCACGCTGACGTCGCCTCGCGTGCGCCAATTCACCGCAACCCACGGATTGGACGGAACGAAGTGAAAAAACGCGCTGTCTGACACGACGGTCACGCGATCGTCCTGCCGCGCCGCCTTGCGCATGGCGAAGGCCATGGACAGGCCGCCCAGACCCGCACCCAAGATTACGATATGTGCCATGTTGCCTCCTCGTCGCGTGTGTCACGCGGCATCGGTTCGTTGTTTCGCGCGTTGCAGCGCGAAAGATTCGAGCGTGTCGCCGTCGGAACTTCGTCGCCCTCGGCTAGCGTAAAAGCGCGTTGATTTGCGCGAGTTGCTGTTCGTCTAGTTCCCCGGCTGCCGCCGCGAGGCGCAGCCGGCTCAATACGACTTGGTACCGTGCGGCCGCGAGATCGCGTCGCGTGGCGAACAGCATCTGCTCCGCGTTGAGCACGTCGATCGACGGACGCTCACCCGCCTCGAATCCGGTGCGGTTCGAATCGAGCTGAAGCTCGGCCGAGCGCAATGCTTGCGCCAATGCGCTCACCTGTGCTTTCGCGCTTTGCATGCCGAGAAAAGCCTGACGAACCTCGCGCGACACGGCCACCCGCGCAGCCTCCTCATCCAAGCCGGCGCGGTTGAGCAGCGCGGCGCTTTCTTCGGCTTTCGCGCTGCGCAAGCCCCCCGTATAAAGCGGGATGGTGATCATGATGCCGACGACGGCGCTGTTGCTGCGCATCGAACTGTTGCCGCCGTAGCCCGCGCCGTTCGTGCGATCGCCGATGTATGAGGCGAACGCGTCGACTGTCGTGCCGGCGCCCGGGCGATAGCGCGAAGTCTGCGCGCGAGCGCTGTCGACGCCGAGCCGGCGCACTTCGATGAGGGGGTTGCCCGTTATCGCGCGCACTTGCCAGTCGCCGAGATCGCCCGCGCCGATCGCTAGCACTTCCTCGGAGCGATCGAGGCGGCGCAGCGGCGCATCGGGCCCGGCGGCGCCTGTGAGATCGCGCAGCTCGGCGCGCTTGAGTTCGAGCGTCGTCTCGGCCGCCAGCATTTGGGCGTCGGCCAAATCCGCGCGCGCTTGCGCGTCGTTCACGTCCGTAATCGAAGCGTCGCCCGAATCGAAGCGGCCTTGGGCGATATGGCGCGCCTGGAGCGCGGCATCGCGAACCGAGCGCAACGCGGCTAGGTCGTCGTCCGCGCCCAGCACGGCGAAATACGCTTGCGCCACTTGCAGCAGCAGTGTTTGCCTTGCGAGCCTCAGCGAAGCATCGCCGGCATCGGCTGCATCGTTCATCTGCCGCGCGTCGACAGTCTTGGCGGCGCTATAGAGATTTTCCTTGATGGTGATGGCCCACCCCGCCCCTGTGGCGCCGGCCGCGCGCGTATCGAACGCGATACCGTTGCTCGCGCCGAAGCCTCCGCCTGAAAAGCGTGCGCCCGTCGTTTCCTGATCGAGCGTGCCGTAGCGGACGTTGCCCGTCGCGAATACTTGCGGCAGGTAGGCGGCTCGACCTTGCTTGCGTTTGGTCGCGTCGGCTTGGTTCTGTGCGACGGCCGCGGCATAGACGGGGTCGTGAGCCAGGGCTGCGTGCGCCGCGTCGAGCAGATCGGTCTGCGCGTGAGCAAGCGCACTGGCCGCCGCGAGCACGACGGCGCAGACGGATGTGCGCTGGCTTCGGATAAACATGGCCGGGCCCCTATCGATCGCGCGAGACCTTACGCGCCGCCGCGAACGCCGAGCTTGCGCATGAAGATCTCCATCGGGCACCACTGCGTCAAGCCGCTTTGCAGCAAGTTCGCGCCGACGAACGCCGTGACCCATAGCCACCAGCTGCTGAGATAGAGCGGGCTCGCAGGCGCGCCGAGGGCGAGCGATACCAGCACGAACAGGCCTGCGAAGATTCGGGTGATTTGCCAGGAAGTCATGACGGGCTCCTTACGGTTGCGGGTTGGAGGGCGGCGTAGCGCCGAAGCGGCGCCGATAGGCCGTGTAGTAGAGCAAGGGGATCACCACGAGCGTGAGCAGCGTCGAGACCAGAATCCCGAAGATCAACGAGACCGCAAGGCCGTTGAAGATGGGGTCGTCGAGGATGAAGAGCGCGCCGATCATGGCGGCCGCCGCCGTGAGCACGATCGGCTGCGCGCGCGTGGCGGCGGAGCGAACGACCGCCTCCCGGAACGGCACGCCGTCGGCGATTTGAAGATTGATGAAATCGACGAGCAGGATCGAATTGCGCACGATGATGCCTGCGAGCGCGATCATGCCGATCATGGACGTGGCGGTGAACTGTGCACCGAGCAAGGCGTGGCCCGGCATGACCCCGATGATCGTGAGCGGGATCGGCGCCATGATGATGAGCGGCGTCAAATATGAACCGAATTCGGCCACGACGAGCAAGTAGATGAGGATCAGGCCGACCGCGTAGGCGACGCCCATGTCGCGGAACGTCTCGTAGGTGACCTGCCACTCGCCGTCCCATTTGATCGAAAATCCCCGGTAAGGGTCGTCGGGCTGGCGGATGAACCATTCGCCCAGCTTCCCGCCGCCGGGCACGGCCAGCTTGGCAAGTCGCGCGCGCATGTCGAACATGCCGTACAGCGGGCTATCGACTCGTCCGGCCATGTCGCCCACCACATAGGTGACCGGCAGCAAGTCCTTGTGATAAATCGGCTGCTCGATGTGCGTGTCGCGCTCCCTGACGAGCTCGGAGAGCGGCACGAGCTGTCCCTGCCCGCCGCGTACCGCGAGCGCGAGCAAGGCCGACGCGTCGGCGCCGGAAGCCGTCGGTAGCGCGAGGCGCACCGCGGTGGGGTACTTGCTGCCGTCGCGAACGTAGGCGACGTCATCGCCTGTCAGGCCCGCCCGCAGCGTTTGCCCAACGTCTTGCTGCGAAACGCCGAGCAGGCCCGCTTTGCGCCGGTCGAGCTCGAAATCGCGTTGCGGCGCGGCGGCGACGGTGCTGTCGTCGATGTCGACGACACCCTTTGTCGACGCGAACACGCGGCGAACCTCATCGGCCACCGCGTTGCGTTCGGCGGCGCCCGCGCCGTATACCTCGGCGACGATCGGCGCCAATACGGGTGGCCCGGGGGGAACCTCCACCACCTTGACGCGCGCGCCGTCTCGCTCGGCGATGCGCTCCAGCATCGGGCGAACGGCGGTGGCGACGGCATGGCTCTGACGCCGACGCTTGGACTGATCGACGAGGTTGACCTGAATGTCGCCTACGTTCGGACCGGCGCGCAGATAGTACTGGCGGACGAGACCGTTGAAATTGATCGGCGCGGACAGTCCTGCATAAGCCTGGTAGGTGGCCGTCTCGGGCACGGTCGCGAGATAGGCGCCCATGTCGTGCAGGACGCTCGAGGTGCGCTCGAGCGGCGTGCCGGCGGGCATGTCGACGACGACCTGGAACTCCGATTTGTTGTCGAACGGCAGCATTTTCAGGACCACCCATTGCACGGCGGGCAGCGCCAGCGAAAGCGCGATGGCGAGCGCCACGCCGATCCAAAGGAACGTGCGATGGCGAGCGCCGCGCGCATCGTCGAGAAACGGCGCGAACAGCCGGCCGAAGAACGGCAGCAGCTTCGTTCGCAGCTTGTCTTTCGGACCATCGTCTCCGCCGTGTTGCGCGCGCCCGAGGCACGTGCGCGCCAGCCACGGCGTGACGACGAATGCGATCGAGAGCGAGATGGCCATGCCCATGCTGGCGTTGATCGGAATCGGGCTCATGTACGGTCCCATCAAGCCGGTGACGAAGGCCATCGGCAAGAGCGCCGCGATCACCGTCAACGTGGCGAGGATGGTGGGCCCGCCGACTTCATCGACGGCGCGCGGAATGATGGCGGCGAGGGGCGCGTCGGGCTCGATGGAGCGATGCCGATGAATGTTCTCCACGACGACGATCGCGTCGTCGACGAGAATGCCGATCGACAAGATGAGCGCGAACAGCGATACGCGATTGAGCGTGAAGCCCCATGCCCAGGAGGCGAACAACGTCGTCGTGAGCGTCAAGACAACGGCCGCGCCGACGACGAGCGCTTCGCGCCACCCGAGCGCGAACAGCACGAGCACGACGACGGACGTGGTGGCGAAGGCGAGCTTCTCGATCAGCTTGAGCGCTTTGGCGTCGGCGGTGACGCCGTAGTCGCGCGCCGCTTCGATCTTGACGTCGGCCGGAATCACGACGTTGCGCAGCGCGTCCACGCGACGAAGCACCTGTTTGGCGACCGTCACCGCATTTTCTCCGGGCTTTTTGGTGATGGTCAGGGAGACGGCCGGATATTCGGCGTGACGCGAGCCCCCGATGCCCTCCCAGACGTAATGCGTGGCGGCCGGCGGTCCTTCTTCGATGGCGGCGACATCGGAGACGAAGACGGGGCGGCCGTTATGCACGCCGACGATGACGTCGCCCACATCGTGCGCGTTGGCCAATACGGGACCGCTTTCCACGTGAACGCTGCGATTGTCTCTGACGAGATCGCCCACCGTGGCGGTCGAATTGGCCGCTGCCAGCACGCGCCGCAAATCGTCGACCGTCACACCGGCGGCCCGCATCCGGCCAGGGTCGAGCAGCACGTTGACGGCGCGCCGAGGGCCGCCGACGGTCGCGATTTCGCGCGTGCCCGGTACGCGCTTCAGTTCGGCTTCGATCGAATGAGCGACGCGCTCCAGGTCGAATGCATTGGCGCCTGCACGGGTCGCATAAAGCGTGAGGACGACGATGGGAACGTCGTCGATCCCTTTCGGCTTGATGAGCGGCGGCAGCACGCCGAGATTCCTCGGCAGCCAGTCTTCGTTCGAAAACACCGTGTCGTAGAGGCGCACGAGCGCCTCCGTGCGCGGCACGCCCACCTTGAACTGAACGGTCAACACGGCGAGGCCGGGCCGCGACACGGACATCACGTGTTCGATACCGCTGATTTGCGACAGCACCTGCTCGGCCGGCCCCGCCACCATGCGCTCGACGTCGCGCGCACTCGCGCCTGGGAACGGCACGAGCACGTTCGCCATGGTCACGTTGATCTGCGGTTCTTCCTCGCGCGGCGTCATCGCCATCGCGAACGCGCCAAGCAATAGGGCGACGAGCGCAATGAGCGGCGTGATGCGATTGCTCTGGAAGCGCGCGGCAATGCGGCCGGAAATGCCTAGCTTGGGCGGGGTCGTAGTCATCGGCGGCCTCTGCCTTAGCGTCGCGCCGCCGCGAGCGGATCGAGCGCGACGCGTTCGCCGGCGGCGAGGCCGGCCAGAACCTCGACCCGGTCGCCACGCGTTTCGCCGAGGCGAACTTGGCGCAACGTCACGCTGCCGTCGCCTGCCACGACATAGAGCGCGGTGACTTCCGTGCGCCGCACGATCGCCGAGAGCGGCACCAATAGCCTCGGCCGCGGCGCGCCGATCGAAAAGTGCGCGCGAGCGAACATGCCGGGGCGTGCCGCGGAGCCGGCGGCCGCGGGCAACGTCAGGCGGATCTTGACCGAATCGCTGAGCGGATCGACGAGCGGCAAGATCGCGACCGCGGTTGCCGTTTGCCATTGTTCGGCGAGCGGCGCGTCGGGTAGTTCGACCCGCACGGGCGCGTCCGCGCGCAGCTTCGCGGCACGCGACTGCGGCACGTTCGCCACGGCGCGCAGCGCGCCGGGATCGAATAAGGTGACGAGCGGCATGCCGGGTGTCGCCATCGAGCCGAGTTCGATCTCGACACTGCCAACCGTGCCGGCGTATGGCGCGGAGATGCCGCGCAAGGTGGACTCGACGGCGGCCGCCCGAGCGTCGGCTTGCCGCGCGAGCGACATCGCGGAGGCCGCGTCATAGCGCGCCTTCGCTCGATCGAGCGCGGCTTGGCTGACGTATTTCTTGTCGAACAGGGTTTGTGCCCTACCGAGCTCGCGTCGCGAGACGTCGAGTTCGGCGCGTGCCGCGGCGGCCTGTGCGCGTGCCGCCGCAAGCTGCTGGTCCGCCGCGCGGCGATCGACGGCAAGCAAGGCTTGCCCTGCGCTGACGCGGTCGCCGGCCTTGACATAGAGCGCCGTGACGCGCCCCGAGACCTGTGCGGCGATGACGGTTTGCCGCGTCGATTCGATGAGCGCATCGGCGATGAATTCATCCGACAGCGGAACGGCATCGACGGTCAGTGTGGCGAGGCTTTGCCCGTGAGCCGGGGCGAGCACGCCTGCGTAGCAGACGGCGGCGAGCAGCCACGGCCAACGCTGCGACCCTGGATTCGCCCATCGGCGATGCGCCGATCGCACGCCGGCGCGGCCCTTGGCGCAGGACAGCAATGTGAAGAAGATGCGCGCAACTGACATGGGTGCCCCGTCGGACGCGAGATTCGTCGTCGCCGAGCGGCACCGCGCGGACGCTTTGGACGTCCGTCATTCACCCTCGACCGCCATCGGCGGCGGCCGATTACTTCTCTCCCGCCTAGACGCGCTGTTCCCAGCGCCCGATAGCGTGTCTAATTTTGGTCTTGCCTACGCAGTGCGGGTTGACGCAAGTCAACCGACCTGCCGCGAAACGGCAGGATCCGCGCCAGCACGCTTTCCGATGTCACGAAGCGATGGATCACCGCCGCGCTCACGTGAAGCGCGATCAAACCGGCTAGGCCGTAAGCCGCGGCCGCGTGCGCGACGCCGAGCCAGTGCGACAAAGCATGACTTCTTCCGAGCAACGAGGGCAGCGAAAAGAGCCCGAAGAAACTGACCGGGTGTCCGGCGGCGTCGGTTTTCATCCAGCCGAGGAGGGGTATGGCGAGCATCGATGCGTACAGCATGAAATGCACGGCACGCTCTGCGAAATGAGTCAGCGTGCCGGGTTCATTGACGGAATCGGGGAGCGCTCTGCGCAGTCGAAGCCGATTGACCAGACGAATCACCACCAAGCCGAGAATCGCGATGCCGATCGACCGGTGCAGGCCGACGAGATCTTCATTGTCGTCGAGCATCCAGCCCAGGACCAGGTTGCCGATCAAAGCCGCGGCAAGCGCCCAGTGGAGCAGGCTGACCGAGAGCGGGTAGACGGTGGGCCGTTTCATGGTGTGGGGTTCTCGACGAAAGGGGAGCAATGGGCGCCATCAATTGAGCAAGTCGTGATAGTGCTTTCTGGTGGCGTTGATTTTTTTCAGCGCTTGCTTCGCGCCTGCTAGGTCATTGGCGCGGACGGCTTCATCGACGGGTACGAACTCGCGCTGCAGCGTCTGCATGCCTTCGCGGTACGTGGCGGGGTCGTCGCGATACGGTTGGCGGCTGGCCTGCGCCACGTCGTTTTCGAGTCGCGTGAGGTATTGGCTGAATTGAGGCATCGTGCTGCTTGCCATGGCGCCGCGCATCGAGGCTTTCATGTCGCGCATCAACGTCTTGATTTGACTCGCATGCGCGACCGGAGCGGCGGCGAACAAGCAGGCGAGCAGCAAGGCGCGCACGCGAAGGCGCTTGAGGGAGAGGAACATATAGGGTGGCCGGTCGGTATGGGATGGAGGGCAGCATACCGACGCGACATTAACGCGAGCTTAAGGCCAGGGCGCCGAAGCCGACTCGGCCGATTGCAGGCGTGCGCTCTGGGCGAGCCCGACCAGTTCCGGTTCGCCGCAATGCACAAATATGGCGTTATGCACCTCGTCGCGCAGTTTCGCCATGGAACCCACATCGGCGCCGGCCGGCATGATCGGCGGCAACACCGTCAATTCGATCTGCCCGCGCTTCGGTAGCCAGTCGCCGTCGCGCAGCACTGCCCGCACGCCTCGCAACGCGATGGGAACGACCGGACGGCCCGCGACGCACGCTGCGCGAAAGGCGCCGAGATGAAATGCTCCCAGCCCGGCCGCTCGCCCGAAGGTACCCTCGGGAAAGAAGATCAAGGTTTCATGGCTCGCCGCGCGTTCGAGCTGCGCTTCGTCTTCGAGGCTTTGGCGATAGTTCGCTCGCTCGACGAACCGTGTGCCCAATCGCCGGAGGAACAATCCGACGAACGGCGCTCTCGCCAGTTCTCGCTTCGCGACGAAGTGCCCGCTCTGGGGCAGCCAGGCCATCAATACCACGCTGTCTAGATAGCTCGTATGGTTCACGGCGACGATCGAAGGGGGGGCGGGGAACGAGGAAGGCGCACCCGTGACGTCGGGCGACAAACCCGTCAGCCGAAGAAAGAGGCGTGCGCCGCGAGCGGCCGCCTGCCAGTTGCGCGACTCGTCTTTGCTCAAAGCGACGCGAAACCAAAGCACGAACGCGATCGCCGCGGCGACGGCCCAGCACCATAACCCGAAGTCGATCGACGAGGTGCGCGCGGCCGTTCGCCCGAAAAGAAGCCGGACGCTGCCGGCGGCGATATCCAACAGTTGCCGCCACAACGGCCTCGGCGCACTCGTTTGGTCCAACGTGCGATGCGCCCGTTCGGATTGCTCGAATCGCTCGAGCATGGCGGCGTGTTGAATCTTTCCGCCGGGCGTCTTTGGAATCGCGCCAGGCGGGAGCAGCACGACGCGTTCGGCTGGAGCGCCGAAGCAGGCGACGGTGGCCGCATTGATGCGTTCCAGCAATTGGCTGCGGTGCGTGACATCCATCTGCGGCGTTTCGGCGAAGATGACGACGCTTTGCGTGCCTGTATCCGCATCGGTCACGCCGCATACCGCGACGCCGCCCAACACGGCGTCGGCGAGGCGGCCGATTGCGTCTTCCAACTCGTAGGGGAAGAAGTGCCGGCCCCCGCGAATGATCATGTCCTTGGCGCGGCCGGTGACGAAGAGGTCGCCATTGGCGACGTATCCCAGGTCCCCGCTGTCGAGCCAATCGTCGTCCATGAGACGTTGCGTTTGTTCGGGGTTGCGATAGTAGCCGGCCGTGGCGGACGGGCCGCGAAATTCGATCTTCCCGATGTAGCGATCGGGGAGAACTCGGCCATGGTCGCCCACGATGCGCAGCTCGGAGCAGGATAGCGCCGGCCCGCAGGAGACGACTTCGATCGTGTCTTCATCGCTTGGCGCGGGCATCGCGCGATGTTCGTGCGAGAGCGAGGTGCGCGCCACCTTGTCCGTCACTAGCGCACGACCGGGCGAAGGAATCGTCAACGCGAGCGTATTTTCGGCGAGCCCGTACACAGGCGTGATCGCGCGCGCGTCGAAGTGCGCGAGGCGCATGCGCTCGGAGAAAGCGCGCATCGTTTTGGGGCTGACGGGCTCGGCGCCGCATACCGCGAGCCTCAACGAAGAGAGATCGAGGCCGGCGAGCACGCCGTCCGGCAAATGGCGTGCACAGCGGTCGTAAGCGAAGTTCGGCGCGGCCGTGATGGTCCCGCGATAGCGCGAAATCATCGCCAGCCACGTTTCCGGACGCGAGAGGAAAACGAGCGGCGAGGCGATGACGAGCGGTATGCCGAAATAAAGCGGAGCTAGCCAAGCCGCGATCAGGCCCATGTTGTGCGAGAGCGGCAGCCAGCTGACGAGCACATCGTCGGGCCCGACGTCGATGCGCTCGCCCATCGCGCGGATGTTGGCGATCAGGTTCGCGTGCGTGAGGATGACGCCCTTGGGCGCGCCGGTACTGCCGGACGTGTACTGCAGCATGGCCATGTCCGCGGCATGCACACTCACCGCCGCATTCAGCGGCAGCGAAGCGATGTGCTCGGGTGTCAGCACATGGCGTAACGTCGGCACGCGCGCGCCGAGCAAACGAGCGACGGTCTTGACCTCGTCGAACGTGATGAGCGCCTTGACCCCCGCGCACGTCAGCAAAGTGGTATAGCGCTCGACATGCTCGGCAACTTGATCGGCGCGCAGGGGCGGGTAGATCGGAACGGGAATCGCGCCGCACAACAGGGCGGCCATGAACGTGACGAAATAATCGGAGGTCGTGGACAGCATCAGCGCGACCGTGTCGCCCGGATCGATACCGAGCGCGCGCAAGCCGCCCGCCCTGTGCACGGCGCGTTCGCGCAGTTCGCCGTAGGCGATGCGTGTTTCGCTTGTTCCATCCGGGCCGATCAACACGATATGCGTGCGTTCCGGGTGCTCGTCGGCATGCCAATGCAGCGCTTCGACGAGCGTCGCCGCATGCCGAGGAAAGACGAGCCCGGCGGGAGCGGCCGGCGCGCCCGAGATCGCCGCGCCCGCTATGCGCGAGGTGTCGGCGGGCTGCGCTGGCGCGCGAGCCGCCTTGCCTGTCAACAGGCGAACGAGGTCGGCCGGCGTGGCGGCCGTCGTGAACGCTTCGATCGGCAATTGTCGATCGAATGCTTCCTCGATTCGACCGAGCAGTTCGGCGCGGGCCAAGCTGTCGAAACCGAGATCGCGCTCGAAGTGCGACGCGAGCGAGGGCTCGCGGTAGCCGCTCTCGTTGCCGTGCAGTTCACGGCTCAGCGCGCGAACGATTGCGAGCAGCCTTGCATCGGCGTCGGCGTCGGCATTGGCGTCGATGTTCGTGCCCTGCGATGCTTCCGAGTCCATCGTTGCCTCTTCGCAGAGGGTGTCGTCATCGATTGTTTCGCGCTTCGAGAACGCCCGGCTTGACGCGGATCAACTCGCGCGCGTGTGATGGGCCGGTCCGGGCCTTGTGTGCTCGTTGCGCTTCGCTTCCGTGGTACCTTGCGATTCGCCGCTGCGGATCCTTGAGAGCACTACGGCTTCGCAAGCAGCGGGCGTCGAGGACATACGAAAACATGCGCTTATCCAAGGTCGATCTGAATCTTTTCGTCGTATTCGAAGCCGTCTATCGGACGCGAAATCTCACGCGCGCCGCCGAGGCGTTGTTCATCACCCAGCCTGCCGTCAGCAACGCGTTGGCCCGCATGCGCAAGGCATTCGACGATCCGTTGTTCGTCAGCACGTCGTCGGGGATGGTGCCGACGCCTGCCGCCGAAAACATCATCGGGCGGGTGCGCGAAGCGCTGCAGCTCCTCGATTCGAGCACGCACGCCGGCGGCCGCTTCGATCCCGCCACGTCCGAGCGCACGTTTCGTCTGAGCATGACCGACCTCACGGAGGCGCTGTTGCTGCCCGCGTTGGAAGAGGTGCTGCAGCGGCTCGCCCCTGGCATTCGCCTGGAAAGCTACCCCACGGCCCGCCGAGACGTGCCGCAGGCGCTGGCGAGCGGCGCCGTCAATCTCGCGATCGACGCGCCGCTGATCGACGATCCGTACCTCGACCAGGCGCCGCTCGGCAGCGACCGATATGCCTGCATGCTGCGCCCCGGCCACCCCTATCGAAAGAAGAAGCTGACGCTCGACGATTACCTCGGCTTCGGGCACATCCACGTATCGAGCCGTCCGCAGGGCCCGGGGCTCGTCGATGCGGAATTGAATCGGCTAGGCTTGCGGCGCTCGATCAAGACGCGCGTTCAGCATTACCTCGTCGCCCCGTTGATTGCGATGCGAACCGAGCTCGTCCTCACGGCGCCGCTCGTGCTGCTTCAGCGTTACGACGCCCGCATTCTCGAATTGCCTTTTCCGCTGCCGAAGCTCGAGTGGCACTGCTATTGGCACCGCAGCGCGACCGCCGATCCGGCGCACGTTTGGCTGCGCGAACAAGTGGGCCGATTGATGCGGGAGATGAATCAGTAACGACTGGGCGACGTGTGTCGAGTAAGGTGTCACAAAAATTTATTGCGCGGTATTTCAATAATAAATTTCATGAATGCACTGCCGTTGAGTATTCTGCTGATCCATGAAGGGACGAGGACGACATGGCGGAACTCTATTTCGTGCGGCATGGTCAAGCGTCGTTCGGCGCGCGCAACTACGATGAACTCTCGCCCGCGGGGCGAACTCAATCGCGTTGGCTAGGCGAGTACTTCGCGCAGGCCGGGTTGCGGTTCGATCGCATCGTGACCGGAACGATGCAGCGGCACGGGCAAACCGCTGACGAAATCGTCGCCGGGATGGGCGGCCCGCTGCTCGAGACCGGGCGCGACGCCGGGTTCGACGAATACGATTTCAGCGCGTTGTTCGCGGCGCTCGGCGAAGAGGGCTCGCCGTCGCGCGTATCCTCGACGAGTTCGAAGAAGGACTTCTATCGGGCGCTCAAGCACGTGTTGCAGTTGTGGGCCGAAGCGCGTCTCCCCGGCCCGGTGCCCGAAACGTGGGCGGAGTTTCAAGCGCGCGTCGAGCGCTCTCGCCTGGACATTCAGCGCGGCGGCGGCAGGCGTGTTCTGGTCGTCAGTTCGGGCGGGCCGATCGCGGTGACGGCGCAGCAAATTCTGCAGGCGCCCGATGCCGCCGCGATCGCCTTGAACATGCAGATCCGCAACAGCAGCGTCTGCCAATACGTCTTCAACGAGGCCGCGATGTCGCTCGTCAGCTTCAACGCCGTACCGCACCTCGAGCGCGCGGAGCGGCACGAATTCGTCACCTATGGTTGAACACGATCGGGACGGACAGCACGCCATGAATGCTAGCTTTCAATTCGACATCGACCAGTTGACGAGTTATCTCACGGCCCATGTCGCGGGATTCGAGGGGCCGATGGCCGTCGAGAAATTCTCCGGCGGTCAATCGAATCCAACCTACTTGTTGAAGGCCCGAAGCGGCGACTATGTGCTGCGGCGGCAACCGCCCGGCACGCTGCTCAAATCCGCCCATGCCGTGGACCGCGAATACCGGGTGTTGTCCGCGCTGGCCGGAACGAAGGTGCCGGTCGCGCGTGCCTATCATCTTTGCGAAGACCCGGCTGTTATCGGCAGCATGTTCTATGTGATGAGCTTCGAAGCGGGGCGGATCTTCTGGAATCCGGCGCTGCCCGAACTCGCCGCTCGCGATCGCGAGCCCATCTACGACGCGTTGCTGAGCACGATGGCGTCGCTGCACGATGTGGATGTCGACGAAGTGGGGCTGTCCGATTACGGCCGGCCGGGCAACTATTTCGCGCGCCAGATCGACGTGTGGACGCGCCAGTACCGCGCCGCGCAGACGGAAGAATTGAAGGCGATGGATGCGCTGATCGATTGGCTGCCGTCGCGCTGCCCCGAGCAGAGCGGAAAGCCCTCGCTCGTGCACGGCGATTTTCGCATCGACAATCTCATCTTCATGCCGGATGCGCCACGGGTGCGCGCCGTGCTCGACTGGGAGCTGTCGACACTGGGCAATCCGCTCGCGGACCTCGCGTATTTCTGCATGTGTTTGCGGCTACCGCCTAGCGGCCATATCGTGGGCCTCGACGGGCTGGACCGGCGCTCGCTCGGGTTGCCCGACGAGACGGCCATCGTCGAACGTTACTGCGCGCTGCGCGGTATTCCGGCGATCGAGCACTGGAACTTCTATCTGGCTTTTAGTTTTTTCCGGCTGGCCGCCATCGCCCAGGGCGTGAAGAAACGCGCGCTGAGCGGGAACGCGTCGAACGCGAGCGCGGAGCAAGTGGGCAGCATGGCCGGTGCGCTGGCAGGCATGGGCGTCGCGTTGATTTGAATGCTGGCGAGCCTTTCTAACGGAATCGATGGAGATCGCGATGGACTTCGCATATAGCCCGAAGGTCGAGACACTGCGCACGCAAGTGCGCGCGTTCATGGACACGCACATCGTGCCGCGCATTCGCCAATGGAACGAGGAGGTGGCCGCCGGGCAATACCCGGTTTCGTTCATGGAAGCGTTGAAAGAACGCGCACGCGCGGAGGGATTGTGGAATCTCTTTCTGCCGCATCTTCGCGACGACGAACCCGGCACGCGTCTGACGAATCTCGAGTACGCGCCGCTTGCCGAAATCATGGGCCGCGTGGCTTGGGCGCCGGAAGTGTTCAACTGCAATGCGCCGGACACGGGCAACATGGAGCTGCTCCATATGTTCGCCACGCCCGATCAGCGCAAGCAATGGCTCGACCCGCTGCTCGACGGCACGATCCGCTCGGCGTTTGCTATGACGGAACCGGCCGTGGCCTCGTCGGACGCCACGAACATCACGACATCGATTCGCCCGGACGGCGACGACTACGTCATCGACGGGCGAAAGTGGTTCATCACGAACGCGGCGCATCCGAACTGCAAGCTCGTCATCGTGATGGGCAAGACCGACCCGCAAGCGCCGAGCCATCGTCAGCAAAGCATGATTCTCGTGCCGCGCGACACGCCGGGCGTCAGGGTCGTGCGCAATATCACGGTCGTCAATCATGTCGCGCCCGAAGGACACTGCGAGATCGAATTCAAAGGCGTGCGCGTGCCGCGTGCGAACCTGCTGGGCGAGGAAGGCAGTGGCTTCGCGCTGGCGCAGGCCCGGCTCGGGCCCGGGCGCATTCATCACTGCATGCGTTCGATCGGCGCGGCCGAGCTGGCGCTCGAGTTGATGGTCGAGCGCGCGCAGGCGCGCACCGCGTTCGGCAAGAAGCTGCATGAGCACGGCACGGTGGGCGAGTGGATCGCGAAGTCGCGTATCGAAATCGACCAGGCTCGGCTATTGGTGCTGAAGACGGCATGGATGATCGACAACGTAGGGGCGAAGGCGGCGCGCAAAGAGATCTCGATGATCAAGGCGCTCGTACCGGGCGTGCATACGGCCGTGTGCGACCGGGCGATGCAAGCGTTCGGCGCGATGGGCTTGAGCCCGGATACGCCGCTGGCCGACCATTGGACGTGGGGGCGCGCGCTGCGATTCGCGGACGGCCCGGACGAGGTTCACTTGCAGAGCATTGCGCGCATGGAGATCGGCGCGCGGCGTTACGAGCCCGGCGTCGACAGTCCCTACCTGACGCCGCCGGTCGACGATTGAACGCGTGTGCGGCGAATGCGAATCATTCGCCGATCCACGACCCGCGCAAGTCGCTGTCGTACAGCAGTTGCAACAGCGTGCCGGCTGGACGGCTGAGCCGCTTGGCGGCGAGCGCGATGAATTCGACGTCGGGTAGGGCGGGAAGACTCGCGGCGTTGACGGGCTGAGCGAGCCCGCGCGCCGAGAGATATTGCGCGCGAACCGTAATGCCGAGACCGCCGCGCGCCGCGGCGATGCAGCCCGAATGACTGCTGCTCGTGCAGACCACCTGCCAGCGGAAATCGGTTTGCGCGAGCGTGTCGAGCACGACGGCCCGCGTCACGCTGGGCTCCGCGACGAGAATCAGCGGCAGCGGCTGATCGAGGTCCACTTGCGTGCCGGGGCGCGCGAGCCATTCAAGCCGCCCTGTGAACAACGGCACACCGCGCTTGTCGCCGAGCCGGCGCTTACCCACCAGGAGATCGATCGACCCGGCATCGAGCAGTTCGTATAGCCTTCCTGTCATGCCGATCGTGATCTCGAGTTCGACATCGGGGTGAGCGTTGCGAAACGCCGCCAAGACTGTCGGCAGCGGACCCAGCGCGATATCGTCGGACGAGCCCAGACGCACGCGCCCCTTCAGCCTCGGCCCGCGAAACTGAGATTCCGCCCGGTTGATGGCTTGCAGGATCACGCCGGCATGCGCGAGCATCGCCTCGCCGTCGGCCGTCATCGACAACGAGTGCGTATCGCGCACCAACAGCCGGCGCCCGACGGCCTGCTCGAGGCGACGGATATGTTCGCTGACGCTCGATTGCGTCAAGCCCAGGCGGCGAGCCGCTTCAGTGAAGCTGTGGCACGCCGAGACGGTGACGAACGTGTTTAACCAGATAGGGTTGAGCATGACGCATTGTTATCGGCAACGCCGATAACAGTCAATGCCGCCAGTGGGGTTCTCGATTGGAACCGATTTCAATATCATGTCGAGATCAGGTTTTAGTCTAATGCGCCAGGCGTTCTCGCGCGGCGCATTCAAGCGCTTCGGATGAACAAGAACTCCACCCATACGGCATTGTTGTGGATCGTCGCTGCAGGTTTTTTCATGCAGGCGCTCGATACGACGATCGTCAATACCGCGCTGCCTTCCATGGCGCATAGCCTCGGCGTGAAGCCGTTGGCGATGCAGTCGGCTATCGTCGCCTATACGTTGACGATGGCCATGCTGACGCCCGCGTCCGGGTGGCTGGCCGACCGCTTCGGCACGCGCCGCGTGTACTTTTCCGCGATTTTGATCTTTGTGCTCGGTTCGCTGTGCTGCGCGAGTGCGCATACGCTCGGGCAGCTCGTGATCGCGCGGGTGTTGCAGGGTGTCGGAGGGTCGATGCTGCTGCCGATCGGGCGGCTTGCCGTGCTGCGCACGGTGCGCGGAGAGCAATATGTCTCGGCGCTCGCCATGATTTCGATTGCGGGCCAAGTTGGGCCGATCGTCGGGCCGACGCTCGGCGGCTGGTTCGTCGAGGCCGCTACGTGGCATTGGATCTTCCTCATCAACGTGCCCATCGGCTTGGTCGGCATGGTGGCGGTGCACCGGTATTTGCCGCGCGAAACCGAGTCGTCGGCTCCGCCGTTCGACTTGGCGGGCTGCGCGCTGCTGTCGTTGTGCATGCTCGCGTTTTCCCTGGCGGTGGATGTGCCGTTCGAATCGCATCGGGTGGGTTGGTCGAGCGGTTTGTTCTTGCTTGGGTTCGTCGCGATGCTGGCTTACGTGCCGTATGCTCGGCGACGTCGTGACCCGTTGTTCAAATTATCGTTGTTCGGCGAGCCGAATTTCAGTGTTGGTTTGATCGGCAATCTCGTGTGCAGGATCGGCTCGAGCGCCGTGCCGTTTCTCGTTCCGCTGCTGATGCAGCTCGAGTTGGGTTACACGCCGCTGCAGTCTGGGCTGATGATGTTGCCCGCGGCATTGGCAGGTACGGTGGCGAAGCGCTGGATCGCGCCGTTGATTCGCCGCTATGGGTACGACATGTTTTTGTTGTTCAACACGCTGGTGGTCGGCGGATCGATCGTGGGGTTCGCGCTGATTACTCGTGATACGCCGCTCGTTGTCGAGGCCGTCATTCTTGCGATCTTCGGCGCGGCCAACTCGATGCAGTTCGCGGCGATGAACAGCGTCACGCTCAAAGGGTTGTCGCATGAAGACGCAGGCGGTGGGAATAGCCTGTTCTCGATGGTGCAGATGTTGGCCATGGGCTTGGGCGTGTCGATCGGCGGGGCGCTGGTCAAGGTGTTTTCAGAGCAGTCGAGCGCCACGGCCATGGGGTTCAGGATGGCGTTCGTCTGCGTGGGCGTGATCACGCTGGGGTCCGCTTTGATCTTTCGGCAGATCAAGGAGGCGGCGGTTGTCGCGCCGCAGGGGACGGTGTGAGGTGGGGCGGGGGCGGGTTGGGAGGCTATCCATTGCGGCTTCGCGCTGCGCGTCGGCGGGGGCGTTTTCCCGAGGAAGCGAGCTGCTGTGCGGCCCGCATTTGCGTTTGCACTTGCGCGCGGGCATACTTTCTCGTAATACCATGAAATCGAATGGCATTACGAGATGGCAAAACCTCCAGTTATCGAACCTCATCAGCTTCGCCACGCGCTCAAGGTGGCTGCCGTTACGGGGCAAAGCCCTATGCGCGACGTTGCGCTGCTACTCGTTTTCTATGGCACGGGGCTTATGCCGAACGAGGCCGCAAAGCTCGTAGTTTCGGACTATCTGAAAGCGGACGGGGCTGTACGTGTTGACTCTACTGTTCGTGCCGAAATCGCTTTTAACGGGAAGCCTCGCCCCTTGGTGTGGGCGAACGAAAAGATTTGCAGCGCGATCGACGACTACCTCGCGTATCGACTGGCCGCAGGCCA
This sequence comes from Trinickia sp., assembly GCF_051954495.1. Classification (GTDB taxonomy): domain Bacteria; phylum Pseudomonadota; class Gammaproteobacteria; order Burkholderiales; family Burkholderiaceae; genus Trinickia. The sequence goes on from NZ_JBQCHR010000153.1 coordinate 52,047, forward strand.
TGGCGTCACGACTGCTCCGGCCGCGTATCGCGGGCTAGACCCCCACGGGCCGCTCTTTCTGACCGGTGACGGCGGACCGTTTGCATTCACGAAGCGCGTCACCGTCGCTGGCGCGATCAGCTATTCGTGTGAAAGTCTGACGGAGATTGTGCGGCGGCTGCATCAGCAAGCAGGGATCGAGGGCGGCAATGCCTCCGCCGCGAGACGCACGTTTGCTGTGCGCCTACATCGCGACGGACGTTCACTAAAGCTGATTCAGGAGCTTATTGGCGTTTCGTCGCTGTCTGCCGTTAAGAACCTCGTAGAAGGCGATCCAATGCGATTGTCGGCGATCGTACGGGGGGTGATCTGATGGTCATGGAGCAATCCTCAACCCTTTCGCAGCAAGAGTTTTTGAAGGGCGCGATTCAGCGGCTGGGGATGACTCGTGCGAGCTTTGCCCAACGAATCAGCGTGCCGGAGAAGACGCTCGATAAGTGGCTTGCTCCTGCGGGGACAAGTGATTTCAGGAACATGCCCGACGTGGTTTGGGCGTATGTTCGCGAGATTTTGGAGTGGAACGAAAAAAGGGCTTGATATACCCCCAATGGGGGTATATAGTAATTCCAATCAACCGGAGATTCGCGTGAAACCTTCTGTCGCACTGAACGCGCACCGCGCGGAGATTCGCAGGATCGTGGAAAGCAATCGAGCTTCTAATGCGCGCGTGTTCGGCTCGGTGCTGCGCGGCGAGGATACCGTCGAGAGCGACTTGGATCTCCTCGTCGAGCCGAAACCTGGCATGACATTGTTGAATGTCGGCGCGATCGAATGCGGTGTGTCGGAGTTGCTGGGCGTAGAGGTAGACGTGCTGACACCGAATGCCCTTCCGGAAAAATTCCGCGCACACGTCATGGCGGAGGCTCAACCTGTATGAGCGGCAAGGAACTCCGGGTGCCTGACTATCTCGGCCACATGATTGAAGCGATCGACCGTATCGAGAGTTATATCGGTGATATGGACAGAGACGCGTTTGGCGCGAGCAATCTTGTGGTTGATGCAGTGATTCGCAACATCGAAATTATCGGTGAGGCCAGCAACAAAGTTCTCAAGCATGATCCCGCGTTTGTGAAGCAGCACCCCAATGTGCCGTGGAAGTTCAGCTACAAAATGCGGAGCATTGTGGCACACGATTATTTCAAGGTAGACCTGGACATAGTGTGGGCGACCATCAAAACCGACCTTCCGACGATGCGCCAAGACTTGCAAACGCTGCTGGATGAATTCGATACACCGGGTCAGACTTCGGCGCCGCGCCCTCGCATGTAGCGCGGAAAACAAGATGCGCGTCTATGTGTCAAGAGCGAGTGTATCGGCTGGAGACGACTGCGATGCGCCTCACGGAAAGACCTTCGACGTCGCTGACGACTCCTCCATCGAAAGTATGATTTCGGTCATCGTCAGTTCGGGCTATCTGCCGTCGATCGCAGGAGGCAACTTGGTCTGCGTGAGGAACAGGACGTCATGTCCCTGGCGAGCCGCGCAGTGGCCCAGTGCCTGCGCGAGATGCGACTTGCCGACGCCGGTGGGACCTGCGATCAGCACGTTGGCGTTCTCCTGCAGGTAACGGCCGGTGGCCAGATCCTGAATGACGCACGGCGCCGAGTACAGCGCCTTATGGAATTGCACGTGGCAGTCGCGATGAACGCTGACCTTGGTCCATTCGGCGGCCAACACCGGCGGCACGTCGGGCAACGCGTTCAATAGCGGCTTCTCGAGCGCAAAGCGCGCCAACGGCTGTTCGCGTGTTGTGCCGTGCATGCGGTTGCCCGCCTCGCTCATGACCCACTGATGCAACTGGCGGTTGGCGTCGGGCAGATCGCGAAACGTACGCAGCGGTAGGAAGGACTTCTTGATGTATTTGACGCCCGATTCGACGATCCCTTTCTTCTGCGGATCGTGCGGCGGGCATGCGTCGATCTTGAAGCCGTATCCTTCGGCCAACTCGGCGTAAGAGCGCTGCACCTCTGGGTCATACATGCAGGCCCGCGTGATGGCGCACTTGGCGTTATCGATGATCATCCGTGCGGGGATGCCGCCCCACCAGTTGAACGCCCGCCGGTGGCAGGCGAGCCACGTCGCCACGGTTTGATCGAACACGAGTTCGGCGTACTGATGGCGCGACCAGCACAGCGTCGCGACGAAGAACCACGTCTTGACCGGCTTGCCGTCGGCGTCGAGCAGTTGCGGTCCGGCGCCGAAGTCGATCTGCGCGGCGTCAGCCGGTGCGAACTCGAGAACGGTCGTGGCCTTCACGCCGCGCTCAACACTGAGCGCCTGCAGGAAGCGGCGCACGGCCGAGTAGCTGCCGGTATAGCCGTGATTGCGCTGAAGCGCGCTATGGATCGTGGTGCCTTGGATGTCGGCGTTGAACCATTGCGTGATCAGATCGCGAAATGGCTCCAGCGTCGACACGCAGGTACGCGGCAGTTGGGGATTGCGGCCGAACATGGCGGCCAGCACGGCGTCGTCGGGCATGGGCCGCGCGGGGTTGAGCCAATCGTGCTGGAGGGCGGCGTCGCGGATGGTCGCTAACTTCTTGCGGCCCATCAGCCCGGCGCGGGCGATGTCTCGGTCGGAATCGCCCTGACGCATGCGCGCGAGGACTTGGCGGTACTCAAACACTTCGAACCTCCTGTTACCCACGGCCCCTCCGAGCAAAGCTCGAAGGGTAACCAGTTGATGGAAGTTCGAAACGCGTTCCGGTTACGGCGCCGGTGGCTCCATTACGCCGATCATCGGCTGGCGCCTTTACGGCGATCCTGAAGTGGCGCCATTACGGCGATCATCCGCTGGCTCCTTTACGCCGATCCTGCGGTGGCTCCAATACGCCGATCCCGGTTTGGCTCCATAGCGGCGATCATTGACACTGCCGTATGGACGTATCCGCCCGAGAATCCCCGTAGTAGCGAGTGCCCCCGATTTCGCGGAAGATCGAGTACCGTGGGGGAGCGTGGTCAGCGGCAGCGACGCCGATACGTAGCGACGTCGTCGCCGTTGAGGGGACAGCGTGCGCGACGAAGGACTATCGCCGCGGCGCTTCCCGCGCGTCGCAGTAGAAGCTCAGGGTATCGTCGTCTTTGATCTTGACGTGCCAATGGCCAACGCAGTACTTGGCGTCGGCAAACTTCTCCCGCCAGCGATTCGAGAGTTTGCCGATCCAGTCACGTGCTTCCGATGGCATCTGCGGCGAGGCGGCCAACTGCTGCAGCATCTGTAGGTAACTGGGGTCGCCCCAGCGGGAGGTGGCCGCGACATGCGCGTTCCAAACGAGCACCACCAGCTTGTATATCTCACGCACCACGGCGATCGGCGTGTCTTCGGTAATCGCCTCGGAGAGAAGCGGCTCGCCGAAGTCCAGAATCGTCTCGGAGATCTTGCGTTCGGGCTTGCCCGCGCTTGCCTTATTCATCGTTTCGTTCCGCTTGATGCGCGAGCTCGATTCAGTGCCGCGTCGCCGAGCTGGCAGCCGGCAAGGACGACGTCGACGCCACGCTCGATGCCGATCCGGCCACGCCAGAGGGCTTCCAGTTGTAGGGTGCCAATTCCTCGATCCGGTTGATCGGGTGGTCGTTGATTCGCCCGAGCACGTCGCTCAGGTAATCGTACGGGTTGATATCGTTGGCCCGACAGGTCGCCAGCATGCTGTAGAACACCGCCGCGGCTTTGCCCCCGGCCTCGGAGCCAAAGAACAGATGGTTCTTGCGAGCGATGGCGACTCTGCGGATGGCCCGCTCGATCAGGTTCGAATCCATCGCCAGATTGCCGTCGTCCACATAGCGCGTAAGCGCTTCCCAATTGGACAGCGAATAGGCAATGGCCCGGCCCAGGGCCGACTTGGGCAGCACTTCGTTCGCCTTGGCCTGCAACCAAAGCTGGTAGTCGCGTAAAACGGGCACCGATTCCAGTTGTCGCACTCGTCTTCGCGCTATCGGATCGGCATCGCGCAGCTTGCGCTCGATGTCGTAGAGCTTGCGGATCCACGCCAGTGCCTGCGCGGCCACGCTCTCGTGGGCGGTCTGCGGCGATTCCTTGCGAAGCTGCCGGTAGATCTTGTAGAACATCCTGCGCGCGTGAACGTGACAAGCCACGTGCCGAACCTTGCCGCCGCGAAACAGCGCCGCCCAGCCCGAGTAATCGTCGGCTTGCAGATAACCCTCGTAGTTGCCCAGCAGCGCCATCGGATGGCGGCCGGCCCGGCTCGACGTGTAGTCGTAGTAGATCACCTTGGGAACGCTCACCCACTGACCATCGAGCAACTTCGCTCCCGCACTCGCATAGCCCCACAGCCGGACCGTCTTGGTGCGCTCCAGTTGCTTGCATAACTGTGGAAACGGCGTGTCGTCGCCGAAGATCACCGGCGCGCTGAGCAACTGCCGAGCGAACGCCTCGTACAGCGGCGACACCAGCCTCGAAAGCCGAATGGTCCAGTCGCTCATCGTATTGCGCGAAATGCGAAGCCCGTGCATCGCGAACTCTTCCTCCAGCCGGTAAAACGGCAGGCCAGAGTCGAAGTGCGCCACGACGATGCGCGCGAGCAGTTCCGGGCTCGCGTTGCTCTTTATCAGCGGGGACGCTTGGAACGTCGTGCCGCGCACCGTCGAGACGCCGTTCTTGACCAGTGCATATCGCGGGCACACATGCTCGACCACCGACATCTTGGCCGGGGTGTACTTGAGCGTTCGCGTGATTGTCTCGCCGATCACCGTCACCCGATCGTATTGCGACAACTCCTGTTCCGGCATCGGATGCACGACGCGCTCGATCGGCAGATCGCTTGGCAGCGCTGGCCGACCCTTGCTGCGGCGGCAGGGGTGCTTCGTGCGCCTGATCGAAGATGTCCAGTTGCCACGCACTCATGCGCTCGCGGCTCGCCCCGAACATGTCCTGCCGCGCATGGGTCAGTTTGGCCCGCATCTCGAGCAGCGCTTGCTGCGTCTTGGCTAGCACTTCGCTTTGCCCCTCGAGCCGTTCGCGCAGCCGTTCGATCTCGCGTTGCTGCTGCTCGATCGTCGCATCGCGCGTCGCAATCGCGTCGAGTAATTCGGGAAGGCTCCATGCCCCCAATGCCATCGGCAAGGGTTGTTTCGAGGCAGGGACGTTGAGCGGTTGCATAGGTCAGCATTATCGCTGCGATCGACCCGCTCATGGGTATATCCTCGCGATTCATGCGACCACCGTTGCGTTCACCGCACGCACGCGACGGCGCACACCGACATCGATTCCTTCGAGCCACGTCGTGAGCTCGGCGAGCGAGATGCCACGCCGCGCGATCGTCGCGGGATCGGCCAGCGAGCCGCTCTCGAATCGCTCGTACATCAGCCAAAATCCCGTGCGGTCGTAGACCAAAACCTTGATCTTGTCGCGACGCCGACCATAGAAGACGAACACGTGTCCGCTCAGGGCGTCCTGATCGAACATCGGGCGCACAAGCATCGAAAGCGAATCGATCGACTTGCGCATGTCGATCGGCTCGGCGGCGATGTACACCTTCACTGCCGTCGACAGCATCATCATCGCGCCCCCGCACCGATACGGTCGATCATCGCCTGCAGCAAAGGCTCGAGCGCATACGCAGGCAGTCGCAGCCGAACTCCATTGCCTAGGATCAACTCCGGCACATCGCACGAACTGCCGTTGCCAGTAGCGTCCATCGCGCGATCGACGATGCCAACGCGCATAAACCCCGCCATGGTCTGAGCGAGCGCAACCGTGGCGCCCGCGTTCTGTTGCACGTCACCGCTTCGCTCGGCGTGGCGAGCAAGCGCCAAGTACCTCGTCATCGAGGAGCGGGAAATCCCACTTCGCTCGCTATAGGCTTGGATCGTCAACCCGCTTGCTCGAAACTCGCCTATGACCTCTCGCCACGGCCGTGTCCCACGATTGCGCCGCCTTCTCGCCGGCGCCGAACTCACATCCGCCGCATCCTCAGCCAACTTCTCCGCTTCAAGCATGGATATCCTCCCGTCATCGCAATGGGAGAATCCTCAGCCATCAGCGACGTTCGCTCAATAACGGGGGTTCTCGGGCGGATACGTATGGACAACACCGAACTGTCATTCGTCGGCAATCCCGGCGTTATCTTGGACCGGATGCTGACGGTCTTCGCTCACAAAGGCCGGGACGTCGCGATGGATGCTATGAACAAAGCTGTGCGCCAGGACGTTCAGGCGAGCGGGCGGGAGCGAGGGTATACGCCTCGGACGCTTCTTTGGTACGTAGTTGGTGCGCGAGTCAGCGGCGACCCTTCGTTCTATGTGCAGCCCACTTTTGTGAATGCGCTGTCTCTCAATGAGCACGAGGCAGCGCTCTATCGAGTCCACATTTCGGCAATCGAAGCGTTCCGGGCGCAAGCCGGCGACTCCATTTGAGTAGGAAAAAGGACAGACACATGCTGAAGTCAAACGTTATCTCGGTCGTGCTGCCAGGCCTCGACTACGAAGTGGTCGAGCGGCTCCTGCACGAGCGCGCGGAACTCGTCGAGTTTATTGGTTCGAACAAATCGGTCTCTGGCGCAATTTCAGATGAGTCGCGTCGAGTGGACGCAATCACAGCGGAGCTGACAGACATTCTTGGCAAGAATGCTCTTGCCGCGACCCTGGCCAAATAGGACGCAAAACCCTAGGAAGAGGCCCCCTCGTGACCGACCACGTACTTCCTGAGGCCGAGCTGCTCGCGCAGCCGACCAATCAGTTGCTCGACGCCTTCGGCGCCGGTCAAGCATCGCCCGGCTCTGGCAGCGCCGCGGCGCTCATGGGACTGCTGGCGGTCAAACTCATCCGCACGGTGTGCCTGAAGAGCTTGCAGAAGAATCCCGAGCGCAATACCGAGGTCACACTGCGCCACCTGCTCGATGAACTCGGCGCGATCGAACCCTCGCTGCGCACCTTGTTCGAGAAGGATGCCCGTGAGTTTGACGAAATCGTCCGACTGCGGATGGAGCGCGATGCAGCCACCGACCCGGACGCGAAGTCTACCGCCTCACGCCGCGCCAACGACCTGCTTGAGGTGGCCACCGACAACACGTTCCAGATCATCGACCTCTGCTTGCCCTTGATCGACCACGGTGTGACCGTGTTCGGAGGGCGAAGATGGATGCGCTACGTCCGGAACAGCTGGTGTGTGGTGCCTGCAAAACGGCTTTCACCGACTTCGATGCCATGGACACGCGAAACATGCGAGGTATTCACGCTGCCTTTGGCGGCATCTGCCCCGCATGCGGTGAAACCGTGCTTGCGTTCAGCGGCGAAGAGGAAGCGGTTGCAGAGGCGATCGTTGCATGGCAGAACGTGATGCGTAGCGAGGGCAAGGTCCGGATGCAGTCGCGCGCTGGTGAGCATATTCTTTTCGAAGACTAGGAACTGATTCTTCCCTTGGAGTGGACATGATGATTGCATGGAGCGTAACAACGCTGAAGGTTCTGTCCGGTCATCGGCTCGAGGTGTCATTTGCCGATGGTCTGAAGGGCATTGTCGATATGTCGAAAGACAAATTCAGCAGTGTATTCGCCCCTCTGGCCGACGAGTCGTATTTTGCTCAGGCAACGATCTGCGACGGCGTAGTGGTTTGGCCGAACGGCGCGGATATCGCACCCGACGTCATGTATGACGAAGTGAACGAGCACAAGCCGGGGATCGCTTCGTGAAGAAGGAAACGTCACAGACACCGCAGGCGTTGCTTCGTCATGCGATGAGCGAGCTTGGCATGACCCGTGAGCTGTTCCCGCAGCGGATCGGGATGAAGAAGCGAGCGCTCGCGCTTTGCACAACGCCCCCGACTGCGGGTATGTCATGAGTCCATCATCAGGAGCTTTTCGTGAGGCCGTCTATCGCACTGAACGCGCATCGCGCGGAGATTCGCAGGATTGTGGAAGACAATCACGCCTCGAACGCGCGCGTGTTCGGCTCCGTGCTGCGTGGTGAGGATACGGACGAAAGCGATCTTAACCTGTTGGTGGAGCCGCTGCCGGATATGTCGTTGATCAACGTCGGGATCATTCGTTACAAGCTGGCCGATTTGCTCGGTGTCGTAGTAGACGTGCTGACGCCGAATGCTCTGCCGGATAGATTCCGGGCGCGAGTGCTCGCGGAGGCGCAGCCGGTATGAGCAACAAGGCACCTCGCCTGGCAGATTATCGCGGATGGGATCGTCAAATTGCTATTGCAACGACGCCCGGTGCCAACCTTTCGATGCTGTCGATCGCTGATCTTCTTGCCACGCATTGTTTTGTCATCGGAGAGTTTGCAGCGGTGCGATGTACTTCGCTCCGGCAACGTCCCAACTGGCGATTATGCGAATTTAGAGACGGCCAGGAAGCCGTTGTCTAGATGTCGACGCCACATACAACAGTGAAAGGCATGGTCGATCATTTTGCGATGACAACGTAGAATCCTCCGGCCTGGTACGCAATGTCACATCCTCAACTAGGCTCAACGATAAAGTTACCCAGACGTGTGCTCGCTATGGCCACGTCGGCGTCCTGGTCGTTATGCTCTGACTTCGACAAGAGAACGGGAAACACAACCAACGTACGAGACGATCCATGCCGCGCCACAGAGACCCGAATATTGAAGCATCGCCGTTTGCTCATGAATGGATGCGAAAACATGCCGAAGCTGCCTCCAATTTGAGGCGAGTCATCCGCTTGCTCCTAGACCACTACATCGGCGACGATCACGGCTATATCAATCGGACCGCAAACGAAGTCGAGTATCGGTTTGACCCGGTGGTAGGCGATTCGATCAGCTGGACTATTCAGGTTGTGGCGAGGGCTAAGCACGTCATCGTGCGGTTTCCTCTGTATCGACCCCGCAAACGCAGGCCATGGCCTTCCAAGCCGTTGAAGGACGCGTACGGGCGCGATTACCACGCAGTCGACATTAAAGTCCGGTGCGACGATGAGTTGACTGATCTCCAAGTGTTCATCAAGACGACCAAATCGTTCTCTGGGTCGTCTGCGTCGATCCACCGCCGGCGGAATCCCATTGGCGACGCACTCGCAACCGCCGAACAGGCGATCGCGGCGGCCCGATCCGCCATTGACTCGCTGGAAGACGCTCGTCAGCGAGCGCTGCAGGGTGTTGTAGTGCGGCGTGGCCAAGCGAAGTTTCGGAAAGCCTTGATCGAGGCATATCAGGGCTCATGCGCGGTGACCGGATGCACGGCGGTTGACGTGCTTGAGGCTGCGCACATTATTCCGTATCTTGGCGAGCATTCGAACCGTCTGGACAACGGCTTGCTCTTACGGGGTGACATCCACACTCTTTTCGACCTTGGACGCCTGTGGATCGATGCCGATACGATGCGGATTTGCATTGCCGACGAGTTGCGCCGAACGGAATACGGGACGTTACACGGGCGCGCGCTCAAGCGGCCGGTGATCGCGCGTTGGCGCCCGCACGAGAAACACCTGCGCAATCACGCCGAAACTGCCAAACTCGCAGGTGCGGCTTCGACCTAGCCTTGATTCGGATGCAACATATAGGAAAACAGTTGATGGTTCGATATCGGCACTACAAGGGTGGCATCTATGAACTCGTATGCGAGGCCACGATGGAGTCGGATCATACGCCGATCATCGTCTATCGGGCCGCTAACGGTTCAATTTGGTGTCGACCGAAAGCAGTGTTCTTCGAGCTGGTTGATGTGGATGGAGTGCAAGTGCAGCGCTTCGAAGAAATTCACTGACGGGGCGACGATCTCGCCACGGAGGAGCACAAACGGCTATGAGCGTAGCAACGAATGGGGAGGTGCATTTATATCGGGGAGTGAATCGGGAGATGCACGAACAGGGCATTGATCTGCGCCCGCGAAACGCCGAGCGCTCATTCCGTCGGGAAGCAAAGCTTGACGGTACTTGGAACTGCGACGGATCTGCGATCTACGGGAATCCCACAAGCCAAGCGGTCCACGCGCATCATCGAAATAGCGAGGCGTTCGGCGGCCCCGGACTTTCGTTCTCGACCGATGAGCACGTTGCGCGTCGCTTCGCCACGATCGGTGGGCTTGTGAGCGGTGTCGTCTACGTGGTTAGCTTGGAGCGGCTCGTGGCTCTCGGATGCGGGATCTTTAATCCGTGCGAGCATACGAGCATGCTGCAACATCCAAAAGAAGCCGAGCTGATAGTGGTGTCGCCAGCTGATGCTGCGCTCACATTAGCGGACGTAATTCGCGTCATTGAAGTGGACTAGCTGGTTGCTCAAAGGCATCGTGAAGAAGCCTGCGAAGCCAGTGTCGATCGAGGAGATGAACCGGGCCATCGCGGAGCGGGGGTATCCGGCGCAAGGCAATAAGATTGCGCATCATCGATAGCTTCGTGCTCGACCGACTAACTCCGTGCCGACGATTCCTCAAAACGTGTTGGACGTACCGAACTTCATTGCAAAAGACAAGTGTCGCCCCAAACTTCCGCGCTGCTGACGACAATCGACGCTAACCAGGCGACGCTCGACGCCGCGCATCCGCTGCCGCCGTACACCGTTGCCTCGGTGTGGGACAAGCTGATGCTGGAGTGGACGTATCACTCGAACGCGATCGAAGGCAATACATTGACGCTGCGCGAAACCAAGGTGGTGTTGGAAGGCATTACTGTCGCCGGAAAGTCCCTTCGCGAGCACATCGAGGCGACGAATCACCGCGACGCGATTCTGTACGTCGAGGAGAGCGTCGCGAAGCATGAGGTGCTCACGGAGCGGCAGATTCTCAATCTGCACGCTGTCGTCGTTATGAGCATCAAACCAGGACATGTCGGCTGGGATCGGCAGGAGAACGTTGTGACCGCGCGCGCGAGCACGACTGCGCCGGACTTCGTGTATCCGCAAGCGGAAATGGCCGCGCTGGCGGAGTGGTATGGTCGTGCCGGCGCGATGCATCCGATCCAGAGGGCGGCCGAGCTGCACACCCGATTCGTTAAGATTCACCCATTTGTCGATAGCAACGGACGGACAGCACGTTTGCTGCTGAACTTCGAATTGATGAAGGCAGGCTACCCACCTGCGATTATCCGCAAGGAAGATCAACTCGCGTACCACGATGCCCTCGAAATCGCGTGCGGAAGCGGCGACTACATCGGGATCACGTCCTTGGTCGCTGAATCTGTTCAACGATCGCTCGACGTGTATTTCGATGTATTGCGTCTGCCTCGGCCGGGTGAGTCGGCTAGCACCTTGTCCCCTTGGCATTAGTCAAAACGACGGTCCCACGCCTACCGGCCTCCCGCCATGCAAGTAGACGACCGTTCCCAGGCGTTCACCCGGCATCCCCCCAGATTGCGGAACAATCCTTAATCCGTCACTATATACGCCGGGGAAACCAGAAAACGACATCATGACCATTCCGGGGCAGTTTCGCGTTGGCGGCATCGTCGCCGCCGCTTTCGTCGCGCTTGCGATCATCGGCGGCTGTTTCGTGACAGTCGGCCCGGGGCAGCGGGGTGTGCTCATGACGTGGGGCGCCGTCGCGCCGGGCGTGCTCGACCCTGGCTTGCATTTGAAAATGCCGATTGTGCAATCGGTCGCCAAAATGGACGTGCAGGTGCAAAACTCGCAGGACGCCGAAACCGCGGCGAGCCTCGATCTACAGGATGTGACTACGACAGTCGCGACGAACTGGCACATATTGCCTGCCGATGCCGAGTGGGTCTACCAGCACATAGGCAATGAGGCCGCGTTGGTCGCCAAGATCATCAAGCCTGCGATCAGCAACTCCGTGAAGGCGGTGACGGCCCACTACAACGCGGAAGATTTGATCACGCACCGCGATCAGGTGCGCGGGCAGATCGAAGCGCAGATCACCAGCGAACTCAGACCCTATCGATTGGTCGTGGATTCGGTGAACATCACCGACTTCCATTTCAGTTCGCAGTTTGCGCAGGCGATCGAGCAGAAGCAGGTCGCGCAGCAGGCGCAATACGAGTTGCAGAAGGCTAAGGTGCTTGCCGAGCAAAGGATCGTCGAAGCAAATGCCCAGGCTCAAGCGCAAAAGCTGCTTCAGCAAACCTTAACGCCCGAGATCATTCAGCAGCAGGCCGTCGCCAAGTGGGATGGGCGCCTGCCGGAGGTGATCGGGAGCAGCGGGGTGCTGCCGATGTTGGGGAATGTTGCGGTGGGAAGAGCCAGCGAAAGCACCAGCAGCAATAAGAATCACGAGTGAACGCTCTCGTACCTCCGTGAACGGCATCCGCCGTTCGAGGTAGAACAATTACGCGTTAGTCATTTCGGGGACCATTCAAATGCCGAACATCACCGTCGCGCAGCACGTGACGTACATTGCCTATGCGACGATGACCGAGCATGGCAATCGTCATATCGCCGTTGCTTTCGACAGCGAAACGGTGCTGGCGATAGGCGTCGACACGCGGATACACGGCAACGACCCCGCGACCGCGGCAGTGAACTTGCTTCAGGGCGGCTATGCGCAAATGCCGCGAAACCGCTTCGACATCGCGCTGACCTACCCGCCCACCGAGGCATGCTTGGGAATGGCGAAGATGATCGGCGCGCGAAACGTATTCCATTACGAGGGGAATGTACTGCGCCGCCGGGTCATGAACGGAAACCGTCCGTGGGCAGCGCAGGCCGTTCACGCGCCAGCGTCCGTCAGCGTTGCGTCGCTCCCGCCAAATTTCGACACGGCGAGTACACAGGTGAAAGCCGCACTGGCAAGAACCTGGTGGGACCAACTGCATCGGGCTTTCATCGTTCCGGAAACGCGAGACTTTTTCATCTCCGCCGAACACTGCTATGTCTATCGCACGGTGGCCCTTCCGGCGCAAGTCGGCGTCTTGCCGGCTTTGAGTGCACCGCTGACGACGCCATTGACGACCAACCGCCGAGCCATGCTGACGGTGATGGCACAGGCCTTGGTCGCGGCGGTGGGGTTCAGGGATCGCAGGGGCATCGCGCGCAACGGTGGGACGAGCGGGCACCTTACAGGGCACAACATAGGCTGCATCGTCACGTCCGATCAGGGGGAAATCATCGAGTGGGGCGTGAATGTCGGGTTGCTCAACCCGACGTTGCATGCGGAAACCTACGCCGTCATGAGGTGGATGGCCAGAACCGGGCGTCAGAATTTCCCGCAAGGGGTCGAGTTGTTCACGACGCTGGAAAGCTGCTACATGTGCGCGGGAATCATCCACGACGCGTCGGATGATATGCACGCTACCTATATTCTCAAGGATCCGTTGATCGTCAATAGCGTGCTTGAGGCAACGCGCCGCCAAGGGCAGATAGCGAGCCATCGCGCCGGGCATGTCGGTCCGCAGGCGCACGCGAACGCCACCGACTTCGAAAAGGAATTTCGACGAACATTCCCGCTGCAACCGGGACAGCAGCCTCAAACGACCGCTCAACTGAATAGCACCATGGGGTTCGTGCACATGAGCGAGGCGGTGCACGCGTACAAAAGAATGAGCTATTACCTAGCCGGCGACGATTTCATCGTTTGGCAGCAAGGCGCGGGATTGATCAACTCCATTACGCCGAATCTGGTTTGAACCGGAAGGTCGATGCGGCGCCATGCCGGATCTTCCTCCCTTTGGTACGTACGTTGCGCGTTCTCGCTGGCGACCGAGCAGGTCGACGCGAGCCGCGAACGCGTGCGTAGTCATTGGGAGATCCGAATGAAACAAGGGACGTTGAAGCGTTTTGGTTTGACTGTGGGGCTTGGCTTCTCACTCGCGCTCATGGCGAGCGAGGCGTGGTGCCAGGCATCGAGTACGATGCCGCGCAAAGCTGTCCCGCCCGAGAGCCTGTCCACGCCTTCGCGCGGCATAGGGGTCAATGATGGCATCATCACCGCGCGCGCGAAGATGGCGTTGCTGCGCGCCGTCCACGTCGATTCCAATAACGTGCACGTCACCACCGCGGGTGGCGTCGTCAAGCTCGAGGGGCACGTCGCGAACGCCGAGCAGAAACGGGCCGCCGGCGATGCCGTGCAGAGTCTCGACGGCGTAACGGCCGTACAAAACGACCTCAAGGTAGAGGGCGCGGCAGGCCATTGACCGCTCAGACGAAGCGCGTCGCCACCGAACCGGGAACGTCTCTTGCGTCGCGTTGCGGTTGATCCGGCGCAACTTGGTGTAAATGGACGCGCCGTACTTCAAACCGTCTTCACGGGAGCGCGGTCGTGGCCAACACGTCTACCCTTTCTAGCCCGATGCGCGTAGCCAACGCGCTGTCGGTCGCCTTCTGCGGGCTCACGGCCATTTATCTTTTGGTCGGCGGCGGGTGGTTGATCGCCATCGGCGGATCGCCGTATTACATCGCGACGGGGCTCGTTCTGCTCGTCGTTGCATGGTTGCTCGCACGAAGGCACCCAGCTGCGTTTCTGCTCTATGCGCTCGTCCTTGTCGGCACCGCTGGCTGGGGCCTATGGGAATCGGGCCCGGATTTTTGGGCGCTGGTGCCGCGCTGCGACGTGCTTGTCATTTTCGGATTGTGGCTGTTGATCGTCGCGAGTCCTTCGCTGCTCGCGCCACGCGGCTTGGCGGTTGGCGTGCTGCTCGGCGCGCTCGTGATTTGGGGCGCCGTGCTCGTCTACGCCGTCTTCCACGATCCGCAAACCGTCAACGGCACGTTGACCGCCCAGGCGGCGCCAGCTCCAGCAAGCGATGCGGACGCCGCCGATTGGCCCGCCTACGGCCGCACGGAGCAGGGCACGCGCTACTCGCCTCTCGGGCAGATCACGCCCGACAATGTGAAGAACCTCCAAGTGGCGTGGACCTTTCGCACGGGCGACATGAAGGGGCCGAACGATCCCGTCGAAATCACGAACGAAGTTACGCCGGTGAAAATCGGCAACTTGCTTTATCTGTGCTCGCCGCACCAGATCTTGTTCGCGCTCGATGCGCAGACGGGCAAGCTGAAGTGGAAATTCGATCCTAAGCTCAAGGCCGATCCGTCGTTCCAGCACGTGACTTGCCGCGGCGTTTCCTACGTCGACCTTTCAACCACGGCGAGCGCCACACCGGACATGGCGACGGCGCCGGCTTCCGATGCCGCAGCATCCGGCGCGACGGCCGCGTCGACTCCGGACGCTGCGTCGGCCCCGGACGCCGCCTCGGCAGACACTGCCGCATCGGCATCGGCATCGGCATCGGCATCGGCATCGGCATCGGCATCGACATCGGCATCGGCATCGGCACCTGCCTGCGCCCGCCGCGTGCTGCTACCCGTCAACGACGGCCATCTCTACGCACTCGATGCCGACACAGGCCAGCGCTGCCCCGACTTCGCCGACAATGGCGACCTTGATCTCCAGCACAGCGAGCCCGTCACGACACCGGGCATGTACGAGCCCACCTCGCCCCCAGTCGTCACGAGCAAGGTCATCGTCGTGGCGGGTTCCGTGGAGGACAACTTCTCGACGCGCGAGCCCTCGGGTGTGATCCGCGGCTTCGACGTGCGCACCGGCAAGCTGCTCTGGGCGTTCGATCCAGGCGCACAGGATCCGAACGCCATTCCGGGCCCGGGCCAGCACTATAGCTGGAACTCGCCCAACTCATGGGCGCCCGCCGCTTACGATCCGAAGCTCGATATCGTCTATTTGCCGATGGGTGTTTCGACGCCGGACATCTGGGGCGGTAACCGCACGCCGCTGCAAGAACGCTATGCGAGCGGCCTGCTTGCGCTGCACGCATCGACCGGCAAGCTCGCTTGGTTCTACCAGAGCACGCATCACGACCTCTGGGATATGGACCAACCTTCGCAGCCGACGATCGCCGACATCACCGGCACCGACGGCAAGACGGTGCCCGTGGTCTACGCCCCCGCGAAAACAGGCAACCTCTACGTGCTCGATCGGCGCACCGGTACGCCCGTCGTGCCCGCGCCCGAACGTTCGGTGCCGCAGGGCGCAGCGCCTGGCGATCACGTCTCGCCCACGCAGCCGTTCTCCGCATTGACGTACCGGCCCGACCGCAACCTGTCCGGCGCGGACATGTGGGGCGCGACGATGTATGACCAGCTCGTGTGCCGCGTCATGTTCCACCGGCTGCGCTACGACGGCATCTACACGCCGCCGTCGCTTCAGGGCACGCTCGTTTTTCCGGGCAATCTCGGCATGTTCGAGTGGGGCGGCATTGCCGTCGATACCGATCGCCAGATCGCCATCGCCAATCCGATCGCGCTGCCGTTCGTTTCGCGGCTGATTCCGCGAGGGCCGGGCAATCCGATGGAGCCTGTCGCCGGCGCGAAAGGAAGCGGGACGGAGGCGGGCGTGCAGCCGCAATACGGTGTTCCATTCGGCGTGACGCTCAATCCATTCCTTTCCCCGTTCGGCTTGCCTTGCAAGCAGCCCGCATGGGGCTACATGTCCGCTATCGATCTGAAGACGAACACCATCGTCTGGAAAAAGCGTATCGGCACCACGCGCGACAGCACGCCGATTCCTTTGTCCTTCAAGGTGGGTATGCCGATGTTGGGCGGCCCGATCGTGACGGCCGGGGGCGTGGCGTTCATCGGTGCGACGGCTGACAACTACATCCGCGCTTTCGATGTCGACAATGGCAAGGAACTGTGGCGCAAGCGTCTG
This sequence comes from Trinickia sp., assembly GCF_051954495.1. GTDB lineage: Bacteria > Pseudomonadota > Gammaproteobacteria > Burkholderiales > Burkholderiaceae > Trinickia. Next base: position 68,619 of record NZ_JBQCHR010000153.1, read on the forward strand.
CCCGCGGGCGGCCAGGCCACGCCGATGACGTATTCCGTGAACGGCCGGCAGTACGTGGTCATCGCGGCGGGCGGACACGGATCGTTCGGGACCAAGCTAGGCGATTACGTCATCGCCTATGCACTGCCGAATCAATGAATTGCGCCCGCGCGCCGGCCCGCGTTGCAGTGCGGGCTGGCATCGACGAGCGGCTTCAGCAGGAACGGTTGCTCAACGCTCCCAAGGGGCGGCGTCTTCCCGTGACGTCGACGCGTATCGATCACGCGCTGCGCGCACGACGCCTGCATCTATCTCGCCTTCGTCCGCAAGCGCCTTCAACGCGGCGATGACGATACTGGCGCGATCGACCTCGAAGAACGCACGCAACGCCTGCCGGGTATCGCTTCGGCCGAACCCGTCGGTGCCGAGCGTCACGTAGCGGCGCGGCACATGGGCGCGGATGAGTTCGGGCACGGCTCTCACGTAATCGGTGGCGGCAATCACCGGCCCGCGCGATGGGGCGAGCGCGGCGCTCACGTAGGGCGTTACCGTCTCATCGCTCAGGCGCGATTGCCGCTCGGCCGCCATCGCATCGCGCTGCAATTCGGAGAAGCTCGTCACGCTCCATACGGCGGCGTCGATGCCCCAATCGTCCTCGAGCATGCGCTGCGCGGCCAGGACTTCGCCAAGAATCGCGCCTGAACCCAGCAACTGAACCTGCGCGGTCTCACGCGGCGACTCGTGCGATGTGCGAGGCAATGGATACAACCCTTTGAGAATGCCCTCTCTCAACGCTTGCGCGTCGCCTTCAGGAGCGGACGGCTGCGCGTAGTTCTCGTTCGTGACGGTCACGTAATAGAACACGTCGCGCTGTTCCTCGACCATCTCGCGCATGCCGGCATCGACGATCGTCGCGACTTCATAGGCGAAAGCCGGATCGTAGGCGCGACAGTTCGGAATCGTCGACGCCGCGAGATGACTGCTGCCGTCCTGATGCTGCAGGCCTTCACCGCCGAGCGTCGTGCGGCCCGAGGTCGCGCCGATCAGAAAGCCGCGCGAGCGTTGATCCGCGGCGGCCCAAATCAAATCGCCGATCCGCTGGAACCCGAACATCGAGTAATAGATGTAGAACGGCAGCATCGGCAGATCGTGCACGCTGTACGAGGTGGCCGCGGCAATCCATGACGAGATCGCGCCCGCCTCTGAAATACCTTCCTCCAAGATCTGCCCGCGCGTATCTTCGCGATAGTAGAGCATCGAGCCGAGGTCTTCCGGTTCGTAGCGCTGCCCGAGCGGCGAGTAGATGCCCACTTGCCGGAACATGTTCGCCATGCCGAACGTGCGTGCCTCGTCGGCCACGATCGGCACGATACGCTGGCCGAATTCACCGTCTTTGAGCAGCGCGGTGAGCATGCGCACGAGCGCCATCGTCGTCGACATTTCGCGTCCGTTCGCTTCCCAAGCGAATGCTCCCCAGGATGGCATCGAAGGGACGGTCAGCCCCTTCGATGCCGCTCTCCGCCTTCTGGGCAGATAGCCTCCCAGGGCAGCCCGTCGAGCATGCAAATACTGCATTTCCGGGCTGTCTTCCTTCGGCTTGTAAAAGGTCAACTGTTCGACGTCGTCGTCGGACAATGGCAGGCGAAAGCGATCGCGAAACGCCTTCAGATCTTCTAACTCGAGCTTCTTTTGTTGATGCGTGGTCATGCGGCCCTGTCCCGCCGCACCCATGCCGAAGCCCTTCATCGTCTTGGCGAGGATGACGGTGGGTTGGCCCCGGTGCGCGAGCGCACGGGTATAGGCGGCGTGCAGCTTGCGCGCATCGTGACCGCCGCGGCGCAAGCGGTCGATCTCAGCGTCGGTGAGTTGCGAGGCGAGCGCGCAGAGCGACGGGTTTTGGCTGAAAAAGCGCGTTCGGTTGTAGGCGCCGTCGTTCGCCGAGAAGGTCTGGAACTGGCCGTCGACCGTCTCGGCGAATGCGCGGGCCAGTGCGCCGGCATGATCGCGGGCGAAGAGCGGGTCCCAATCGGAGCCCCACAGCACCTTGATGACGTTCCATCCCGCGCCGGCGAAATGCGCCTCCAGTTCGTCGATCACGCGACCGTTGCCGCGCACGGGGCCGTCGAGGCGCTGCAAATTGCAGTTGATCACGAAAACGAGGTTGTCGAGCCCTTCGCGCGAGGCGAGCGAGAGCGCGCCGAGCGATTCGGGTTCGTCCATTTCGCCGTCGCCGAAGAAGCCCCAGACCGTCCGGCCTTCGGTTTGCGCGAGGCCACGGTTGTGCAGGTAGCGCATGAAGCGCGCTTGGTAGATCGCGTTGATCGGGCCGATGCCCATCGAGCCCGTGGGAAACTGCCAGAAGTCGGGCATCAGCCACGGGTGCGGGTAAGAACACAGCCCGGGCCCGGCGATTTCTTGGCGGTAGTGCCGCAAATGATCTTCGGTCAGAAACCCTTCGAGGAACGCACGGGCGTAGACGCCCGGCGACGAATGCGGCTGGAAGTAGACGAGGTCGCCGCCCGAGCCGGATTCCGCGCCGGGTGCGCCGGCGCGAAAGAAATGATTGAAGCCGACTTCGAACAGATCCGAGGCCGACGCATAGCTTGCGATGTGGCCGCCCAGTTCGCCATAGGCGCGATTGGCGCGTACGACCATCGCCAGGGCATTCCAGCGCAGCGCCGCCGACAGCCGCTCTTCGATGTCCAGGTCGCCCGGATAGCGGGGCTGCTCGTGAACGGGGATCGTGTTCAGGTATGGCGTGGCGCGAGCACGGGCGGGCGCGAGGCCGGCGCGGTGCGCGTGGTCGGCGAGGCGATCGAGGAGATATTGCCCGCGCGCCTTGCCCACATGCGCGAGCACGGCGTCGAGCGCGTCCAGCCATTCAGCCGTTTCGGCCGGATCCGAGTCGACCGTGCCGGCCTCGGCGTGCTTCGCTTGCTCCATCCCGTTCGACAAATCCGTCATGGCATGTCCCCCGCCGAAGTCTCGTCGGCTTGCATCAACAGGAGTCATGCTACCCGCCGCCATACAAAATTTGCGTCTCATTTCGCTTTGATTTTGGCTTTATGTAGTGTAAATATTCTGCCAATGACCTAATCGAAAGAATTCTGAAGAATGAGCGTAAACCCCAAACGGCTCGATCGGATCGACATCGGCATCCTCAATCAGCTGCAGCAGAACGCGCGGATCACGAACGCGGAGCTGGCGCGCGCCGTCAATCTGTCGACTACGCCGTGCTTCAATCGCGTCCGTGCGCTGGAGAAGCTTGGCCTCTTCAAACAGCAAGTCACGCTGCTCGATCCGGAGCCGCTCGGGCTCAGCATCAACGTGTTCATTCAGGTCAGCCTAGAGAAGCAAGTCGAGCATGCGTTGCAGCGCTTCGAGAAGGCGATCTCGGAACAGCCGGAAGTCATGGAGTGTTACCTGATGTCCGGGGACGCGGATTATCTGCTGCGCGTCGTCATGCCTGACATGCGCGCGCTCGAGCGTTTCATCATCGAACGGTTGACGACGATTCCGGGTGTCTCGAACATTCGTTCGAGCTTCGCGCTGAAGCAAGTGCGCTATAAGACGGCGTTGCCATTGCCCGCGGCGGGCATGACGCTCGTCGATCCCGAGGACAAGTCAGGTCAGTGGGAATGAGTCGCCACGCAGCACGCGCGCGTGGCCCACGCGTAGTATCGTGGCGGCTGGGCCAGCCTTTTCATTAAACAAAAATCGGGGTTATCCGCAGCCTATGGACGATCGTCATCCCAACGCCGGCCTTGTGGTCCGCTTCTACGAGGCCTTCCAAAAACTCGATGCCGAGGCGATGGCGCATTGCTACGCCGACGACGTCGTATTCAGCGATCCGGCTTTCGGCGAGTTGCGCGGTGCGGCCGCAAGCGACATGTGGCGCATGCTGACGCGGCGCGCCAAAGATTTTTCGCTGACGTTTTCCGATGTCGAGGCGAACGACCATACCGGCCGCGCATCGTGGACCGCTACGTATGTGTTCGCGCAAACGGGACGGACCGTGGTGAACCGGATCGACGCGCGGTTCGTCTTCCGCGATGGATTGATCGCAGAGCATCGAGACACGTTCGACCTGTGGCGTTGGTCGCGCCACGCGCTCGGGTTCAAGGGCTGGCTGCTCGGATGGACGCCGCTCGTGCGGCGGGCCGTGCAGGCACAAGCCAGAAAGGCGCTCGACCTTTACCGGGCTAACTCCGTTCGTTAGGCGCGAGCAGCGGGGCGTCGTCCCAGACGCTTTCGTCTTTTAAGGCCACGCCCGTGAGTTGTCGGCTGCGCGCCGCCTCGAGCAGATGCGCGAGCTTGAAAGCGGCCGCATCGTACACAAGGCCTTCGGGCCGCACGTTCGAAATGCAATTGCGGTCCGCATCGCTGCGTCCGACGCGCGGCTGATACGTCAGGTACACGCCGAGGCTGGCCGGAGAACTGAGGCCAGGCCGTTCGCCGATCAGGACGGCGACGATTCGCGCCTGCATGAGCTCGCCGATAGGATCGCCGAGCGCCACGCGCGCCTGCGTGGCGATGACGACCGAGCCGATGCGCCAGCCGTTCAATCGCCCGATGGTTCGATCGATCAACGGAATGGCGTGCAACGCAGCGGCTTGAGAGGACAGCCCGTCCGCGATGACGAAAACCAAATCCGGCTTGGTTTTGGCGCCGGCCGCATGCCGCGCCAGCTGCTCCGCGCTTGCCGCGTCGAGCATGCGACCGAGATCGGGGCGCCTCAAATACTGCTCGCGGTTGTGCGCGGCGCTGCGTACTTCGATCGAATCGAGCGCCCGCGAATCGAGTTCGCGTTTGAGCGCCTCGGTGTCGAGCGGGGCGTGAACCGCGTCCCTCGCTTGAGCATGAGCCAAGTTGAACGCGAGCAGCGGCGCCGTCGGCAAGCTTGCTCCGGCGCGCCCGAGTGCGATGCGCGCATCCGTGAACCGGCGCAGCCCATGCCAAGAGTTGGCGGCGACGGCCTTCGCGCCGGGGCCATCCGAAATGTCGTCCGTCATCGTTCGATCCAATCGAGTAGCGGCGGGTGACGCGCCTGATCCTGAATTTGGCCGAAGGCATCGGTGATGCGCATCGCCTCGAGCCACGATTCGAATTCGGGCGCGCGTTTGAGATCGAGCAAGCGCCGCACGTAAAGCGCATCGTGAAACGACGTGCTCTGGTAGTTGAGCATGATGTCGTCCGCGCCTGGCACGCCCATGATGAAGTTCACGTTGGCCGCGCCGAGCAGCGTCAGCAGCGTGTCCATATCGTCCTGATCGGCTTCGGCATGGTTCGTGTAGCAGATGTCGCACCCCATCGGCACGCCAAGGAGCTTGCCGCAGAAGTGGTCTTCGAGGCCCGCGCGGATGATCTGCTTGCCGTCGTATAGGTACTCGGGGCCGATGAAACCGACCACGGTATTCGTCAAGAACGGATTGAACCTGCGCGCCACCGCGTAGGCTCTTGCCTCGCACGTTTGCTGATCGACGCCGTGATGCGCATCGGCCGACAGCGCGCTGCCTTGCCCGGTTTCGAAGTACATGAGGTTCTCGCCCACCGTGCCGCGCTTGAGCGATAGCCCGGCGTCGTAGGCCTCGGCCAGCAGCGACAGCGAAATGCCGAAGCTCGCATTCGCCTTTTCGGTGCCCGCGATCGACTGGAAGATGAGATCCACGGGGGCGCCGGCTTCGATCGCCGCGAGCGTATTCGTTACGTGCGTCAGCACGCAGGTCTGCGTGGGCACCGCGTAAGCGCGGCGAAAATCGTCCATCATCGAGAGCAGCGCGGTAATGGCCGCGAGCGAATCGGAGGCGGGGTTGACGCCGATCATCGCGTCGCCGCAGCCGTACATCAAACCGTCGATCATCGAGGCGGCGATGCCTTTCACATCGTCGGTCGGGTGGTTCGGCTGCAGTCTCACGGAAAGGCGTCCCGGCAGGCCCGCGGTATTCCTGAATCGGGTCACCACGGGCCGTTTACGCGCAACGAGTATCAGATCCTGATTGCGCATCAGCTTCGATACGGCGGCGACCATCTCGGGCGTGAGACCGGCCGTCACGCGCTCGAGCGCCGACGTGTCGGTGGTATCGGCCAGCAGCCAATTACGAAAATCGCCCACCGTGAGGTGCGAGATTTCGGCGAAGGCCTCCGCGCTATGCGTATCGACGATGAGCCGCGTGACCTCGTCGTGCTCGTAAGGGATCAGCGCTTCGGTCAGAAAGGCGGCCAGCGGCGTTTGGGCGAGCGCCATTTTCGCCGCTACGCGTTCTTCCTCGGTGGCCGCGGCCAGGCCCGCCAGTTCGTCCCCGGAGCGCCGCGGGCTCGCCTTGGCGAGCAGCGCGGCGAGGCTGTCGAAGCGATAGGCGCGGGCGCCGATGGTTTCGCGAAAGTGCATGCGTTGTCCTCTTGGACGAGCGACTGTGGGGCGAGCGCGGCGTCGCGCTCGACCCGTCTACACGGCATTATCCCGCTTGTTCGTGCTCCACGCGATTGCGCCCGGAGGCCTTAGCCGCATAGAGCGCCGCGTCGGCGCCGGCCAGCAAGGTCGCGCCTTGCAGGTCCGCATGCGAACGGCTCGATGCGTGACCGATCGAAATCGTCACGTAGGGCGTTTTTTCCGATGGGCCGGGCAGCTTCATATCGGCCACGGCTTGCCGCAAGCGTTCCGCGGTGCTTGCCCCCACGCGCGGATCGCAAGCGGGCAGCACGACGGCGAATTCCTCGCCGCCGTAGCGGGCGACGAAATCGGTTTGGCGCGTCAACGATGCGGCCAGCGTGTGCGCAATGCGACGAAGACACTCATCGCCGGCCAAATGCCCGAGCGCGTCGTTGTAATCCTTGAAGTGATCGACGTCGACCAGCAGGATGGACAGGGGGTAGCCGGCCGCGCGCGCGAGCGTCAGCTCGCGGGGATAGCGTTCGTCGAAATAGGCGCGGTTGAATACGCCGGTCAGTCCGTCTCGCACGGATAGCGCTTGCAGCGTGCGATGGGCATCGGCAAGGCGCAGATAGGTGCGGCTCGTTTCCGACACGAGCATCCCTAGCAAAGCATTGGCCGACACCATCGAGGCGATACGCGCGGCGTACCAGCCCACGCTGTAGCGCGCGCCTGCGCCGAGCGTGAGCACGATATCCACTACGCCGGCAAGGAGCGCGACCGCGAGCCAGAGATCCATCAAGGTTCGCAGCCGAGTGACGTAGGCGTGAACGGCGAGCGCGGCGATGCACATCAGCGCGACCGAGACGATTGCGGGATTGGCGCTCAAGTGCCGATACGGCCCCGCGCTCGCGACGAGATTCGGCAGCCGATCGTGCGCAGCGCCCGCCGCCGCGCACAGGGCGATCGAGCCCGCGATCGACCCCCCCATCGCCAGCGCGCCGCGCCAGCGCCGTCCATCGTGACTTCCGATCGGCGGGCGCGACCTGATAGCAAGGGCGAGCATGACGAACAGCGCGAACGCGCCGCGCCACAGCAGCCAAATCCAGATCGCTGTTTGCCTGCCCGTATGAAAGAGGCCGGAGGCGGAGAAGACGCCCGGGTAAACGGCTAAATGAGCTGCGGCGGCGACGCTCGTAAAAGCGTAAGCGCTTGCCAATACCGCGAAAACGAATCGGCCCGATATGCGGTACTGCGTCGCCAAAAAATAGGCGGTCAGACCTTCCGCGATCACCACCGAGGTGGCGAAGATCGGCATGAACGGAAGCACGGCACTGGCCTGGACCGTCGAATACGGCCAGACCATCGCCATCGTGCACAGCAAGACGGCGGCCGCCAGCGCGGCGGTCAATCGTTGGCTTCTATTCGCGGTCAGTTGGATGAGCGTTGCTTGCATGACATCGAGAGTTCGTTTGCATCTAAGGCTGCTGACCGGCTTGTCGCACACGCCTCCGATGTACTACCGCAAATTTACCGCGAAACTTGAACGACGGTCCGGCCCTTTGGGACGCGCTGGCCGCACCGTGACCAGCTGCGCCGCGCCGCGCATGCCGCGCCGCACCTCAATGCGTGACCGACAGAAACAAGTACGCCGCGAACAGCGACAAATGCACCGCCCCTTGCAGCACGGTCGTGCGTCCCGTGCTGAGCGTCAACGAACTGACGAACAGGGTCAGCGCCAGCAACACCGTTTCCATCCCTCCGATCCCGAGCAGGAGCGGGCGCCCCGTCCAAATAAACACGGCGGCGACGGTCGGAATCGTCAGCCCGATGCTGGCGAGGGCCGAGCCTAGCGCGAGGTTCATGCTGGTCTGCAGCCGGTTCGCCCGGGCGGCGCCCACGGCGGCCAGCCCTTCGGGCAGCAGCACGAGCGCTGCAATCACGATGCCGACCGCGGCCTCGGGCGCGCCGAGGCTGAGCACGCCGCGCTCGACCGCGGGCGAGAGCAGCTTCGCGAGCAGCACGACGGCGACGAGGCTCGCGAACAGCAGCGCCACGCTGGTCGATGTGACGCGGCCGCTAGGCCGAACCGCATGCGCGGCCTCGTCTTCCGCGCCGGCCGCGAGAAAATAGCCGCGATGGCGCACGGTTTGGACGAACACGAACACGCCGTACAGCACGAGCGACGATACCCCCGCGAATGCGAGCTGCGATGTGGACAACTGCGGCCCAGGCATCGCGCTCAGGTAATTGGGCATGACGAGCGAAAGCACCGACAAAGAAGCCAGCACGGCGAGCGCCTTGCTCGCGCCCAGCCCTTGAAAATCCTGCTCGCCGTGTTTCCAGCCGCCCACGAGCAGGCACAGTCCGACGATCCCGTTGCAAACGATCATGACCGCGGCGAATACCGTGTCGCGCGCGAGGCCGGCTTTCTCGGGGCCGCCCGTGAGCATCACGGAAACGATCAACGCGACCTCGATGATCGTCACGGCGATGGCGAGTACGAGCGTACCGAACGGTTCGCCCACGCGGTGAGCGACGACCTCGGCGTGGTGGACTGCCGCGAAGACAGCGCCCGCGAGCCCGACGGCGAGAAGGGCGACGGCGACCCCCTGCGCGGGCAGGACGCGCGACAGCGCGAGTATCAGCCATGCGGCGAGCGGAGCCCATAGCGTCCAGCGAGGGAGCGCATGCGAGGCGGTCGACATGAAGAGGTCCTTGTTCGTAGCTGGCGCCAGCGATTTTATCAGGCGGCCTTGCGCGGCCTTGTGCGAGGAGCAGGGGAAGTGCGATTCCAGCGGGAGCGGAAGAGAGCGTCGTTGCGCGAGGAACGACTAGAGGAGGCGGGGAAAAACGAGGCAAGGCCCGGCCGATAGACGACGCGGACCTGACTAGGCATGCGGGCGCATGCCCGCCGGCGGTTATTCGGTGAACGAAGCGTGCGTTCGATGGTTGTCCGGCGACACGCGCACCGTGGCGCGCTCAAGGCGCGGGCTGGCGCCGCGGATGAAGAGGGCCGCGCACGTGGCGACCATGGCCCAAACGCAAACGATTACCGCCAATGTGGTCATGCCAGTCTCCTAAATGTCGAGGATCGCGACCCAAGCCGTCTACCCCTTGAGGCGATCAGCGTGTCGATGGAGACAGTGTGCACCCCCGCCCACGAATGCGATTGGGCAAAAAGAGGCGCAATTCCGGCTCAATCCTAGCTATGGCGAAGTGTCCCCGATTACGTTCCTGTTCGCCCGCGTCCTCGACCTCATGGTGCATGGCGGTCGAACCGTTGAGCACTAGGTCGTACCCCAACAGCGGTCAGGTCGATTTGGGCGCAGGCGACTGCCGTCTGGCGTCGTCCCGCGTTGATATAATTTGCGACCTAATAACGTAGTAAAAATATATTGGACGTCTTACGGGCGTTCTCGCACTATTCGGCTATTCGACGATAACAACCGCAAGGGCGGCCGCCTCCGCCCTTGCCTTCGCCACATTAGAGGATACAGATGCCCCAGTACCGGTCACGCACTTCCACCCACGGCCGCAACATGGCCGGCGCGCGCGCGTTGTGGCGCGCCACCGGCATGAAAGACGACGATTTCGGCAAACCGATCATCGCCGTCGTGAATTCGTTCACGCAGTTCGTTCCGGGTCATGTGCATCTGCGCGATTTGGGCGCGCTGGTCGCGAAGGAAATCGAAGCGGCCGGCGGGGTGGCCAAGGAATTCAACACCATCGCCGTGGACGACGGCATCGCCATGGGCCACGGCGGCATGCTCTATTCGCTGCCCTCGCGCGAACTCATCGCCGATTCCGTGGAGTACATGGTCAACGCGCACTGCGCCGACGCCATGGTCTGCATTTCGAATTGCGACAAGATCACGCCGGGCATGCTGATGGCGGCCATGCGCCTGAACATCCCCGTCGTCTTCGTATCCGGCGGTCCGATGGAAGCCGGCAAGGTCAAATCGCCCACCGACGGTCAAGTGATCGCGAAGATCGATCTGATCGACGCGATGATCAAAGCCGCCGATCCGAAAATCAGCGATGCGGAAGTCGCCGAAGTCGAGCGCAGCGCCTGCCCCACGTGCGGCTCGTGCTCGGGGATGTTCACCGCCAATTCGATGAACTGCCTGACCGAGGCGATCGGCCTGTCGCTGCCGGGCAACGGCACGATCGTGGCTACGCACGCCTGGCGCAAAGGCCTGTTCGAGCAAGCTGGGCGCCTCGTCGTCGATCTGTGCCGTCGCTACTATCAGGAAGAGGACACGTCGGTCCTGCCGCGCAGCATCGCCACCAAGCAGGCCTTCGAAAACGCCATGGCGCTCGACGTGGCCATGGGCGGTTCGACCAACACTGTGCTGCACTTGCTGGCGGCCGCGCAGGAAGCCGGCGTCGATTTCACGATGTCGGACATCGATCGCATTTCGCGCAAAGTGCCTTGCTTGTGCAAGGCGGCGCCCGCGACGGACAAATACCACATCGAAGACGTGCATCGCGCGGGCGGCATTCTCGGCATTCTCGGCGAACTCGCGCGCGCCGAGCTCGTCGACCTGTCGTGCGGCAACGTGCACAGCGGCACGCTGGGCGATGCAATCGCCAAGTGGGACGTCATGGGCAGCGCGGGCGAGGAAGCGCAAAAGTTCTATCGTGCGGCGCCGGGCGGGATTCCCACCACGGTCGCGTTCAGCCAGGAGGCGACTTTCGCTTCGCTCGACACCGATCGCAAGAGCGGCTGTATCCGCAGCAAGCAAAACGCGTATTCGAAAGACGGCGGCCTCGCGGTGCTGTACGGCAACCTGGCCGAGAAGGGCTGCATCGTGAAGACGGCCGGCGTCGACGAGTCGCAATGGGTGTTCTCCGGCCGGGCGCGCGTGTTCGAAAGCCAGGACGACGCCGTCGAGGCCATCCTCGGCGACAAGGTCGTGGCGGGCGATGTCGTCGTGATCCGTTACGAAGGGCCCAAGGGCGGCCCCGGCATGCAAGAAATGCTGTACCCCACCTCGTATCTGAAATCGAAGGGTTTGGGCAAGACCTGCGCGCTGTTTACCGACGGTCGTTTCTCGGGTGGTTCGTCGGGGCTCGTGATCGGTCACGCGTCGCCCGAGGCGGCTGAAGGCGGCACGATCGGTCTCGTGGAAGACGGCGATGTGATCGAGATCGACATTCCGCAGCGCAAGATGCACTTGGCCGTCTCCGACGAGGTGTTGGCGAGCCGTCGCGCGGCCATGGAAGCGCGCGGCGACAAGGCCTGGCAGCCGGTTGGTCGCGAGCGCGTCGTGTCGCAGGCGCTGCAGGCGTATGCCGCGTTGGCCACCTCGGCCGATCGCGGCGCCGTGCGCGACCTTTCGCAGCTCAAGCGCAAGTAAGGCCTTGCTGCTAGGAGGGCGGGGCGCACGCGTTCGCGGCGCGCCTCGGCCAAGCCGCGGCATATTGCGGCCCGCGCGCTTCAACGTACGGCGACGTGCGCCCGCAAGGCGCGCCCCGTTCCGCTGCAATTTCGTTCAAGACCGCAAGCGCGGGCTCGGCCACCCTGTGACTTTTCATAGGAACAGGAGGCCGCTCGATGTATTTCCGACACTCGCCCGACATTTGGCGCGGCTACCCGAACTTGGTCCCCGGCGTGCTGATCGCGTGGGGGCTCGCCGCCGATAGGGACGTGCGGGCGCGCACGGCGGAGTATGAGGCGCTCGCGCGTGCACGGCTCGATGTCGCCACGGAAGGCGACTGGCCGGAGATTCAGGCATGGCGCCGGGCGTTCTCGCAGATGGGGCTCAAGCCCACGCAATACCGCTGCGCGGCGGAATCGCTGCTCCGGCGGTTCCGAAAGGAGGGCGCTCTTCCAAGCCTGCATCCGTTGGTCGATTTGTGCAACGCGATGTCGCTGGCGTTCGGAATCCCCATCGCCGTATTCGACTTGTCGCGTATCGAGCAGCATCTCGAAGTGCGCCTGGCCATGGGCGATGAGCGGTATCGATCTTTCGCCGGCGAGACCGAACAACCGGACGTGGGCGAGGTGGTGTTCGTCGACGCGGGGAACGCCGCCCATGCGCGCCGTTGGACGCATCGGCAAAGCGCGTTGTCGGCGGTGAGGCCGGAGACCTCGGCCGTGTTGATCGTGGCCGAGGCGCTGCACGCTACCGCATTCGCCGATGTGTCGAGATTGCTCGACGCCTTGGCGAGCGAATTGAAAACCCTCTGGACGGCCCCTGTGGACCAAACGATCTTGACGCCCGCATCGCCTTCGATCGAGTTCTGACACTCGATCGAAGGCGATGCACGTACGCACGAGCCGTCAAGCGCGTGGCGTCAATCGATAGGCGCGCCGGGCGTTGCCGTCGAATACGCTAGCCACTGCGTCCTGTCCTCGTGCGGCCACCATCCGCATCGCGCAGTCGAACCAGTCGGCCGCGCCGCCCGCGCAGCGCAGGACGGGCCAATCGCTGCCCCACAGCATGCGTTCCACGCCGAAGAGATCGAGCGCCGCCTCGGCCCACGGCTCGACGCTCGACACGCTCGCCCCCGGCGCGGCTTCCGTCCAGAGCCCCGACAGCTTGCAGTAGACCGACGGCCGCCGCGCGAGCGCGGTCAATGCACGCAACCAGGCATCGCGGTCCTTTCCCGTGGCAATGGACGGCTTCGCGGCATGATCGATGACGATCGTGAGCGTGGGGTAGCGTTCGGCCAGCGCGTCGATGTAAGGCAAATGAACCGGGTGCACGAGCGCATCGAACGTCAGCGCGGCGTCCGCCATCGCTTGCAGCGCCGGCTGGACCGATTCGCGCGCGATCCAAGCGGGATCGGGCAAATCCTGAAGCATGGGCCGCAAGCCGACGAGCCGTTTATCGGTCGCGAGCGATCGGATGCGCGAGGGGGCATCGGCATGTTCGAAATCGACCCAACCGACTACACCCAGTACGACATCGGCGTGCGCGGCGGCCTGTTCGAGCAAGAACGCCGTTTCGGCCTCGGTCGGGGCCGCTTGCACGAGGATGCCGCCGCTTACGCCGAGCGGACCCCATTGCGCCTGCCAGTCAGCGACGCCGAAGTCGCGGTAGAGCGCGGTGAGATCGGGCGTGAGCCAGCCGTAATCGCCGCGCGCGAGCGACCAGATGTGAAAGTGGCTATCGATGTACATGTCGTCATCCGAGTGTCTCAGCAAACGTGCGCATTCTAGCCCGCGCCGCAACGTTTGGCGAAACGCCGCCCATAGCCTGCACTCAGCCCGCTCATCCGGTTCGGCGTCGTCGGGTCGCTACGCCAGATTACCCTGGCATACGTACTTGATCGACAGATAATCGTCGAGGCCGTACTTCGAGCCTTCCCTACCGTAGCCCGATTCCTTGACGCCGCCGAAGGGGGCCGCCTCGCTCGAAATCGCCCCTTCGTTGATGCCGACAAGGCCTGATTCGAGTGCGCGCGACACACGCTCGACCCGCTTCATGTCGTTGCTGTAAAAGTACGACGCGAGTCCAAAGGGCGTGGCGTTCGCCGCATCGACGGCCTCTTGCTCGTTGTCGAAGCGAAAGAGGGGGACGACGGGGCCGAACGTTTCTTCGTCGCATAGCTGCATGCTGGCGTTCGCATCGGCCAGGACGGTCGGCGCGAAAAAGTTGACGCCGAGTTCGGGCAGGCGCTTGCCGCCCGTCACGACCCGCGCGCCGCGCGTGAGCGCGTCGTCCACATGCCGTGCGATCTTGTCCACCGCGCGCGCGTTGATCATCGGCCCGATTTGCGTGGCAGGGTCGCTGGCGGGGCCAACCTTCAATGCGCTCACACGCTCGGCGAGCAGCGCGGCGAAACGTTCGTAGACCCCGGCTTGCACGTAGACGCGATTGGGGCTGACGCAAGTCTGACCGCCGTTGCGGAATTTCGCGGCGAGCAGCCCCGTGACTGCTGCATCGAGATCGGCGTCGTCGAACACGATGAACGGGGCGTTGCCGCCCAATTCGAGCGAAAGTTTCTTGAGCGTGCCGGCCGATTCGCGCGCCAAGTACTTGCCCACGGCGGTCGAGCCCGTGAACGTGATCTTGCGTACGCGGCTGTCTTGCAGCCAGTCGGCCACGGCGTCGATGCCACGATCGCGTGAGGCCGTGACGAGGTTCAGGACGCCCGGGGGCACGCCCGCTTCGTGCGCGAGCAGCACGAGCGCCGACGCCGTGAGCGGCGTGTCCTCGGCGGGCTTGCCCACCACCGTGCAGCCTGCGGCCAATGCGGGCGCGATCTTGCGCGCGATCATCGCGAGCGGGAAATTCCAAGGCGTGATCGCGGCGACGATGCCGATGGGCTCCTTGACCGCGCTCATGCGCTTGCCGTGCTGCTGCTGCGGAATCAAATCGCCGTAGATGCGCGTCGCTTCCTCGGCGAACCACGCGACGTACGACGCGCCGTAAGCCACTTCGCCGCGCCCTTCGGCCAGCGGCTTGCCTTGCTCGCGCGAGATCAGCGCGCCGAGCGCGTCTTGATTCGCGACGATGAGCGCGTGCCAGCGCCGCAGAATCTCGGCGCGCGTTTTGGGCAGCGTATCGCGCCAGGCGGGCAGGGCGGCCGCGGCGGCGTCGGTCGCCGCGCGCGCATCGGCGGCGTGGCTGTCCGTCACTTCGGCGATCGTCTTGCCGTTTGCCGGATCGGTCACGGCGAACCGCTTGCCGTCTACGGCGGGCACCCATTGGCCGCCGATGAAGTTTTCCGTGCGAATCAACGCTTCGGGCGTGAAGATGCGCGTCATGTTCGAGACTCCTCTCGTATGGTCTAAGTCGTTGGTCGTTGGTCGTTGGTCGTTTGGCGAGCGCTGGCGTCATGCCGCGCGCTTCATGCGCGGGCGACGCGCTCGGCGATGGCCGCGCCCACTTCGTCGGTGCTTGCCTTGCCGCCCAGATCGCCCGTGCGCGGGCCCTCTTGCAGCGTGGCTTCGATCGCGGCGAGGATGGCGTCGTGCGCTTCCCGCTCCTTGCCGCCGTGCTGCCCCAAGAAGTCGAGCATCATGGCCGCGGACCAGATCATGGCGATCGGATTGGCGATGTTCTTGCCGGCGATGTCGGGCGCCGAACCGTGCACGGGCTCGAACAACGACGGGAACGCGCGGTCGGGGTTGAGGTTCGCCGACGGAGCAAGGCCGATCGTGCCCGTGCAGGCGGGACCGAGATCGGACAGGATGTCGCCGAACAGGTTCGTCGCCACGACCACGTCGAAGCGGTCGGGATTGAGCACGAAGCGCGCGCAGAGGATATCGATATGCTGCTTGTCCCACGTCACGTCGGGATAAGCGGCGGCGACCTCGGCCGCGCGTTCGTCCCACCACGGCATGCTGAGCGCGATGCCGTTGCTTTTCGTCGCGACGGTCAGCTTCTTTCTCGCTCGGCGCTGCGCGAGATCGAACGCGAACTTGAGCACCCGCTCGCTGCCGCGGCGCGTGAAGATCGATTCCTGCACGACGAACTCGCGGTCGGTGCCGGCGAACATCACCCCGCCCACCGACGAATACTCGCCTTCGGTGTTTTCCCGCACGATCCAGAAGTCAATGTCGCCGGCGCGCCGGTTGGCGAGCGGCGAGGGCACGCCTTCGAACAGCCGGGCCGGACGAAGGTTGATGTACTGGTCGAATTCGCGCCGGAACTTGATCAGCGAGCCCCAAAGCGAAATGTGATCGGGCACGCGCTCCGGCCAACCCACGGCCCCGAACAGGATCGCATCGCAGCGCAGCAACTGCGCTTTCCAGTCGTCGGGCATCATCTGCCCGTGCTTCTCGTAATAATCGCAGCTGGCCCAGTCGATATGCTCGTATTCGAGCGCAATGCCGAAACGCCGGCTCGCCGCGTCGAGCACGCGCAAACCTTCCGGCATGACTTCCGTGCCGATGCCGTCGCCGGGAATCACGGCGATTCGATAAGTGCCAGCCATGATGCAAATGCCTCCAAGTATGGAATGAGCGAAATAGGTAGTCCATCGCGAATCGCATGAAGCGAGACGCGAACAAAGCGATGTCGATGACCGACTGCGCTGCTTCAAGAATGCCGAAACAGCACCTCGAGCGGATAGTGCGTTTTCACGAAAGGCGATTTGATGATGACGTAGCTGAAGTATTTCTCGATGCCGATATCGCGCTCGAGCAAGCCTTCGATCACGCTTTGATAGTGGCTGACGCTGCGTGTGACGAACTTGAGCAGATAGTCGTATCCGCCGCTCGCGAGATGGCATTCGATGATCTCGTCGACATCCTTGATCGCGGCGACGAAGCGCACGAAGTCTTCGCGCCGGTGATCGGCCAGCGTCACCTCGGTGAAAACGATCTGCACGTCGCCGAGCTTCTCGAGCTGGATCTGCGCGCCGTAGCCGACGATGTAGCCGGCCTTCTCGAGCCGCTTGACCCGTATCAAGCAGGGGCTCGGCGAAAGGCCGACGGCATCGGCAAGTTCGACGTTCGTAATGCGTCCACGCTTCTGAAGTTGCGAAAGGATCCGTAAATCGATCCGATCAAGCTTGCTGTCGCCGCTCATCGTCATCGTATCGTTGCCCGAGTCATACCACTAACGGTGAGCGATTACTTTAGCACGCGGTCACGCGCGTTCCACTATCCATCGCCGCCCTCACATCGGGCTGCGCCAGCACGTCGTCGAGCGTGCGGCGCAGGCGCTCGAACAGCAAATCGAATTCGCCTGCCGTGTAGGACAACGCTGGGGCAAACCCGAGGATGTTGTCGCCGAAGGCGCGGAAGATCAGCCCGTTGCGATAGGCGGCGGCCGCGATGCGCTCGGGCAGCTTCAGCGCGGCGTCGAAGCCGGCTTTGGTGTCCTTGTCGGAGACGAGTTCGAGCGCGCCCAGCATGCCGCGATGGCGCGAATCGCCCACGAGCGGGGGATCGAGCAGCGCGTCCAGGCCCTGCGCGACGCGCGGGCCGAGCGCCGCCGCATTCGCGAGCAGGCCGCCTTCGTGATAGAGCCGCATCACTTCGAGTGCGATGGCGGCGCTGACCGGGTGCGCCGAGTAGGTGTAGCCGTGGCCGATCGCGGCCTCTGGGCTGCCGTCGGCGATGCCGCGATACACCTCGTCCGACATCAGCACCGCGCCCATTGGCGCATACCCTGCCGTCAACCCTTTGGCGACGGTCATCAAATCGGGCTCGACGCCCTCCGCTTCGCACGCGAACAACGGCCCGGTGCGCCCGAATCCCGTGATGACTTCATCGGCCACGAACAGAATGCCGAGCTTGCGGCATGCATCGCGCATGGCCTTGAGCCAGCCGACCGGCGGCACGATGACGCCGCCCGAGCCTTGGATCGGCTCGCAGAAGAACGCCGCGACGTGCTGCGCGCCGAGTTCGTCCACTTTCGCTTCGAGCGCGGCGACCGAGGCCGCGATCAGGGCCGCATCGTCGGCGAAGTCGTTCCGGTATGCATAGGGCGACGCAATGTAGTGCTGGCTCGGCAGCGGAAGATCGAAATGGCGGTGAAAGGCGGGCAGAGCGGTCAAGCCCGAGCCGACCGACGACGAGCCGTGATACCCGCGCGCGAGCGAAATGAACTGCTTCTTGCCCGGCTTGCCGATCGCGTTGAAGTAGTGCGTGATGAAGCGCACGGCCGAATCGACGGCATCTGATCCGCCCAGCGTGAAATACACGTGCTGGAGCGAAGCGGGGCTGCGCTCGACGAGCTGCGCGGCGAGTTCGATCGCGGGCTCGGAGCCGAAGTGAAAATAGCCGGTTGCGTAAGGCAGCTTCTTCATTTGCGCGCACGCGGCTTCGACGATGCTTTGCTGACCATAGCCCACGTTGACGCACCACAGGCCCGCGAACGCATCGAGCAATTCGTTGCCTTGCGCGTCGCGCACGAAGGATCCGTGCGCCGATTCGAGGATAGTGACGCCGCGCGCCTCGTGCGCGCGATAGTTGACGACCGGGTGAATCAGGTGCTTGCGATCGGCTTCGATCAGCGAGGAAATCGACATGGTGACGGCCCTGTGTGAGTAGGAACGATGACGATTCCATAGTAGCGGCGGCGCACCCCGCTTCGTTTCCGAAAAACGCCCCTGGAAAGTGCACGGCGCGCGTTTTGATCCCGTTCGTCAGCATTTTCTGCTGACGCTGCGTCGGGGCCGCGCGGGTTAGCCGATCGCTTGGTTGATGATGCCGTATTGGGCGAATTCGGCATCGGGGCCGGGCATGTGCTCGGGATTGCGCACCATTTTGACGACGGTGTCGACGCGCGTGAGGCCGAGCGATTCGAGCCAGTCGGTCAGGCCGCTGTCGCCAGGCGTATCCAGGCGGATGAACATGCCGGGGTTCGAGGCCAGCCAGTGACCGATGAGCGCTTTGGCGCGCACCGAATCTTCGTCGCGCGGTACGACCACCGGGCCGATCGCGCGACCGCGTCCGAACCGCCGAAACAGCGCAAAGCCGATCAGCTCGCCATCGCGGTCGAGACCGATGCCTTCGGCGGATTCGAGCAGCGCCGGCAGCACGGACGAGCGGTCGAGGCCGCTCGCGCGCGACGCCATCTCGATCAGACGCGACGTGTCGTTCACGCCGAGGGGACGCAAGCGCTCCCGCGCGGGCAGCGGCAACAGCGGCGGCTGCAGCGCGGCGCCTTGATGCTGGTCGAGCGTGCCGATGGGCGCGAAACCGAGCTTTTCATACAGCGGCCGCCCGGCCGGAGTCGCGTGGAGGACGGTGGCTCGCGCGCCGAGCGCTTCCAACGCCATCTCGGTGAGCTTGCGGCCGATGCCGAAGCCCTGATGGGCCGGCGAGACGATGATCATGCCGACCGACGAAGTTCGCTCCCCATACTTCCAGCAGAGCACCGTGCCGACGACGCGCGAGTCGCGCTCCGCGACGAAGCCTTCGCCTAGGCCGACGACGAATTGCCAGTCTTCCGCGCGATGCGGCCATTTGAGTTCGGCGGTCAGCGCGTGAGCGGCAGCGATATCCGCCGCGGTGAATCGCCTGTATTGAATGGAGTCGGACACGCACACCCCCTCGTGATCTTGATTGGTACGAACTGTGTCATGGGCCACGCGGCCTGACTAGGACGATCTTTTCATCGGAAAGACGCGCCGCGCGCCGTTTTTGGTGCAATGCAATCTCGCTGGTTCGCGACGCAACGACGCGCGTGTTCTGCCGTCGGACGAATTTTGTCGGCGACATATGCTGTGCCTGCCGACTTACGATTTCACCCATGCAGCCGACGTGCCGCGGCGCCGGTGTCAGCGGCCGAGACCAGGGAGGAACCTCTAATGAACAGCTTCGATCCGGGCGCGATCGTCGTGCGCGGTGCGCATTACATCGGCGGGGAATACATACAGGCGCAAGGCGCGAGCCTCGACGTCGCGCGTCCCTCCGACGGCCGCGTCTATGCCGAGTTGCCCATAGGCGACGCCGATCTCGTTGCGCACGCCGTCGACAACGCCTGGCGCGCGTGGCGACAAAGCGGCTGGGGGACGATGGCTCCGCGCGAGCGCGCGCGCATCCTGCGCCGCTTCGCCGACGCGATCGCGGCCGACTCCAAGACGCTCGCGCCGCTCGAAGCGCTCGGCTCGACCCGCCCCGTACGCGACGCCTTCGCATGGGATGTCCCGTTCGCGGCCGAAGGCATTCGCTTCTATGCGGAATTCGCCGACAAGATCGGCGGCGACGTCGCGGCGACCGATCATGGCCACCTGGGGATGACGATCGCCGAACCCTATGGCGTGGTCGGTGCAATCGCGCCTTGGAATTTTCCGCTCGTCATGGCTTCGTGGAAGATCGGCCCCGCTTTGGCGGCCGGCAATGCCGTCGTATTGAAGCCCTCGGAGATGACGCCGTTTTCGGTGCTGCGGCTCGCGGAACTCGCAATCGAGGCCGGCGTGCCTGCCGGCGTCTTCAACGTCGTCCAAGGCGATGGACGCACGACCGGAGACGCGTTGGTCCGTCATCCGCTCATCGGCAAGGTCACCTTCACGGGATCGACGCGTACCGGCGCGGCGATCATGGCCGCGTGCGCGCATACCGGCACGAAGCCGGTCACGCTCGAGCTCGGCGGCAAGAGCCCGCAGATCGTATTCGCCGATGCGCCGCGGCTCGACGACGTCGCCCGCCGCATTGCATCGGGCATTGCGACGAACGCCGGACAAGTCTGCGTGGCCGGGTCGCGTCTGCTCGTCGAGCGATCGATCGCCGAGCCGCTCATAGAGCGGATCGAGCGAATCCTCGGAGGATTGAACGCGGGCGCGACTTGGGAGGCGGATACGACGCTCGCCCCGATTATTTCCACGCCGCAGGCGCAGCGTATCGACGCCATCGTTCGCGCCGCGCTGGAAGAAGGTGCGCAGGCGCGTTGCGGCGCACGGCGCGTCGAAACCGGCGCCCCCGCCGGCGGCGCCTACTACGCCCCGACGATCCTCGAACACGTGAGCGCCGACAGCACGGCGGTGCGAGAAGAGATTTTCGGCCCGGTCCTGACCGTGCAAACCTTCGATTCCGAAGACGAGGCGCTCGCACTGGCGGCCCATGCCGACTATGGGCTCGCGGCGGGCGTTCACACCGCCGACGTGGGCCGCGCCCTGCGCTTGGTGAGAAAGCTCGAGGCCGGTACGGTATGGGTCAACCGCTATGGCCGCTCGAACGACTTCGTCATTCCGACGGGGGGCTACAAGCGCTCGGGCATCGGCAAGGATCTCGGCAAGCAAGCCTACGAAGCCAACCTTAGATTCAAGAGCGTGCTGATCGACCTGAACGGTTGATCGAAGCGGCGGCGCACCGGCCGGTGCGCCTCGCGCTAAGGGTGCACCCGAATGGCCGCAGACTCTGCTGTCGCGCCGGGGCAAAACGAGCGCTTTGTGTGGCGGTCGCCCT
Source organism: Trinickia sp. (assembly GCF_051954495.1). Classification (GTDB taxonomy): domain Bacteria; phylum Pseudomonadota; class Gammaproteobacteria; order Burkholderiales; family Burkholderiaceae; genus Trinickia. The sequence continues at coordinate 89,786 of NZ_JBQCHR010000153.1, forward strand.
CCAAATTGAAAGCATTTTTGTTTTTGCATTGATTAAATGTATTCACGACGCAGGCATTAACAGCCTTTGAAGCGCGACCTGAGCACCCCTAGCTTCCAGCGGCGCGGCCGGCTGAACGCATTAGAGATCGAACGAGGAAACCCACGATGAAGTTAGAGTCCTACTGGCTCGATACCGCGCCCGCCACGCCGCTCGGCGATGAAGGGCCCGTGGAGGGCCGCGTGGACGTTGCCGTGATCGGCGGCGGCTTCACGGGACTGTCGGCCGCGCTCGCGCTGAGCCGGCGCGGCGCGAGCGTCGCATTGCTCGATGCCGGACGGATCGGCGGCGGCGCCTCGGGGCGCAACGGCGGACACGTCAACACCGGCGTGGCGCAGGACTTTTCCGCGCTAGTCGGGAAGATCGGGCTCGAGCGCGCGCGACGGTATTACCTTGCCTACGCCTCGGCCGTCGACACCGTCGAGCGCCTCGTTCGCGAGGAATCGATCGATTGCGACTATGTCGCGACGGGTAAGCTCAAGCTAGCCTCGAAGCCGCATCACTACGAGCACTTGGCCAAGACCGCCGAGCTCATTCATCGAGAAGTCGATTCGAACATCGAACTGATCGATCGCTCCCGTATCGGCGCCGAAGTGCAGTCCGACCGGTTCCACGGCGGTTTGCTGCAGCGTCACGGCGGCCAGATGCACATGGGCAAATTCGCCGCCGGTTTGGCGCGGGCGGCGCGCCGCTACGGCGCAACGCTTCACGAGCACGCGGGCGTCTCGACGATCGCCAAGCAGGGCACGCTCGGGTATCGCGTGGTCTCCGCGCGCGGCGAGCTCAGCGCGACGAACGTGCTCATCGCGACCGGCCCGTCCAAGCATGGCCCGTTCGCCTGGTATCGGCGGCGCATCGCACCGATCGGATCTTTCATCATCGTGACCGAGCCGCTCGGGGCGGACGTCGTAGCGCGCATGTTTCCGAACCGGCGCGCCTATACGACGACGCGGCTCATGCACAACTACTTCCGCGTCACGGCCGACAGCCGGCTCGTATTCGGCGGAAGGGCGCGCTTCACGGCGTCGGAGCAGCCCTCCGACGAACGCAGCGGGCGCATCTTGCAGCGCAGCTTGGCCGAACTGTTTCCATCGCTGGCGAGCGCGCGCATCGACTACTGCTGGGGCGGCCTCGTCGACATGACGGCCGATCGCTTGCCGCGCGCCGGACAGCACGACGGCGTGTATTTCTCGCTGGGCTACAGCGGCCACGGCACGCAGATGTCCACGCACATGGGGCAAGTCATGGCGGAGGTCATCGGCGGCCGAGAGGACGCCAACCCATGGCGGGATTTGTCGTGGCCCGCCATTCCGGGGCATACGGGCAAGCCCTGGTTTTTACCGATCGTCGGCACGTACTACCGGATCAAGGATGTCTTTTATTGACATCGGCGATCGCCGAACGAAGGCGCTGATTGAATCATCGAGTTGACCGCCGGTTAACTATTTTTGCCAGCCTTGGCTTACATCGCGGAGAAGTGCAATGAAAAAGGACACCTCACAATACGGTGCTGTCGGGGCCGAGACCACGCTCGAACAGTTGACCGCGAAGGGCGCGTCGCGCCGCGATGCGCTGCGCGCGCTCATGGCGGCCGGCCTCGTCACGGTAACGGGCGGCGGCCTGCTCGTCGCCAGCGCGTCCGCGCAAGCGCAGGGCACGCCCAAGCAGGGCGGCAAGATTCGCGTGGCCACGCAGTCGTCGTCGACGGCCGACACGCTCGATCCGGCCAAAGGCGCGCTCGCGACGGACTACGTGCGCTGCAACATGATCTATAACGGCCTGACCGAACTCGATTCGCACCTGGGCGCCACCATGGCGCTCGCCACGTCGTTCGACACGCAAGACACGAAAGTGTGGGTCGTGAAGCTGCGCTCGGGCGTGCAATTCCACGACGGCAAAGCCTTGACGCCGGCCGACGTGGTCTATTCGCTCATGCGCCACAAAGATCCGGCCACCGCCTCGAAGGCCAAGACGCTCGCCGATCAAATCAGCGACGTGAAAGCCAGCGGACCGAACGAAGTGACCATCACGTTGTCGGGCCCGAACGCCGATTTTCCGGTCATCCTGGCCGATGCGCATTTCCTGATCGTCAAGGACGGCACGAAGGATTACACTAAAACGGCCGTGGGCACGCGCCCGTTCACGCTCAAGGAATTCACGCCGGGCGTGCATACGGTCGTCGTCAAAAACGAGCATTATTGGAAGCCTGGGCTGCCGCACTTGGATGAGATCGAACTCATCGGCATCAGCGACGAAGCGGCGCGCGTCAATGCGTTGCTCTCGGGCGACGTGCAGCTCATCAACCAGGTGAGCCCGCAGTCGACCGGCCGCATCAAAGGGACGCCCGGTTTTGCGGTGCTCGAGACGAAGACGGGGCAATACACCGACCTCATCATGCGCAACGAAGGCGGCATCACGGGCAACCAGGATTTCCGGCTCGGGCTCATGCATCTGCAAAACCGCGATCAAATGCGCCAGGCCGTCTTCCAGGGCTATGGATCGATCGGCAACGATCAGCCGATCGATCCGACCAACAAGTACTACTTCGCCGGCTTGCCGCAACGCAAGTTCGATCCGGACAAGGCCAAGTTCTACTTCAAGAAGGCGAACCTCGGCAGCACGCCGCTGCAGGTGTTCGCATCGCCGGCCGCCGACGGCTCGGTCGACATGGCCATGCTGCTGCAACAAGCCGCGCCGCAAGCGGGCCTGAACTTGCAGGTGATGCGCGTGCCCGCCGACGGGTATTGGTCCAATCACTGGATGAAGCACCCGCTCAGCTACGGCAACATCAACGCGCGGCCGACCGCCGACATGCTGTTCACGCAGTTCTTCGCGTCCAACGCGCCGTGGAACGAAGCGAACTGGAAGGATCCGCAATTCGACCAGATGCTGCTGGCGGCTCGCAGCGAGCCCGATGAAGCGAAGCGCAAGAAGATCTACGGCGACATGCAAGTGCTCGTGCACGAGAAGGGCGGTCTGGGCATTCCGATGTTCCTCAGCTCGCTCGATGCGCATACGAGCAAGCTGAAAGGCCTCGGATCGATCCCGCTGATGGGGTTGATGGGCGGCATGTTCGCCGAGCACGTGTGGCTCGAAGCCTGATCGAAACACGCCTCGGTGTCCGGATGGGAGGTGCATTCGGACACCGGCGACGAAACAAGATGCAAAGCATGACGAAGGAGACGAGCATCCATGAAACGACAAGCCTATAGGCTCATTGCCAGCCGCCTGGGGCTGGCATTGCTGACCTTGCTGATCGTCTCGGCCATAGTATTCGCCATGACCGGCCTGCTGCCCGGCGATGCCGCCCAGGAGGCGCTCGGCCAGGCCGCCACGCCCGAAGCCGTCGCCGCGTTGCGGCATCAGTTCGGTCTCGACCAACCGGCGTTGCAGCGGTATCTGCAATGGCTCTTTCATATCGTCAGGGGCGACTTCGGCATATCGCTGTCGAACAGCCTGCCCGTGAGCGAACTCATTCAAACCCGCTTGCCGAATTCGTTGATGCTCGCCGGATTGACGACGGTCGTGGCGGTGCCGATCGCTTTGGCTATCGGCATTTTGTCGGCGATGTATCGGGGCTCGCTGCTCGATCGCGCCTTGAACCTCTTGACGCTGTCGACAGTAGCCGTACCGGAGTTCCTCGTCGCGACGATCGCCGTGTTGATCTTCGCCGTCAATCTCCACTGGCTGCCCGCGCTGTCGTATCTGTCGTCGGTCTCCTCGTTCAGCGACCTGGTCCGCATCTACGCCATGCCCGTGATGACGCTGTGCTGCGTCTTGATCGCGCAGATGGCGCGCATGACCCGGGCGGCCGTGCTGGACCAGCTGAACTCGGGCTACGTGGAGATGGCGTCGCTGAAGGGGGCGTCGCAAGTGCGCATCGTGCTGCGCCACGTGCTGCCCAATGCGATCGGTCCGATCGCCAACGCCGTGGCGCTTAGTCTGTCGTACTTGTTCGGCGGCGTCGTGATCGTCGAATCGATTTTCAATTACCCCGGACTCGCGAGCCTGATGGTGGATGCGGTGACCAACCGCGATATGCCGCTCGTTCAGGGCTGCGTCATGGTTTTTTGCGCAGCCTATCTCGCACTCGTATTGATGGCCGACCTATGTCAGATCATTTCCAATCCGAGGCTTCGTCAACGATGAATCGCCCCGCCCAACCCTCCATCCCGCATCCGGGAACCGAGATTTACGACGAGGCGGCGCCTCATGCGGTCAAGCGTTCGCGCCGCGCGCGGCGAGGCCGCATGTCGTGGTTCGGCAAGATCGGCCTGGCCCTCGTCTGCTTCTGGCTGCTGATGGCCGTGTTCGGGCCGATGCTCGCCCCGTACAAGGAAGGCGCGCTCGCTTCGCCGTTCAGTTTCGCGGGCTACAGCGCGGCGCATCCGTTCGGCACCGATTATCTGGGCCGCGACATGCTGAGCCGGATTCTCATCGGCGCGCGCTACACCGTCGGTCTAGCGCTCGGCGCCGCGGTGCTGGCGAGCGGTATCGGCACCTGCTTGGGGCTCGTTGCGGCCGTTTCCGTGCGTTGGGTGGACGAAGCCATGGGGCGCTTCTTCGACGCCTTGATTTCGATCCCGAGCAAGGTGCTTGCGCTCGTTGCGATCGCGGCCTTCGGCTCGTCGATTCCGATGCTGACGATCATTGCCGCGGTGGCGTACATCCCGGGCGCATTCCGGATTTCACGCTCGCTCGCCGTCAATTTGATGACGCTCGAGTACGTTCTCGTCGCCCGGGCGCGCGGGGAGCGGCTCTTCTATATCGCGCGCGTCGAAGTGCTGCCGAACATGATTCATCCGGTGCTGGCCGATTTCGGATTGCGGTTCGTCTTCATCGTGCTGCTGTTGAGCGGCTTGAGTTTCCTTGGCCTCGGCGTGCAGCCGCCGAACGCGGATTGGGGCTCGCTCGTTCGGGAGAACATCGGCGGCTTGTCGCAAGCGGCGCCCGCCGTGTTGATGCCGTCGATCGCTATTGCGACGCTGACGGTCGGAATGAATTTGCTGATCGATAGCTTGCGCCGCCATGCGGGCTTTGGCCAGGGAGGCCAGAAATGAGCGACGTGATGATCGAAGTGAAAGGCTTGCGCATCGTCGCCGGCAGCGCGAGCGAAGGCTTGACCGAAATCGTGAAGGGCGTCGACTTCAGCGTGAAGAAGGGCGAGGTGCTGGCGCTGATCGGCGAATCGGGCTCCGGCAAGACCACGATCGCGTTGTCGCTGCTCGGCTATACGCGGCACGGCTGCTCGTTCGCCGGCGGCTCGGTGCGCGTGGGCGCGACCGACGTGTTGGCGCTCGACGATGCGGGGCGGCGCGCGCTTCGGGCGCGCACGGTGGCTTACGTTGCGCAGAGCGCGGCAGCCGGGTTCAATCCGGCGCGTACGTTGATGGACCAAGTGATCGAGCCGGCGCTGCTGCATCGCCTGATGACGCGCGATGCGGCGCGCGCCAAGGCCGTCGAGCTGTTTCGCGCATTGGCGCTGCCGGCTCCGGACAGCATCGGCGATCGGTATCCGCATCAGGTATCGGGCGGGCAGCTGCAGCGCGTGATGGCGGCGATGGCGCTGATTACCGACCCGGCCGTCGTCGTGTTCGACGAGCCGACGACCGCGCTCGACGTGACGACGCAGATCGAGGTGTTGGTCGCGTTCAAGCGCGTCATCAAAGAGGTCGGGGCGACCGCGGTATACGTGTCGCACGATCTGGCGGTCGTGGCGCAGATGGCCGATCGGATCGTCGTTCTGAACGGCGGGGAAGTGCAGGAATGCGGCGACGTCGATCAGGTGCTCGACGCGCCCGCACATGCTTATACGCGGGCGCTGCTCGCGGCTTCCGCCCACCGGGAGGGACGGTCGACGCAAGATCGCGCCGCGGCCGCGGCCGCGGGCGGCAGCGCCGGCGTACCGTTATTGGAGATCCGCGGTTTGGCGGCAGGCTACGGCCGTATCGACCGGCACGGCTATCCCGCCGTGTGCGTGCTCGACGACGTCAATCTTTCGATTGCGCGCGGCAGCGCGCTTGGCGTGATCGGGGAATCCGGATCGGGCAAGACGACGCTCGCGCGCGTCGTGGCGGGACTCGTCCAGCGTGCGAGCGGGGAGGTGCTGTTCGAGGGCAAACCGTTGTCCGCGCAACTGAGCGGGCGTACCGCCGATCAATACCGGCGCATTCAGCTCGTCTTTCAAAACGCCGATACGGCGCTCAATCCGAGCCATACGGTCGAAGACATATTGGGGCGCCCGCTCGCGTTCTACAAGGGGCTGCGCGGCGCGGCCGCGAAGCGGCGCATCGGGGAACTGCTCGATCTCGTGAAGCTGCCGGCGTCCACGGCGACGCGGCGCCCCGGCGGTTTGTCCGGCGGCCAGAAGCAACGCGTGAATTTCGCGCGGGCCTTGGCGGCGGAGCCGTCGCTGATCTTATGCGACGAGGTGACATCGGCGCTCGACACCGTCGTAGGCGCCGCGATCCTCGATTTGTTGCGCGAGTTGCGCCGAGAGCTTGGCGTGTCCTACATGTTCATCAGCCACGATATCTCCACGGTGCGTGCGATCTGCGACGAGGTCGTGGTGCTGTACGCGGGCCGGCGCGTGGAAGCGGGGCACCGCAAGCTGCTCGACCAGCCGCCGCATCATCCCTACACGGGGTTGCTGGTGGATTCGGTGCCGGCGCTCAAGCGCGGCTGGCTGGACGCGCATCGCAACGTGGGGGCATGCGCGCTTCCGCCGCTGTCGGCGGATTCGGGCAACGGCGGGCTGTGCAGTTTCCGCACGCGCTGCTCCGCGCGCGTAGACGGCAAATGCAACACGACGCCGCCGCCCTTGAGAAGGCTGCCGTCGGGCGCGCAGATACTGTGTCATCGCTCCGCGGATGAACTCCAAGCCCTTCAGCCGGTACGGGGCGCGGCATGAGCCGGCGATGCTTATGCATCGCCGAGCGCGGGTGAAGAACGAAGCAGGTGTGACTTGACGTCCTCGCCCGCCTGAAGGCGGGTGATTCCCACAACTGGCGATGCACGTCCGCATCGGAGAATGTTCAGCGCAGCATTGATGTCGCGATCATGCACACAACCGCAACCACCGCACTGCCACTCTCTCATTCGCAAGCCTTTCAGCCCGCTTGGGCCGCTGCGCGCATGGCACGCATAACTGTTTACGTAAAAAAACGCCTCGGTCACTTCGTCGAACCGCGCTCCGTGCGTGATCGCTTGATAGCGGAGCTTGTTTCGGAAGGCCGACCAAGATGCGTCGTAGATGCTTTTCGCCGTCTTGGGTTTGGCGTTGATCATGCCGCTCATACTACCTCTAAAATGCCGTCTTGCGGCGGCGCTCCTTACCTCCTCGGACTAAAGTCCGAGGTCTCTCGGAGCAAAATCTGATGAAGCGAACAGAAGGCTTGGATCAAGCGCGGGCGTTTATCGAGGCGCATTTCGCGGAGCCGCTGACGCTCCAGCAAATGGCCGCGCCCGCCGCGCTCAGTATTTCTCGCTTCGCGACGGCGTTTCGAGAGCGTTTCGGCTCGTCGCCCTATCGCTATCTGTGCGGCTTGCGCATCGCGCGGGCGCAAGCGCTGCTGCTGGCGGGCGTGCCGAGCGTGGCCGTGGCCACCGAAGTCGGTTTTTTCGATCAAAGCCATTTCGGCCGGCATTTCAAGCGGATGTGCGGGATGACGCCGACCATGTTCGTCGCGAGCGCGCGCTCCAAGAAGGCTGCTACGATCTAGCATCGATACGCAGATCAGTACGCCGCGCGCTGCTCGGTTCGCAGCGAGGCCGGCGTCGACGCCTTCTTAACGGAGCCGCTTGCCGTGGACCGCACCCAACCCGAACAACACCGCCTCGATCTCCCCCAGTTAACCGAACACCTTCACCGCTCGCAACGCACGGCGCGCCGCGTGGTCGCCATCGCGGGAGCGCCCGGATCGGGTAAGAGCACCTTCGTCGAATCGCTTGCCGAACAACTGAACGCCGATCGCCCTGGCTTGGCTTGCGTGCTGGCCATGGACGGCTACCACTTCGACGATCGCGTATTGGAAGCGCGCGGCCATCGACCGCGCAAGGGCGCGCCGTTCACGTTCGATGTGGGCGGCCTTGTCGCCATGGTCGATCGCCTGCGCGCCGACGAAGGCGAGGACATCGCCGTGCCCGTTTTCGATCGCTCGCTCGAGATCGCGCGCGCCGGCGCGGCCATCATTCCGGCTTCGGCGCGGATCGTCTTGGTCGAAGGCAACTACTTGCTGCTCGACGATCCTGCCTGGTTGCCGCTGCAGCGCCGCTTCGACGTCACGGTCATGCTCGATGTGCCGCGCGAAGTGCTGATCGAGCGCTTGATCGCGCGATGGCGAGGGTACGGCATGGATCAGGCGGCCATACGAGAAAAGCTGGACGAGAACGATTTGATCAACGCCGATCTCGTGCTGTCCGCCAGCGTGCCCGCGCAGTTCGTCGTCGCGAACGGCTAGCCGACGCTACGCGGACCGCACGTATCGAGGGCGCCATCGACAAAAACGACGAATGACGGCGGCGACGCTCATGCCTTGACCTTCGCGCTTTCGATCATCTTCCATCCGTTGCCGGCCGGATCGCGAAAACCGGCATCGACATTGCCGTACCGATCGACCGGCGCTTGCGTGAATTCCACGCCGCGCTCGCGCAGGCGCTCGTAGGTCGCGCGGCAGTCGTCGACGGACAGCACGAGCGGAGGCATCGCCCCCTTGGCGACCATCGCGCGCAGCGTTTGCGCCGTGGCCTCGTCGTGCATCGGCGGCCCAGGCATGAATAGGCCCAGTTGGAACGAAGGTTGATCGGGGTGCTGCACGGTAAGCCAGCGGTAATTGCCGTTGCGCACGTCGGAATGAACCTTGAAGCCGAGTTTATCGACATAAAACGCGAGCGCTTCGTCTTGATCGTCGACATAGATGCCCACCACATTGACACTTTCGTTCATGACGCCTCCTTTGTTGGTGACGGCACTGTATCCGCGGCGGCACGGCGTCGCTTCTCCGAAACTGCCACCTTGAGGTCCGGCCGCTGCGCGGCCTTCGCGACGCAGGCGGGCATGAGGGCGAGGTTGGGAATATTCATCTGGGCTTGCTGACGCAGCGCGCCAGGGTTTTGCCCCGTCACGTCGCGAAAAATTCGGCCGAACGTGCCGAGGCTTTCCCAGCCCGTGGCGAAGGCGATTTCGGTGATGCTCATATCGGTATCGCGCAAGAGCGTGGTGGCCTGTTCGATTCGCCGCGTCAACAGATAGCGGTGCGGCGGCAGACCGAACGCACGTTTGAAGGAGCGCGCAAAGTGCGCTTCCGAGATACCGCTGACCTTCGCGAGCCGCTTGACCGGCCAAACTTCGTGCGATGCCGCGTCCATCCGGTCCTTGGCTCGCAGCAGGCGGCGCAGCAAGGCGGGGTCTTCCAATGCGTCGGTGTCGGTATCCGTGTCGGCATCGGCATCGATTTCGCTCTCGATCGTATTGGGCGCCGCCGCGGGTGATTGGCCAGCCTTATCTTCCGCTTGCTCGCGGCAATAGCGCGTAGGCGGCACGCCGACGAAGCGCGTGAACGCGACGCTGAACGCGCTGGCGGAACCATACCCCACGCGTTCGGCCACCTCGGCGACGCTGCCTTCCTTGCGCAGCAGCATGTGCTTGGCCATCGCCATGCGCCAACCGAGTAGGTACTCCATCGGCGGCACGCCCACCGCACGGCTGAATCGCTCGAAAAACGCCGAGCGCGAGAGGGCCGCCTCTTTTGCTAGCTGCGGGACCGTCCAAGCTTGCCGCGGGTTCTCGTGCATCCGTCGAATGGCGGCGGAAAGGCGCTCGTCGGCAAGCCCGCGCAAAAGGCCCGGCGAAGCGTCGGTGCCCGCTGTCGATCGCAACGCTTCGATCAAGAGCACTTCCAATAGCCGCGCGAGGACCACGTCGCGCGCGGGCCGCATCGCACGCGACTCTTCGCCCACGAGTTGCGCGATCGTCGCGAGGCGTCGATCGCCGCGAATGTGCACGACTTTGGGCAGCAGCGAGACGAGCAATGCGGCATCGGGCGAACCGAAGACACAATGGCCGATCAGGAAACGAACGTCCGCCGGGCCGTGTCGTTCGCCGAGCCGGAACTCGCCGTCTTCGAGCTGAACCGGAGCCGTGACGGTGTCCTTCTGCGTAGGCGCTTCGAGGCTCGACATCGAGCGGCCGTAGCCCGACGGAATGAGGACGAAGTCGCCGGCCACCAGCGTGATTGGCTCGTACCCGTCCACCGCGAGCCAGCACGCGCCGTCGACGACCAAGCAGTAGAACGGCTGCCCCGATTCGGCGCGGCGTACGCGCCAGCGGCCGGCGCCGCCGACGACTTTCGAGAATGAGGCGCTCGGCTGAAGCAGCGCGACCACCTCGGAGAGCGGGTCGACCATGGGCTGGACTCTCGCGAATGAAAATCGGACTTAGGATTGTAGCGAATCCGGCGGGGAGCGCCTATCGTCTCGGTACGCCAAACCCACTCGTAGGAGTCTTTCCATGTCGAAAACCATCCTGATCACCGGCTGCTCGTCCGGATTCGGCCTCGAAATCGCCCGGTATTTTCTCGCTCGCGATTGGCGCGTCGTCGCCACGATGCGCACGCCGCGCGAGGACTTGCTGCCTCGCTCGGAACGCTTGCGCGTGCTGGCGCTCGACGTGACCGACGCTGATAGCATCCGCCGGGCGGTCGATGAAGCGGGCCCGATCGACGTCCTCGTCAACAACGCGGGCGTGGGGGTGCTGGGCGCGCTCGAAGGCATGTCGATGGAGGTGATCCGCGACGTGTTCGAGACGAATACGTTCGGCACGATCGCGATGACGCGCGCCGTGCTGCCGCAATTTCGCGAGCGAAGGGCCAGCGTGGTCGTGAACGTGACGTCGAGCGTCACGCTGAAGTCGCTGCCGCTGCTGTCGATCTATACGGCCAGCAAGGCGGCCGTCAATGCGTTCACGGAATCGCTGGCGTTCGAGCTAGAGCAGTTCGGCGTGCGTGTGGCGCTCGTGCTTCCGGGGCGGGCGCCGGAAACGCGCTTTCGCGAGAATGCGCAGCCGCGGATGCAAGACGGCATCCCCGCGCCGTATGCAGAACTCGCCCAAAGCGTTTACGGGGGATGGGAGTCCTCCGAGACCACGCGTTCGATCGATGTGGTGGAAGCGGTGTGGCGGGCGGCGAACGATCCGTCGAGCCCCATGCGCATCGCCGCGGGCGCCGATGCGCTGGCGCTGATTGACGGTTGACGGCGGGCCGCTCGCAGTCTTTGAGTCGAAACGGACATCTGGCATGATGCGTCGAATACGGGGAGTAGTGCGCCAACGAAAGCGCTTATAGACGTGGAGACGCAACATGCCGAATGTTAGTCATCGATCGCATAGTTTGAATTTCGTCGCGGGGTATGGACGATCGTTCGCTGAAACGCCGGCGGAGGCTTCGGTTCTCGCCAGTGCGCCCGCGCAGGACATGGGCGGTTTGAAAATGTATGCTCCGAACAAGCACCGAGAGGACTTTGCCCTCTATCCGGCCCGACTGGGCCTGCCGGCCAATGCCACGCCGTGCGATTACGCGGCGGAATTTCACTACGCGATGCAAATCGTCGACGACTTTGTGCAGGACGTCGCGTTCAAGTTTACGTGCAGCGGCGCGGGTGCCTTCGGCAGCGTCATCGAACTCGATACCCGCTCGAATTACCCGGAAGTCCCAATGGGATTGCGCGCTTTCACCTTTTCCCAGCAACACAATACGGTCGAAGTGCGCGATCGGTTGCCCAGAGACTATATCGCGTCGCTGACGTTCAAGGTGTGGAAGGGTGCAGCCCGGCCGAGCCGCGAGGACTGGATTCGATTCGAGGTATCCTTCGCGGACAATTCACGCCCCGTCGTTCCGCCGTGCGGCGTAATGCTCTATCTCGAACGCCTAGAGCATTGATTGCCGACAGCGGGACAAACCGAGCGCGCCGCGGCGTGTTCAACGCTTCGGCTTTTTCGGTAATAGCGCCTGCGCCAATTCCTGCAGAAACTTCGCGGGCCCCGCTGCGTGCAGCGCGCGCCCGCTGCTCAGCGCGCCGTCGATGATCGTGCCCAAGCGTAAGGCGAACGTCTCGGGATCGTCGAGCCGCATGGCACGCCCCAATTCCGCCAGCCTGCGTCGCAGTTCACGCTTATGCGCCACGGCCACCTTGCGCGCGGGGTGTTTGTCGTCGGCATACTCCGCCGCGATGTTGATCTGCGGGCAACCGCGATACCCGGGCCGAGCGATACGTTCGCCGAGCCACTGAAGCTGCGCATCCAGTTCTTCACGCGGAGCGCCCTCGTGTTCGGCGGCAACGGCGTCCCAATGTCGCCAGAAGTCGTCGTCCTCGCGCAGCAAAAACGCTTCGATCAGATCGTCTTTCGTCCCGAAGTGCCGATACAGGCTTGTTTTGGCGACGCCCGATTCCGCCACGATGAGGTCGACACCCACCGCGCGCGTGCCCTCGCGATAAAAGAGTTCGCTGGCCGTGCGCAAAATGCGCTCGCGTGTGTCGGCGGGCGAGGCTGCCGCCTGTTCTCCTCTCTTCGCCATGGTCGCCCTCGAAATTTTCCGGATGCCGTGTATGGGAAGCGATGGTAGCACTACGAGAATGACGACGCTACAGATCTGTATTGACCACGCTACAGATCTGTACTATAAATGCGCCATTCCCACTTGGAGTTGAGCGATGAGCGATCGAATGACTGTTGCGGTGTACGGGGCTGCGGGCCACACGGGGCGTTTCGTCGTCGCGGAATTGAAGCGGCGCGGGCATGGCGTCATTCGTGTTGGGCGGGACGCGGCGCGCTTGCAGGAATCGATCGCGGATGATCGCGAGGGGGTATGGCGAGTGGCGGCGATGGACGATGCCGCGCAGCTCGACGCCGCGCTGCGCGGCGCGGATGCCGTCATCAATTGCGCTGGTCCGTTTCTCGATACGGCGCTGCCGATCGTCGATGCGGCGTTGCGCGCGGGCATTCCGTATCTCGACGTGACGGCCGAGCAGCCCGCGCTCCAGCAACTCGTCGAGCAGCGCGACGAGCGTGCACGCGAGGCAGGCGTGGCGCTCGTTCCCGCCGCGGCGTTTTACGGCGGGCTTGCCGATCTGCTTGTGACGGCGGCGGTCGACGCCGATGTGCCGATCGAGCGGATCGATATCGCGATCGGACTCGACAGCTGGCATCCGACTCGCGGCACGCGGGTTGCGGGCGAGCGCAATCGCGCGACGCGCCTCATTCAACGTGGCGGCGCCCTGACGCCTTTGCCGCTGCCGGCGGCCGAAGCCGCCTGGTCGTTCCCGACGCCGCTCGGCGAGATGGATGTCACGATGATTCCGTTCACGGAGGTGTTGACGGTGTCGCGTCATCTGCGCGTCGATACGATCGAGTCATGGCTTGCGGCGTCGGCGCTACGCGATATTCGTAATCCGAACACGCCGCCGCCCGAGGCGCGCGACGAGCAGGGCCGCTCCGCTCAGCAGTTCGTCATGGACATCGTCATCGAGCAAGGCGGCGCGACGCGTCGCATCACGGCGGCGGGGCGCGACATCTATGCGGTCAGCGCACCGATCGTCGTCGAAGCCGCCGAGCGATTGGCGAGCCGGCGCACGACGAGCAAGGGCGGCGTGGTGAGCCTCGGCGCGATCTTCGACGCGCAGGATTTTCTGCGCGCGCTCGATACGGTGAAGGTAGAACGGCACCCGATCGCGGCGCCTATATTGGCGATGAAGGAAGCGCGCGAAATGCGCTGAGAGAGGACGAAGTCACCCTTGCGCAGAGGGCGCGGCGCGCTCGCGCGCCTTGTACCCCTTTTAGGTGCATCGCAGAGGCTATACTCTGTGGCGCTAACGATCGCAAGGGTGATTCGATGGATGTCTCTACACAGTCTTTACTGCAAGCCGTCGATGCCGACAAAGCTCGGCTCGACGGCGCGCGTCCGCTGCCGCTGCATACGCTGGAGTCGCTGCGCGAGCAGTTGACGCTCGATTGGACTTACCATTCGAACGCAATCGAGGGGAACACACTGACGGTGCTCGAAACCAAGGTAGCGCTCGAGGGCGTGACGGTGGACGGCAAGACCCTTCGAGAGCAACGCGAAGCGGCGAATCACCGCGATGCGATTCTCTACGTCGAAGAGATCGTCGCGGGCAATGAGGCGCTGTCGGAGCCGCAGATTCAAAACATTCATCGGCTGGTGCTCAAAGGGATCGACGATCAAGCGGCCGGGCGCTATCGCCAAGAGAACGCGACGATCGCCGGGGGGAGTACGACTAGTCCCGATTTTTCGCAGGTGCCGGCCGAGATGGCTGGACTCATCGCTTGGTACGAGCAAGCAGCGACGATGCATCCGGTGGCGCGCGCAGCCGAACTGCATGCTCGATTCCTCAAGATTCGCCCATTTGCAGACGGAAACGGAAGCACGGCCCGGCTGCTGCTGAACTTCGACCTCATGAAGGCCGGCTATCCTCCGGCCGTCATTCGGCAGGAGGATCGTCAGGGCTACCAGGCGGCGCTCGTCGAGGCGGATGTGCGGGGCGACTACAGCGCGATCGTCAAGTGCGTTGCCGAGGCGACGCACAGAACCCTGCTCTCGTATCTAAGGCTGCTCGGCGCGTCGGATTGACACATCAGTACTTCAATTGCGCGCCGCGCGTTTCCGGCAACGTCAACGCGGCGACAATCACGATCCCATACGCGCCGGCGGCGAAGGCGCCGATCGCCGACCCGAGCGACATTTGCTGCGCGACGTAGCCGATGAGGAACGGGAACGCAGCGCCGACCGCACGGCCGAAGTTGTAGCAAAAACCTTGGCCGGAGCCGCGTACCCGAGTGGGGAACAGCTCCGACATGAACGCCCCCATGCCGGCGAACATGCCCGATGCGAAGAAGCCGAGCGGGAAGCCGAGAATCAGCAGCAGTGTGTTGTCGAGCGACACGTGCGTGTAGGCCAGGGCGATGATCATCGACGCCAGGGCGAAGGCGATGAAAGAGCGGCGACGGCCGATCCGGTCGGAGAGCCATGCGCCGAACAGATAGCCGGCGTACGAGCCCGCGATGATCACGGCTAGATACCCACCCGTTCCGACCACGCTCAAATGTTGCTCGGTCTTCAGGTAGGTCGGCAGCCAGGTCGTGATTGCGTAGTAGCCGCCTTGTGCGCCCGTGGCGAGCAGCGCGGTGCGCAGCGTCGTGAACCACATGTCCGCGCTGAAAATTTCCATGAACGAGTGCGTCGTGTGCGTGTCGCGTTCGTGCTGCTTGGCGAGACGATGCACTTCGGGTTCGCTGACGAAGCGCCGAATGAAGATGACGAACGGCGCCGGCAGGATGCCGATCGCGAAGAGCGCGCGCCAAGCCATATCGTGCGGCAGCAGCGAGAACACGAGCGTATAGAGCCCCGCCGCGACGGCCCAGCCGATCGCCCAGCCTGCCTGAACCATGCCTACGGCCTTGCCGCGGTCGCGGGCGCGAATCACCTCGCCGATCAGCACGGCGCCGGCCGTCCATTCCCCGCCGAACCCCAGCCCCATCAACCCGCGCGCGATCAGCAGCTGGGAGAAGTTCTGCGCGAAGGCGCAGGCGAGTGTGAAGAGCGCGAACCAGACGATCGTGATCTGCAGCGTTCGCACGCGCCCATACTTGTCGGACAGGATGCCGGCGACCCAGCCCCCGAGCGCCGACATCAAGAGCGTGACGGTCCCGATCAGGCCGGCCTCGCCCGTGGTCAAGCCCCAAGTGGCGATCAGCGCGGGAATGACGAAGCTCAAAAACTGCGTATCCATCGCGTCGAGCGCATAGCCGATCTTGCAGCTCCAAAACGCCCGGCGCTCGTTGCTGTTCAAGTGGCCGTACCAGCCGAACAGGGCGTGGCTGTCGCCGGGCGCCGCGGGCGGATCGGCGCGTCCGTCGACGGCTTCCCGATTCGGATAATGGGCTTTGGTGTTCATGATGGTCTCTGTCTCCTCTACCACGGCGTTGGGATGCGCGCTGCGCGTCAGAGGACGGCCAGCGATGCGTTGGGGATATCGGTAACGAGCATGTGCCCGGGGCGATGAGCGATCGCGAACGGCAGCTTCGCCGCTTCGATCGCGCTTTGCGGCGTCACGCCGCAGGCCCAGAACACCGGTATTTCATCTTCGTAAATCGTGACGGCGTCGCCGTAGTCGGGGCGCGACAGATCGGCGATGCCGATCGCACGCGGGCTGCCGAGATGGACGGGCGCGCCGTGCACGGACGGAAAGCGGCTCGTCACTTGCACGGCGCGTATCGCGTGCGCGCCGGACATCGGGCGCATCGATACCACGAGTTGCCCGCCGAACGGCCCGGCCTTCACGTTGGCGATGTGGGTGCGAAACATCGGGACGTTGACGCCCTCGTCGACGTGCCGCAGCGCAATGCGCTCTTGCGTCAGCATCTGTTCGAACGAGAACGAGCAGCCGATCGCGAATGCGACGAGATCGTCGTTCCAAAGCCCAACGATATCGTCGGGCTGCTCCGCGAGCCGGCCGTCGCGATAGACGTTATAGCCGGGCACGTCCGTGCGCAAGTCCAAGTCCCGCCCGAGCGACGGCACATTCCATTGGCCGCGTTCGCCCACGCCGAGCAGCGGACACGCTTTGGGATTGCTCACGCAAAAGCGCAGGAAATCCTGCGCATAGGCGCTCGGGATGATGACGAGATTGGCTTGGGCATACTCGCCGCACTGCCCGGCGGTGGGGCCTTTGAAGTCCTTATGGCGCACGAGCTGACGAAAGCGCTGAGGCATGGCGGCATTCCTTGATGACGATGAGCTTGGTGAGGAGATTAGGTTTGAAAAAAATCCTCCGCCAGCAAGGAATTCCGTGCGCCGCTGTCAAGGTTTTCTTAACGCTTTCGTGCGGGTTTTCCCCAGCGTGACATAGAGGATCCGCATCGGGACCGATCGCCTAAGTCATTGCCGAATGAAGCAAAAATCGCCGTTCGAAGCCGCCGCTGCAGGGTGTTCCCCGATTGAGTTATCCCGCGCCGCGCAGTCGAATTCGCGCATGAAAAAGCGCGGTCGATACATCTCGATCCGCTTAACATCCGCCTTCGAGTGCCGTTAACAGAGAAGGGCGGCCCCACGCCCTTCGCTGCGCCTTCTATACCAACAAGCCTCATTCGTCGGAAGAAACCACATGTCTCGTTTGACCCTGCGACAAAAGCTTTGGATTCCCCTCCTTCTCACTTGGCTCGGCCTGCTGACGTTGACTGTCTGGCACGCGATGCAGATGCGCGACATGCAATTGACCGAGCGCAAGCACGCGCTCTCCGATATCGCGGAAATGGCCTATTCGATCGCGGCCGGTCTCGATCGCGACGCGCAGGCCGGCAAGCTCGCCGCCGACGCGGCCAAGCAGCAAGCGTTGGCCCGAATTGCCGACTTGCGCTATAGCGGCAACGGCTACGTGACCGTCGTCGGCGGCGACTCGGTGGTCGTCATGCACCCGATGGCGCCGAAGCTGAACGGCCAGGACATGTCGCAATGGAAGGATGCCAAGGGAAATTTCCTTTACCGCGATATCGCGGCAGCCGGCGCCTCGCCGAGCGGGACGGGCTACGTCGAATACTGGTGGCCGAAACCGGGCGAGAAGGAGCCCAGTTCCAAGCTCGGCTTCGTGAAACGCTATAAGCCGTGGAATTGGGATTTCATCGCTGGGGTCTACCAAGATGACATTCAGGCGTCCTTCTATCACACGCTGATCACATCGTTGGTTGTCCTAATCATTCTCGGGGCGGCGATCTCCGTGCTGACTTCCCTCGCGATCAAGAGCGTGCGGCGTTCGGTGGGCGGCGAGCCGGCGAAGGCGGCGGAACTGGCCCGCCAGATCGCCTCGGGCGATTTGACGGGGCGCATCGACGTGGCGCACGGCGACGACGAGAGCATCGTGTCGGCCATCGCTTACACGCGCGACACGCTGGCGGGCACGGTCTCGCGCGTGAAGACGGCGGCGGAGACGATACGCACGGCCGCGGCCGAAATCGCCACCGGCAATGGCGATTTGTCGAGCCGCACCGAGCAGCAGGCGGCCTCGCTCGAGCAGACTGCCGCGGCCATGGATGAGCTGACCTCGACCGTCAAGCAAAACGCTGAAAACGCCTCGCGGGCGACGGAAGTGGCGGCAAGCGCGTCGTCGGAAGCCGAGCGCGGCGGCAATGTGGTGGGCGACGTCGTGGGCAAGGTGCGCGCGATCGCCGAAAGTTCGAAGAAGGTGGCCGACATCACGTCGGTCATCGACAGCATCGCGTTCCAGACGAACATCCTGGCGTTGAACGCGGCGGTGGAAGCGGCACGCGCCGGAGAAAACGGCCGCGGCTTCGCGGTGGTGGCGAGCGAGGTGCGCAGCTTGGCGCAGCGCAGCGCGGCGGCCGCGAAGGAAATCCGCGTGCTCGTCGATACGTCCATCACGCAGGTAGAAAGCGGGGCGGCGCTGGCGGAAACGGCCGGCGCCGCGATGGACGGGATCGTGACGGCGGTCAAGCGTGTGACGACGATCGTCGGCGAGATCGCGAGCGCTTCGACGCAGCAGAGCATCGGCATCGACGAAGTCAATCGCGCGATTTCGCAGATGGACGGGGCGACGCAGCAAAATGCCGCGCTGGTCGAACAAGCCGCGGCGGCGGCCGTCTCGCTCAACGAGCAGGCGCAGCAGCTCGGCGAAGCGATGCAGGCATTCCGCGTCGAGAGCGATACCGGGCACGCAAGAATGCGATGAATACGCGTTTCATCGAAACGTTCGTGACGCTGGCGGAACTCGAAAGCTTTCGGGCGACGGCGCGCGTCTTGCATGCGACCCCGGCGACGATCTCCTTGCGGATCAAGTCGCTGGAAGACGAGCTACGCACCGAACTGATCGACCGTTCGACGACGCAGTTTCGTTTGACGCCTGCCGGCGAGAGTTTGCTCGGTCTTGCGCGCAACGTCGTCGACGCGGCGCGCGCGTTGCGCGAGGCGGCCGGACAGGAGGTGATCGTCGGCGGGAAGCTGCGGCTGGGCGTGATCGAGACGGTCGTGCACTCGTGGCTTTCGCACTACGTCACGCACTTGAATTCGAAATTCCCGCAGCTCGATGTGGATTTGACGGTCGATTCGAGTGCGGTGCTCCAGCAGCGGCTGCTTGCGGGCGAACTCGATCTTGCGATACGGGTGGAAGGCATCGACAGCACGAAGATCGCCTCGAGCGCGATCGCGAGCTATCCGGTGCGCTGGATCGCTCGCCGTGGCTTGCTGTCGCGGCGCGCGAGCGGACTTGCGGCGCGCGTGTTGCAGCGTCCGATCTTGACGTTCGGCCGCGGTACGGCGCCGCAAGTCGCGCTGCAGAGCATCGTGCTGGCGCTTGCGCGGCAGGAGAGAATCAGTCCCGAGCACACGCGGACGACCTGCTCGCCTTCGGTGGCCGCGATCGTACAGCTCATTCGGGACGGCTACGGCGTGGCGTGCATCCCGAGCTTATTCGTGACCGACGAGCTGCAGACCGGCGAGTTCGTCGAGCTTCCCCTTAAACCCGTACCGCCGCCGATCGTCGTATCGGTCTGCAAGCCAACGAATGCGAGTGCGATGGTCAACGCCGCCGCCAGCGCCGCGCATCTCGCCTGCACCGCGTATTGCCGGACAAAGCGGAAGGACTTGATCGAGGCGCTGTGACAGCCGTGAAACGCTCGAGCCGGACCCCTGGCGCTTTGCCGTGGTCGCGCGCCTTGTTTGGCCATTATCGAGTGGAAGACGAAGCTTTCGCCGAGTGGGTTCGGCGACGACTGCACCGCTCATAAGCCGGAAGCGCACCTACTGCGCCGTCACCGGGCTCGCCGCGCAGGCGGCGAACAGCCAACGCCGAAAGGCCGGCGCGGCAGGCGTTTCGGGCCGCGCTGGCGGACACACGAGAAAATACCCGCGCGCGGTCGTGACCGGCTCGTCGAACAGGGTGACGAGTTGGCCGCTGGCCACGAGTTCGTCGACGAGCGGCAGCCATCCTAGCGCCACCCCCTGATGCGTGAGCGCCGCATGCATGACGAGCGCATAGCTGTTGAAGGTCGACCCGTGTTCGTCGGGCGGCGCGGACAACCCGTGCGTCGCGAACCAACCGTTCCACCCCATCCAGCGCTCGGGCTGCGCCGGCTGCACGTGCAGCAACGGCGCGCCGCGCAAATCGGCTGGCCTCGCGATTTCGGGGTGCGCCGCCCGAAAGGCGGGCGAGCAAACGGGTACGACCTGCTCCTGAAAAAGCCGCGTGGCGGTGCACGGCGACCAATCGCCGTCGCCGAATGCGATGGCGACATCCGCGTGGTCCCGGCGGGGATCGAATGCCAATTGCGACGTCACGACCTTCACGTTGATGTCGGGCAGAAAGCGCCGCAAGTCCATGAGCCGCGGCACGAGCCAATAGGTGGCGAAGCCGGCGTCGGTCACGATCGTCAGCGCGCCTTTCGCGCGGGCGGCCCGGATGTCGGCCACGGCATCGCGAATGGTCCCGATGCTTTGGCGGACCGCTTCGTAAAGACGTTGGCCATCGGGCGTCAAGGTGACGCCGCGATGCCCGCGCTCGAACAGCGGCACACCCAGATCCGCCTCCAACTGCACGATGCGCTGGCTCACGGCCGGCTGCGTCGAGCCGAGCTCGCGGGCAGCGGCCGTGAAGCTGGCCAGCCGCGCCGCGGACTCGAACACCGACAGCATCTGCAGCGGGGGCAAACGGTCTTGCTCAGACATAAGCATGCCTTATGGGGCCATAAATAGCGGCCGTCTTCACACGCGAATTGTGGGTCGACATATTGGCGTCACGTCACCGGCGCCAAGCCGTCGCGATCTTGCAGTGCAGCAGCGGCGCATCCAGGCCGATCGCGGCGACGCCCGTTCAACGCATTTTAAACATCGAGTTCATGAAGCCCAACACCGGAAAGAACATTCTCGTCTTGATGGCCGACCAAATGACGCCGTCGTCGCTGCGCGCCTACGGCAACGCAGTGTCGAAGACGCCACGTATCGATGCGCTGGCGCGCGACGGGGTGGTGTTCGACTCGGCGTACTGCGCGAGCCCGCTGTGCGCGCCGTCGCGTTTCGCGCTCATGGCCGGCAAGCTGCCCTCGAATATCGGCGCCTACGATAACGCGGCCGAATTTCCCGCGCAAACCTTGACGTTCGCGCACTACCTGCGTGCGGCCGGCTACCGCACCGTGTTGTCGGGCAAGATGCACTTTTGCGGGCCGGATCAGCTGCATGGATTCGAGGAGCGTTTGACCACCGACATCTACCCGGCCGATTTCGGCTGGGCGCCGGATTGGGATCACCCGGAGGTGCGCCCCAGCTGGTACCACAACATGAGCTCGGTGCTCGACGCCGGCCGATGCGTGCGCACGAATCAGCTCGATTTCGACGACGAGGTCACCTTCACCGTGCGGCAAAAGCTTTACGACATTGCGCGCGAGCAGCAGGCAGGCGCCGACGTGCGGCCGTTTTGCGTCGTCGCGTCGCTGACTCATCCGCACGATCCGTATGCGATTACGCCCGAGTACTGGAATCTCTATCGCGATGAAGAGATCGACATGCCGAGCACGACGCTCACCTTCGACGAAAGCGATCCGCACTCGAAGCGGTTGCGCCATGTCTGCGAGAACGACCGGACGCCGCCGACCGAAGAGCAGGTGCGCAACGCGCGCCGTGCCTACTACGGCGCTCTGTCGTACGTGGATTCACAATTCGGGGCCATCCTCGATGCGCTCGACGCAACGGGGCTAGCAGACGATACGATCGTGGTCGTGACTTCCGATCACGGCGATATGCTCGGCGAACGCGGCCTTTGGTACAAGATGACGTTTTTCGAGAACGCAGCCCGCGTGCCGCTGATCGTTCATGCGCCGAAGCACTTCACGCCGCACCGCGTGGCGGGTTCGGTGTCGACGATCGATCTGCTGCCGACGCTCGTCGAACTGGCGACCGGCGAGCGCCAAACGGCGTGGCCCGATCCGGTCGACGGCCGCAGCCTCGTTCCGCATTTGCAGGGCGACGGCGGGCACGACGAAACCTTCGGCGAATACCTTGCGGAAGGCGCGATCGCCCCGATCGTGATGATTCGTCGGGGCCGCTACAAATTCATTCACACTCCGGCCGACCCCGATCAGTTGTTCGATCTATCCGCCGATCCTAAAGAACTCGTCAATCTCGCCGCGAATCCCGAGCATGCCGCGTTAGTGGAGCAGTTCAGGGCCGAAGTCGAGAGGCGTTGGGACATCGACGCCATACATCGGGATGTATTGGCAAGCCAGCGCCGTCGGCGCTTTCACTACGCGGCATCTACC
The DNA here is from genome assembly GCF_051954495.1 of Trinickia sp. Lineage (GTDB taxonomy): Bacteria > Pseudomonadota > Gammaproteobacteria > Burkholderiales > Burkholderiaceae > Trinickia. The sequence continues at coordinate 112,152 of NZ_JBQCHR010000153.1, forward strand.
CAGGGACGCATTCAAGCCTGGGATTGGCAGCCGTTTGCCGACGCGAGCCAGCGCTATATGCGCAATCACATCGAACTCGACACGCTCGAGGCCATGGCGCGCTTTCCGCGCGTCGCAAAAGAATAACGGGCACGTCCGGCCGACCGAGACCGAATCACACCACACGCAGGTCAATCTTGAAGGAGCAGAGATGAACGGAAGCGGGCAGTTGGGATATGGGCGCTTGATTGGAGCGTTCCTACTGGCGGTGGCAGCGGCGATGCCGGCGGCGACGCGGGCGGGCGAGGCGAGCAGTTGTACCGACGTTCGCATGGCCGACCCGGGCTGGACGGACATCGATGCGACGAACGCCATCAGCGGCGTCGTGCTCAAAGCGCTCGGCTATCGGCAGAGCGTCGCCAATCTGTCGGTGCCGATCACCTACGAGGGGTTGAAGAAGGGGCAGGTCGACGTCTTCCTGGGCAATTGGATGCCGGCTCAAGGGCCTCTCGTGAAGCCGTTCGTCGATAGCCATTCGATCGACGTGCTGCACGCCAACCTGACGAATGCGAAGTTCACGCTGGCGGTGCCCGACTACGTGGCCGCGGCGGGCGTGCACTCATTCGCCGATCTCGCGAAGTACGCGGACAAGTTCGACGACAAGATCTACGGCATCGAGCCCGGCGCGCCGGCCAATCAGAACATCACGAAGATGATCGGGGACAAGGCCTTCGGCCTCGGCAACTGGACGCTCGTCGCCTCGAGCGAGACCGCCATGCTGACGCAGGTCGAACGCGCCGTGCGCGACAAGCGGTGGATCGTGTTCCTCGCGTGGGAGCCTCACCTGATGAATACCAAATTCCATTTGACGTATTTGTCGGGAGGCGATGCGTACTTCGGCCCGAACTACGGCGGGGCGACGGTGAATACCGTCACGAGGACGGGCTTCGCGAGCCAATGCGCGAATCTGGGCAGGCTGTTCAAGCAGATGACGTTCAGCGTGGACTTGGAGAATCACATCATCGCCAGCGTTCTGCAGGACAAAGTCAACGTGAACACCGCCGCGCGCGATGCGCTGAAGTCGCACCCCGACTTGCTCGGTCCTTGGCTCGACGGCGTGACGACCGCCAACGGGGCGAATGGGCTGCAGGCCGTGACCAGCGCGCTTGCCGATCACTGAACGGACCGCCACCCTTTAAACATAACGAGAGCACATGATGAAAGCATTGCGCACCCCGATCGGCGCGGGTATCGCGTTGGCGCTCGCCGGATTGCCCGGCGTCGGCCACGCTCAAAGCAGCGTTACGTTGTATGGCATCCTCGATGCGGGCATCACCTACGTCAGCAATACGGGCGGTTCACATGTCGTCAAATTCGACGACGGCATTTCATACGGCAACCGCTGGGGCATTAAGGGCACCGAGGATCTGGGCGGCGGGCTGAAAGCGGTATTTGCGTTGGAGAGCGGGTTCAAGCTCGGTACGGGGCGGCTCACGTTCGGCGGTTCCGAGTTCGGGCGGCAGGCCTATGTCGGGCTTGCAGGCCCTTGGGGCACGGTATCGTTCGGCAATCAGCAGGACATGACCGAGGAGATGGTGTTTCTGTACAACGTCTCGGCCTGGGCCAGCGGGTACGCGATCCACCAGGGCGACTTCGACCGCTTCAACGGCGACCGCCTGCCCAATTCGGTGAAGTTCCTGTCCAACGACATCGACGGCTTCAAGTTCGGCGGCATGTGGTCGTTCGGCAATACGGCCGGCAACTTCCACCAGAACAGCGCCTACAGCGTCGGCGCACACTATGCGCACGGCAAGTTCACGATGGGCGCGGCGTATACGCAATTGAACAACCCGTTCGGCATCTATGCCTTCGATCCATACGCGATGATCGGCACGCGCACGTTCCTCGGCGCCCCGACCGTCAGTGTCGATCCCGCGACGGGCGCCGTGACGGATCTGTTCTCCAGCACGTCGTTTCCCGTCGACAAGCAAGGCACGTTCGGCGTAGGCGCGAGCTACGCGTTCGGCCCCGTGACGGTGATGGGCAACTATTCGTACACGACGATCAAGGCGCTGGGGCAATCGTCGCACATGCAGGTGGGCGAGGGCGGGGTGGCGTGGAATGTGACGCCGGCGTTCAGCGCGATCGGCGGGTATCAATACACGCACTTCGAGGGGCACCATTGGAATCAGGTGTCGGCGGGCTTGCACTACCTGCTGTCGAAGCGCACGGATGTGTATATCTCGGGGGATTACCTGAAGGCCTCGAGCGGCGTCGATGCCGTCATCGGATACAGCTTTGCGCCGTCGACCACGACGACGCAAGCGGATTTGCGGATCGGCATGCGGCACTCGTTTTGAAGTAACTCCTCGTCGTGCTTGGGCGGGCGTGTCGTTGATGCGTCCGCCGTTTTTTGTTTGGCGCGCGCCGCACGGAAGGGAGGATTATGGCGTGGGTGCAAGCGTTAGTCGTTCGATTACCTCGTCTTCGACAGGCTGAGTATGCGTGAGCCGGATTTGCTCGATCATCTGCGTCAGAACGTCGAAGGTCGTCTCGGGTGTGGCTTGAGCGGGGCCGGTTTGCTCGGGTTTCGATGTGCGATCCAATCGCGGTACTGCTTGATTTGCTTCACTTTCCCGAGGAGCCTCGAGTCTATCTCGCCCTTGAAGAGATTGAGGATTTCGACGAAGCGCCAGTACTCGACCTCACTTTCGAATTTTTCGGCCAGCCTCGAGCAACTGTCCACAACCGGCCTTCAGGCCGGTTTGGCTGAACACTTTTGGAAGGGGTTTGCACCCCTCCCAAAGAATCGCTGAAACCCCGGCCTTCAGGCCGGGGTCCCAGCTCACCGCCCTGAAGGGCGGGGTTTCAA
>NZ_JBQCHR010000154.1:0-5500 GCF_051954495.1 Trinickia sp.
CAGCGCCGTGTCGTATCACATGATGGGCGTGCCCACGGCCATGTTCACGCCGCTGTTCGTGATCTCGCGCACCGCGGGCTGGAGCGCGCACATCATCGAGCAACGCATCGACAACAAGATCATCCGGCCGAGCGCGAACTACACTGGACCGGAGAACCTGAAGTTCTTGCCGATCGGCAAACGCTGATCGCAAACCGGGGGCCCATGTCATGCATGGGCCCGCCATGGCGGTACCGCAGAGGTGGGGAGACATATGATGAGCACAGACATGTACGAAGCAGGCCTTGGCAAGAACGCCGCGAACTTCACGGCGCTCACGCCGTTGATGTTCATCGAACGCGCGGCGAGCGTATACCCTACCCGCCTGGCCGTCGTTCACGGCGACATTCGCCGGACCTGGAAGGAAACGTATGAGCGCACGCGGCGGCTCGCCTCCGCCCTCGCCGCGCGCGGCATCGGCCTAGGCGACACCGTCGCCGTCATGCTGCCGAATACGCCGTCCATGGTCGAAGCGCATTTCGGCATCCCGATGGCCGGCGCCGTGCTCAATACGCTCAATACGCGCCTGGATGCTTCCACCCTGGCCTTCATGCTCAATCACGGGGAAGCCAAGGCGTTGCTCGTCGATCGCGAGTTCGCCGAGCTCATGCGCGCCGTGCTGCCGGCCGTGGAGCGGCCGATTCTCGTCATCGACGTCGACGACCCGCTCTACACCGGCCCCGGCGATCGGATCGGCCAAATCGAATACGAAGCGCTGCTCGCGAGCGGCGATCCGGAGTATGCCTGGACGCCCCCGAGCGACGAGTGGAACGCGATCAGCCTGAATTACACGTCCGGCACGACGGGCAACCCAAAGGGCGTCGTCTATCACCATCGCGGCGCTTACACGGCCGCGATCAGCAACATCCTCGAATGGGACATGCCCAAGCATGCGGTCTATCTGTGGACGCTGCCCATGTTCCACTGCAACGGCTGGTGCTTCCCGTGGGCGGTTGCCGCGCGTGCCGGCGTCAACGTCTGCCTGCGCAAAGTCGATGCGAAAGCGATCTTCGACCTGATCCGCGCCGAAGGCGTCACGCACTATTGCGGCGCGCCGATCGTCCATAACCTGCTGGTCAACGCACCCGATGACGTGAAGGCCGGCATCGAGCACCGCGTCCATGCGATGGTGGCCGGCGCCGCGCCACCCGCGGCGCTGATCGAGAGCCTCGAGCTGCTCGGGTTCGAACTGACGCACGTGTACGGCCTGACCGAGGTGTACGGCCCGGCATCGGTTTGCCCGCAGCAAGCAGAATGGTGCACGCTCGACATCGGGGAACGAGCGCGCTTGAATGCGCGTCAAGGCGTGCGCTACCACTTGCAAGAGGGCTGCGCGGTGCTCGATCCCAACACCATGACGCCCGTGGCCGCCGACGGCGAAACCATCGGCGAAGTCATGTTCCGCGGCAACATCGCCATGAAGGGTTACCTGAAGAACGCGACCGCCACCGAGGAAGCATTCCGCGGCGGCTGGTTCCATACGGGCGATCTCGGCGTGGCCTACCCCGATGGATACGTGCGCATCAAAGACCGCAGCAAGGACATCATCATCTCCGGCGGCGAGAATATTTCGAGCATCGAGATCGAGGACATCTTGTATCGGCATCCGGCCGTGCTGGCCGCCGCCGTCGTGGCGAAGCCCGATCCGCGATGGGGCGAAACGCCTTGCGCCTTCGTCGAATTGAAGGCAGGCGCGACGACCACCGCGGCCGAGCTGATCGCGCACTGCAAGGCGCACCTCGCCGGCTTCAAGGTGCCGCGCGCGATCGAGTTCGTCGAGTTGCCGAAAACATCGACGGGCAAGATTCAGAAATTCGAGCTGCGCAAACTGGCCAAGTCCGTTTCCGCGATCGACGTATGACACGCGTTCGTACATCCGATCGTTTCGCGCCCTTCAACATCCGCCTTACGCCAAATGAACACTGAATACCGCAAAGCACTGCCCGGCGCCGGGCTCGACTACTTCGATGCGCGCGCCGCCGTCGACGCCATCGAGAAAGGCGCGTACGACACGCTGCCCTACACGTCGCGCGTACTCGCCGAAAACCTCGTTCGCCGCTGCGAACCGTCGCTGCTGACCGACGCGCTCAAGCAATTGATCGAACGCAAGCGCGACCTCGATTTCCCGTGGTTTCCGGCGCGCGTGGTCTGCCACGACATCCTCGGTCAAACGGCGTTCGTCGATCTCGCCGGCCTGCGCGACGCCATCGCGGCGCGCGGCGGCGATCCCGCGCTCGTCAATCCGGTCGTGCCGACGCAGCTCGTCGTCGATCACTCGCTCGCAGTCGAATGCGGCGGATATGACAAGGACGCCTTCGCCAAGAACCGCGCGATCGAGGATCGCCGCAACGAAGACCGCTTCCATTTCATCGACTGGACGAAGAAGGCGTTCAAGAACGTCGACGTCATTCCGCCGGGCAACGGCATCCTGCATCAGATCAATCTCGAGCGCATGAGCCCTGTCGTGCAGGTTCACGACGGCGTCGCGTTTCCCGACACGCTGGTCGGCACCGATTCGCATACGCCGATGGTGGACGCGCTCGGCGTGATCGCGGTGGGCGTGGGCGGCCTCGAAGCGGAGAGCGTCATGCTCGGCCGCGCATCGTGGATGCGCTTGCCGGACATCGTCGGCGTCGAGCTCATGGGCGAACGCCAGCCCGGCATCACGGCCACCGACATCGTGCTGGCATTGACCGAATTCCTGCGTAAGGAAAAGGTCGTCTCGGCGTACTTGGAGTTTTTCGGCGCAGGCGCCTCGCGCCTCACGCTCGGCGATCGCGCCACGATCGCGAATATGGCGCCGGAGTTCGGCGCGACGGCCGCGATGTTCTACATCGACGAGCAAACGATCCGCTATCTGAAGCTCACGGGCCGCGACGACTCGCTCGTCAAGCTCGTCGAAACGTATGCGAAGGAAGCAGGCCTGTGGGCCGATACGCTTTCGCATGCGCAGTACGAGCGCGTCTTGCGCTTCGATCTCTCGAGCGTCACGCGCAATATCGCGGGCCCGTCGAACCCGCACCGCCGTGTGCCGACGACCGAGCTCGCCGCGCGCGGCATCAGCGGAAAAGTCGAGAACGAACCGGGCAAGATGCCCGACGGCGCCGTCATCATCGCCGCGATCACGAGCTGCACGAACACGAACAACCCGCGCAACATGATCGCGGCGGGCCTACTCGCACGCAACGCGAACCGCCTCGGGCTCCTGCGCAAACCGTGGGTCAAGACTTCGCTCGCCCCTGGGTCGAAGGCCGTGACGCTCTACCTCGAGGAAGCCGGGCTGCTGCCCGAGCTCGAACAGCTCGGCTTCGGCGTCGTCGCGTATGCCTGCACGTCGTGCAACGGGATGTCGGGCGCGCTCGATCCGGTCATTCAAAAGGAAATCGTCGACCGCGACTTGTACGCCACCGCCGTCCTGTCGGGCAACCGCAACTTCGACGGACGCATTCATCCGTACGCGAAGCAGGCGTTCCTGGCGTCGCCGCCGCTCGTCGTCGCCTATGCGATTGCCGGGACCATTCGGTTCGACATCGAAAAGGACGTACTCGGTCTCGACAGCGCCGGCAAGCCGATCATGCTGAAGGATCTGTGGCCGACGGACGAGGAGATCGACGCCGTCGTGGCATCGAGCGTGAAGCCCGAGCAATTCCGACGCGTGTACGAGCCGATGTTCGCGATCACGGCGCAGCGCAGCGAAACCGCGCAGCCGCTCTATGGGTGGCGCCCGCAAAGCACCTACATCCGCCGTCCGCCGTATTGGGAGGGTGCGCTCGCGGGCGAGCGTACGCTCAAGGGCATGCGCGCGCTTGCCGTGCTCGGCGACAACATCACGACCGATCACATCTCCCCTTCGAATGCGATCATGCGTACGAGCGCCGCGGGCGAGTACCTCGAAAAGATGGGGCTGCCCGAAGAAGACTTCAATTCGTATGCGACGCACCGCGGGGATCACTTGACCGCCCTGCGCGCCACGTTCGCCAACCCGACGCTCAAGAACGAAATGGCGATCGAGAACGGCGAGGTCAAGACCGGCTCGCTCGCCCGTATCGAACCCGAAGGCCGCGTCACGCGGATGTGGGAAGCGATCGAAACGTACATGGAACGCAAGCAGCCGCTCATCATCATCGCCGGTGCGGACTACGGACAAGGCTCCTCGCGCGACTGGGCCGCCAAGGGCGTACGCCTGGCCGGCGTCGAAGCGATCGTCGCCGAAGGGTTCGAGCGCATCCATCGCACGAACCTCGTCGGCATGGGCGTGTTGCCGCTGGAATTCAAAGCCGGCACGACGCGCACGACGCTCGGCATCGACGGCACCGAGACGTTCGACGTCATCGGCGCGCGTACGCCGCGCGCCGACCTCACGCTCGTCATCGTGCGCAAGAACGGCGAACGCGTGACCGTGCCGGTTACGTGCCGCCTCGATACGGCCGAAGAGGTGTCGATCTACGAGGCGGGCGGCGTGCTGCAGCGCTTCGCGCAAGACTTTCTCGAATCGTCGATGGCCGCGTAACTTGCGTAATCCAAGGACAACCCACGAATGACGCACTCACCGCAAATCAAGATTCCCGCCGTGTACATGCGCGGCGGCACGAGCAAGGGCGTGTTTTTCCGCTTGCAGGATTTGCCGGCGGCCGCGCAGACACCCGGCGCGGCGCGCGACGCGCTGCACATGCGCGTGATCGGCAGCCCCGACCCGTACGGCAAGCATATCGACGGCATGGGCGGCGCCACCTCGAGCACGAGCAAGACCGTCATCATCGCGAAGAGCACGCGGCCCGATCACGATGTCGACTACCTGTTCGGTCAGGTGGCGATCGACAAGGCGTTCGTCGATTGGACCGGCAACTGCGGCAATCTCTCGGCCGCCGTGGGCCCGTTCGCGATCTCGAGCGGGCTCGTCGATCCCGCGCGCGTACCGCGCGACGGGATCGCCGTGGTGCGGATCTGGCAAGCGAACATCGGCAAGACGATCGTCGCGCACGTGCCGATGACCGCCGGCGCGGTGCAGGAAACCGGCGACTTCGAACTCGACGGCGTGACGTTCCCGGCCGCCGAAGTGCAGCTCGAATTCATGGACCCGGCCGCCGAAGAAGACGGCGCGGGCGGCGCGATGTTCCCGACCGGCAACCTGGTCGACGATCTCGAAGTGCCGGGCGTCGGCACGCTGCGCGCGACGATGATCAACGCGGGCATCCCGACGATCTTCGTCGACGCCGAGGCGATCGGCTACAAGGGCACCGAGTTGCAGGACGCGATCAATGGCGACGCGCAGGCGCTCGCGAAGTTCGAGACGATCCGCGCGCATGGCGCGCTGCGCATGGGCCTGATCAAGCATCTGGACGAAATCGCGACGCGTCAGCACACGCCGAAGATCGCGTTCGTCGCGAAGCCGGCCGACTACGTCGCGTCGAGCGGCAAGCAGGTTCGCGCGGGCGACGTCGATCTGCTGGTGCGCGCGATG
>NZ_JBQCHR010000155.1:0-31893 GCF_051954495.1 Trinickia sp.
CATGCAAATCGCCGAGCACTTGCCCGACGACTACACTTGCATCTCGCCGGTTCGCCTCGGCGATGCGCAGCTCGCGTCGTTCGCTTATTTCGCCGACATGCAGTTTTCGTTCAGCGACGACTGCGACGTGCTGCTGCGACACGACTCCGCCGATTTCAGTGCGCCGAGCCCGATGCTGAACTACGCTTGGAAGCTTGTTTGGGAAGGCCGACGCGCGGCCGACCGCGACGAACGCTTTCGGCTTTATGTGAGAGTGGATAGGCCAGTCCCAAAGGTAGAGCGGCGGCATACGCGCGCCGTTCGACGGCATTGAAACCGGATAGGAAGGCGGACCGCGCGAGCTTCGGATCGGCAAGCGCGGTCTTTGCGGTATCTCGATGGCGAGGCAACGAAATTTACCGGGTCATTTCCTCAGCCAGCGCTCGGATGGAGTTCGGGTTCCAAAATGTGCTGCCGTCGGTGGTTGCTGCATCCTCTAGATAGAGCGTGTAGTCCTCCGAATCTGTGATCCATCCCACCACCCAGAGACGCCGGTTATCTTTCGGACGCTGCGAAAGCGATAACGAAGCGCGCGTACCGGCTACCTCAAACCTCAACGCGTCCTCAATCGCAAAAAGCTTTCCTTGATCCTCTCTGTAATCCCATACGGAAAGCATGCCGAGTTTTCCCGTTGGCAGCTTGAACAATACAGAATCGCGCCTCCCCATATCGGGCAATCGGCCTAGTGCTTCCGCCCCAACCGATGTCAGATTGGCAGTACGCTTTATGATCCGCTCCAACTCGACGGACCCGAGCGCGTTGTCCTTCGAAACAGTCGGCATAACGGCTCTGGCCTCCTGAAGCAAGTTCAGCTTCTCCGCGGACGCTGACAAGACGTCGTACGTAGCCATTCTTTTGACCAGGTTTTCCTGCAGAACAGCACGTTGTGAGGGCGAACTCGCGGGAGCGATCACGACCAACGCGCTCGCGGCTTCCATGACTGCCGCCATCTCGCCCATCGCACGATCTCGGACACTCACCTGATCACCGGAATGGCACCCGACCACGCCTATCACTATGAACGACATGAAAATTAGCTTCATGGTCTGGGCCATCCTTCCGTCAAATTGCAGTCCTCGGCTACAGTCTGGCCCGCCACGACCTCCACCTTCCGATCAGGGTCGTAGTAATAATGCTGTCCGACGACGCGCCAGCGGTTGATCCATGGATTGGCGCCCGCTATCTGATCTGTTCGCTCAACAATATTCGGCGACCCTGCCCTGGCGCTAAAAAGGACTCCTCTGTTCTTCGTGAAAATCTTGAACTTATCGTCAGTCAACACTGAACGATCCAAGAGATCTCGAGCAAGGCCTGAGTCTCGTTTCGTTTTTTGCAACCAACCGCTGTAATTTCCCTGATGCCACTGATAAACGCTGTGTCGTGCGCCGAGGTAGAACCGGCTGCTCAGGTAGTCGGTCGTGATCGATTCCAACACCCAATACTTCTCCTTTTCTCGGTGATTGGGGAGTTCGCGCACCCACGCTGGGGCCCCCAATAGCACGAAGAAGGTCGCCGCTATTGCTTGCAGCCCATGGGTATTTGATCGAATCTGCACGCCCGACTAAAGGTACCCACCGCACCCGCATGGGAGCAGTGCATCGTGCACGTAAGCAATATCGCTATCTGCGCGCTCTTCATTGATGGCCGCGCTCTTCGAGCGCTGACCGGCGACTGGTGCGGCGTCGACTGGGTCGACGCAATCTTTCTCATGATCACTGTGCCCTCCACGTTTGAAAGGAGGACAAAATTTAAGTCAGCCGATGTGCAACTGGGAGCATTTACGAAAAAATAGGACAATCGCCGGTCAAGCGTAGCAACGCATTCGGCCGGTGCGCCCAACGCTAGCAGGTCAAAGAACGAGAAGTCCGTGGCGCCCCGAGAAGAAACCTACGAACGACAGCTACGACGACGGCACGAAGGCGAACCTCTCCATCCCAAAATTATGTTCACTGACATCCGCAAGATTGCCGCCCTCGCCTGGCCGGTCCTTATCGGGCAACTCGCCATCATCGCGTTCGGCGTGATGGATACCGTCATGGTCGGCCGCTTTTCCGCCGTCGATCTCGCTGCGCTCGGACTGGGCTCGTCCGTCTATGTCTCAGTTTTCGTCGGCTTGACGGGCGTGGTGCTGGCCTTGCAGCCGATCTGCGGACAGTTGTTCGGTGCGCGACGCTACACGGAAATCGGCGAGGAGATCCGTCAAGGGCTGTGGCTTTCGGCGGGGCTCGCGGTGCTCGGGTTCATCGTGATGTTTTTCCCCGGGCCGCTGCTCGCCATTTCGCACGTTCCTGCTGCGCTGCACGAGCGTACCGAGGCCTATTTGCGCATCGCGGCGTTCGGCCTACCCGCGAGTCTGGCGTTTCGTGTCTATACCGCGCTCGCCAACGGCGTCGGCAAGCCTCGCCTCGTCATGGTGCTCCAGGTAGGCGCGCTGCTCGTCAAAATCCCGCTCAATTTCTGGTTCATTTTCGGCGGTCTGGGCATACCCGCGCTGGGCGGCCCCGGCTGTGCGTTGGCAAGCACGGCCATCAACTGGGCGCTCGCCGCGATCGGCTTGACGCTGCTTTCGAAGCTCGACTTCTTCGCGCCGTTCGAGACGTTCAAGCACTTTTGCTGGCCCGAGCGGCGGCGACAACTCGCCCTACTCAAGCTCGGGGTACCGATGGGTCTCTCGTTCTTGATCGAGGTGACGTCGTACACTTTCATGGCGCTGTTCATCGCGCGCTTCGGCACGACGACACTCGCCGGCCACCAGATCACAGGGAATTTCGGCGCCGTGCTCTACATGACGCCGATGTCGATCGGCGTCGCCACCTCGACCCTCGTCGCGCAAGCGCTCGGCGCACACCGCGACGCCGCGGCGCGCACGCTCGCCATGCATGGCATCGCGCTGGCCTGCGCGATCGGCCTCGGCTATGCGGCGCTCGCGTTCGCGCTGCGGCCCGAGATCTTGGCCGGCTACACGACCAATGCCGCCGTCATCGCCGCCGCGATGCCGCTCCTGCCGATCATGCTCGTCTATCACATCTTCGACACCTTCCAAACGGTAACGGCCTTCGTATTGCGCGCGTATAAGGTGGCAGTCGTACCCACCGTCATCTATGCGGTCGCGCTGTGGGGTGTCGGGCTAGGCGGCGGCTATCTGCTCGGCTTCGATGTCGGCGGGACGGCGCCGCTTTGGCTGACCGGCGCGCGCGGCTTCTGGGCCGCCAGCGCGGCCAGCCTCGCCGTGGCCGGCGGCGGCCTGTTCCTATACTGGCGCGCGATTAGCAAAGACCGCGGGCCCGCCGCGCCGGCAGCACGCTAGCGCGGCTCGGCATAGGGACGTCAATGCACGACGCGCTCGAAGACGAATGTGCCGTCCTCGACCTCCACCGGAATGACGTCCTTGGGCCCGAACCGCCCGGCGAGGATCAGCTTGGCCACCGGGTTCTCGATTTCCTGCTGGATCGCACGCTTGAGCGGACGCGCGCCGAACAGCGGATCGTAGCCGACCTTCGCGATCGCCTCGAGCGCGGCATCGGAGACGAGCAGTTGCATATCGAGCTTTTCGAGCCGCTCATGCAAACGCTGCAACTGAATCTTCGCGATCGATTCGATGTTGCTGCGATCGAGCGCATGGAACACGACGACTTCGTCGATCCGATTCAAGAATTCCGGGCGGAAATGCAGCTTGACCTCCGACCACACCGCTTCGCGCACCGCTTCCTGCGGCTCTCCCGTCATCGCCTGAATCATCTGCGAACCCAAGTTCGACGTCATCACGATGACAGTGTTCTTGAAGTCGACCGTACGTCCCTGGCCGTCCGTCATGCGGCCGTCGTCGAGCACCTGCAGCAGCACGTTGAAGACGTCCGGGTGCGCCTTCTCGATTTCGTCGAGCAGGATCACGCTGTATGGCTTACGACGCACCGCCTCGGTCAGATAGCCGCCCTCCTCATAGCCGATGTAGCCCGGCGGCGCGCCGATCAGCCGCGCCACGCTGTGCTTTTCCATGAACTCGCTCATGTCGATGCGGATCAGATGCTCTTCCGAATCGAACAGGAACGAGGCCAGCGCCTTGCACAGCTCCGTCTTGCCGACACCCGTCGGCCCGAGGAACAGGAACGAACCGTAAGGCCGGTTCGGATCGGCCAAGCCCGCGCGCGAGCGGCGGATCGCGTCGGCCACGGCCGAGATCGCCTCGTCCTGTCCAATCACGCGCTCGTGCAGCTTGTCTTCGATCTGCAGCAGCTTTTCGCGCTCGCCTTGCATCATCCGCGAAACAGGGATGCCCGTCGCGCGCGACACGACCTCCGCGATTTCCTCGGCGCCCACTTGCGTGCGCAGGAGGCGCGGACGCGTCGGATTGTTCTGTTCCTTAGCCTCTGCCTGCGTCACTTGCTTCAAGCGCGCCTCGAGCTCGGGCAGCTTGCCGTATTGCAGTTCGGCGACTTTCTCGAGCTTGCCCTCGCGCTGCAGCCGCGTGATTTCGGCGCGCGTCTTCTCGATCTCTTCTTTCAGCTGCGCACTGCCCTGCACCGCGGCTTTTTCCGCTGTCCAGATCTCCTCGAGATCGGAATACTCGCGGTTCAGCCGATCGATTTCCTCCTCGATCAGTTGCAGCCGCTTCTGCGAGGCTTCATCTTTCTCCTTCTTCACGGCTTCGCGCTCGATCTTCAATTGAATCAAGCGGCGATCGAGCCGGTCCATCTCTTCCGGCTTGGAATCGATCTCCATCTTGATCTTCGAAGCGGCCTCATCGATCAGATCGATGGCCTTGTCGGGCAGGAAGCGATCCGTGATGTACCGGTGCGAGAGCTCCGCCGCGGCCACGATGGCCGGGTCGGTGATCTCTACGCCATGGTGCAGTTCGTATTTCTCCTGCAAGCCGCGCAAAATCGCGATCGTCGCCTCGACCGAAGGCTCGTCGACGAGCACCTTCTGGAAGCGTCGCTCGAGGGCGGCATCTTTTTCGATGTACTTGCGATATTCATCGAGCGTCGTCGCACCGATGCAATGCAGCTCGCCGCGCGCCAGCGCCGGTTTGAGCATATTGCCCGCGTCCATCGCGCCTTCGGCTTTACCCGCGCCGACCATCGTATGGATTTCGTCGATGAAGACGATCGTCTGGCCTTCGTCCTTCGCGATATCGTGCAGGACGGCTTTGAGCCGCTCCTCGAATTCGCCGCGGTATTTCGCTCCCGCGAGCAGCCCAGCCATGTCGAGCGACAGCACGCGCTTGCTCTTGAGCGACTCGGGCACCTCGCCGTTGACGATGCGCTGCGCGAGCCCTTCGACGATCGCGGTTTTGCCCACTCCCGGTTCGCCGATCAGGACGGGATTGTTCTTGGTACGACGCTGCAGGATCTGGATAGAACGACGGATTTCATCGTCGCGCCCGATCACCGGGTCGAGCTTGCCGGCCCGCGCACGCTCGGTCAGATCGATCGTGTACTTTTTAAGCGCCTCGCGCTGGCTTTCGGCATCGGCGCTATGCACTTGCGCGCCGCCGCGAACGGCCGCGATCGCCGTTTCCAGTGCCTTGCGCGTGAGACCGTACTGGCTCGCGAGACGCCCGGCCTCGCCCTTGTCGTCCGCGACGGCGAGCAAGAACATTTCGCTCGCGATGTAGGTGTCGTTCAACTGCTGCGCTTCTTTGTCGGCCTGATTGAGCAAGCCGTTCAGCTCCCGGCTCACTTGCACGTTGCCGTCGGTCCCCTGGACCTGCGGTAGGCGTGCGATGGCGTCGTTCAGCGCCGTTTGCAGCGCCTGCACGTGCACGCCCGCACGCGAGAGCAGCGAGCGCGCCGAGCCGTCCTGCTGCGCGACGAGCGCCGCCAGAACGTGGACCGGTTCGATATATTGCTGCCCCCGGCCGACGGCGAGGCTTTGGGCATCGGCGAGCGCTTCTTGGAATTTGGTGGTGAGCTTGTCGATTCTCATGAAGAGACCTCCAACTTTTAACTATCACCAAAATGAGGCGCTCTTCGCTCGTTTCAAGCGGTTTCTTTGCGATTTACATGCGCCCATGCGCGGCCGACCACATTGGCCGCGGCCTGGCGCACGGCATCGCCAGCCCGCGACCCCGCCTAGGCGGGCGAGATCGGCACCACGGACCGAGCCTGTGCGCCGGCAGGCATGGCCGGAAGTCCGAGCAAAGCGGCCAGCGGCGTCGCCGGGCTGGCCAGTTCCCCGAGCGTATGGCGATCCAGTTCCGCAAGGAATGCGCCGCGAGCCGACTCGAACACGTGCTTGAGGCGGCACTGCGGCTCTATGACGCAGGTTCGCGGCTCGGCGCCCTCGCGCGGAAAGCATCCGACGATCGCGAAATCCCCCTCCGTCCCGCGCACGACTTCACCGATCGTCAAGCCGAGCGAGCGTTCATTGAGACGCAGGCCGCCGTGCCGGCCGCGAACCGTATCGATCCAACCCAGTTCGCCGAGCCGCTGCACGACCTTCATGAGATGGTTTTTCGATATTCCATAAGCTTCGGAAATGTCGTGAATCGTCGTCAGGCCTTCCTCGCGTACCGCCAAGTACAGCAGCACTCGCAAGGCATAGTCGGTGTAGTCGGTGAGTCTCATCGGCGGTTCGCGGCTCGATTGGGGCCCGGCGCGCGAACATGCGACGGATCGTGTCCATCGGCAAAACCGCGCCGGGTAAAGGGTTGTATAGTGGGCGTCTCGACCATAACATGCATTTGGCGCGCAGGTATGGCGACTGCCGCGCCGCTATGTGTTTCCCGATCAATTCGTTCGCTTGCGCGAGAGTGTGCGGCAGAACCGGCCGCAAGCCCAGCGCAATACTGTCATTCGATGTCTACCTCTATGAATACCGGGGCCGGAACGCCCCCCGCACGCTATCACGAACCGAGCGAAGCCAATATCCGCGAGCTCGTGTATGCCTTTTACGATCGCGTGCGGGCCGACCCGCTGCTCGGCCCTGTTTTCGATTCGGTGCTGGAAGGCCGTTGGGACACCCACCTACCGAAGATGTGCACGTTTTGGGGCAGTCTCGTGCTCGGCGACAAGCGCTACCGCGGCAACGTGCAGCAGGCGCACCAGCCGCTAGAAGGCGTCGAGCCGCGCCATTTCAGCCGGTGGCTGCATTTGTTTCTCGACACGGTGTGCGACCGCTACGAACCGGCCGCGGCCGTGCGCTTCATGGAGCCGGCGCTACGAATCGCTCAAAGTCTGCAATTGAGCCGTTTCGGCTGGGACTATACGATCCCGCCCGAACAGCAAGCGCTGTTGGAGCGTATCGCGCCCAAGCGCGGCCCGAGCGACGACGCGCACGGTCATGGCAACGCGGAGCGCCGGCGCGAGCCGTTTCCCGCCAAGATCATCGGCCGCTCGGCCGGCGAGACGAACGAGGACGGCGCCGACTGAACGCGTCACGTTCGGAAGGCCGATTCATCACTCGTCGCTCGGCGTCGCATTCCCGGCCGCCACGCCCCATCTCGCGAGCGCCGCGTCGTCAGACACACGCGCATCGACCCAGCGCTCGCCGCTCGGGGTCGTTTCTTTTTTCCAAAACGGCGCCTGCGTCTTCAAATAGTCCATGACGAACGCACAGGCCTCGAACGCGAAGTGCCGATGCGGCGAGGTGGCGGCGGCCAAAACGATCTGATCGCGTGGAAGAAGCTTGCCGACACGGTGCACGATCAGCACCTTGCAGCCGGCCCAACGCTGCTTCGCCGCATCGACGATCGCCTCAAGCGCTTTTTCGGTCATACCCGGGTAGTGCTCGAGTTCCATGGCGGCCACGTCTTCCCCATCGTTCAGATCGCGCACCGTACCGACGAACGCCACGACCGCGCCGACTTTCGGGTCTTCAGCCCGCAATGCGGCGATTTCGGTCGACAAGTCGAAATCTTCTGTTTGAACGCGGACGGTCATAACGTGCTCCGATCGATCAATGGGACGCCACGGCGCGCGTCAACCGCCCGTGACGGGCGGGAAGAACGCCACTTCGCAACCGTCGGTGAGGCGCGTGGCCGCGTCCGTCATCGTGTGATTGCAGGCCATGCGCAACGCGCGCCCCTCGGCGAGCGTTTCGCTCCATGCGCCGCCGCGCGTGCGCAACCAGACGCGCACGTCCCCGACAGTCGCCACGCCGTCGGGCACCTCCACGGCTTCCTGCGCGACGCCCAACGCCTCGCGCACGCTGGCAAAATACCTGAGCTCTATTTTCATGTCGGATTGCCGATCGAGTGGGCCGTCAGCCGAGCAATTCGGCAAACGGGAGAAACCGCACGGTTTCGCCCGCGCTGATCGCGTGGTTCGGCGGATTGTCGATGAGACCGTCGCCCCAAACCGTGGAAGTCAGCACGGCGGAACTCTGGTTCGCGAACAGCTCGAGCCCGCCCGCGGCGTTGATGCGCGCGCGCAGGAACTCGTTGCGGCGATCGGCCTTCGCTTGCGTGAAATCGGCCCGCAGCGAAACGGCGCGCGGGGCGACGTCCGCGACCCCGGACAAACGCAACAGGAACGGCCGCACGAAAAGCAAGAACGTCACGAAGCTCGATACCGGGTTGCCCGGCAAGCCGATGAAGTAAGCTTCCCGGCCCCGTTCGCCTTGATCTGTTCGGCGCACGGCGCCGAACGCGAGCGGCTTCCCTGGTTTCATCGCGATTTGCCAGAGCGCGAGGCGCCCCGACGACTCGACGGCCGGTTTCACGTGATCCTCTTCGCCGACCGACACACCGCCCGATGTCAAGATCAGATCGTGCTCCCGCGCCGCGTCGGCCAAGGCCGCCCGCGTCGCATCGAAGCGGTCGGGGACGATGCCAAGATCGGTGACCTCGCAGTTCAGACGCGTCAACAGCGCGCGCAGCGTAAAGCGATTCGAGTTGTAGATGCCGCCTGGCGCGAGCGGTTCGCCGGGCATCGTCAGTTCGTCGCCCGTGAAGAACACCGCGACCTTCAAGCGCCGTGTAACGGAAAGCCGCGCGCAGCCGATCGACGCCGCGAGCCCTAGCGCTTGCGGCGACAGCCGCGTACCGGCCGGCAGAATGACCGCGCCGCGGCGAATATCCGCGCCTTGCGGGGTAATCCATTCGCCGGCTTTGGGCGTATGCAGAATCGAGACGGCATCGCCGTCGGATTCGGTCTGCTCTTGCATGACGACGGCGTCGGCGCCGGGCGGCACGGGCGCGCCGGTGAAGATGCGCGCCGCCGTTCCTTCGGCCAGCGGCTGCGGCGATTGTCCCGCCGGCACGCGCTGCGAGACGGGCAACCGACGCTCGCCATGCGCCAGATCGGCCACGCGCACCGCATAGCCGTCCATCGCGCTCGTGTGCACGGGCGGCACGTCTAGCTCCGATATGACGTCGGAGGCCAACACACGTCCGAGCGCATCGAGCGTCGCGACAGATTCGGTTTCGGCAACGCGCTGCGCCGCTGCCAGCAGCGCGGCAAGCGCATCCGCCGTGGACAACAGCGGCGCGCGCAGGGGAGATTGGGTGGGCGTGGGCATCGACGAGCGATTCTCGCTGCGAAAACCCTTATTGTAGCGAGCCGCCGCCGCTCCGGCATGCGCGGGTGGGGAACCGCGGCATCGCGGCGGGGCCCTAGCGGGGCAAAAGGCCGCACGCCGGCCGGCCGCTTGTTCGGCCGTCGACCGGCCGGGCCGCTTCGGTCGCCCCGCTGGACCATGCCGTACCTTAGTCGGCCGTATGCGCCGAGATGAACGCTTTCACGCTCGATGCGTCGGCGGGCAGCACTTCGAAGCGCTGCGGCAGCGATTCGATCCCGTCGAATGCCGCGGGCCGCTGCGGGTCGCGCCCGAGCGCCTCGCGAATCGACTCGCCGAACTTGATCGGCTGCGCCGTTTCCAGCACGACCATCGGCACACCCGCGGTGAGATGCTCGCGTGCGACCTTCACGCCGTCGGCCGTATGCGTATCGATGATCTGGCCGTAGCGCGCATGAACGTCGCGGATCGTGTCGATCCGATCGTCGTGCGTGCTACGCCCGGAAACGAAGCCGAATTCGCGCACGCGAGCGAAATCGCCGCTCGCGACGAGATCGAACCCGCCCTTTTCCTCCACGTCGCGAAACAGTTGCAGCACGCGCGACGGATCGCGGCCGAGCAGATCGAATACGAAGCGCTCGAAATTCGACGCCTTCGAAATGTCCATGCTCGGGCTGCTCGTATGGTAGGTCTGCGCCGAACCGCGAACGCGATAGGCGCCCGTGCGGAAAAACTCGTCGAGCACGTCGTTTTCGTTCGTGGCGACCACGAGCTTGTCGATCGGCAGGCCCATCATCCGGGCGATGTGCCCCGCGCAGACGTTGCCGAAGTTGCCCGAGGGCACGGTGAACGAAACGCGCTCGTCGTTCGAGCGCGTCGCCGCGAAATAGCCCTTGAAGTAGTAGACGACCTGCGCCACGACGCGCGCCCAGTTGATCGAGTTGACCGTGCCGATTCGATGCGCCGCCTTGAACGCGTGATCGTTGGAGACGGCCTTGACGATGTCCTGGCAGTCGTCGAACACGCCCTCGATCGCCAGATTAAAGATATTCGGCTCCTGCAGGCTGTACATTTGCGCCGTTTGGAACGCGCTCATCTTGCGATGCGGCGACAGCATGAACACCCGGATGCCGGCCTTGCCGCGCATGGCGTACTCGGCCGCGCTGCCGGTGTCGCCGGACGTCGCGCCGAGAATGTTGAGCGTCTGCCCATGCTTGGCGAGGGCGTACTCGAACAAATTGCCGAGCAACTGCATCGCCATGTCCTTGAACGCGAGCGTCGGCCCGTTGGACAGAGCGAGCAGCGACACCTGCGCGCCGCCCTCGACGCCGAGCGGCGTAAGCGGTGTGATGTCGCTCGCATTCTCGCCCGTGCGCACGTTGCTGTAGACGTCGGCGCGATAGGTGCGCTGCGTGAGCGCGCGCAGATCGGCGGAGGGAATGTCGTCGCAGAACTTCGAGAGGACTTCGAATGCGAGATCGGCGTACGGCAGCGTGCGCCAGCGCGCGAGCTCGTCGGCCGTGACCCGCGGATACTCGTTGGGCAGATAAAGGCCGCCGTCCTTGGCTAGACCGGTGAGCAAAATGTCGGAGAACGTATGGCGCTCGCCGATACCGGCACCGCGCGTCGAGATGTAGTTCATGATCGGCTTCGTGAGATCGATTTCGGTAAGGGACGCGCTCGGCTCTAGGCTTCGATCCGAAGCTTCGTCACGTTCGAAACGACCGTGGAAAGCGCTTCGATTCGAGCGATCGCCGAGTTGACGTTCTTCTCGAGCGTATCGTGCGTGATGATGACGACGTCGGTCTCGCGATGGTTGTCCACCTGCTCGGATTCCTTTTGCAGCAGTGCATCGATCGAAATGCCTGCGTCGGCCAGGATACGCGTGATGTCGGCCAGCACGCCGGTGACGTCGGCCACGCGCAGCCGCAGGTAATAGCCGCTCGTGACTTCGTCGATCGGCAACACCGGCGTATCGGACATGCTCTGCGGCTGGAACGCGAGATGGGGCACGCGGTGGCCCGGATCGGCCGTATCGAGGCGCGTGACGTCGACGAGATCGGCGACGACGGCCGAGGCGGTCGGCTCGGCGCCCGCGCCCTTGCCGTAATAAAGCGTCGTGCCGACGGCGTCGCCATGCACCTCCACGGCGTTCATCGCGCCCTCGACGTTGGCGAGCAGGCGTTTGGCCGAAATCAGCGTGGGGTGCACGCGCAACTCGATGCCGCGCTCGGTGCGGCGCGTGATGCCGAGCAGCTTGATGCGGTAGCCGAGATCCTCCGCGTACTTGATGTCGATGGCGGCAAGCTTGCTGATCCCTTCGATATAGGCACGATCGAACTGCATCGGGATGCCGAAGGCGATCGCGCTCATGATCGTGAGCTTGTGCGCGGCATCCACGCCTTCGATGTCGAACGTCGGATCGGCTTCGGCATAGCCGAGCGCCTGGGCGCCCTTCAGGGCCGTCGCGAAATCGAGGCCGCGCTCGCGCATCTCCGACAGGATGTAGTTCGTCGTCCCGTTGATGATGCCGGCAATCGATTGAATGCGATTGGCCGTGAGCCCTTCGCGCAAAGCCTTGATGATCGGGATGCCGCCGGCTACCGCCGCCTCGAAGGCCACCATCACGCCCTTGGCGCGCGCGGCCTCGAAAATCTCCGTGCCGTGCACGGCGAGCAGCGCCTTGTTGGCCGTCACGACATGCTTGCCCCGCGCGATGGCGCGCAGCACGAGTTCGCGAGCGATGCCGGTGCCGCCGATCATTTCGCCGATGATGCCGATCGACGGATCGTCGACGACCGCTTCGAAGTCGCTGCCCACTTGCACGTCGCCCGCGAAATCGCCAAGCGCGGCGAGCGCCTTGGCGGGATTGCGCACGGCAATGCGCGCCACCTCGATCCCGCGGCCCGCGCGACGTTTGATTTCTTCCTGGTTGCGGCGCAGCACCGTGAAGGTGCCGCTGCCGACCGTGCCGAAGCCCAACAAGCCTACTTTGATCGGTTCCATGCAGCGTGTTCTATTGAGTTGAATCAGTGAAAAAAGTGAGCGCCGAGCCGCGGGCGGCTCGAGGCGGCTAGGTACCGTGACGCTTGCGATAGCCTTCGAGGAAGCGCCCGATCCGGTTGATCGAATCGGTCAGATCGTCCACGTTCGGCAGGAACACGACCCGGAAATGGTCAGGCCGCGGCCAATTGAAGCCCGAGCCCTGCACGAGCAGCACGCGTTCCTCGAGCAGCAGATCGAGGATGAATTGCTGATCGTCTTCGATCGGGTAGATCTTCGGATCGAGCCGAGGGAACATGTACAACGCCGCTTCGGGCTTGACGCAGCTTACCCCTGGGATCGCATTGAGCATTTCGTAGGCGACTTGGCGCTGCCGGTAAAGGCGCCCGCCCGGCCCGATGAGATCGTTGATGCTCTGATAGCCCCCGAGCGCCGTTTGGATCGCATACTGCCCCGGAACGTTCGGACACAGCCGCATCGAAGCAAGGATGCCGAGCCCCTCGAAGTAGTCCTTGCCGCGGCGCCGGTTCTCGCCCGTCAAGCCCGACACATACATCCAGCCCGCGCGATAGCCGCAGGAGCGGTAGCTCTTGGACAGGCTGTTGAACGTCACGGTCAGCACATCCTCGGACAGCGCGCCTAGCGACGTGTGCTTCTTGCCGTCGTAGACGATCTTGTCGTAGACCTCGTCGGCGAACACGATCAGGCCGTGCTGCCGCGCGATATCGAGCAGATCGAGCAAGAGCTCGTCGGAATACAGCGCCCCGGTGGGGTTGTTGGGGTTGATGACGACGAGCGCGCGGGTGCGGGGCGTGATTTTCGCACGGATGTCGTCGAGGTCGGGCATCCAGGCGTTCGATTCGTCGCACAAATAGTGCACGGGCGTCCCGCCCGAGAGGCTGACCGCCGCCGTCCACAGCGGATAGTCGGGCGCCGGCAGCAAGACTTCGTCGCCGTCGTTGAGCAAGGCTTGCATCGCCATCACGATGAGCTCGGAAGCGCCGTTGCCGATATAGATATCGTCGAGTTCGACCCCGGCCACGCCCTTTTGCTGCGAGTAATGCATGATCGCCTTGCGCGCGGCGAACACGCCTTTCGAATCGGAATAACCCGACGAAGCCGACAGATTGCGGATCATGTCCTGAATGATCTCGTCGGGCGCATCGAACCCGAACGGCGCCAGATTCCCGATATTGAGCTTGATGATGCGATGTCCGTCTTCCTCCAGACGCTTCGCGTGCTCGAGCACGGGCCCGCGAATGTCGTAGCAGACGTTGAGCAGCTTGTTCGATTTGAGAATCGGTTTCACGGCGGACACAGTTCCTGAGGAGAGCCCGAAAGACGGGAAGCGCTAGGGCGAGCGCACGGGCAGCCGGCCTACGCGCGAAAGCATCGCCACGCCCGGCCGGCGAGGGTTCGCCGGCTTGGAAACACGCGCGGCCGCGCTCTCATTGACGGCGCGCTTGTGGCGCGCGAGCGGCGACTGATGGGTTCGTTCGCGCGCGTGCGCGATGCCTGGCCGGCGTTGAACCGGCCCTTGGCGCCGCAGGGCGGCTAAAAAGTTATAATTTAGCGGATTTCGGCCGACTTTCGCAATGCACCATTTGCCGCGAAAGCCCCTTTCGGCCTCGATGCGGGTGCGGCGAGGCCATGCCACGCCCGATGGAACCACGGAAACCGATTTGAAATTACACCAGGACTCGAGCGGCGCGCTGAACACCGTGACCGCTTACGGCGACCATTACGTGGACGTCAACCTCGTACGCCATGAAAGCAGCATCCTGCTGCTGCCGGACACGCCCGTCGCGGATTGGCCCGTGTCGTCGTTCGACGCGCTGGCCGCCGAACATTTCGACCTGCTGCTCGACGCGGCGCCCGAAGTCGTCGTGTTCGGCAGCGGCGCGCGTCTTCGTTTTCCGCATCCGCGTCTGACCGCCGCCCTCACGGCGCGGCGCATCGGCGTCGAAACGATGGATTTCATGGCCGCCTGCCGCACGTACAACATTTTGATGGCCGAAGGCCGGCGCGTGGCAGCGGCGCTGCTCATCGAACGATGAACGCGCCGTGGGCGGGGCTGCATGCGCAGGATCGCCGCGACGCGGCGAATCCAGCGCCGAAAAGCCTGCCCGCGCGGCTCCTTGAACCGACACCGATAGACATTCAAGCCTAATCCATGCCGCTTCAACGTTATTCCCGCGCCGACGGCGCGGTTCAGTCGACGAGCGCCTCCGGCGCGGGCGCTGCCGCGCAATGGCCCATCGGCCGCATTGCGCTCGCACTGCTCGTCGTGGCGCTCGCCCTCGTCTGGTTCGTGCCTTTGGGCTGGCGCCATCTCGTGCCGAGCGACGAGGGCCGCTATGCGGAGATGGCCCGCGAGATGCTGCTCACGGGCGACTGGATC
Source organism: Trinickia sp. (assembly GCF_051954495.1). Taxonomy (GTDB): domain Bacteria; phylum Pseudomonadota; class Gammaproteobacteria; order Burkholderiales; family Burkholderiaceae; genus Trinickia. The sequence goes on from NZ_JBQCHR010000155.1 coordinate 14,900, forward strand.
ACCCCGCGCTACAACGGCTACAAGTACTTCGAGAAGCCGCCGCTGCAAACGTGGATGAACGCGCTGACCTTCGCCTGGTTCGGCATCGGCGAATGGCAGGCGCGGCTCTATACGGCGCTGACCGGCTTCGCCGGCGTGCTCGTGGCAGGCTATACCGCCGCTCGGCTGTTCAATCCGGCGGCGGGCCTCGCCACCGCGCTCGTGCTCGCCAGCGCGCCCTACTGGCAGTTGATGGGGCACTTCAACACGCTCGACATGGGGCTCTCGTTCTGGATGGAGCTCACGCTGTGCGCGATGCTGCTCGCACAGCGCGTCGGCGTACTCGAGCGCGAGGCGCGTCGTTGGATGTGGCTGTGCTGGGGAGCAATGGCGCTCGCGGTGCTCTCCAAGGGGCTCGTGGGCCTGATCCTGCCGGGCGCCGTGCTCGTGCTGTATTCGCTGATCCAGCGCGATTGGGCGCTCTGGAAGCGTCTGTACCTGCCGAGCGGCCTCGTCGTCTTCTTCCTGATCGCGACGCCCTGGTTCGTGCTCGTGCAGCAGCGCAACCCCGAGTTCTTCAACTTCTTCTTCATCGTTCAGCAGTTCGATCGCTATCTCACCCCCGCGCAAAACCGCCCCGGCCCCGTCTACTACTTCGTGTGGGTGCTGCTCGTCGGCATTCTGCCGTGGCTGTCGATCGCCTGGCAAAGCCTGCGCCACGCGCTCGCGCAGCCGCGGCAGCTGAACGGATTCGCGCCGAATACGCTGCTCGTCGTCTGGTCCGCCTTCATTTTCGTGTTCTTCAGCGCCTCGCACTCGAAACTCGTGTCGTACGTTCTGCCGATCGCGCCCGCCCTCGCGCTGCTGATCGGCGCTTACCTGCCTCACGTGTCTCGCGGCGCGTGGCGGCGGCACCTGATCGGCTATGCCGCGTTTCTCGTCGTCGCGGCCGTGGGCGCGATGTTCATCGCCCGCTTCGGCGATGCACGCACCCCCAACGTGCTCTACCGCGAGTTTCGCGTCTGGGTATTCGCCGCGATCGGCGTCGCCCTGCTGCTGACGCTGGCCGCGCTCGCCGTGCTGCGGCGCTCGCAGCGCGGCGTGCTGCCCTCGGCCCTCGTGTTCGGCGCGGGCTGGGTGATGCTTTGCACGATCGCGGGCACCGGGCACGACGTCTTCGGACGGCAAAGCTCCGGCGCCCTGCTCGCCCCCACGGTCAAGGCGGAATTGGCCCGACTGCCTGCCGATACGCCGTTCTATTCGGTGGGCATGCTCGATCACACGCTGCCGTTCTACGTCGGCCATACGACGATCATGGTGGCGAGCCCCGACGAGCTGACATTCGGCGTGACGCAAGAGCCCTCCAAATGGGTACCGACCATCGCCGAATGGATCGAGCGGTGGAAGGCCGACCCGCACGCGCTCGCGGTCATGCCGCCGGGCCGCTATGCGGACCTCGTCAAACAGAATGTGCCGATGCGCGTGATCGCGCGCGACGCACGACGCGTCGTCGTCGAAAAGCCATGAACGCGACTTCCTCGCCCCAGCCGGGCCTACCCGTCCCTCACTCGATGAACCCGATCTCTCTTTTTTGCATCTTGTTCGGCGTCGCGCTCAACGCGTGCGCGCAGTTGCTGCTCAAGGCCGGCGTGAACGCCGTTGGACACTTCGAATTCACCCGTGCGAACATTCTGCCGATCGGCTTCAAGCTCGCGATGCAGTGGCCGATCATCGGCGGCCTGGCCTGCTACGTCGTGAGCGTGGTCGTCTGGATCGTCGGGCTGTCGCGCGTCGACGTCTCGATCGCCTACCCCATGCTCTCGCTCGGCTACGTGGTCAATGCCGTCGCGGCATGGTACTTGTTCGGCGAGGCGCTGAGCCTGCAGCGTCTCGTCGGCATCGGCATCATTCTCATCGGCGTCCTGGTGCTCGCCCGCAGTTGAGGACCGCGCCGAGCGATCGCGCGCACGAGCGGCGCATCGACGAATAAAAACGGGCGGCGCCGGGAGCGCCGCTCCTTACTCAACACCTCGTACTCGAGCGAAGTCCATGACCCAAGACTCTCTTCCTTTCCTGCCGTTCGTCCGTCCTGAAATCGACGAGGAGACGATCGCGGGCGTCGCCGACGTGCTGCGCTCGGGCTGGATCACGACGGGCCCGCAAAACCAGGCGTTCGAGCAGCAGCTTTCCGCGTTTTGCGGCGGGCGCCCGGTGCGGACGTTCAATTCCGGCACGGCAACGCTCGAGATCGGGCTCAGGATCGCCGGCGTCGGAACCGGCGACGAAGTGATCACGACGCCGGCGTCGTGGGTCGCGACGGCCAACGTCATCTTGGAAGTCGGCGCGACGCCCGTGTTCGTGGACATCGATCCCGTCACGCGCAACATCGACCTGAGCCTCCTCGAAAAAGCGATCACGCCGCGCACCAAAGCGATTATTCCCGTGTTCCTCGCGGGCATGCCCGTCGACATGGACCGGCTTTACGAGATCGCGCGCGCCTACAAGCTGCGGGTGGTAGAGGACGCGGCCCAGGCATTCGGTGCGACGTGGCGCGGCGAGCGCATCGGCAAACTCGGCGATATCGTGTCGTTCAGCTTCCATGCGAACAAGAATCTGACCTCGATCGAAGGCGGCGCGCTCGTGCTCAACAACGAAGAGGAAGCCGAACTCGCACGCAAGTACCGGTTGCAAGGCGTCACGCGCACGGGCTACGACGGCATGGACTGCGACGTGCTCGGGGGCAAGTACAATCTGACCGACGTGGCGGCGCGAGTGGGCTTGGGCCAGCTGCCCCACATGGAGCGGTTCATCGCAAAGCGCAAGCAGCTGGCGCGCGCCTACTTCGCGGGGTTCGAGGGCGGCGCGGCGCAACGACTCGGCATCGGGCTGCCGGTGGCCGATTACGAAAATGGAAATTGGCACATGTTCCAGATAACGCTGCCCGCGGAACGGTTGACGATCGATCGCGCTCGGTTCATGCAAAAGCTGCATGACGACTACGGCATCGGCTCCGGCGTGCATTATCCGGCGATCCATCTGTTCACGCTCTACCGCGCGCGCGGTTTCGCGCCCGGCATGTTCCCGCATGCCGAGCGCTTCGGCGCGACGACGGTCACACTGCCGATGTTCACGCTGATGACCGAGCGTGACGTGGCCCGCGTATGCGACGCCGTCAACGAGATCTGCGAACAATACGGGAAATAAGCGGACATGAGTTATATCGAACACCGTACGGCACGGCCTGAAGTCTCCATCGTCATCCCCGTCTACAACGAGGAGGCGGGGCTCCACGCGCTGTTCGCGCGCCTATACCCGGCGCTCGACGCGCTAGGCGCAGCCTACGAAATCATCTTCATCAACGACGGCAGCCGCGATAAGTCGGCCGCGATGCTCGCCGAACAATTCCGCGCGCGCCCCGACACGACGCGCGTCGTCCTGCTCAACGGGAACTACGGGCAGCATATGGCCATCCTCGCGGGCTTCGAGGAATCGCGCGGCGACATCGTCATCACCCTCGATGCCGATCTGCAGAACCCGCCCGAGGAAATCGGCAAGCTCGTCGCCAAAATGCGCGAAGGCTACGACTACGTGGGCTCGATCCGAATTCAGCGCCAGGACACGCTGTGGCGACGCAAGGCCTCGCGCGCAATGAACCGTCTGCGCGAACGCATCACGCGGATCAAGATGACCGATCAAGGCTGCATGCTACGCGCGTACAGCCGTCAGATCATCGAAACGATCAACCGCTGCGGCGAGGTGAACACGTTCATCCCCGCCCTCGCCTATACGTTCGCGCAAAACCCGATCGAGGTGGAAGTCGCGCACGAAGAGCGGTTCGCCGGCGAATCGAAATACTCGTTGTATAGCTTGATTCGCTTGAACTTCGATCTCGTGACGGGATTCTCGGTCGTGCCGCTGCAATGGCTATCGTTCATCGGCGTGATCTTGTCGATGGGCTCGGCGGGCTTGTTTCTGCTGCTCGTGATTCGACGGTTCGTCATCGGGGCGGAAGTGCAGGGCGTGTTCACGCTGTTCGCCATCACGTTCTTCATGCTAGGCGTGATCATCTTCGCGCTTGGGCTGCTCGGCGAGTACATCGGCCGCATCTATCAGCAGGTGCGCGCGCGGCCGCGCTACCTTGTGCAAACGGTGCTCGAGGCTCGGCCCGGCGAAACACAGCCCATCGCCGTGCCGGCTGCCGCCGGTGCGGCGCCCGGCACGCACGCGCATGTCGAGGACCGCGACCGATGAAACCTCGCGCCGTCGTCTTCGCCTACCATAACGTCGGGGTGCGCTGCTTGCGCGTGCTGCTCGCGCGCGGCATCGACGTCGCGCTCGTCGTGACGCACGAAGACAACCCCGCCGAGCGCATCTGGTTCGACAGCGTCGCGCAAGTGGCCGCCGAGCACGGCATCGAAACGATCACGCCAGCCGATCCGAACGGCGCGCAGTTGCGAGACGCGGTGGCCGCCGCCAAGCCCGATTTCATCTTCTCATTCTACTACCGGCATATGCTGCCGGCCGGATTGCTCGCGCTCGCCCCTCGCGGCGCGTACAACATGCACGGCTCGCTGCTGCCCAAATATCGCGGCCGCGTACCGACGAATTGGGCCGTCCTGAACGGGGAGACGGAAACGGGCGCGACCTTGCACGAAATGGCGGCCAAGCCCGACGCCGGTGCGATCGTCGGGCAAAGCGCCGTGCCGATCCTGCCCGACGACACGGCGCAAGACGTGTTCGACAAGGTGACGGTCGCAGCCGAGCAGACGCTCTGGCGCGTGCTGCCGGCGCTGATCGCGGGCGAGGCGCCGCATCTGCCGAACGATCTGGCCCGCGGCAGCTACTTCGGCGGACGCAAGCCCGAGGACGGTCGCATCGACTGGTCCAAGCCGGCGCAGCAGGTGTACAACCTCGTGCGCGCGGTCGCCCCGCCGTACCCGGGCGCATTCACCGAAGTGGCCGGCGAACGCTTCGTGATCGCCCGCGCGCGGCTGGCCGGTCTCGACGCGTCGGCCAAGGCCGGCCTCGCGAATTTGCCCCCAGGTCTGCACGTAAGCGATAATGCGTGTTTCGGCGTATGCGGCGACGCGCGCGCCATCGCCATTTCCGAACTGCGGCATCAGCGCGACGGGCAAGAAACCGTCGTTAGCCCCGAGCAGTTCGTCCAGCTCACTAATCGTTCCCGTCATTCATGAATTCCGCCAAAACCGAACGTTCCGCTAAGAAAGTCCTGATTCTCGGCGTCAATGGCTTCATCGGCCACCATTTGTCCAAACGCATTCTCGAGACGACCGACTGGGAAGTGTTCGGCATGGACATGCAGACGGACCGCCTGGGCGAGCTGACGCAGCACGAGCGGATGCACTTTTTCGAAGGCGACATCACGATCAACAAGGAGTGGGTCGAATATCACGTCAAGAAGTGCGACGTGATCCTGCCCCTCGTGGCGATCGCCACGCCCGCCACCTACGTCCAGCAGCCGCTGCGCGTGTTCGAACTCGACTTCGAGGCGAACCTGCCGATCGTTCGCTCCGCCGTCAAGTACCGTAAGCACCTCGTGTTTCCGTCGACGTCCGAGGTCTACGGCATGTGTGCCGACGAGCAGTTCGATCCGGAAGCGTCGGCGCTGACGTACGGGCCGATCAACAAGCCCCGTTGGATCTATGCCTGCTCGAAGCAGCTGATGGACCGCGTGATCTGGGGTTACGGCATGCAAGAGGGGCTGAACTTCACGCTGTTCCGCCCGTTCAACTGGATCGGCCCGGGCCTCGACTCGATCTACACGCCGAAGGAAGGCAGCTCGCGCGTGGTCACGCAGTTCCTTGGCCATATCGTGCGCGGCGAGAACATCAGCCTCGTCGACGGCGGCTCGCAAAAGCGCGCGTTCACCGACATCGACGACGGCATCAGCGCTCTGATGAAAATCATCGACAACAAGGACGGCATCGCCTCCGGCAAGATCTACAACATCGGCAATCCGACGAACAACTTCTCGGTGCGTGAACTCGCGCACAAGATGCTGGCGCTGGCCGCCGAGTACCCGGAATACGCCGAGTCGGCCAAGGCCGTGCAGCTCGTCGAGACCTCCTCGGGCGCTTACTACGGTGCAGGCTACCAAGACGTCCAGAACCGCGTGCCGAAGATCGACAACACCATGGCCGAGCTGAACTGGGCGCCGCAAGCGACGTTCGACGACGCGCTGCGCAAGATTTTCGAGGCGTATCGCGGCCACGTCGCCGACGCGCGCGCACTCGTCGAGCAGCAGTAACGACGCTTAAGCGCAGACGCAGACGCAGTAGCAGTCGCAAACGCTTCGAGAACCTTCCTTGGCCCGCATCGTTCTGAAAATCGACGTCGACACGCTGCGCGGCACGCGCGAAGGCGTGCCGAACCTCGCGCGCATGCTCGACCGCTTCAAGGCGCGCGCCACGTTTCTGTTCAGCCTCGGCCCGGACCACACGGGCTGGGCGCTGCGCCGCGTCCTGCGGCCCGGCTTTCTAAAGAAGGTGTCGCGTACGTCGGTGCTCGAGCACTACGGCGTCAAGCAGCTCATGTACGGCGTGCTGCTGCCGGGCCCCGATATCGGGCGCAGAGGTATCTTTGAAATGCGCGCGATCCATGAAGCCGGCTTCGAATGCGGCATCCACACCTGGGACCACGTCTACTGGCAGGATAACGTTCGCTCGCGCGGACGCGATTGGACGGTCGGCGAAATGCAAAAGAGCTATGCGCGGTTCGTCGAAATCTTCGGTGCGCCGCCCGCGACCCACGGCTCGGCCGGCTGGCAAATGAACGAGCACGCGTTCGAGCAAATCGACGCATGGGGCATGGCATACGCGTCGGATGGGCGCGGTCATTCGCCTTATCGGCCCGTTGTGGACGGCAGGACCCTCGCCCACGTGCAGTTGCCGACGACACTGCCCACGCTCGATGAGTTGCTCGGCGTGGACGGTTGCGACGAGTCGAACGTGGCCGAGCGTCTGCTGGCGGCCACCGAAACCAGCCCGCACGATCAGGTCTTCACGCTGCACGCGGAACTCGAAGGGCAAAAGCTCGCCTCCGTTTTCGAACGGTTGCTCGCCGGCTGGCAGGCGCAGGGTCATACGTTTGCGACGATGGGCGACTACCATGCCGCACTGGACCGCGACCTGCTGCCATCGTACCCTGTCACTTGGGGCGCGATTCCGGGCCGCTCGGGCGACCTCATCGTCCAGCCTGATTGACTGCTCGATGCCGCCCGGGCGCGCTTGCGCCGCCGTCAAGCCTCTCGACCATTTGCGCGATAAGAATAGGAGAACCACGTGCCCATCGCAGTCGACCAAGCCGTCCCCGATTTCACCGCTCCCGCGACCGGGGGCGAGATCACGCTGTCCGGTCTTCGGGGCAAAAAGGTGGTGCTGTACTTCTATCCCAAGGACAACACGCCGGGCTGTACGACGGAAGGTTTGCAATTCCGCGACCTGTACCCGAAGTTCAAGAAAGCAGGCGCCGAAATCGTCGGCGTTTCGCGCGATAGCTTGCGCTCGCACGAAAATTTCAAAGCCAAGCTCGAATTGCCGTTCGAGTTGATTTCCGATGCGAACGAGGCGCTGTGCGCTTTGTTCGGCGTCATCAAGATGAAAAAAATGTATGGCAAGGAAGTGCGCGGGATCGAGCGCTCGACATTCCTGATCGACGCGCAAGGCGTGCTTCGGCGCGAGTGGCGTGGCGTAAAAGTACCGGGGCACGTCGACGAAACGCTGGAGGCTGTACAAGGACTTTGACGCGCGTTATATTGCGTTGCAATGAGTTCATATTCATCTCGTCTGATCCGTAGCCGCGCCGGTGTCGTCGCTTTGGGCGACGACTGCACTGTCAGGCGCCGCGTGATGCTCGCAATCGAGCCGCTTGCTCCATCGCAACAGGAGCGGCGGCTTTTTTGTTTTTAGGCGGCGGGGCGTTGCGTCGCCGCCGGCTTTCTTGCGAAGGAGCTGATCGAAATCTAGGCGAACCGGCGAACCGAAACCTGAAACGCGCCGCTCGAAGGCTCGGCCTGCCAATCGCGGGCCAGACATTCGGCGGCGCACGAGATGCGACCCGATTCCTTGAGGGATACCATGCCTTTGCCTACCCCGCCCAGCAAGCTCGGCAGTTTATTGCCGCCCGACGAATTCAAGGCCAAAGCCAGGCCGGCGCGCAGCGCCAAAAAACAGGGGACGATGGGGGAGCAAGCAGAAGCGGCCGAGTACGGCTCGACGAGCGGCGCGGCTCACGTCGCCGCCCCGATGAGCCCCGCCGCCAATACGAGCGCTGCATTGCGTTCACTCCCGCCCGTATCCGCCGCCGAGCAAGCCGCCACGGCAAGCGGTCGTAAGCCCAAGCAGACCGCGGCCCTGCTCCAACCCGTGGCGCCAGCCGCAACGCCGGCTCCTGTGCAGGCGCGCAGGGAAACACCGGTCGCCTCCACCCCGACCGCAGCCGCACCCGTTGCCGGCGCCCCGGCGAAGAGCCGCACGCGCAAGGCGGCCGCCGTGGAAGCCGAAGTGCTCAAGCTGTTCGTGCTCGACACGAACGTGCTCATGCACGACCCGACCTGTCTCTTCCGCTTCGAGGAACACGACGTCTATCTGCCGATGATGACGCTCGAGGAACTCGACAACCATAAGAAAGGAATGTCGGAAGTCGCGCGCAACGCGCGGCAAGTCAGCCGTACGCTCGACGCGATCGTCGCCAATGCCGGTCCGATCAGCGAAGGGCTCCCGCTCGCTCGCCTGGGCAGCCGGGAAGCGCTGGGCCGCTTGTACTTCCAGACCAAGCTCGCCGATATCGAGCCGGTCGAAGGGCTGCCGCAAGGCAAGGCGGACAATCAAATCCTCGGCGTCGTGCGTGCACTGCAACGCGACCGCGACGACCGCCAGGTCGTGCTGGTGTCGAAAGACATCAACATGCGGATCAAGGCCCACGCGCTGGGCCTGCCGGCGGAGGACTACTTCAACGATCAGGTGCTCGAGGACAAGGATCTCTTGTTTTCGGGTGTCCGTGCCCTGCCGCAGGATTTCTGGACCAAGCATGCGAAGGGGATGGAAAGCTGGCAGGACAACAAGACCGGCACGACCTACTACCGCGTGACGGGCCCCCTGTGCGCGTCGCTGCTCGTCAACGAGTTCGTCTACCTCGAGCCGCAAACGGGCGAACCGCCGTTCCAAGCGATCGTGCGAGAACTCAACGGCAAGACGGCCGTGCTGCAAACGCTGCGCGACTACAGCCATCACAAGAACAATGTCTGGGGCATCACCGCCCGCAACCGCGAGCAGAACTTCGCGCTGAACCTGCTCATGAATCCGGACATCGATTTCGTGACGCTGCTCGGCCAAGCCGGTACCGGTAAAACACTGGTCGCGCTTGCGGCAGGCCTCGCGCAAGTACTGGACGAGAAGCGGTACAACGAAATCATCGTGACGCGGGCCACGGTCCCGGTTGGCGAAGACATCGGCTTCCTGCCCGGTACCGAGGAAGAAAAGATGCAGCCCTGGATGGGTGCGTTCGACGACAACCTCGAGGTCCTTCAGCGCACCGATGACAGCGCGGGCGAATGGGGCCGCGCGGCCACGCAGGAGTTGATTCGTTCGCGCCTGAAGATCAAGAGCATGAACTTCATGCGAGGCCGCACTTTCGTCGATAAGTACCTCATCATCGACGAGGCGCAGAACTTGACGCCCAAGCAGATGAAAACGCTCGTCACCCGCGCGGGCCCCGGCACGAAAATCGTCTGTCTCGGCAACATTGCGCAGATCGACACGCCGTATCTGACGGAAGGCAGCTCGGGGCTCACCTATGTCGTCGACCGGTTCAAGGGATGGGCGCACAGCGGTCATGTCACGCTCGCACGCGGCGAACGCTCGCGACTGGCGGATTACGCGTCGGACATTCTGTAACGTTCGTCTCGGGGCGCTGCGACGCCTCCCCAGTGATTCAGCGCCCGGCTTGCCGGGCGCTTTTTTATTGGGGGCGGCGTCCATTTCTTCGGGCCGGGCGCGTCTCGGCGATGCAACGTTTACGCGCGAAGCTTCAAGTAATTTCTGAGGAATGGTTGCCGAGGCCCCGCCGGCAGGGCTACCATCGGCCGCATCGGCATCGCAATCGCCTCTCGCAGGCGTCGGGCGATGCATCCCTCTTTACCAGGCGCCACGCGTGCCGGTTTTCGTTTGCCATGCTTCGACTCTGGCTTGCCGTTCTCGTCGTACTGTCCTTGGCTGCCTGCTCGAGCGCGCCGCCACGGTCCGCACGCGTCGGCGGCGGCGCTGCCCCCGGCGACTCGGCGTTCCGCACGATGCCGCCCGGTTCGCCTCGGTTCGTCGATCACAGCATTGGTCGCGAGGAAATCTCGATACAGGCCATGAGCCTCGTCGGCATCCCCTATCGCTGGGGCGGCAACACGCCGGAAAGCGGGTTCGACTGCAGCGGCCTCGTCAGGTATGTCGTCGCGCGCGCGGCCGACGTGAATCTGCCTCGGACCACGGCCGACATCAGCCGCCGTGGCGAATCGATCGACCCCGACGAAATTGCGCCGGGCGATTTGATCTTCTTCAATACGACCGGGCGACCGCACTCGCACGTCGGTATCTACGTGGGCAAATTGCGCTTCGTGAATGCGCCGTCGACCGGCGGCACGGTACGGCTCGACTACTTGACGAACCCCTACTGGGCGAGGCACTTCGACGGAATACGGCGCGTCGCGCCGCCGCTCGAGCGGCCGTCGCCGTTCGATGCGCCGACGGAACTGGCGGCATCGCCGGCAGCCACGCGGACAGCCGCGCCGACGCCCTCGCCGGCCGTCGAGCCCCCTGCCGCAGTGGCGGCGGCGCCGAGTGGCGCCAAAGACCCGATCGATGCGGCGGCTGACGCGTTCGAGCCACCGCCGCCTGTGGCTGTTCAAGCGGAACAGCAGGCGCGCCAAGCGGGCGCATCAGCGCTTCGGCCGGAGCCATTCGACCCGGGCGTTCAGATCATGCGTGCGTCGACGACGCCGCAGGCCCAGCCTGCGCCGAGTTCGACAGCCGACGACCCGATTGCCCGGTTCGCCAACAGCGGCAATTGATTTTGAGCCGAGCCGAGCCGAGCCGAGCCGAGCCTAGCCGAGGGGAGACGACAGCCGCGGCACGCATCGGCCACGCCTGCACCCAGCAAAAGGAAGAGAAAAAGCTAGAGGGCGGACGCTCAAGCGGGAAACCGCCAATCCGGCTTTCGCGCCGCCGGGCGAGCGCTCGCGCACTCCCCGGCCAAGCGCTCGACGCCGCGATTACAGGAACCGACGCCCGAGCCACCAGCCGATAGCGGACAGGATGGCCGAAGCCGGGATCGTCAAGATCCACGCCCATACGATGTTGCCCGCCACGCCCCAGCGCACGGCGGACAGCTTTTGCGTGGCGCCCACGCCGACGATGGCGCCCGTGATCGTATGCGTCGTCGATACCGGCACGCCCATGGCCGACGCGGTAAAAAGCGTGATCGCCCCACCCGCTTCGGCGCAAAAACCGCCGACCGGCTTGAGCTTTGTGATCTTCTGGCCCATCGTGCGGACGATGCGCCAGCCGCCGAACAAGGTGCCGAGCCCCATCGACATGTAGCAGGCGCCCACCACCCAGACAGGCGGTGCGTCGGCCGACACCGACGCAAAGCCGGTGGCGATCAGCAGCATCCAAATAATGCCGATCGTCTTTTGCGCGTCGTTGCCGCCGTGGCCGAGGCTGTAGAGGCCGGCCGAGAGCAGCTGCAGACGCCGGAAGCGCCTGTCGACCTTGCTTGGCGGCGTGCGGAAGTAGATCCACGACACCGCGGTCATGAAGAACGAACCGAGCACGAAGCCGAGCAGCGGCGAGATGAAGATGAACGCGACGGTCTTCATGATGCCGTCGATGTTCAGCGCCCACCACCCCGACTTGGCCAGGGCCGCGCCGACGAGCCCGCCGATCAGCGCGTGGGAAGAACTGGAAGGAATGCCGAAGCGCCAGGTCAGGATGTTCCAAATGATCGCGCCGAACAACGCGCCGAAGACCACGTAGTGATCGACGATTTTGGGGTCGATCGTGCCCTTGCCGACCGTCGAAGCGACCTTCAAATGAAAGATGAAATAGGCGATGACGTTGCACGCGGCGGCGAACGCGACGGCCTGCTGGGGCTTGAGCACGCCCGTCGAGACGACCGTGGCGATCGAATTCGCGGCATCGTGAAAGCCGTTCATGAAATCGAAGACGAGTGCGACGGCGATCAGCCCGGCGAGCACCCAAATGGCGATCTGGATAGATTGCATCGGTGGGTCCGCCCGCTTACGCGTTTTCCAGCACGATGCCTTCGATGATGTTCGCGACATCCTCGCACTTGTCGGTGATCGATTCGAGCAGTTCGTAGACCGCCTTGAGCTTGATCAGCGTCTTGACGTCGTCCTCTTCGCGGAAGAGCTTGGACATCGCCGAGCGCAGCACGCGATCGGCTTCCGACTCGAGCCGGTCGATTTCTTCGCAGGCCGACAGGATTTGGCGCGCCTGGCTCATATCCGACAGCATGTTCACGGCGCTTTGCACGTGCTTGGCCGTTTGCGTGCAGATGTGAGCAAGCTGGCTTGCCTCGGACGTCATCGCTTGCACGTCGTACAGCGACACGGCCGTCGCGACGTCTTCCATCAAGTCGAGGATGTCGTCCATCGTCGTGATGAGCTTGTGGATCTCGTCGCGATCGAGCGGCGTGATGAACGTCTTGTGCAGCAGGTCGATCGTTTCGTGCGTCAGCTTGTCCGCGGCCTTTTCGTTGGCCTGTACGCGCTGCTTGTGCACTTCGGCCTCGCTCAGATTGTCGACCAAGCGCTCGAGCTCTTCGCTCGCGGAAACGATGCACTTTGCGTGCTCGTTGAAGATTTCAAAGAACTTGCCCTCGGTGGGCATGAAGCGACCGAACATTGAGATCCCGATAGGTGGTCATATGGGGCGCCCCGCTACAGCCCGCGGCGCACCGCCGGGCGGAAAAGGACCCGCTGCGCCCGGGTTCGAATGGAACCCGCGCGCAGCGGTTCTCTGGGGGCTGACACAAAACTGCAATATTGTACCGGCTCCCGCGATCGAGCCCAACGCTCGGTTGCACCCGCGGACAAGAACGCAACAACCGCACCCGGCGGAGCCAGAGGCCTGCTAGCGCCCTTCACTCGCCCCCATGGAAATTCTGAGGACCGGCGAAATTGTCGAACTTCGTATATTGGCCCATGAACGTGAGCCGAACGGGGCCGATCGGACCGTTACGCTGCTTGCCGATGATGATTTCCGCCGTCCCCTTGTCGGGGCTGTCGGGGTTGTAGACTTCGTCTCGGTAGATGAACAGGATCACGTCCGCGTCCTGCTCGATAGCGCCGGACTCGCGCAGATCCGACATGACCGGGCGCTTATTGGGACGCTGCTCGAGGCCGCGGTTCAGCTGCGACAGCGCAATGACCGGCACGTCGAGTTCCTTGGCCAGCCCTTTGAGCGAGCGCGAGATTTCCGAGATTTCGGTCGCGCGGTTTTCGCCCTGAGACGAGCCCGACATCAGTTGCAAGTAGTCGACGATGATGAGCCCGAGCTTGCCGCACTGGCGCGCAAGGCGTCGCGCGCGCGAGCGCAATTCCATCGGGTTCAGACCGCCCGTTTCGTCGATGAACAGCTGCGCCTCGCTCATTTTCTGCACGGCGTGCGTGAGCTTGGGCCAGTCCTCGTCGGTCAGCCGGCCTGTACGCATACGGTGTTGATCGAGGCGGCCCACCGAACCGAGCATCCGCATCACGAGCTGCGTGCCCGGCATTTCCATCGAAAACACGGCGACGGGCAGCCCGTATTCCACCGCCACGTATTCGCCGATGTTCATCGAAAATGCGGTGTTATGCGTGACGACGTAGTCATCGGTCACGTAAAGGCGCGTAGGGTGCGATACCGAGATGCATTGGGTCTGGATATGCCGCGTAGGCTCGATCGACACGACGACGGGCATTTTGCGCCTCGTGCGTCCGCGCTCGAGGCGCTCGCGCTTGCCCTCGAACAGGAAAAGGTTTTTCGGGTCCGGATGGCTGATCGTGCACTGGTAAGCCGTCGCGCCTTGTTTGCGAACGCCGTCGACGACGAACGACGTTTGCTTCTCCGACACGGTGCACCAGCCGCCGAGCGAACGCACGAGTTCACGGACATCGCTCGCCAAGCGCGCGCTGGCCGTCGAATAGCGCACCGTGCCCCAGCGCTCGACCCATCCGTCGGTGTCGAGCAGGCCGCGCAGCAGATCGAGTCTCGCCGGCTTGGCCGCATCCAGATAGGCGCGCGGAATGAACTTGTCGTAGCTGGTGCATCCCCAAAGACTCAAGCGCTCCAGGGCTTGCTTGATAGGATTGACGCTCGGACGCGACGCGCTTTCGCTCGCGGGCCGGCGCTTAACCCGCCAATCGTATTGACCCGCGTACTCGAGCGTCATGACCTCACCGATGCGCGCGCGCATGCGCTCGAGCGTTTCCTCGGCCTTCGCGCTAAAGCGCACGGACGTGCCGCCGATGGCCCCGTCGCCCAGCAACGCACCCAGCACCCAGGGATCGACCGGCAGCGCCTCCTCGTGGCCAAAATCGCCGCTGGGCATATCGATCCACAGGCGATTGCGGTACCGCTCGCGCGTCAGCAATTCGCGCAATTGTTTCGTATCGACGATCCTCGGCTGTGCCCAGCCGCGGTAATGAACCCGCCACAGATGCTCGTCGCAGCATTCCGCCGATCGCCCATCTGAAAACCGAACCCGATAAACCTGGCGCTCCCCCTGCGGATAAATGCCGGTCACCATGGAGGGCGCCCCGTCGACCGAGGCCAGCGCATCGCCGACTTCGAGCTCGCCCATCGTCTTCCAGCCCGACAGCGTCTTGATCCGGGCATCCAGCGGCTGCGCCTTACCCATCGACGGCCGTCCCGCCACGATGATCAGTTCGCCGCCGTGCATGCCCGAGGTCATGCGGTCGAGATCGACGAAGCCCGTTGGCGTGCCCGTAACGTCGCTCGGGTTGGCCGTGTGGTAAAGCGTATCGATGCGCTCGACGACCTGCGTCAATAGCGGACCGATTTCGAGGAACCCCTGCGTGCCGCGCGCGCCGTCCTCCGCGATCGAAAATACTTTCGATTCGGCCTCGTCCAGCAGTTGTCGAACTTCCTTGCCCTGCGGATTGAACGCGTCGGCCGAAATTTCGTCGGCCACGGACACGAGGCGGCGCAGCACCGCGCGATCGCGCACGATTTCGGCGTAGCGCCGAATGTTGGCGGCGCTCGGCGTGTTTTGCGCAAGGGCGTTCAGATAGGCGAGCCCGCCCACGTCCTCCGCCTTGCCGGACGTAGTTAGCGCTTCGTACACCGTCACGACGTCGGCAGGCCGTGTAGTGGCGATGAGCCGCCCGATGTGCTCGTAGATGATCCGGTGGTCGTACCGATAGAAGTCGCTCTGCGACAGGAAATCCGCGATGCGGTCCCACGCCGCGTTATCGAGCAGCAAGCCGCCGAGCACCGATTGCTCGGCCTCGATCGAGTGCGGCGGGACTTTAAGCGAATCGAGTTGCGGATCGTTCGACGGTGCGTTCATGGGGAGGCATTATCGCGAAATGGCTGCGCCTTAGCCAGCAGGCAAAACGAGGCCAAAACAAAAAAGGCAGGAACCGGTGCTCCGGCTCCTGCCTTTTCGAAAACTCTGGGCCGAACCGGAACGACGCCCGGTACGGCCGGTATCGCTTTGCGACGCTTAGGCGTGTTCGCCCAGCACCGACACCGTCACGTCGACAGCGACGTCGGTATGCAGCGACACTTGCACCGGGTGATCGCCCACGATCTTCAGCGGGCCTTGCGGCATGCGCACTTGGGCCTTTTCGACCGCGAAGCCTTGCTTCGTCAGGACCGTGGCGATGTCGGCGTTCGTGACCGAACCGAACAGACGGCCGTCGACGCCGGCCTTCTGTGCGATTTGGACCGTCAAGCCGGCCATCTTCTCGCCTTGCGCTTGCGCGGCAGCCAGCTTCTCGGCGGCAGCCTTTTCGAGCTCGGCGCGGCGCACTTCGAATTCGGCGATCGCAGTCTTCGTGGCGCGGCGAGCCAGCTTTTGCGGGATCAGGAAGTTACGGGCGTAGCCGTCCTTGACCTTCACCACGTCGCCGAGGTTGCCCACGTTGACGACTTTTTCCAAAAGAATGATTTGCATTCGGATTCTCCTTATCGCGTCGTCTGATTAGGCCTTGTGCAGGTCGGTGTACGGCAAGAGCGCGAGGAAGCGAGCGCGCTTGATGGCCGTATCGAGCTGGCGTTGATAATGGGCCTTCGTACCCGTCAGACGAGCCGGCGTGATCTTGCCGTTTTCGCCGATGAAGTCCTTCAGCGTTTCGATGTCTTTATAGTCGATAGACTCGACGCCGGCAGCAGTGAAGCGGCAAAACTTCTTGCGCTTGAACAGCGGGTTTTGTTGTTGACGGCGCTTGTCGAATTTCTTACCAGTCGGGCGGGGCATGTTCAGTCCTTTCCAATGTCCTGCAATTCTGTGATGTGAAACACCAAGGTTCTCGCGTTGCGGCTTTTCTTCGCCAGGAAGCCGGTGAAGAGCGTTTCGACGCCCATTTCACAGCTTTCGAGCTTCCCGCTCGCGGCGCCCGCGGCCAACGCAGGCATCGTCAACTCCACCTGCCGGACGATGCCGGCTTCGACGACTTCCCCGCGATGCTGCAGCGTGCAGCTTGCGATCGGCACGCCTGCCGGCGTATAGCGCAGCGGCTCGCGCTCGATCACGCTGGCCTGAAGTTGCAGCCTGTTCACGAGAGCGGCGAAAAAGCGATGGAACCTAGGTGGCTTAAACCGTGAATACCGTTAAGCCTGCGCTTCGGACGGCTGCGACGAGGCAGCTGCCTTCTTGGCTTCTTCGCGCTGCACTTCCTTCATCATCGGCGACGGGCCCGTTTCGGCCTTCTTCATCTTGACGATCAGGTGACGCAGCACGGCGTCGTTGAACTTGAATGC
>NZ_JBQCHR010000156.1:0-6194 GCF_051954495.1 Trinickia sp.
TTCGCTTGCGCTCCCGAATGCGGCTGCACGTTGGCGGCCCATCCGTAGCGGTCGGCGCCGAACAACTGCTTCACGCGATCGAGCGCGAGCTGCTCGGCCTCGTCGACGTATTCGCAGCCGCCGTAGTAGCGCTTGCCGGGATAGCCTTCGGCGTACTTGTTCGTCAGTTGCGAGCCTTGCGCAGCCATCACGGCCGGGCTCGTGTAATTTTCCGACGCGATGAGCTCGATATGCTCTTCTTGGCGGTGATTTTCCTGCTGGATGGCGTTCCAGATCTCGGGATCGACGTTGGCGATGGTGCTTTGGGCTCTGTCAAACATACGTATTCCGTAAAGGGTGAACAGGTTCGCCGAATCGCGCGCGAGACACGCGAAACGCGTATCGATCGTACGATTGCGCTGCTGGCGAAGGGCCAGCCCTGACGTGGCGGAGGAATCCGTTACGCGGGCGAGACAACCGCTGGCGGCGCGAACGACGGCGCGCGGAACTCGGCTGCCCAGGCGAACGGCAAAACGGCACCCTGCGCTTCACGGTGGGTTGCTCCACCTTGACCCCGGAGGGTTTTATCGCCAGTCACGCAGGGATGAGCGCAATAGTGTATTGGAAGCGCATCCAATAGGCAATTGGGGCCGCGATGAGTGTGGCGATCGAGCCCAGCGCCAGCCCGAATCTACGCATTTTCGAGACAACATGCGCGATCCGGTAAAATGCCGGGCCATGAACCAGCCTACCCATCGTCGCGGCGTGCAATCGAGCTTCGACTGGCCGATCCGCGTCTACTACGAAGATACCGATGCAGGCGGCATTGTCTTCTACGCCAACTACCTGAAGTTCTTCGAACGCGCGCGCACCGAATGGCTGCGTGCATGCGGCGTCGATCAGCGCAGGCTCGCAGAACAAAGCGGCATTCTGTTCGTCGTCAGCGAGACGGCGGTCCAGTATCGCGCGCCGGCCCGCCTGGACGACATGCTCGTGGTCGCGAGCCGCATCGAGCGGCTCGGCAAGGCGAGCGTCGAATTCGCGCAGGAAGCGCGCCGCGGTGATGTCGTCCTAGCATCCGGCACGATCCGCGTCGGTTGCGTGGAACATGCCACCCTTAGGCCCGTCGCACTGCCGTCGTCGGTATCGGAGGCGCTGCGCCGCGAACCGGGTCTATTTCAACAGGGGATGTCAACGGCAACCGCCTGATTTCCGTTGAGACTACGTCCATGAACTTGTATCGTGCCGGTCGATACCAAGCGGGGTTCGACATTGCCGGGTCGACGCTTTCAAGTGGCCGACTTAAACCCTCTTTGCGCCTTGCAGAGCCCTGCCCGTTCTGACGCATAAGCACAATTTTTATGAACAACGCACAAGATTTGTCGATCGTTTCGCTGGTCCTCAATGCGAGCGTGCTCGCTCAAGCGGTGATGGGGCTGCTTTTGCTGCTCTCGCTGATGTCGTGGACCTTCATCTTCCGCAAGTGGTTTGCCATCCGGCGCGCGCGGGCGCAGACTGAGCAGTTCGAACGTGATTTCTGGTCGGGCGGCGACTTGCAGGCGCTTTACCAAAGCGCGGCGAACAACCGCCATACGATCGGCGGGCTCGAGCGAATCTTCGAATCGGGCATGCGCGAATTCCTGAAGGGCAAGGAGCGCCGGATCAACGATCCGGGTGCGATCCTCGACGGTGCGCGCCGTGCGATGCGCGCCGCGTTCCAGCGCGAAATGGACGTGCTCGAGGCCAACCTCGCGTTTCTGGCCTCGGTCGGCTCGGTCAGCCCGTATATCGGTTTGTTCGGCACCGTCTGGGGGATCATGAACGCGTTCCGCGGTCTCGCCAACGTGCAGCAGGCGACGCTCGCGAACGTCGCGCCCGGCATCGCCGAAGCACTGACCGCGACGGCCATCGGCCTGTTCGCCGCGATCCCGGCCGTCGTCGCCTACAACCGCTACGCGCACGACATCGATCGTCTCGCAATTCGCTTCGAAACGTTCATCGAAGAGTTTTCGAACATCTTGCAGCGCCAAGCGCATTAAGGAGTACGCGATGGCCGGCTCCACCAATCGCTCGAGCATGCGCGGCGGCCGTTCCCGCCGGGCGATGGCCGACATCAACGTCGTGCCGTATATCGACGTCATGCTCGTTCTGCTCGTCATCTTCATGGTGACGGCGCCGCTCGTCGCGCCTTCGATCGTGAATCTGCCCACGGTCGGCGGCGCCGCGCCCCAGCAGCAAACGCCCCCCGTCGTCGTCAACATCCGCGGCGACGGCAAAATGAGCGTGCGCTACAAGGACGACGGCGGCGGCTCGCAGGAACAAGAGATGACGCGCGCCGATCTAGGCACGTTCGTCACGCAGCGCGAAGTGTCGCATCCGGATCAACCGGTCGTGATCGCCGCGGATAAGAGCGTCAAGTACGAAAGCGTCATGGACGTCATGTCCGACTTGAAGGCGCGCGGCGTCAAGCGCGTGGGTCTGCTCGTCAAATCGCAATGAACCGCAAGCAGTCCGTCTACCCCCTGCAACCGCCTCGCGAGCGCGGCACTTGGCGCGCGTTCGCGCTTGCGGTCGTGATGCACGTCTTGCTCGGGCTGTTCCTCTATCACGGCATTCACTGGCAGAACAGCACCCCTGCCGGCGCCGAGGCCGAACTGTGGACCGATATTCCGCCCACGCCCACGCAGCCGCCTCCTCCCCCTGCCCCGCCCGTTCGCGTACAGCCGGCTCCGCCCGTCGACCAAGAGCAAGCCGACATCGCGCTGCAAGAAAAGAAGCGCAAGGAGCAGGAAGCCGCTCAGCGCGCTGCCCAACTGGCCGAGGCGCAGCGACAGAAGGCGCTGCAGGAACAGCAGGACGAGGCCAAGCGCCAGGCGGCGCTCGCCCGCGAACAAGCGGCGAAACTGGCCGCGCAAAAAGCTGCCGCCGAGAAGCTGAAGCAGCAGCAGGCGCAAGCCGAAAAGCTCAAACAACAGCAGGCGGAACAGCAAAAGCTGGCGCAACAGAAGCAACAGCAGCTCGAAGCCCAGCAAAAGGCCGAAGCGGAGAAAGCGGCCGCGGAAAAGGCCGCGAAGGCGAGGGCGCTGGCCCAGCAGCAGGCTAAGCAAAAGCAGCAGCTCGAACAGGAGCGGCGCGCGCGGCTCGCCCAGCTGCAAGGCATGGCAGGACAAAGCGAAGGCGGCAACGGGCTCGCGAAAAGCGGCACGGGCAGCGGCTCGGGCGGCACGGCGGCCTCGCCAGGCTATTCGGACAAGGTGCGCCGGCGCGTGCGGCCCAACATCATTTGGGCCGGTGCGACCGAAGGGCTCGAAACCGTCGTCTCCGTGCACTGCGCGCCGGATGGGCAGATTTTGTCGGCTTCGATTCAAAAGGGCAGCGGCAATGCTCAGTGGGATTCGGCCGCGCTCAACGCCGTCAACGCGTCCAACCCGATGCCGCTCGACATCAACGGCAAGGCGCCGGCGTCGTTCCTCATCACGCTGCGCCCCGCGGGGTGACCCCGCGGCAGAGGAACGGGACGGATGGGCGCGAAGTGGTCAGGAACGATTTGTGCGTCGGGCAGTCTCTTTGCTGTCGTGCCATTTTTTCGTTTTTTGGGATTTCCAGCATGAGTTTGATGACGAAACTAGGCTTTAGGACGCTGCTCGCGTCTTGCCTGATTGCGTCGGCCGGTGCGGCCCACGCCCAATTGAACGTGCTCGTGACGGGCGTCGGCTCCACGCAATTTCCGATTGCGACGGCAAATTTCGCCAATGAAGCGAGCGCGCCGCAATCGGTCAGCGAGATCGTCCGCCAGGATTTGCAGCGCAGCGGCAAGTTCTCGAACATCGACGCCGGTTCCTCGCCCGTATCCGAAACCGATTCCGTCGATCTGGGCGCCTGGAAGGCCAAAGGCGCCAACGCATTCGTCGCCGGCAGCGTGACACGCGCGGCGCACGGCCAGTACGACGTGCGTTTCCGGCTGTACGACACGGTCAAGGGGCAAAGCCTCGGCGGCCTGTCGTTCACGACGCCCCCCGACAGCCTGCGCCTGACCGCCCACAAGATCTCCGACTACATCTATCAGAAGCTGCTCGGCGTCCGCGGCGTATTCGCGACGCGGCTGTCGTACGTGATCAAGGTCGGCAACCGTTACCAGCTGCAAATTTCGGACTCGGACGGCCAAGACGCGCACGTCGCGCTGTCGAGCCCCGAGCCGATCATCTCGCCGGCCTGGTCGCCCGACGGCACGAAGGTGGCCTACGTCTCGTTCGAGAAGCGCAAGCCGATCGTCTATATCCACGATCTGCCCACGGGCCGGCGCGTGGTGATCTCCGATCAGAAGGGCAACAACAGCGCGCCGGCGTGGTCGCCTGACGGCCGCACGGTGGCCGTGGCATTGTCGCGCACGGGCAACACGCAAATCTTCGCGGTCAACGCGAACGGCGGCGGTCTGCGCCGGTTGTCGCAAAGCACCTCGATCGACACCGAGCCGTTCTACTCTCCCGATGGCCAGTGGATTTATTTCACGAGCGACCGGGGCGGCCAGCCGCAGATCTACAAGATGTCGGCCCAAGGCGAAAGCGCCGGCGCGGCGCAGCGCGTGACGTTCACGGGCAACTACAACACGAGCCCGCGCGTGAGCCCGGACGGCAAGGAGCTTGCCTATATTTCGCGCGTCGGCGGCGCATTCAAGCTCTACGTGCAGGATCTGCAGACCGGCGTCGCCACGGCGCTGACCGATACGACACATGACGAATCGCCGAGCTTCGCGGCGAATGGTCAGTACATCCTTTACGCCACTCAGGTGAACGGCCGTGGCGTGTTGGCCGCAGTTTCGACCGACGGTCGGACTCGGCAAATCCTGTCCGTTCAAGGCGGCAGCGTGCGTGAGCCGTCTTGGGGTCCATTTATGCAATGACACACAAGGAGAGTAAAAAATGATGTCCAAACTTCGTATCGCGTTTGCGGTCATGCTGGTCGGCGCGTTGGCGGCTTGCCATTCGGGCACGAAGCTCAACGAGAACCCGACGCAAGGCGCCGTCGGCACGCAACCGAACCCGAACGCGGTCGCGCCGGTGACGGTCGATGAGCTGAACAACCCGAACAGCCCGCTCGCCAAGCGCAGCGTGTACTTCGACTTCGACAGCTACTCGGTCAAGCCGGAGTACCAAAGCCTGTTGCAAGCGCACGCGCAATATTTGAAGAGCCATCCGCAGCGCCACGTCCTGATTCAAGGCAACACCGACGAGCGCGGCACGAGCGAGTACAACCTCGCCCTGGGTCAAAAGCGAGCGGAAGCCGTGAAGCAAGGCCTGGAAACGCTGGGCGTGGCCGATTCGCAAATCGAAGCCGTGAGCCTCGGCAAGGAAAAGCCGATGGCGACGGGTCACGACGAAGCCTCGTGGGCGCAAAACCGCCGCGCGGATATCGTCTATCAGTAATTCGTAACGGGTGACAACGCGTATGACGCACCGTTTCTCCTGGCTGCGCGGTACCGCAGCCGCATGCGTGGCCGCCTCGGCGCTCGTCGCCGGGCCGGCGCACGCGGGTCTGTTCGACGACGACCAAGCACGCCAAGCCATTTTGGATTTGCGCGCGAAGACGGATAACCTCACGAGCCAACTCGCGGCCGCGCAGCGAACGCTGCTCGACCAGCAGGGGCGCATCGATCAGCTGAACCAGCAGATCGCCACGGTGCGCGGGCAGAACGAGGATCTGTCGAACCAGGTCGCCACGCTGCAGAAGCAGCAGAAGGACTACTACACCGATCTCGATACGCGGCTCAAGAAGTTCGAGCCGCAGACTCAGACGATCGATGGCGTCCAAGGCTCCGTGCAGCCCGGTGAGACGGATGCGTTCAACGCGGCGTCGCAGCAGTTTCGCAGCGGCGACTACAAAGGCGCCGCCGCCGCGTTTCGCGACTTCATCGCCAAGTATCCGCAGAGCCCTTACCAGCCGACGGCGCAGTACTGGCTCGGCAATGCGCTTTACGCGCAGCGCGACTACAAGGGTTCGACGGCCGTTTGGCAAGGCATCGTGAAGAACTACCCGCAGCACCCGCGCGCGCCCGAGGCGTTGCTGGCGATCGCCAACAACCAATTGGAACAAGGGCAGAAGGCGGCGGCTCGCAAGACGTTGCAGCAGATTCTGTCGCAATACAGCGGGTCGGATGTGGCGCAGTCGGCTCAGCAAAAGCTGGCGCAGACGAAATAAGGCGGGAAGTAGCGACGTGG
>NZ_JBQCHR010000157.1:0-60751 GCF_051954495.1 Trinickia sp.
AAAGCGATAGTAGAAGCGCAGCGTGCGTGTGTCGGTCAAAACCTGGGTCGTGCGAAAGTTGCAGGCTTGAATTTCCTCGTCGGTGAGCACGCGGGTCACCATCGAATTCGACAGAATCGGCATGACCTTGCTGCGCAGCGATGGGTGAAGCGTCTGCGCGGTATAGGCGCCGGTCGCGATGCCCACGGCCCTCGCCCGCACGATGCCGCCCGGCGTGTGAAGGTGATGCACGCCGCCGATCGTCTCCCATCCCGTCACGGGGCTGCTCGTATGCACGCGCGCGCCCGCCGCGCGGGCGAGACGCAAGTAGCCGAACGCGAGCTTGAGCGCGTGAATGCCGATGCCTTCGGGCTCGTGCAGCGCGCCCGCCGCCTCGTGATCGTTCAGGAATTCGCGGCGGAACGTCTGTGCGCTCAAGAGCTCCGACGGGTAGCCGAACACGTCCTTCCACACCTTCGCCTCGGCCGCCAGCTTTTCCATGATGCGGGCGCGATGCGCGATCAGAAAGTGCCCGCCCGGCTGCGGATCGCAATCGATCTCGGTGAGAAACGACTTGAAATGGTTGAAGCCCTCGAGGATCTCGTCGTGCATCTTCAACGCGACATCCTTGCCCCACCTCTCGATCCACTGAGAACGCGACAAGCGTCCCGATGCGTTCTGCGCCTGCCCGCCGTTGCGGCTGCTGCAACCCCAGCTCGTGCGATTCGCTTCGAGCACGACCGCCTTGATGCCGTGCTCGCGAGCGAGGCACAACGCGGTGGCGAGGCCCGTATAGCCGGCGCCGATGATGGCCACGTCGACGTCGATGTCTCGCGTAATCGGGCCGTCGTCCGGCGGAGGCGAACCCGCCGTCGCGACCCAATACGTGGGAGCGTAGTCCTTGCCTTGGCCGGGGCCCGGCGAGACGAGCGGGTCGTAGGTGGGATCGTAGCGTCTATCGAGCGGCGCGCTCTTGGTGAACCCGTTCGACGCCCGCTCGACTGAGCTGTATTCCATGTCTTCCTCCTAATCGTTTTGTTGGGTCGATCGTGCGCGGACGCACCGACGCGGCGATCCGATGAAGAAAGTGTAGGTAGGGGAATTTCCGCGAGGTAGAACCAGTCGCGCGCATTCGCTTGGACCAGCAAAGCATCGTCCCAGGGGGTCGAACCGCGGGCGAATGCGGCGTCGGCGCCGGGGCCGCGCATCGATCGGCATAAACCAGCATAGCCATATGCGCGTTCTTGGATCACGCTATGAAAGTGGTACGAAACGGTTCATTTTCGCCGCCGTAGGCAACGGTATCCGAGCACGCGGCGAATCATCGAGGGAGACAGACATGCCAGCGAACGCGCCCGCATCGGCCGATGCCGCACCCGCCGACGATGCGCGCGTGCTGCGCGCGCTGGCCGTCCTGGAAGCGTTGGCGTCCGCGGGACAGCCGTACACGCTGTCGCAGCTGTCCGTGCGTTTGCATATCCCGAAGGCCACGCTGCTGCGGATGATCGAATCGTTGGAAACGCGCGGCTATGTGATGCATCTGCCGGACTCGCGCGGCCATGACCGCGCGATCGCCCTCGGCCCGCGCGCCGCGCAGTTCGCGCTGGCGACGCTCTCGAACAACACGTTTACGCGTGGATGCCGATCGGTTCTGCGCGCGCTCGTCGACGTGCTCGGAGAAACCTGTAACCTCACCGCGCTCGACAACGATGCGGTGCTGTACGTGGAGCGCGTGGAAACGACAGAGCCGCTGCGGCTGGAGATGCGTCCTGGGATGCGCGTGCCGTTGCATTGCACAGCCAGCGGCAAGCTGTTTTTGTCGCAAATGACGGCGCTCGAGCGCAACGCGATGCTCTCGCAGCTCACGCTCAAGAAGATGACTTATCGAACGCTGACCGATCCGCAACTGCTGGCCGCCGAGCTGGACCGTCTAGGCGCGCGCGGCGTGGGCATCGACAACGAGGAATTCGTGCGCGGCATGGTGGCCGTTGCCGTGCCGGTGCGCGCCGCCGCGGATGGCCACGTGCTGGCGTCGCTGGCCGTTCATGCGCCCACCGCGCGGGCGACGCTGGACGATCTGCTCAAAGCGGTCCCGCAGATGAAGCAAGCCGCCAGCCGGCTTGCCCCGCTGCTGCATTTGAACGGCAACGGCGGGTGACGCCGGCCGGCGCGGCCGGCTAAGCTCAATGCGCGAGAATCGCCATCGCGCGCTTCTTCAGCTCCAGAAAGTGCGGCTCGAAGGCGACGTTCGGCGTGCGCGGCCGTTCGAGTTCGATTGGGACGTCGAGTGCGACGCGACCCGGCCGCGCGGACAGTACGACAAGACGCGTGCCGAGAAACACCGCTTCGTCGATGTCATGCGTGATGAAGACGATCGTGCATTGCAATTGTTCCCACAGCGAGGTCAAGAACGTCTGCATCGCGCTTCGCGTTTGCGCATCCAGCGCGCCGAACGGCTCGTCCATCAGCAACACCTTCGGCTTCATGACGAGGGCGCGCGCGATCGCCACGCGCTGCTGCATGCCCCCCGACAGCTCATACGGCTTGTGCTTCGCGAAGGCCTCGAGCCCGATGGTGCGCAGAATGTCGGCCGACGCTTGCCGACGCTGGGCCTTGGGCACCGAATGCAGCGACAACCCGAATTCGATGTTCTCCTCCACGCTGAGCCACGGCAGCAACCCAGCCTGCTGAAAGACCACGACGCGATCTTCCCCGGGCTGAGTCTTGACTTCGCCATCGACATAGATGTTGCCGCGCGAGGGCGAAGTCAGCCCCGCCAGCAGATGCAGCAAGGTCGTCTTGCCGCATCCTGAGGCCCCGAGCACGGTGACGAACTCCCCGCCCTGGAAATGGAGATTGATGTTTTCGAGCGCCGATGTGGCGCCGAACGTCTTGTACAGGGAATCGATGACGATGTTCAAGTTCGTCTCCTGCTTGGCGAGTCGGTGGTCAGTGCGCGAGCGATTGCGAATACTGCGGCGCGACGTTGGTCTCGAAGGTTGCGGGCACGGTTTGAATGCGCCCGATGGAGTTGAGCACCTTCGCCGTGTTCACCAACGTCTCGTACGTCGCCGACGTTTTCACGCCCGCACCGCTTCCCATGACGTTCGGCGTCGTTTGATCCGCGCCCGAAAAAAGCTCGTAGCCGGCCAACTCGCTTTGCGCGACGGCCACGGTCACGCCGGTTTGGCGCGCCATTTCGGCAATGGCCTTATCGCGCTCCTTCTGCGTCACTTGATAGCCCTCGTCGAGCGCGGCCACGAAACCGCGCACGAGATCCGGGTGGGCTTTCGCCCAATCGGCGTTGGCGATGCACACGTTGTAGCTCGAGGCGCTGCGCGGCAGATCGCCATCGGTCTTGATCGCCTTGCCGCCCGCCGCACGCAGCGCGCTGAAGACCGGGTCCCAGACGATCGCCGCGTCGATCGCGCCGGTCACCCACGACGTGCGCATCTGCGGCGGCGCCATGTTGATCTGCGTGACGGACGAATACGGCACGTGTGCTTCGGCCAAAAACGTCGCCAATTCGAACGACGCCTGCGAGCCGGCGACGATCGCGATCTTCTTGCCCTGCAAGCCCGCTACGTCGTGGATCCCGCTCTCGGGCTTCACCACGATGCCGGCCGCGTTGGTATAGCGCTCCTGGTTGTAGACGATCGTCATCGGCAGCCCCTGCGCGATCGCGGTGACCAGCGGCGGGATGCCGATTCCGCACATGAACGTCAGGCTATTGGACGCGAGCGCGCTCATCGCGGCCGGGCCCGAGCTGAAGAGCTTGTACTGCACGTCGGCCTTCATCTGCCGCTCGAATAGGTGCTCGGCCATCGACACCATGTAAGGATCGGCGCCGTTGTCCTCGTAGCCGATGATGACTTCGGGCTTGCCCTGGGCGTGGACCGCGCCGCCGAACAGCGCGCTCGCAGCCAGCGCGGCAGCGGCCGCCAATCGAATTGCTCCCGTCTTGTTCATTTTTCGTCTCCTCCGATGGTGGACTTACTCATGGCCGCGCCAAGGCACGATCCAGTTTTCGAATTTGCGAATGACCAGTTCCATCGCATAACCGATCACTCCGATGATGACGATGCCCACGATCACGACGCTGACCTGCAGCGCCTGTCCGGCGAACTGAACCAGCCAGCCCAGGCCGCTGCTGGCCGCGATGAGCTCGGCCGCGACGAGACAGGTCCACGCCACGCCGATACCGACTCGCATCGCGGTAAAGATTTCCGGCAATGCGGAGGGCAGCACGATTCGCCGAAAGATCTGAGCGTTCGTCGCGCCCAGCGTGCGCGCCATGGCAATGCGCAGCGGCGGCGTGCTTTTGACGCCCGACATCGTCCCGATGATGATGACCGGGATCGTGCCGACGAGAATCAGAATCGCCTTGGGCAACTCCCCGATCCCGAACCAAACGACGAGCAGCGGGATATAGGCGAGCGGCGGGACGGGACGCACGAACTGCAGCAACGGGTCGATGATGTCGAACACGATCTTGTTGCGCGACATCAAGAGCCCGACCGGCACGCCGATCGCCACCGCGCCCACGAAGCCGATGACGATGCGAAAGCAGCTGATCATGATGTCGGCGATCAGCGACTGCCCGCCGTATCCGTTGCGCAGGATGTCGACGAACGATTGCCACACCGCCACGGGCGACGGCAGCGCGAACGCCGGGAAGACGCCCGCCAGCGATACGGCCTGCCAAGAAGCGACGGCTATCGCGATGACGGCGGCGGTCAGCCAGTACGAATTCATACCGGCGCGCTCGCGCCGCAGCTTGATTCTCGGTGGGCCGGGCGGAATCATGGGATGTTTGATCGTCTTGCCGAATCGGGGTAGGGCTCTCACTGCCGTCTCCTCCAGTTCCAGATACAGGGCGCGCACCGCGTCGCATTGAATAACGCTTGTCTTATTGCCTTTGACGGGTCTGATTAAAAGTATAGGCAGCGAGTGCAAGGAAGACTTCCGGCCTTGCCCTAGCGCGTTGTCGAATACGCCCGTTCAATCCAGCATTGTCAATCAATAAAAGAGCGGGTAGTGCCAGGCGAAAGGATCCGATGGGTCCAGCCCGTGGGCGCCCTCGCGCCGCCCGCCGCAGGCCGCGCCCGGCCCTGCCCTGGCCCAAGCGAAATAGCCGAACTGGCGCTACCCCGCCACGCGGGCCCGCTTTAACGTATCCCTACCTCGCGCCGCAGCGTGCGGTCGCCCGCCGACGCAGCACCGGCTCGGTATCGGCCCGGTGAGCTGCCCCCTAAGCGGCCCCATAAGCGGCCCCATAAGCGGCGCAAAAAGCAGCCAACCCACATCCCTCAGGAGACATGCATGTCAGTAGCGCCCCTCGCCCCTTCCACCGTCACAGCCGATACGCTCGCTGCGTTCTCGGATGCGTTCAATCGCCACGACGCGAACGCCCTCATGGGCTTCATGACCGAGGATTGCATCTTCGATGCGGCCGCCGGGCCAGAGGTATACGGCGCCCGTTTCGTCGGACGGGATGCGGTCCGGGCCGCTTTCGAAGCGGTATTTCGCACCTTCCCCGACGCGCATTGGGGCCACGGGCGCCACTATGTCGCCGGCGAACGCGGCGTATCGGAATGGGTATTCACGGGCACGCATGCGGAAGGATGGCGCATCGAGGCCGAAGGCTGCGATCTATTCGAATTCCGCGACGGCTTGATCGCGGTCAAGCGCGCCTTCCGCAAGGAACGCCCGAAGCAAACCGCTTAACGCATCGCGCGGCGCTTGGCGTCCGCGCATTTTGAAACGAATCATTTCATTTCATTCCATATTCGTCATCGACATCC
This sequence comes from Trinickia sp., assembly GCF_051954495.1. Classification (GTDB taxonomy): domain Bacteria; phylum Pseudomonadota; class Gammaproteobacteria; order Burkholderiales; family Burkholderiaceae; genus Trinickia. Next base: position 5,784 of record NZ_JBQCHR010000157.1, read on the forward strand.
GGAATGCCTTGACCCGAGTTTCGCCGTGCTTAGCATCGGCACTAAGGCATCCCGTTAAATGAAGACCGGAGACACACCCATGAGCGACCAATCCTCCTCCCAGCGCGCGAGCGCCAACGCAGCGCAAGACATGACGCCGTCCGAAGCTTTCGTCGAAACCCTTGCCGCCAACGGCGTGACCGACATGTTCGGCATCATGGGCTCCGCGTTCATGGACGCGATGGACATCTTCGCGCCGGCGGGCATCCGCCTCATCCCGGTCGTGCACGAACAAGGCGCGGGCCACATGGCCGACGGCTATGCGCGCGTATCGGGCCGCCACGGCGTCGTGATCGGCCAGAACGGCCCGGGCATCAGCAACTGCGTGACGGCGATCGCCGCCGCTTATTGGGCGCACAGCCCGGTCGTGATCGTGACGCCCGAAGCCGGTACGATGGGCATCGGGCTCGGCGGCTTCCAAGAGGCGAACCAGTTGCCGATGTTCCAAGAATTCACGAAGTACCAGGGCCATGTCACCCACCCCGCGCGGATGGCCGAATTCACGGCCCGCTGCTTCGATCGCGCGACGGCCGAGATGGGTCCGACTCAGCTCAACATCCCGCGCGACTACTTCTACGGCAAGATCAAGGTGGAGATCCCGCAGCCGCGCAAGCTCGATCGCGGCCCCGGCGGCGAACAAAGCCTGAACGAAGCGGCCGACCTGATCGCGCAAGCCAAGTTTCCAGTCATCATCTCGGGCGGCGGCGTGGTGATGGCCGACGCCATCGAAGAATGCAAGGCGCTCGCCGAACGCCTGGGCGCGCCGGTCGTCAACAGCTATCTGCACAACGACTCTTTCCCGGCAAACCATCCGCTTTGGTGCGGCCCGCTCGGCTACCAGGGTTCGAAAGCCGGGATGAAACTGATCTCGCGCGCCGACGTGGTGATCGCGCTCGGCTCGAGGCTCGGGCCGTTCGGCACCTTGCCGCAGCACGGCATGGATTACTGGCCGAAAGAAGCCAAGATCATCCAAATCGACGCCGACCATAAGATGCTCGGTCTCGTGAAGAAGATCTCGGTGGGCATCTGCGGCGATGCGAAAGCCACGGCCGTCGCGCTGACTCAGCGTCTGACGAATCGCACGCTCGCTTGCGACGCCACGCGTGCGGAGCGCGCCGACCAGATCGCCACCGAAAAAGCCGCGTGGGAGAAGGAGCTGGACGGATGGACCCATGAACTCGACCCGTACAGCCTCGACATGATCGAGGAGCAAAAGCACGAGCGCACCTTCAACGGCGGCCAATACCTGCACCCGCGCCAGGTGTTGCGCGAGCTCGAAAAGGCCATGCCGGAAGACGTCATGGTGTCGACCGATATCGGCAACATCAACTCGGTCGCCAATAGCTATCTGCGCTTCAACAAGCCGCGCAGCTTCTTCGCGGCGATGAGCTGGGGCAACTGCGGCTACGCGTTTCCGACCATCATCGGCGCGAAAGTCGCCGCCCCGCATCGCCCGGCCGTGTCGTACGCCGGCGACGGCGCGTGGGGCATGAGCCTCATGGAGACGATGACCTGCGTGCGGCACAACATTCCCGTCACCGCCGTCGTCTTCCACAATCGGCAGTGGGGCGCGGAGAAGAAGAATCAAGTCGACTTCTACAATCGTCGCTTCGTGGCGGGCGAACTGGACAATCAAAGCTTCGCGGCCATCGCGCGTGCGATGGGCGCCGAAGGGATCGTCGTCGACCGGCTCGAGGACGTCGGCCCCGCGCTCAAGCGTGCGATCGACATGCAGATGAACGAAGGCAAAACGACGATCGTCGAAATCCTCTGTACGCGCGAACTCGGCGATCCGTTCCGTCGCGACGCGTTGTCCAAGCCGGTGCGCTTGCTCGACAAGTACAAGGATTACGTTTGAGCCCGGCATGAAAGCCCTGAACCGCATCATCGAAGCCGCGCGTCAGTCACCCACGCGCATCGTGCTCTGCGAGGGCGAAGACCCCCGCGTGCTGGCGGCCGCTGTTCGCGCCAGCCGCGAGGGGGTCGCGCGCATCGTCTTGGTGGGCGATCCGGAGGCCATCCGGAGCGCCGCCGAACGCGATGCGCTGTCCCTGGACGAGATCGCGTTGATCGATCCGGCCGCATCGGAATGGCGCGCGATCCTCGCCGACGAGCTGGTTGCGCTACGCGCCGCGAAAGGGATGACGCATGAACTGGCGCAACAGGAGGTGCTCAAACCGCTCGTATTCGCGGCGTTGATGGTGCGTCTGGGTTATGCGGACGGATCGGTGGCGGGCGCGGTGAATACGACGGCCGACGTCGTTCGCACCGCCATTCAGCTCATCGGCATCGAACCGTCGTTCAAGCTCGTGTCGAGCTTCTTCCTCATGATGCTGTGCGAGCCGTTCCATCGGTACAAGGGCGGGCTGATCTTTTCCGACTGCGCGCTCGTCGTCGATCCGGATGCGGCTCAGCTCGCCGAAATCGCGATGACGGCGGCGGATAGCGCGCGCAACCTCTTGATGGAAGAGCCGCGCGTCGCCATGCTCTCGTTTTCGACCAGCGGCAGCGCGCATCATGCGCATGTCGATAAAGTCGTCGAAGCGACGCAACGCGTGAAGTCGCAGCGCCCTGGCCTCGCCATCGACGGCGACGTCCAGCTCGACGCGGCGATCGTGGCCGAGATCGCCGAACGCAAGATCGAGCACTCGCAAGTGGGCGGGCATGCGAACGTGCTCGTGTTTCCGAACCTCGATGCCGGCAACATCGGCTACAAGCTGGCGGAACGGATCGGCGGCGCGAAGGCCATCGGCCCGTTGCTGCAGGGCCTGAATCATCCGGCCAACGACCTGTCGCGCGGGTGCAGCGCAGAAGACATCTATTACGTCATCGCCGTAACGGCGGTGCAAGCGCAAGCGGCGCGCGAGCGCGCCGCGCATCACACCCAAGAACCGCACGCGGCGTGAGACGAGAGCCGCGCCGATTGCTCCGGCTTCACGGCGCTATCGGCGCGCGCCGACCCATCGCGCCAGGGCGATCAGGCGCTTCGTATCCAGCGGCGCCGCCGGATCCAGCGCCAAGCAATGCCGGAACGACACGCTCAAATCGCGCGCGACGCCTAACCCAATGACATCGACGTCGCGCAGCGATTCATGCCGCCCTAGCACTTCGCTCAGATGCGCGTCGAGATAGCGCGCGTCGTTCGCTTGGACCGTGGCCGTGTCCATCGGGCTGCCATCCGAAATCACGACGAGGATGCGACGCGCCGCCCGATGCGCGGCGAGCCGCGTACACGCCCACTCGATCGCCTCGCCGTCCACGCCTTCGCGGAACAGATCGGGCTTGAACAGCGCCGCGATGTCGCCGCGCGCACGCCGCCAACTGTCGTCAGCGCTTTTGAACACCATATGGCAAAGCTCGTTTAGACGGCCCGGTCGGGGCGGCCGTCCCTGCGCGAGCCACTCGTTGCGCGCGCGGCCGCCGTTCCAACGCCCCGTCGTGAAACCCAGGACTTCCGTGGCCAGACCCGCTTGTTCGCTCGCCCGCGTGAGCGTATCGACCAGCATCGCCACCGTATCGACATGCGCCTTCATCGAGGCCGAGCAGTCGATCAGAAATCCGAGCACGCAATCGCCGCGGGGGCGAAGCCGCTCTTGCACGAATACGCGGCGTTCTCCGGGCGAACTGACGACCTGCGCGAGGCGCCGTCCGTCGATGCGCCCCTCTTCCTCGCCGAACGACCAGCCATCGGGTACGGGCACGGCGAGCGCCGCTTGTATCGCTCGCGCAACCCTTGCCACGTTGATCCCGCGCGCCGCGATGCGCTCGTCGAGTTGCTCGCGGTACTCGCGCAGCAATGCGGCGCGCACGAGGGCGCCTGCCCGCACCTCGCGGTCGAACTGCGTCGTGTAGGCGCGATAAGCATGCGCGACCGCAAAAGGCGCGCGGCCCTTTTCCGTCGCATCCCCGCCCGGCAGTAGATCATCCGATTCGTCGAAGTCCACCCACAGCGAAAACGACGTCAAGGGATCGTCGGGGTCGCGCGCATCGGCTTCGTCTTCGAGGGCGGAACCGGCGCGGGCGTCCTCGAGCATCGCCGCGATGCGCCGCGCCAACTCGCGACCGACTTCTCCATAGGCGCGCTGATCGAAGCGGCGCCGGCGCAGGCCTGCGAGCGCCGAGCCGATGTGCGGCGTAATGCCGGCCCTCGTTGCCTCGATGAGGCCCTCGCTTTCGGCAAGCACGGGCCAGCCGGTCACGCGCGACCATACGAGCTGCAAGACGGTATAGACGAGGATGCCGAGATCGCCGTCGATCAACCCCGAGCGGCAATACGCCCGCGACCAGGACTCGAACCGGTACCGCAAGTTGCGGCCGAGGCCCTGCATACCGGGCGCGGCCAGCGCTTCGCAGCGCACTTGCTCGAACAGTTCGAACAGCAGCCGTTCGAGGCGATCTACAGGCGCGAGCAGTCGATGCAGCGCCGCATCGGAATGCGTGAGCCGCGCGGCGGCGCCGTCGGCCGCACCGCGCAGCGAGGCGAAATCGTCGGTATAGGCGTTGCCGTGAACATGCGGCGCATGCAACGGCACCGGCCGCCGCTGCCGGCACAACCGCCCGCCGCGATAATGCAACGCGGCATCGCCCGTTAGTGCGCGCACGACCGCCGCGCACAGGGCTTCGCGTCGCAGCGCGGCGCTGACGTCCTCGCGCGGCGGCGTCATTGGCGCAGTCCTGCGTCTGCCGCCGGCTCCGCGGCAAGTTCGACGCCGAAGCAGCGCTGGTAATACTCGGCCACGATCGAGCGTTCGGCCTCCTCGCACTTGTTCAAAAACGTCAGCCGAAAAGCGAGCGCCGGGTCACGAAAGATCTGACAGTTCTCGGCCCAATTGATCACGGTGCGAGGCGACATCAACGTGGAAAGGTCGCCGGCCGCGAAGCCCTTGCGCGTCAGCGCCGCCATCTCCACCATCGATCCAACGAGCGCGCGGCCCGCTTCGTCGGCCATTTCCGGCACGCGCGCGAGCACGATACCCACCTCCTCGTCGTGCGGCAAATAATTGAGCGTGGCCACGACGTTCCATCGGTCCATCTGCGCGTGATTAAGCAATTGCGTACCGTGATAGAGGCCGTTCACATTCCCGAGCCCGATCGTGTTCGTCGTCGCAAAGAGCCGGAAATAGCGATGCGGACGGATCACGCGATTTTGATCGAGCAGCGTGAAACTGCCGTCGCGCTCTAGGATCCGCTGGATGACGAACATCACATCGGGCCGGCCCGCATCGTATTCGTCGAAGATCAGCGCCACCGGCCGTTGCAGCGCCCAGGGCACGATGCCTTCTTGGAATTCCGTTATCTGCCGCTCGTCGCGCAAAACGATCGCATCCTTGCCCACGAGGTCGAGCCGGCTGATATGACCGTCGAGGTTCACGCGCACGCACGGCCAATTCAGTCGTGCGGCCACCTGCTCGATGTGCGTCGACTTGCCGGTGCCGTGCAGACCCTGCACCATCACACGCCGGTTGAACATGAAACCGGCGAGGATCGCCAGCGTCACCTCGTCATTGAATCGGTAAGCCGGATCGATGTCGGGCACATGGTCGTCGCGTTCGCTGAAGGCGGGGACGGCCAGGCTCGAATCGATGCCGAAGCACTCGCGCGCCGACATCGTTTTGTCGGGCGTTCTTTGCATGAACTCAGTCGTCACCTCACACTCCTCGCTGCCGCAATCGTTGGATGCAATCCCGCATTTCGGAACAAATTGTATCGATGGGAAAGCTGTCCCCGGTAGCACCAGACACGCGCTTTCGTCTGGTACAGCCAAGCTGACGCGGCTCTGATGCTGCGCATCCACCGGGAATTTTTGATGCCGAATCGGCACTTTCCGTTTCAGTTTCGTCTTCAACCCCGCGCCGCGCTTGCGAACCGCGCGGGCATCCGCGACATTGAGCCGAAAAGCGCGCGACGCCGTCGCGGCGCCGCGTGCGCACTGTCAGGAGACGATTGTCATGGAACGGGAAGTCGACTATTTGATCGTCGGCGCGGGATCGGCGGGATGCGTGCTGGCCAATCGCTTGAGTGCGGACCCGCGTCGATCGGTTTTGCTGCTGGAAGCGGGCGGCGCCGACACGAACCCCTGGATACACGTGCCCGTGGGTTACTTCAAGACCATGCACGACCCGAAGCTCGATTGGTGCTATCGCACCGAGCCCGACGCGAACGTGGCCGGACGTCAAATCGACTGGCCGCGCGGCAAAGTGCTGGGCGGCTCGAGTTCGCTGAACGGCTTGCTCTATGTACGCGGCCAACGCGAGGACTACGATCGCTGGGCCGCGCTCGGCAATCGCGGGTGGAGCTATGCGGACGTCCTGCCCTACTTCAAGAAATCGGAAGATCAGGCGCGCGGCGCCGACGCATATCATGGCGTAGGCGGACTCTTGAAAGTCTCCGATCTGCGTCTGCGGCGCCCGATCGCCGATCATTTCATCGCCGCGGCGCAGGAGATCGGCATTCCGCTCAACCCCGACTACAACGGCGCGAGCCAAGAGGGCGTCGGCTATTTCCAGCAAACCGCGCATAAGGGGTTTCGCTGGAGCACGGCGAAAGGGTTTCTGAAGCCGGCCCGCATGCGATCGAATTTGCACGTCGTCACCCGTGCGCAAGCGTGCCGGGTGCTGTTCGAGGGCAATACGGCCGTCGGGGTGGAGTATCTGCACGAAGGCGTGCGCAAGACCGTACGCGCCCGCATCGAAGTCATCTTGGCTTGCGGCGCCATCGGCTCGCCGCAGCTTCTCCAGCTCTCGGGTATCGGCCCCGCGAAAGTGCTGCAGCGCGCAGGTGTACCGGTGCGCGTCGATCTTCCGGGCGTGGGCCAAAACCTGCAGGATCACTTGCAGGTCCGGCTCGTTTTCCGCACACGAGAGCGCACGCTCAACGACGAGGTCAATCATCCGCTGCGCAAAGCATGGATCGCCATGCAATACGCGCTTTGGCGCACGGGCCCGCTGACGCTGGCCGCGAGCCAAGTCGTCATCTTCACGCGCTCGAACCCCGCGCTCGATCGGCCCGACATCCAGTTCCACATGCAGCCGCTCAGCGCGGATAAGCCGGGTCAAGGCGCGCACCGATTTTCGGCGTTCACGTCGTCGGTCTGCCAGTTGCGGCCGTTCAGCCGCGGCCACATCGAGATCCGCTCGGCCGATCCGCTGCAGTATCCCGCCATTCATGCGAATTATCTGTCCGACGAACGCGATCACCCGGTCGTCGTCGGCGCAATCAAAGTCGCGCGACGTATCGCCGCCGCGCCGTCGCTTGCGCCGCATATCGTGTCGGAGTTCATACCGGGCGCGCAGTACCGCAGCGACGCGGAACTGCTCGATGCGGCGCGCCAATTCAGCCAGTCCATTTATCACCCCGCCGGCACCTGCAAGATGGGCAACGATCCGCTCGCCGTTGTGGACGAACGTTTGCGCGTACGCGGCGTCGCGCACTTGCGCGTGGTCGACGCGTCGATCATGCCCGAACTCGTCTCGGGCAACACGAACGCCCCGGTCATCATGATTGCGGAAAAGGCCGCGGACATGATCATCGAAGATCGTGTCGCGCAGGCCAGTTTGCAGCCGGCGTACGCCGAAGCCGCCGGCATGTGACATGCTCAACGACGCCAGCGCAGCGGGCGGCGCAGCGTGTGGCGCTCCAGGCGCACGGCAGGCACGGCGTCGAGAAAAGCGAACGCACCGCTTTTTGCCCCGCCCTCGCGCCGCTCGCGTTCCTCGTCCGCCTCGACGGTGCGGCTCGTATCGATAAACAGCGCCGCAACGATTCCCATCGCCAGCAGCGCCGCCGACACGGCGAACGGCACGTCGTAGCTGCCCGTACGCTCGATCAGGTAACCGAATACCACCGGAGAGAGCATCCCGGCCACGCCGAAGCCGGTGTTCATCATTCCCCCCGCCGTGCCCGCATACTTGCCCGCGATATCGAGCGGCAGCGTCCATAGCACCGGGTTCGTGATCTCCAAGAAGAAGAACGAGCCCGTCAGCAACCATACGGCCGTGAGCGGATTGCCGACGGAAATCATCGGCAACAGAAAGGCCAGAGACCCGCCCATGCCGACCACGAGCACCGCGCAGCGCGCGAAACGCAGCCGCCCCGTGAGCTTGAAGATGCGATCCGACACCACGCCGCCGAGCGTGTCGCCCACCACACCGGCCAAGAGCGGGAGCGCCGTGAACAGCGCGAGATGCTTGAGGTCGAAGCCGCGCGATTCCTTCAGATAGGAAGGCAGCCAGGTGAGATAGACCCACAGCAGCCAGCCGTAGCAAAAGTCGACGAACGTGACGAGCCACATGCGGTGAATCAGCTTGCGCCAGGGCGTCGGCTGCCGTTTGGCGCGATCGCAGTCGCCTGCCCGGTAGCCGATTTCCGCCGTCTCTTCAGGCGTAATACGACGGTTGTGCTCGGGCGAATTCGTAAATACGAACAAATAGAGCACGGTCCAGGCAAGGCTCGCCACGCCGAGCAGGATGAACGCATCGCGCCATCCGCCGGCCACCACCACCGCCAGCACGAGCGGCGGCGTCACCGCGCCGCCCAGCCGCGCGAAGCTATGCGTGATGCCTTGAGCGAAACCGCGCTCGCATACCGGCATCCAGTATGTGAACGCACGTGTCGCCGTCGGAAACGCGCCGCCTTCGCCAATCCCGAGCGCGAAGCGCAGCGCCACGAGCATCGCGACGCTGCCGGCGAACCCTGTTGCGAAGGTCGCCACGCCCCAGATGAGCGACAGCACCGTCAGCACGAGCTTCGGGCCGAATTTGTCCGACAGCCACCCGCCGATGATTTGCATCGCGGCGTAGGGATAGGCGAAGGCGGAGAATACGAGGCCGAGTTGCACGGTGGTCAGCCCCATCTCGTGCCGAATCAGCGGCCCGGCGACCGCGATGTTGACGCGGTCGATGTACGAGATGAAATACATGAGGCACATGACCGCCAAAATGATGTGGCGCGTCTTCACGCGCTGCGCACGCTGTTTCATGCTGTTGTCTCCCACTGTCTCTATCGTATTGGCTTGCGAGGTGGATGGCGAGCCGCTCGGCCCGGCCTGGCGGCGCGGATCAGTCGGGCGCCGGGGCGACGAGCTTCAAGCGCTGCACCTTGCCCGAGGGGCCGCGCGGCAGTTCGCTGACGAAGCGAATTTCTTTCGGTGTCTTGTATCGGCCGAGTTCGCGCAAGCAGTGCGTGCGCAGTTCGTTGGAATCGGGCGCCCCCGGCCAGTGCGTCTCGCGCGGCACGACGAACGCGACGATCTCCTGCCCGTACGCGGGATCGGGAACGCCCACCGCCGCGGCGTCGAGCACGCCCGGATGGCGCAGCAGCGCCTCGTCGATCTCGCGCGGCGCGATGTTCTCGCCGCCTTTGATGATCAGTTCCTTCGAGCGGCCATTGATGTAGAAATAGCCGTCCTCGTCGCGATAGCCGAGATCGCCCGTGCGCAGCCAGCCGTCGGCGGTAAACGCCTTGGCCGTCTCTTCCGGGCGCTTGTAGTAACCCTGCATCACCTGATCGCCGCGCAACACGATCTCGCCGACCTCGTTCGGCCCGCATTCGCGCCCTTCTCGATCGATCACCTTCGCCTCGCTGCCCGACGGCAGCCCGATGCTGCCCACGCGCCGACGACCCGGTTCGTAAGGATTACTGAATACCGGTGCGGCGGTTTCGGTCATTCCCATCGTCTCGACGATGCCGATGCCGAACCGGGCCTCGAACGCTCGGTGATGATCGCCGGGCAACGCCGCTGACGCACTGCGGCAGAACTTCAACGCCGAGAAATCGAAGCCGCGCGCCTCGTCGCCGTTGAGCAGATAAGCCACGATCGTCGGCACGACGTTGATCCACGTGCAGCTCGAGCGCGCGACGTCCCGCCAAAACGTGCGGGCGGAGAACCGAGGCGTCAGAACGACGGACCCCGCGTGATAGAGCGGCGCGAGCAGCGTCACGACCAGGCCGTTGATGTGATAAAGCGGCAGCGACGCGAGCACGCGATCCTGCGCGCCGAGCCGATGCTCGAGGCTGATGTTGCGCGCATTCGCCAGGAGATTGCGATGGCTGAGCAGGACGCCCTTCGGCGCGCCGGTCGTGCCCGAGGTGTACATCAGCAGCGCGATGTCGGTCGGCTGAACGGGACGCTGCCCGGCCGCATCGGGCAACATGGCGTCGACCGCGCCGTCGTGGCCGCCGTGGGCTTCGGCGAGCGCAGCCTCCCGCGCCGGGAGCGCGGGCAATTCCACCGCATTGGGCGCCGTACGCACGAGCGCGACGTCTCGTCTCGCCTCCTGCTCGGATAAGGTGTTGCGGCCGGCGATCAGCGCTTCGATCGTGTCGTCGCAGACGAAGATCATGCGCGAATCCGAGTGCGCGACGATATAGCCTAGTTGCGACGGCTGGCACAGCAAATTCAGCGGATGGGCCACGAGGCCGCTATACATCGCCCCGAGCAGGAGCGTGGCCGTTTGCGTGCCGTTTCCCATGAACACCGAGACGACGTCGCCGGGGCGCAGGCCGGCCGAGCGAAAATGCGCCTCGAGCGCTCTGCACCGCTCGCGCAGCATGCCGAAGGTGATCGCTGTGCCGCCCGCGTCCCCGTCGTCCTCCGATACGGTCAGCATGAACGGCTTGTCGGGGTATTGATTGGCGCGCGCGTCGATGAGCGCACGCAGCGTCGTGACGGTACTCATCGGCCCACGCTCCTGAAATAGTCGCCCAGGACATCGTCGAGATCGGGCACGCGTTCCTCGATCGGATACGCGACGCGCGTCACGTTCAGGTATTGACGAAAATCGAGGTTGCTCGAGAAATTGTTGCGGCCCCATGTGCCGCACCCCATCGACAGCGAAAACGGCAAGCCGTTGTCGAAATTGCCGCCCGTCGCGAAGCAATGGGCCTGATTGACGATGACGCGCGCCACTGGCAAACGCTCGCCCAAGGCGACGGCCAAATCCGGTTGGGCGGTGTGCAGGCCGACTGAATGGCCCGCGCCCATGTAGGCGTAAAGGCTGGCTACGATGCGCTCGGCATCCGCGAAATCGCCGGCGCGATAGACCGCGAGCACCGGCGCGAGCTTTTCGCCGGAGAACGGGGCGTCGGGGCCGAACGCGCTCTCCTCGACCATCAAGAACTTCGGCTCACGTGCGGCCACCTCGTCCAGCCCGGCCGCTTGCGCGATTTGCGTGGCCGATTTTGCGGTGCAGCGATCGGAGAGCTTTCCCTCGCGCCACATCACTTCCTGCAGCTGCGTCTTTTGCCGCGCGTCGAGCATCGCCCCGCCGCACCGCCGCAGCGCGTCGAGCATGGCGTCGTAGACGGCGTCCTCGATCACCACGCTGTTTTCCGATGAGCAGCTCGTGGCGTTGTCGAACGTCTTGGACAGCGAGATCTTGTGCGCCGCATCGAGCAGATCGGCGGAACGCTCGACGATGGACGCTACGTTCCCGGCCCCGACGCCAAAAGCCGGGGTACCGCTTGCGTAAGCCATGCGCACGTTCGCCTGCGAGCCCGTCGCCACGACCAGATCGGCCGCTTGCATCAGCGCGGCTGTCGCGGCCTTGCTGACCGGTTCGGGCACCATCTGCACGAGCGCCGGATCGAGGCCAGCCTTGCGAAACTCGGCGTGAATGAAGTCGATCAGCAACGCGCACGACGAATAGCCCTTCGGCGAAGGGGCGACGATCACCGCATTGCCGCATTTGAGCGCGTTGACGATCTTGTTTGCCGGGGTGGCAGCCGGATTCGTCGACGGCGTGATCGCCGCCACGACGCCTACGGCGCGCGCAATTTCGACGATGCCCTTCGCGCTGTCGCGCGCAATCACGCCGCACGTGGGCCGCCCATGCAGATCGCGCAGCAACCCGAGCGTCTTGCGGAAATTCTTGCGGACCTTGTCCTCGACATTGCCGAGCCCCGTATCGCGCACGGCCAGCTCCGCGAGCCGGCGATTGCGGGCCGGCTCCATGATGGCCCAGGCGGCCGCGGCGGCGGCCGTATCGAGCGCGGTTTGGCCGGCGAATTCGAAGCTGTGCTGCGCCTCGCGAGCGCGAGCAACCAGCGCGGCGATGCTCGCTTTCGTTTCCTCTTGTGCTGGCGGACCAGCCACTTCGGCTGCTGTGGCCCTGACATTCATACGAGTCGCTCCCGTGGGAAAGAATTGGCGTTACTGCCAATCTATTCGGCGCCAACGCACGGCGAGTCCCGTTTCCCGAGCATTCGTCGACTGCGTCGCGACGTGCTGGGGAAAACGCAAAATTCGGGACTTCCCCGAGTCCCGAAAACCGCACGGGCCGATGCACAATGAACGGCAGAGAGCGGCGGCGACCGCCAAGATCAGGAGACACGATGTCCACATCGAATCAATCGAATGCAGCTGCCGTACGTGCGTTCCGCGTGCTCGAGACGCTGGCTCAAGCCGGCCACCCGCTTTCCATGATGGATCTCGTGAACACGCTCGGTTTGCCCAAGCAAACCGTGCATCGCATCCTCGTGCAGCTATCCGATGCGTGGCTCGTCACGCGGGGCGCGGGCGACAAGCGTTACGAATGCTCCCCGCGCGTGCGCATGCTCGCGGTCAACGTACTCATGCACGCGGGCCCCGCGGCGGCGCGGCACGTGTTGCTCGAGCAGCTGGTGGCGAAGATTGGCGAGACCTGCAATCTGACGATGCTCTCGGGCAACGATGTCGTCTATGTCGACCGGGTGGAAACGGAATGGCCGCTGCGCATGCATCTGCAGCCCGGATCGCACGTGCCGCTGCACTGCTCGGCCAGCGGCAAGCTCTTGATCAGTTTCCTGCCGAAGGATCGGCGCGAGCGGATGATCGAAACATTGCCGCTTCGCGCGTACTCTGAGCGCACGATCACCGATCGCGACGCCCTGCGCAAGGAGCTCACCGCTACGCGGCGTCGCCGGCTTGCCGTCAACAATCAAGAGCACCTTCAAGGGCTCATTGCGATCGCCGTGCCCGTCATGCTCGACCGCAACCGGGCTTGTGCGGCCATTGCAGTGCAAGCCCCTGTCGGCCGCGCAACGCTCGACGACCTTCTCGCCTTCGAACCCGATCTGCGCCGCGCCGCCGACGAAACGGCAAAGACGTTCCGCGCTTGAAAAGAGGCCCGCTGCGGGCCCCTTGCGCACCTACGAGGCGTTCGCGATGCGCTTGCCGCCGGTATCGCTTGCGTCGTTTGCGTCGCCGGTGCGGCCCGCGGGAAGCTCGCCGCCGCGACGCCTGCCCCGATCGATCGCATGCGCCGAATAGGCCGAGACCAGCGCGGCGAACAGCACATAGGCGCAAATCGTCCACCACTTGGCGCCGCTCATTTTCCACAGCGCCGTGGCGACGATCGGCGTGATGCCGCTCGCGAAGATTCCCGAGAATTGATAGACGAACGAGATGCCTGTGTAGCGTACGTTCGCATCGAACAGTTCGGCGAAGAGCGCGGCTTCGGGCCCGTACACCATCGCGTAGCAAATACCGAACGGGATCACGATCGCAAGCCAGATCAGCATCGTGTTGCCCGGTTGACTTTCGATCAGCCAAAACGCGGGATACGCGGACACGCCGCAGATCAGCGAGCCCCACATGTACACGCGTGCGCGGCCGACACGATCGGACAGACTGCCGAACAGCGGGATGAAGAAGCACATGACCAGGGCCGCGATCATCACGCCTAGAAGAGCGTCGGTGCGATCCATCTTGATGTGCTGCGTCAAATAGCCGATCGAGAACACCGCGAAGATGTTGAAGAACACCCCGTCGATATAGCGTGCGCCCATCCCGATCAGCCACTCGCGGCGGTAACTCACGAACATTTCCACGAACGGCAGCCGCGCTTCGCGGCGCGTGCGCTTGAGCGCGAGGAACTCCGGTGTCTCCATCACCTTCAGACGGATATAGAGGCCGATGAACACGAGCAGGAGCGACGCGCCGAAGGCGATACGCCAGCCCCAGGCGAAGAAGGCCTGCTCGGAGAGCAGATGCGAAACGGCTGCCACCATGCCCGAAGCGAGACACAAGCCGATCGACAGGCCGATCTGCGGCAAGCTCGCGTAGAGCCCGCGCCGGCGCGGCGGCGCATATTCGTAGGCCATCAAGACCGCCCCGCCCCACTCGCCTCCGAGCCCGATGCCCTGCAGCACGCGCAGCGAGAGCAGCAGCACCGGCGCCCATATCCCGATCTGCGCATAGGTGGGCACGACCGCGACGCCGGCCGTCGAGATCCCCATGATGAAAAGTGTGAGGATAAGCGCGGACTTTCTTCCGATGCGATCGCCAAAGTGGCCGAACAACACACCGCCGATGGGTCGCGTGACGAAGCCGACCGCGAACGTCGTGTAAGCGAGCAGCGTCGAGACGAGTGGATCGCCGGCCGGAAAATACAGCTTGTTGAAGATGATGCCGGCCACGACGCCGTATAGAAAAAAGTCGTACCACTCGACGGTCGCGCCGATGACGCTAGCCAGCGCGACGCGCCGCAGCATGCGGGAATCGATGTGTGGATCAGATGCCATGAAACGCCTCCTCCATTGGATATCCGTATGCGTGCGTGCGCATCGGCATGGGGGCCCCGCGTTCGTCTCCTCCGGGGCGATTGTCGTACCGCGTGGCCAAGCGCCAGTCGGTCGTTGGTTTCTATGTACTGATCCGAAATCGGCACTTCAAGGGAAATTGGTCATGGCAAACCGTTATGGGACGAAACAGGACATTTCGTTCCAATTTTGTTGCACCGGCGGGGCAATGGGAGGAAGGGATTCGACTGCGCGACATGCTCGCCGTTAACGACGGCTATAGGGGCGTCGGCAATTCATAGCGGATGAAGAGTGAGAGCCGGCGACGAGGGCTGCGTCGCCGGCAGCGAAACGCTTACGGACGCGCGGCGATCTCGTCCAAGTGGTAAAGCAGATCGGCGGGATCGTCATAGACGCGCAGCGCGCCGGAGCGTTCGAGTTCGTCGGTACCGTACCCGCCCGAGAGCAGTCCCACGCCCAACGCGCGGCACCGCTTGGCCGCGAGCATGTCCCAGATGCTGTCGCCCACCACGACCGACCGTTCGATCGGCACGCCCAGGCGCTCCGCCGCCGCGATGAAGAGGTCGGGGTCGGGCTTCGCGTACTTGACGTCGTCGCGCGTGACGACCACGTCCTTCGCGGGATCGACGCCGAGCGCCTCGAGGTTCAGCGCAGCGGTCTGCATGCGGCCGCTCGTGGCGATCGCCCACGGTATGCCCGCTTGCGACAGGGCATCCAGGAGTTCCCTAGCACCAGGAAGCGGACGTACCTCGCCGCGGTAACGTTGATAGGCGACGGCGTGTGCTTGGCGAAGGCGATCGACGGCTTGCTCGCTGACGTCCGCGTTCGTCTCGCGCAAGAGCTGTGCCGTGAAAAGGCCGCCGCTCATGCCGATCTTGCGATGAATTCGCCAAACCGACAACGGAATGCCTTCCGCGTCCAGCGCCTCCTTCCAGGCCAGCACGTGCTGATAGACGCTATCGACGAGGGTGCCGTCGAGATCGAATAGGAAGGGCGTTTGGAATCGCATGGGGGGCCTTTGGATGGTCGAGTTCGGGGAGGACTGCGGCAAGCTTCGGCGCGGTCAATTGTAACGCGCCGACCTGGATTTCGCGCCGCCCCGGACCCAGCGTCAAATGGCCCAGCCCCCGACGTAAAACGCCACCAGCACGACCGCGATCGACACGGTGCCGATGTTGAGCTTGCGAAACTCGCCGCTCACGACGCGCCCGATGACCAGCGTCGCGAACCCGAGCATGATGCCCGTGACGATGTTGGCGGTCAGCACGATGAACACCGCCGTGACGAGACCCGACATCGCATCGACCCTGTCGTCCATGTGCAGCTTGCTCACGCTCGATAGCATCAAGAGCCCTACATACATCAGCGCCGGGGCCGTCGCATACGAGGGAACGAGGCCCGCCACCGGCGAGAAGAACATCACGACGAGAAATAGCAGCCCGACCACGGCGGCCGCAAGACCCGTCTTCGCGCCGGCCGCCACGCCGACGCTCGATTCGATATAAGCCGCGGCAGGCGCGCCGCCGAGAAAACCCGAGAAAATCGAGCTCAGCGAATCGGCCGTCAACGCCCGCGCGCCGTTGACGATGCGGCCATTCTCGTCGAGCTGCCCCGACTGCCCCGCGACCGCGCGAATCGTGCCCGTGGCGTCGAACACGGCCGTCATGACGAGCGCGAACACGCTCGGCAACACGGCGGCAGACAGCGCGCCCTTGATATCCATCGCGCCGATCAGCGACGCATGCCCGGGCGCGCTCAACGAAGGCAGCGCAAAGATGCCGTGGTACTTCACGCCGGGATCGAACGCTAGACCGATCGCCGACACGGCCACCACGACGAGCAGAATGCCGCCGGGCACGCGACGCTTTTCCAGCCCGAAGATCGCGGCCAGGCCGATCACCGACATGATCACCGGAAACGCCGTGACGTGACCGAGCGCGAGCGGCAAGCCGCCGCCCGCGTTCTTGACGACGAGACCGACGTCGTTCGATGCGATCAACAGCAGAAAGAGGCCGATACCGATGCCGGTGCCATGCGCCACGCCCGCAGGCAGATTGCGCAAAATCCACGAACGCACGCCGGTAATCGAAATGCCGGTGAAGATGAGTCCCATCAAGAACACGGCCCCAAGCGCCACGGGCGGTGCGATGCCTTTGCCGAGCACGAGACCGAACGCCGTAAACGCCGTGAGCGAAATCGCGCAGCCGATCGCGATCGGCAGCTTCGCCCACAAGCCCATCAACAGGGAACCGAACGCCGTTGTGAGGCAGACTGCGACGAATACGGCGCTCGTATCGAAGCCCGCGCGGCCGAGCATGCCGGGCACGACGAAAACCGAATAGACCATCGCGAGGAAGGTAGTGATGCCCGCGACGATTTCGCCTCGCGGCGTGCTGCCGCGCGCGGAAATGCCGAAGTAGCGATCGACGACGCCGTGGTTCGCGACGTCGTCTGTCGCGCCAATGCCGACGACCGGCTGCGCGTGGGTATCACTCATGAGCTTGCTCCTTTATCAGCATGCTGAAACGGCCCTTACGGGCCGTCGTCAGGTTCGTCTCGAATCTATTGGGTCTATTGGGTCTATTGGATCTATTGGATCTCGTGGGCTCGGGCTTGTCCGCGACATGCGCGAGCCTTGGCGAAGGTTAGGCGAACGGCGCCGTGCGTCCCATCAGGCGACGGACATGCAGCCCATGTCGTAGCGCTTATATCGCCGTGAAACCGCGCTTTCGCGTCGCGCACCCGGTGTTTACGCCTAGTGCGGATCCGTTAAGGCCAGTATTCGAAGCAAGGAATGACAAAGAAGAAGCCGGGCCCGGCGAAGGCGGACGCCTTCGCGCGTGCGGCCCGAGCGGAGGTCGATCGACCGCCTGCTAGTTGGCGGGATCGATGATACTGCGTGCGCGTCAAGCGCCTTTCACGGGGATCGTTTTCTCAGGTTTTTGGGCTTCCGGCGTCTTCGGCAGCGTGACGGTCAGCACACCCTTGCTGAACGTGGCCTCGATCTTCTCGGGGTCGACGCCTTCGGGCATTTGGAAATACCGCTCGAACGAGCCGAAGCGGCGTTCATGCAGGTAGTAGTCCTTCTGCTTCTCTTCCTTTTCCTCGTGCTTTTCGCCCTTGATCGACAAGCCGCCGTTGACGAGCTTCACTTCCACGTCCTTTTCGTCGAGGCCGGGCAATTCCGCCTTGATCTCGTAGGCCTTGTCGG
This sequence comes from Trinickia sp., assembly GCF_051954495.1. Taxonomy (GTDB): domain Bacteria; phylum Pseudomonadota; class Gammaproteobacteria; order Burkholderiales; family Burkholderiaceae; genus Trinickia. Next base: position 23,551 of record NZ_JBQCHR010000157.1, read on the forward strand.
TTTCCGCCACGTCGACGGCCGGCGCGGCCAACCCCGCCTCGGCAGCGCGCTCGCGACGCCAGAACGGACTTAGATCGAACGACGAATGGCGAAACGGCATCATCGAGAATCCGCGATCGAAGTCCTCGAAGATGCGGTCGATCTCGTGACGCAAACTTTCGACGGGACGCCAGGCCGACAGCGCCCAGGGATGCGCACCGCTTTCGACGGCTTTCGGCACGGAGGCTTGTTGCTTGACAGGGACTTTGTTGCCAGACTCAGCCATGATCGAACTCCTCATCGGTGGGGGTAGGAAATTTCATTGTGGGCGCACGCTCCGGTTTTGCTTTGATCGCAGTCAAACCGGCATGCATCGCACGTCGCTCATCGCGTTGCCCTTTCGGCCTCGGCTTGCGCGATGCGGCGCTTGACCTTAACGAAGCTGTCGGGTGTGACGGACACCGAGTCGATGCCGCGGTCCACGAGAAAACGAGCGAACGCCGGCCGGTCGCTAGGCGCCTGACCGCACAGGCCGACCTTCACCCCGCACCGGTGCGCGCGATCGATCACGTGCGCGATCATCCATTTGACGGCTTCGTCCTCTTCGTCGAAAAGTGCCGCCAAATCGGCCGAATCGCGATCGACGCCCAGCGTCAGCTGCGTCAAATCGTTGCTGCCGATCGAAAACCCATCGAAGCGGGCGGCGAATGCTTCCGCCAGGATCACATTCGAAGGGATTTCGCACATGACGTAGACCTCGAGCCCATCCTTGCCCCGTTCGAGCCCCTCCTCGGCCATGACGGACAAGACGCGATCAGCTTCCTTCGGCGACCGGCAAAACGGAATCATCACGACCACGTTCGTCAGCCCGATCAATTTGCGCAGCCGCGCGATGGCTCGGCATTCGAGGGCGAAACCGGCGCGATACCGCGGCGAGTCGTAGCGCGACGCCCCACGAAAACCGAGCATCGGGTTTTCTTCCTTCGGTTCGAACGACGCACCGCCAATCAGGTTCGCGTATTCGTTCGTCTTGAAGTCGCTCATGCGCACGATCACGGGGCGCGGATACTGCACGGCCGCAATCCGCGCCAGGCCCAGCGCCAGGCGTTCGACGAAATAGGCCGTCTTGTCCGCGTAGCCCGTGGTCAGCGCATCGATCGTTTTCTTCGCTTCGCCCTCCGGCAGCGTGTCGTAGCGCGCCAGCGCCATCGGGTGAATCTTGATGTGATTGCCGATGACGAATTCCATGCGCGCCAGGCCCACACCGTCCGCGGGCAGCCGCCACCAGCGCAGCGCAGCCGCCGGATTGGCGAGGTTGAGCATGACTTGCGTATGCGTGCGCGGCAGACTCGCGAAGTCGATGTCCTCCACCGTGAATTGCGCGCGCCCTTCATAGACGAAGCCATCGCTGCCCTGGGCGCAGCACACCGTCACCTCTTGCTCGTCGCGCAGGATATGGGTGGCGTTTCCGGTGCCGACGATCGCCGGCAAGCCCAGTTCGCGGCTGACAATGGCCGCGTGCGACGTTCTGCCGCCATGATCGGTGACGATTGCCGCCGCACGCCGCATGAGCGGCAGCCAATCGGGATCGGTCGTGCGCGTGACCAGAATCGAGCCGTCGATGAAGTGCCCGGCGCGCTGCGGGCTGTCGATGACGCAGACGGGGCCGGCCGCGATCGCCTCGCCCACCGCCACGCCGCCCAGCAGCTTGCGGCCCGCTTGCTGCAAGCGATAGGTCTTGACGGCGCTAGCCTCGCGGCGCGACTGCACTGTTTCCGGACGGGCCTGGACGATGTAGAGCTCGCCCGTCACGCCGTCTTTCGCCCACTCGATATCCATCGGCTGGCCGTAGTGCCGCTCGATCGCGCACGCCCAGTGCGCCAGCGTCAATATCTCGTGATCCGCCAGCACGAACGCGCGGCGCTCGGCTTTCGAGGTCGGCACGTTTCGGGTCGGCGTTCGCGCATCGTGTGCGTAGATCACCTTGAATTGCTTTTCGCCCAACTTCTTGCCGACGATCGGCGCGAACTGCGCATCGTCGAGCAGTGGCTTGAATACCTCGTACTCGTCGGGTTCGACGATTCCTTGGACGACGTTTTCGCCGAGCCCCCACGCCGCGCTGATCACGACGACCTTGTCGAAGCCCGTCTCCGTATCGATCGAGAACATCACGCCCGCACCGCCTAGGTCGGCTCGCACCATGCGTTGAACGCCGATCGACAACGCCACCGACATATGATCGAAGCCCTTTGCCTCGCGATAACTGATCGCGCGATCGGTAAACAGCGAGGCATAACAGCGCCGGCAAGCCGCTAACAAGGCCTGTTGGCCGCGCACGTTGAGGTATGTCTCCTGCTGCCCCGCGAAGCTCGCGTCGGGCAAATCCTCGGCCGTCGCGCTGGAGCGCACGGCCACATCGGTATCCGCGGCGCCCGCTTGATCATTCAGTTGTCGATAAGCCGCGCAGATGGCGTCGGCGATTTCCGTCGGCCACGCTCCGTGCAAGATGGCTCGACGGATGGCTGCGCCGGCCTGCGGCAGCGTCATTCGGCTCTCCGACATGTCTTCGAGCAGCGCCGATATTGTCCGCCGCAGGCCGTTTGCGTCGATGAACGACCAATAGGCGGATGCGGTCGTGGCGAAGCCGGGCGGCACCTTGATACCCGCTTCGAGCAGCGTGCTCGTCAATTCGCCGAGCGATGCGTTCTTGCCGCCCACCCGCCCGAGGTCCGCTCGGCGCAAGCGAGCGAACCACACAACCAAAGCATCGTCGGCCATCGCGACGTCCCCCTTGTTCGGGTACGGCTCAAATGCTGATGTAGCCGCGGAAAATCCAAGGCAACCGCATTTCCAAGCGCTTCGCCGGTTCACCCGTCGCCCCATAGGCCACGCCGAAGAAAACTGGACTGCCGTCTTCGGCGAAAGTAGGGACGAACGACAGCGCTTCGTTTACGGTGACGAGAAAATCGGGATTGAACGTCGACGGCGAAAAAATCGACACGCGGCCGAACAGCGCGGCGTGACCGTCATCGCGCGACTGCGCTCGAGGCGATGCGTCGGGCTCGCCGACCCAGTCGAAATGCGACGGCAGCGCGTACGTGCGCCCTCCCTGCTGGATCACCGCGCCGGGCGAGAAAGCGAGTTCTGCGCCCGGATAAGCAAGTTCGACGACCGGTCGCGACATGGGACCGTCAGGCCCGATCACGAGGGGCGGATACGCCCAGAGCGACAACGCCAGACGACTCGTCCGCTGCTCGAAGTATTGGGCCAACCAGTTCATGCGGACCTCCATGGGTGTCGCACGGGGCAAACGCGCCCCTGCCTCGCCTCACTGCGTCGTGAAAGCGGGGAAAGCCCCAGAAGCGGCCAAAGCGCGAAAAGCGGCGCGGCTAGCGTTGCCAATACACGCGCACGAGATACTCGTCTTGCTGGTAATGCAAATCGAGCGTGCCTTGAAACGCCGACTTCAGCGCCGAGCCGATACCGCGAGCGAGATGAACATCTGTCGTCGTCACGACCATCTTCTCGTCACCGGGCTCGATCGACATGACACGCTGCATCGGATGCGCCGCTCGAGCGCGCTCGGCATGACGATCGATCAATTGCAGCAACTCGGCACGATGGGCTAGTGCGAACGGACCGTCGATATAGACATACCCCGCCGGCACCTGATCGGCGATGCGATGGCAGGCCGTGCAAATCGCCTCCTCGGCGTCGGCCGGGCGCGCAAGCCACTGCCAATGGCCGTCGTGATAGACGGCGCCGCACTTCGAACACACCGTCGGTTCCGCATGCTTGCGTCGAAGCCTGTACGGGTCGCCATGCAGGCCCGGAAAGACTTCCCTTTGCTCGCTTGGTTTGAAAGGTCTCGCGTGATCGCTCATGAGGCACTCTCTCGGTGATGGGGCGCATTGCGCGTGGTAACGATGATTCGCTTTCAGCGTATTCGTCGCCACTGCCGGCGTTTTGACTTGCGTCAAGCCCGCGATTCGTTTGCCGAGCCTGCGTTCTGGCGCGACGTGCTGGCTCGTCTGGACGACGCGCGCGGATGAGTTTGACGAGAATCAACGTTCTCGCCTTCTTCCGAACATACGATTGGATCGTGGGACAGCAAGCACGGTCCGACCCGCAACGTTGACAGGTGGAACATCCGATGAATGACGCATACGAACGGCGCGCGCTCCTGCAGTCTCTGGGCGGCACGCTGCAGACGTTGAGCCTGATCGAGGAAGCGGAATCCGACGACGAGACGATCGGCGATCTGCTCCTTAAGCAACCGATCCTTTCCGACGTGCCGTTGCTCGAGTACGTATCCGCGCGGTTGACGGTTCGCGAATTCACCGCCGCCGCGCTCCACGCATTTTGCCTTTGGCCGCAGCGGCTGCTCGACAATCCGCTCGACCGCGTCGCACTCGCCGCCTCCGTCCGCGACCATCTGTTCGCATCGAACCCAGAAGGCTGGAATGCCTTTGCGGCCACGCTTCGCTCGGACGTGCCCTGGTTTGGAGAAAGTCTGCCGTCGAAGAAAGACGGGCTTCACTGAGGGGAAGCATCTCGCACAAGGGCGTTCCGGCGTTGATCCTGACGATTCAAACAATACCTATGCACGATAAGAAAAGCACACCTCGGCCGATCCGTAACAGGTTCATCTATGTCCTAGCACTCGTCGTGGTTCTTCTCGGGCTTGCAGCCAGCGACGACGTCGAAGCATCCCCCACGGCCGACCATTCGGAGCAGGTAGCCGTTCTCGTCTATCACCGCTTCGGCGAATCCGCTCTCGACTCGATGACCGTGCGCGTCACGACCTTCGAAGCGCAAATGCGCTTCTTGCGCGAGCACGGCTACGAGATCGTGCGGCTGCGCGACGTCGTGGACTGGCTCAGCCTTCCCGACGCGAAGCTCCCCCCGAAAGCCGTGGCATTGACGGTCGACGACGGACACCGCAGCGTGTACGACATCCTGCGCCCCATCGCTTTGCGCGAGCGCTTGCCGTTCACGCTCTTCGTCTATCCGTCGGCCATCTCGAACGCCTCGTACGCGCTCACGTGGGAGGAAATTCGGCAGTTGCAGGCAAGCGGTCTTTTCGACGTGCAGTCGCACACCTACTGGCATCCGAACTTCAACATCGAGCGAGCGCGTCGTGCGCCGGCGGACTTTCATCGGTTCGTCGAACGGCAGCTCGTCGATTCGCGCACGCGCATCGAATCCGAACTCGGCACGTCCGTGGACATGCTCGCGTGGCCGTTCGGCATTGTCGACGACGACCTCATGGCGTCCGCGAAAACGGCCGGGTACCGCGCCGCATTGACGATCGAAGGTCGCGCCATCGATAAGCAAGCGCGCCTTCTCGCGCTACCGCGCCTGCTGATCACCGATGCCGACAGCCCCGCGGTGCTCGCAAGACGGCTGAACGAGCGCGACCTGCAAGGCGCTGGCGAAAGGGCCCGGCTGCCATGAAACGCGCATGGCGCATCCTGTTGGCCGCCCTGATCGCCGCACATTTCACGGCAAGCGCGGCGGCGCTCTCGGGTGTCGTGATCGACGCACATACCCGCACGCCCATCGCCGGCGCGATCGTCACGATAGCCGATCGGGTCACGCGCGCCGACGCCCAAGGTCGTTTCTCGTCGGAGGCAAGCGGCATCGAGACGGTGAAGGTCCGCGCCCCCGGATACGGGCGAATCGAAGCGGCGGCGACCGGCACAACGCCTCTCACGATTTCGTTGCCTCCGTTTCGCGCGCGCGCCGTCTATCTTTCGGCGTACGGCGTCACGAACCCGTCGCTGCGCGACGCCGCCGTCAAGCTTGTCGGCGAGACTACCGTCAATGCGCTTGTCATCGACATGAAAGGCGATCGGGGGATGACGCCCTATCGCAGCGCCGCCCGCATCGCGATAGGCGCCGCGGCGCACGTCGGTCCGCATCCGCCGACCCTGGACGACTTTCAGCCGATCATCGACGACTTGCATCGCCGCGGGCTCTATTTGATCGCCCGCATCGTCGTCTTCAAGGACGACCCGCTCGCATTGGCCCACCCGGAATGGACCGTACTCGGCGAGGACGATCAACCGTGGCGCGATCGAGAAGGCCTGCACTGGGTCGATCCGTTCTTGCCCGCTGTCTGGCGGCACAACCTCGACGTCGCGGAAGAGGCGGCGCAAGCGGGCTTCGACGAAATCCAGTTCGACTACGTCCGCTTTCCGGATGCGAAAGGGCTGCGGTTCGCCCGCGCCAACACCCGAGAGAACCGCACCGCGGCGATCGTGGGCTTTCTCGGCGCGGCGCGCGCGCGGCTCGCGCCGTATAACGTCTTCCTCGCGGCCGACATATTCGGCTACGTTTGCTGGAATCTCGACGATACGGCGATCGGCCAGCAACTAGAGACGCTGACCACGCCGCTCGACTACATCTCCCCGATGCTGTATCCCTCGGGCTTCACATGGGGTTTGCCCGGCTGCACCAACCCCGTCGCCGACCCGGGACAGATCGTCCGGCGCTCCTTGGCCGAGGCGAAGCAGCGCACCGGGCTGCCCGGCGTCCGGTTCAGGCCATGGCTGCAAGCGTTTCGCGACTATGCCTTCGATCGTCGCGAGTTCGACGCCAACGACATACGCGCCCAAATCGACGCCGCTCAGGCGGCCGACACCGACGGATGGATGCTGTGGAATCCGCGCAACCGATACGATCCCGCGCAATTGCCTCGTTGATCGCGGCGCTCGCGACTGCCACGGCGCTCTTCGCCTGGGCGCCGCGCGTCGCGCTCGCAGCGGACGTCAATGCGGCGGCTCGCGAGTCGCTCGCGCATATCGTCGAAGGGGAAATCGCGGCCGGGCGCATTCCGGGCGCCGTCATCGTGGCGGGCGATGCGCAAGGCGTGCGGTATCGCGAGGCCTTCGGATACCGGTCGGTCACCCCCGTTCGCGAACCGATGACGCTCGACACCGAGTTCGATCTGGCCTCCCTCACGAAGGTCATTGCGACGACCACAGCCGTCATGCAACTCGCCCAAGCGCGGCGAATCGACCTCGGCGCGCCTGTCGCCCGGTATTGGCCCGCCTTTGCCGAGAACGGAAAAAGCCAAGTCACGATACGCGATCTGCTCGCTCATACGTCGGGGCTCGCGCCCGATTTGCCGCTCGGCCCCCGCGCTCGCAACCGCGCCGGCGTGCTGGCCGAGGTCGTCGCGCAACCGTTGCAGGCAAAGCCGGGCGAGCGCGTCATCTACAGCGATATCAACTTCGTCGTGCTCGGTGAAATCGTGCAACGCCTCACGCATCGCTCGCTAGACGCGTATTGCATGAGGACGATATTTGCTCCGCTGCGCATGCGCGACACGATGTTCAAGCCCGACGCGGCGCACAGCGCGCGCGCGGCGCCGACGACAGACGACACGCGCGGCATGCGCACCGGGCGCGTGCACGATCCGACGGCCTCGCGCATGGGCGGCGTAGCGGGCAATGCGGGACTCTTCTCCACCGCGGACGACCTGGCGCGTTTCTCCCGCATGATCCTCGAGGGCGGCCGGCTCGACGGGCGAGCGATCTTGACACGGGAGACGATCGACTCGATGGCGACTGTCGCTTCGGCGCCGGGCATCGAGCCGCGGCGCGGCCTCGGATGGGCGCTGGATGCGCCGCTCGCGTCGAATCGGGATCGGCTGCCCCCGATCGGTTCGATCTATCACACGGGATACACCGGGACGGCCCTATGGATCGATCTGGCTTCGAAGCGATTCATCGTCATCCTCACGAATCGCGTTCACCCGGATGACCGCGGCGACGCGCGGCCGCTTCGCGATCAAGCGACGGCATGGCTCGCGAGCATGAGCGGGCCCATGTCGACGGACGACCTTGCACATGCGCTGCCATGGACTGCGCCGTCGACCGAAATCGCCACCCGTTTGCCGACGTCCATCGGCCCAGTGAAAGCCGGCATCGACATGCTCGAGGCCGAGCAGTTCGCACCGCTCGCGGGCCTACGGATCGGACTCGTCACGAATCGAACCGGCTTCGACGGCGCGGGCAGGCGAACGATCGACGTTCTCGCCCATGCGCCAGCCGTTACGTTGGCTGCGATCTTCGCGCCCGAGCACGGCATCTCCACCGACCGCGACGAGTCGATACCCGACACACGGGATGGCCCGACCGGTATCGCGGTCCACAGCTTGTACGGCGCCACCCGCCGATTCGACGAGGCATGGCTCGCGGGTTTGGACGCGCTCGTATTCGATCTTCAAGACGCGGGCGTGCGCTTTTTCACGTACGAAACCACACTCGGTTACGCCCTCGAAGCCGCCGCGGCCAGAGGCATTCCGTTCTTCGTCCTCGACCGCCCTGCCCCGCTCGGCGCCGATCGGTTCGGCGGTCCGATGTTGGATCCGGGGCGAACGTCCTTCACCGGCTACTTTCCCTTGCCGCTCGAACCGGGCCTGACGGTGGGTGAGCTTGCCACGCTGTTCAATCGGGAACGCGCGATAGGCGCCGATCTGCGCGTCATTCGCATGGACGGTTACCGACGCTCGATGCGCTACGGCGAAACCGGTCTCGGGTGGGTGCCGATCTCGCCGAACCTGCGCACGCCGGCGCAGCTCGACCTGTATCCCGACGTTGCATTGATCGAAGGCGCGAACGTCAGCGTGGGGCGCGGCACCGCGCACCCGTTCGAGCGGATCGGCGCGCCGTGGATCGACGGCATTGCGCTTGCCGACCGGCTCAATGCGCTTTCAACAGGCGCGCGTTTGGCGCCGGTCGATTTCGTTCCGACGGAATCGGCGTTTCGCGGCGTGCAGTGCCACGGCGTAACGATCGAGCGTACTGGCCCTTCCCCGCCCGGAAGGCTCGGCATCGCACTGCTCGTGGCGCTGCATGCGCTGTATCCCGATCGATTCGATCTCGCGGCCACACGGGAGTCGATCGGTTCTACGCCGGTTTGGCAAGCGATTCGCGACGGCGCGGATACCGATACGGTCGAAGCGATCGACACGGCGAAACTGGCGGCATTCGCCGCATTGCGTCAGCGATATCTTTCGTATTAACTAGAAGCGCCTTCGTGGAGGGCCCCCATGAGCGACGCCCTGCCGCCGATCGGCGAATTGGTTTTGGCGGACCGCTATCTCACCCCTGGCGAAACGGTCCGCCGGCACGTCTTCAAGCGTGTTGCGCGCGCACTCGCCTCTTGCGAGCCGCCCGAGCAACGCGAGCGCTCCGCGCGCTCGTTCTACGCGAACATGCTGCACGGCGCGATCGGCGCCGGCCGCATCATGGCCAATGCCGGGACCGCGCATGACGCGACGATGATCAATTGCTTCGTCCATCCGATCGGCTCGGCGGCGACGGGCGACGGCGTCGCCGACGCAGCCGGCATCGATCGCGCGCTCGATGCGGCGCGCGCGACGCTCGCAATGGGCGGCGGCATCGGATACGACTTCTCCCCCGTACCGCCCGCGCAAGCCGCGCTCAGCGCCGGAAGCGGCGACGCACGCGATGTCTGCGCCTGTATCGATCGATTCGATGCGGCCTGCGCGGCGCTATCGTTCGTCGGCTCACGGCGCGGCGCGCAGATGGCCGTCCTGCGCTGCGATCACCCCGATCTGCCGGCGTTCGTGAAAGCCAAACGCGGGCGCCGCCGATGGTCGACATTCAACGTTTCGGTCGGCGTATCCGACGCCTTCATGCGCGCAGTCGAACGCGACGCGCCGTGGACACTGTCCCATCGGGCGATGCCTAGCCGCGCCGCTCTCGCCTCCGGTGCGGCGCGCCTCGCGGACGGACGTTGGCGCTATGCGACGGTACCGGCACGGGCCATGTGGGAAGACATCGTCGAATACGCGCGCGACAGCGCCGAACCCGGCCTGCTGTTCATCGATACGATCAATGCGGCCAACGACCTCGCCTCGATCGAAACGATCGCGGCGACGAATCCCTGCGGGGAGCAACCGCTGCCGCCTTGGGGCAGTTGCGTGCTCGGTCCCATCGATCTGTCGCGCCTCGTGCACTGTCCGTTCGGCGTAGGCGGCGAGCCGGCATTCGACTTCGCAAGGCTCGGCCATTGCGTCCGCGTTCAGGTTCGCATGCTCGACAACGTGCTGGAAATCACGCGCTGGCCGCTTCCCGAGCACAGGCAAGAGGCGCTGTCCAAACGGCGAATCGGCGTGGGCGTCACGGGGCTGGCCGACGCCCTCGCGATGATGCGCCTTCGCTACGACGGCGAGCCGGGCCGCGCCTTGGCTGCCTCGATCGCGCGATGCATGCGCGACGAGGCGTACGCTGCCTCGTCGGCGCTCGCGGCCGAGCGCGGTCCTTACCCGCTCTTCAATGCGACCCAAAGCCTTTCCACCGGCCACTTCGGTTCGCGACTGCCGGCCCATGTGCGCGAGGCGATTGCGCTGCACGGGCTGAGAAATAGCCACTTGCTGTCATTCGCGCCAACGGGCAGCGTGAGCCTAGCGTTCGCGGGCAACTGTTCAAGCGGCGTCGAGCCAGTATTCGATTGGACCTATCGGCGCGCGGTGCGCATCGGCCGCGATGCGCCTCGAGTTTTCCAAGTCGAGAATCGAGCCTACCGCTTGTATCGTCGATTCTTCGGCGAGGGCGCGCCACTGCCCGCCTATTTCCTCAAGACAAACGACGTGTCCCCCTCCGCTCACGTCGACATGCTGCGCGCGTTGCAGCCGTTCGTCGACGCGGGAATATCGAAGACCGTAATCGTGTCGCCAAACGTCACTGCAGACGACGTCGCCGCGCTGTTCTTCGAGGCCTGGCGGGGCGGTCTTAAAGGCATCACCGTGTTCCGACCCGACGAAGCACTCGACGCGATACTTTCACCGGGCACGCCCGAATCGTCGGAGCGCTCCCTGCGCTGCTCCGGTTGCTAGCGCTGCGGCGTCGGAACGCTTCGCGTCGCTCAATCGTCCCAATCACTGCTCGCCCAGGCGCGGCGCGAACCAATCGACGGCGAGCGCCGCGGCTTGTTCCAGCGTGCCCGGCTCTTCGAACAGATGCGTTGCGCCGGACACGAGCACAAGACGATGCTCGCAGGCGAGTTGAGCAGCTGCCTGGCGATTCAAACGAATCACCTCGAAGTCGAGTGCGCCGACGATCAAGAGCGTCGGCGCCTTGACGAGCCGCAATGCGTCGCGCGCGAGGTCCGGCCGCCCGCCGCGCGACACCACGGCGCGAATCTCGTCCGGACGCTCGGCCGCCGCGCACAGCGCCGCCGCCGCGCCGGTGCTGGCGCCGAACAATCCGATCGACAGCCGCGCCAGCTCGGGCTGCCGATGCACCCAATCGATCGCGCCGACCAATCGCCGTGCGAGCAGCGGGATATTGAAGCGGTATTCGGCGGTCAAGGAATCGTGCTCGTGTTCCTCCGCCGTCAATAGATCGAACAGCAGCGTGGCCAATCCGGCCCGCTGCAAGGTGCTCGCGACGTCCTGATTGCGTGGGCTCAACCGGCTGCTGCCGCTGCCGTGGGCGAAGACGACGATGCCGCGCGCCCCTTGCGGCAGGGCGATCGATCCGCGAAGCGGAACGACGTCGCTCGTGATTTCGATTTCGTCGGGCTGCGCGTTCATTTCATTCTCCTTCACGTCGCGCACCGCTCATCGATGAAGATCATCGACAGGGGCCAGCGCGCACGAATCCCGATAAAGATGAGCGACATCCGCTGGATCGCACAGCGCGGTGCCGGGTCGCATCACCGCGGCGCCGCCGGCCGCAATGGCGTAGCGCAACGCTTCCTTCGAACTGGCGTCGTGATCGAGCGCCCACATGAGGGCCGCGAGAAAGCTGTCGCCGGCGCCGACCGCGCTGACGACCTCGACCGGCAACGCAGGCAGGCTCACGATCTCGTCCTTCGTCGCGAATAGCGCGCCGCGAGCCCCGAGCGTCAGGGCCACGCCCCACGCCTTGCCGCGCCGCACCAGCGCGTCGGCTGCTTCGCGCCATTGCGACGGCGTCTCGAGGGGCGCCCCAACGAGGCCGCTCAGCTCGTCGAGGCTCGGCTTCACGAGAAACACGCCTGCTTCGAGCGCGGCGCTAAGCGCATCCCCCGACGCGTCGAGCGCCATGCGCACGCCATGCGCGTGGGCCCAGCGCGCCACCCGTGCGTAGAAGTCGCTCGGCATGCCCGGCGCCAAGCTTCCGCTTGCGGCGACATAGCGCGGCAAAGGATCGATTGCTTCTAGATAGTCGAGCGCGCGACGCCACGCATCATCGGCCACCGTCGGGCCCGGCAAGACAAACCGGAATTCGCGATGCGTCGATTCGTCTAGCACCGTGACGTTTTCCCGCGTTTCTCCCTCGACTTCGATGCACGCCTTGGGCACCCGCTCCGCATCGAGCAATTCGCCGAGGCGCACGCCGGCGACGCCCCCTGCGAGATAGACGGCCAGGCAATCGCATCCCAAGCGATGCAAGACGCGCGCGACGTTGATGCCGCCTCCGCCGGCGTCCTTGCGAGGCGGGCCGCAGCGAAGCTTGACCGTATCGACGAGACGTTCGACCGAGAACGAAACGTCGACACTGGGATTGGGCGTGATTGTGACGATGTCGGCCATGGCCGCTCCCTTCGCGAAACACGACTGCATTGGCGCACAGAGCGAGTCTATGCGGCCATCGTGCGGTCGAACTTGACGAAGGTCAGTGATTCGACGCCTAGCGGCTGCGGCTTGGGCGTCGGCCCCGCTTCAGTTGCGGCTTGTCCGCGCGCTCCATCGCACTCAATCGCGCCGGACCTTCTGCCACCACATCCTCCCGGCCCGCAGGTGCGGGTCTTGAATTGCGAGGTAGGTCGTGCTCCACAATTGCGCGGCGTTCGCCTCCGTGGCGTCGGCGCTATGCGTGCCGAACGCTTCGGCTTGATAGCCGCCGTTCGCGTACGACCACGTCCACATCTCCGAGGCGCGCATCTCCGACGCATTCGAAATCACCTGCCACACTTGCAATCGCGCGTTGGTGAGCAACGTGCGCACGTCGGCGGGCAGGTCGGTGCGTGCCAATTGCCGATCAAGCCCAGCCACCCACATCGCCTGTTGCCATGACCAGACGACGGTGCCGTGATAGGCCGCATTCGTGAAGCGCGGCCATAGCGACGTGGCGGCATAGGCCGGATTGGCGATCAGCATGCCGGCGCTCGTGATGAGACCCACCGGGAACGGCTGCACCGCCGGTGTCACGATGCGTGTGAGGTTATCGGCCGAAGGCGTGCCGAACAGCAAGGCGAAGCCGCCGTCGGAGTTCAGCACCGAAATCGGGTTGCCTTGCTCGTCGAGCGACAGCGCATAGAACGACACAGGGCCGGCGGGCGGCGTGCCGGCCGGTACGCCCGCTTGAGCCGCGTAGCTCGAGGCCGCTTGAGCGGCTTGCGCCTGGCTAATCGTGACTTCGAACAGCGAGGGCGCCGCCGACTCCCAGACCGAAGCCTCCTGCGCCGCATCGGCGAGCGCGGTCCGGTCGGCCGCGCCCAAGTATGGATCGAGCAGACCGCTGGCGAGAAAGCGGCTGGCCGCACGCAGGGCCGCGGGCACGAGCACCGCATTGACGTCGTAGGGATAGACGCCGCCGCCCAACCCGTCCGTACTGTCGCGCCAGTTGCCGACGATCTCGCCCGGGCGCAGATGGATGAGATTGGTCACCGTGCTCTGCTGCGAAAACGGACGGGCCGTGTTCGCGACGCGCACGAGATTGGCGACGAAGCGCTGCCCGTTGCTCACCCCATCGGCGCCCGTCTGCGCCAAGAAGTTCGCCGCCCGCGCGGCGCCGCGCGGATCGTCGATCAGCCAAGCTCCCATGATCGGGGCCAGCATGTAATCGCCGTCGATCATCTTGTAGTCGTAGGTTGGCGTGGGATCGTTCGGCCTGCCGTTCTTCGCATTGTCGATCAGCGCGAATTCGCCGATGCCCTCCTCGTGCGCCACCTTTCCGTCAGGGGACAGCCGCGTCAAGACCGCGTTCAGCCCCGCTTCCACCGCGGTGGGTTGCAAGACGGGCATCAACATTCGGACAGAAATCAGCGTATCGCGGCCGAAGTACGTATCGTATTGCCACGATCCGGCCAGCAGCTTTTGCTGGTAGCTCAGAAACTCGACGACGTTTTGGCTTTGCGGGTCGACGTTGACCGAACCGTTGAACAAGTCCGCGTGCGTGATCGGCGTCAACGGAGTCTCCCCGCTTTGCGCGTGAACGCGCAATTGCAAACGATTGCTCCCGCTCGGGGCCTGCAGCACGAGCCCGCCCGCGGCGGTCTTGACGACGGCGCCGCCGCCGAGCACCTCGACGGTGAGCGCATAGCCGGCCGCGCCATCCACGCGATCGCGCTGCCAGCGAATCGTGTTGTCGATGACGATGGGCGCGGTCTGCACATTGGCCGGAGCCGGGTAGCCGCCGTTGTAGTCGCGCATGAAGCGAACGGAGGTCAGCAGCGCCTGGCGAATCGACAAGCTGGCGACATCGACCGACACATCGGCGGACACGCCATAGAGCGGGCGCCCGACCGTGTCGAGCACCGTCGAAGGCGCAAGCGGCGCGTCGAGCCGCCAATTGACGGCTTGCGCCGTGTCGTCGAACCAAATGCCGGTTCCGCTATTGCCGGCTGGAAAAACGACAAGCAGGCGAGGCTTCGTAGATGAGCGCATCAACACGTGCGCCGCCACATTGCCTTGCCGAAAGAACGCGTTCGTCTGGCCGCCCGCCTCCATCTGGAATGCGAGCGACGGCGCGGCGGACTGCGGATCGTCCCCGCCACCCCCTCCCGAACAACCCGGCAGCGCGCTCGTCAGCGTCATCAAAAGACAAACCGCACAAGTGGAAATGAACGTTCTCACGCATGCCTCCACGTCATTCGATGCTTATTGCGTTCTCATTGGCCGGACAGCGATCGCGTGTGCTCGACCGAGAAACCAGCGCTCAGGCCGCCTACGGCAGCACCGAGGTGAGCAATCGAAATGCCAGAGACACGTAGCGAGGCGTGAGCGCTTGCGTTGAGTTGGCATTGATCTATATCAATCGGACCGCATTCTCCGGCTCGGCGTCGCAACGAAGCCGTCGCCGTCGCGCGGCAACAACAACGGCGCACCGAACACCCCAAAACAGCCGTTTTTCATTCATCAGCCTAAACTCGCTGCCGATTTGCGCCGTTATAGTGCGATGACCCTGATTGCTTTAGGTCGTCGAGACCACCGGCTTTTGTATGCTGACAACCTTCCTTCGCGATCTTGCGACGCTGGCCGCGCGAGCCCTTCTGCGACCGCAAGCCGCCGGCGGCCCGCTCGGTTCGGCCTCGCGCTTCGAAGAGAACCACAACCTCGTCACGCTCGCCCTTACGGGCAGCGGCACAGGCCTTTGGGACCGCGATGTCGTCACCGGTGAAATTCACTATTCGCCCGCGTGGAAAGCGCTGCTCGGGTATGGGCCGCACGAACTGAGCACGCGAATCGAAGACGCCTACGAGCGCGTGCATCCCGCCGACCTCGCTCACGTACAAGCAACGATGCAGGCGCACTTCGACAACAAGACGGACAGCTATGCCGTCGAACATCGCATTCGCCGCAAGGACGGCAGCTACATCTGGATCTGCAGCCGCGGCAAGGTCGTGAGCCGCGACAGCGAAGGCCGCGCGCAGCGAATGGTCGGCACGAGCACGGACATCACCGCACTGCGAGAAACGGCCGAGAGCCTGCAGCATACGATCGACCTGATCACGAATCTGACCAACGAGGTGCCGGGCCTCGTCTTTCAATATCGGCTGGGCGCCGACGGTCGCGGCGCGTTTCCTTATGCCAGCGACGGCATCCGCGACGTGTACGAACTGACGCCCGCCGATGTCATGCTGAGCGCCGACGCTATCGAGGCGCGTATCGACCCACGCGATATCGCCGCTTACCGGCGATCGCTGCGCGATTCCGCCGCGAACTTGACGCCGTGGCATCTCGAGTACCGAGTCAATCTGCCGAGGCAAGGCACATGCTGGCGTCAAGGCGACGCCCGTCCGCAGCGCATGCCCGACGGCAGCACGCTATGGCACGGCTTCATCTCCGATGCGACCGATCGAAAGCGGATCGAAGCGGAATTGCAGGAGCTTGCGACGATCGACCACCTGACGCAATTGCCGAATCGCCGCCATTTCACGTTTCAAAGCGAAGCGGAACTTACGCGCCTACGCAATGCGGAAACGGGCATCGCCGCCGTGCTGATGCTCGACCTCGATCATTTCAAGGCGCTCAACGATCGCTGGGGTCATGCGCTCGGCGACCGTGCGCTGAGCCACTTCGCGCAATTGCTGCGGGCGGAAGCGCGCATAGGCGACCTCGTGGGGCGGATCGGGGGCGAGGAATTCGCCGTGGTGCTGCCGCATGCCAGCACCGACGAAGCGATCGCCTTCGCGCAACGCGTGCAGCGGCGCATCGACGAAGCCCCGCTCGTCGACGGCGGCTTGCCGATCGCGCTCACGGTCAGCATCGGCATCGACGGCATGCGCTCGACCGACGCCGGCGCCTATCAAGCGCTCTCGCGCTGCGATAAGGCGCTCTACGTCGCTAAGGAGCGAGGCCGCAACCGGATCGAAATCTACGAGGAACAATAACCGCGCGGGTGCTGTCCGCTTAGGCAAGAGGCGCGCTTTCTCCTCAACGCGCCCTGACGTGCACCGCGACTTCCACCTGGTGGTCGCCGCCGCCTAAAATCGTGCCGCGCAGCAACGATACGTCGCTGTAGTCGCGCCCGAGCGCGAGCGTCACATGGTCGAGATCGGCAAGGACGTCGTTGGTCGGATCGAGATCGACCCACCCGCTCGCAGGGCAATAAACCGACACCCACGCATGCGATGCGTCGGCCCCGATCAAGCGGGCCGTCCCCGCGGGCGACTCGTTGCGTAGATAGCCGCTTACGTAGCGTGTGGCGAGTCCGAGCGAGCGCAAGCAGCCGATCATGACCTGCGAGAAGTCCTGACACACGCCCTGCTTCATCGCGAATGCACGCTGTGCGGGCGTATCGAAAGCCGTAGCGCGCGGCTTATATTCGAAGTCGCGGTGGATTCGGTGCATGAGATCGATCGCCCCGGTCACGAGCGGCGCATTCGGTGCGAAGCTCGCCGCCGCGTATTCGCGCAGCGCATCGCTCGCCACGATGTTGGGCGAATCGAAACAGAATTCGCTTTCAGGCCGATAGGTCCCCCCCACACGAAAACGAAGCGCGCTTGCCACCTCTTCCCAGGCTGGAGATGCATCGGCGTCCAGCGCGTGAAAGCGCGGCGATAACCGGACCGTCGTTTCGCACGTGAGCTGCAAGGTGTCGTGCGGCGTATCGAAGGCGAAATACAGAACTTCGTTGCCGAAGGCGTCGATCCGTGTCGAACGATACGAAGGCGACGGATCGATTCGTGTCTCGTGCGCGAGCACGCATTGCCAAGGCAACGAAAGCGGCCGGATCGTCGCCAAGTGCTGAGCCGTCTCGACGGGCGTCGAATAACGATAAACCGTGTCGTGCGACACGCACAGCACGACGTCTTGCAGCGCGCTCATGCGGACACCCTCGACATCGGGCTCGCGTGCGTGAAATACCGCGCGCCGATCGCGTTGGATGCGGCGCCCACGGCGGCCGAGAGTCGATCGCACAACGCGAGCAGCGTATCGAACTTGCCCGCGCGGCCGGCTTGGCACAGGCTCGCCAAATCGGGCAACGCCGATACCGGCGGCAGCAAATCGTCGAAACCCGCGGGCCGATTGCCCGAGCGTTCGGCGATTTCGGCAATCTTTCGCGACAAGCGGTCATAGACGCCGTACAAACCGCGCGGGTTCGTGGGATCCACCACCAGCAAATGGAGCAGCGCCGGCACTTCGTAGCGGCCCGGATAGAGCGATCGATAGGTCAGCGTGCTGTCGAACAGTTGCAGCAGGACATCGAAGGCCGCCGGCGTGGCCAGCATTGCGCTCTCGGCTACCGCATGCAGCAGCGTCGACATGGCGGTCACGCGCTCGATGTGCCGGCCCACGAACAGCAATCGCCATGCGTCGTCGCGCACCATACGGTCCCCTTGCGCTCCGCTGATCGACGAAAGCTGCATCGCCAGCGTCTCGAGCGCGCCCATCAGCGCGACGCGCTCGTACGATTCGTGCCGATCGCCGCGCAGCATCGGCGCCACGTTCGATCGATCGCCCGGCTCGGGGGCCAAGGACAGCGCCCGCAGTGCGTCGCGAAAGTCGTTTCGCGAAGCGAGTACGGCGCGCCAGTGATCGTTCGATAGCCGCGCGCGAATCTCGCCGCAGGCGCGCGCCTGGCTGGCCAAGATTTGCCCGACGCTCGCGCAGCCGGAGCGTTCGTGCAGATTGGCGACGAGCGTACGCTCGAAGGCTTGCCGCGTCGAACGCGCCAGCGTATCGATGCCGGGTATCAATTCCGAACGCGCGGCCAGCTCCGCCAACGTGACCAGCATTTCATCGTCATCGAGGCTGTCGAGCGAACCGAGGATCAAACGCGCCAAGCGCACGCTATTCTCGGCGCGCTCGCCGTAGCGGCCCGCCCAGAACAGATTCTCGGCCGCCCGGCTCGACACCGTGCGCTCATGGCGCGCGACATCGTGCGGTTGCATCGGCGTGGGCAAGAGCGAGGAGGCCGGGGCCGCATGACTCGAGAGCACCCAGGTGTCGACCGTGCTGCCGCCGGCGTGCATCGACAGGTTAGCCTGCCCTTCGCCCGCCACGCGCGTGAAGCTGCCGGGCAGCACGTGCCACTGCCCGTCCACGCCCGCGATCGCATAGGCGCGAAGCGCGCACGCTCGTCGCCAGAGGGCGCCGTCGCGATAGTGCGGCATGCACGAATACCGCATCGGCGCTTGAACCGTGAAAGCGTCGGGATGCCGCTCGATCCGCTCTTTCCAAGCATCCAAGCGCTGCCATCCAAAATTCGCGCGAAGCAGCGACGGCTCGGGCGACGTTCCGCCCTCGAGCGGCCATGTGGGCGACAACCAAGCTTCCTGAAACTGTTCGAAGGCGTCGGCCATCACGGGCGCCTCGCCGCACCACCAGGTCGGCACGCTCGGCAACGCCAACGTTTCGCCGAGCAGCGCCTCGGCAAGCGCCGGCAAAAAGCCGTGTAATGCAGGCGACTCGACGAAACCCGCGCCGGGCACGTTCGAGACCGCGACGTTGCCCGCGCGCATCGCCTGCAGCAAGCCCGGCACGCCGATCGTCGAATCGGCGCGCAGCTCCACCGGGTCGCAAAACGTATCGTCCAGTCGGCGCATCAGACCATGCACGCGTTCAAGGCCCGCGAGCGTCTTCAGATAGAGCATATCGCCGCGCACGGTCAAATCGGTGCCCTCCACGAGGGTCAGGCCGAGGTAGCGTGCAAGGAAGGCATGTTCGAAATACGTCTCGCTGTAGGGCCCGGGGCTCAGCAGCGCGATATGCGGAGAATCGCCCCGGCGGCGGCGCTCTTGCTCGTCCATCGACGCGCTGGCCGCGGCCGCTAGCGCCGCGATCAATTCGGCGTAAAACGGCGCGAGCCGCCGCACGCGCATCGCCCGATAGGGCTCGGCGAACAGGTTCGATACGATGAGCCGGTTTTCGAGCGCGTAGCCCAGGCCCGACGGGGCCTGCGCGCGATGGCCGATCACCGTCCATGCGCCATCCGGCGCACGCGCGAGATCGACGGCGACGATCTGAAGGTAGCGCCCCCCGGCAGGACGATAGCCCTTCAACGCCCGCAGGTAGCCCGGATTCCCGAATACGAGGGCGGGCGGCAGCAAACCGCGCGCGAGCGAGGATTGTTGTCCGTAGACGTCGGCGACGAGCGCGTCGAGCAACCGCGCGCGCTGCGCGACGCCCCGCTCGATCGCCGCCCATTCATGCTCCTCGATGATGAACGGCAGCGCGTCCAGCGCCCACGGTCGAGGGCCGTCGTTCTCCGCGTAGACGTTGTAGGTGATGTCGTTGTCGCGGATCTGCCGCGCAACGGATGCGCAAGCGACATCGAGGCCGGCCACGCCGTCCACCCCCAACTCCCCGAAAAACCGCTGCCAAGGCTCGCGCAGCGCGCCTGCGGCGTCGCGCAGCTCATCCCAATGCCCGGCGCGCGGCGGTACGTCGCGCAGGCGGGCCAGCGCGTAGGCCGCATCGGCACGCGTTTCGAACGGCAGCGTGGATTGGTAAGGCAAGATCGTTTGTGCTCGGTTCAATCATCGTTGGCCGGGTATCGCCGCAGATCGAGCGTGAACGGAAACTCGAGACTGCGCCGGGGCTCCTTCACGACCGCCGGGCCAGGTGTATGGCCGATCGTGAAGAACCGGGCGCGCCGCCGGCTTTGCGCTTCGTAGGCATTGACAGGAAACGCCGCGTAATTGCGCCCGCCCGGATGGCTGACATGATACCGGCATCCGCCCACCGAGCGAGCGTTCCATGTGTCGACGACATCGAACGTGAGCGGCGCGTGCACGCCGATCGTCGGGTGCAGCGCCGATGGCTGTCGCCAGGCGCGGAATCGCACGCCGCCCACGTATTCGCTCGAACGGCCCGTGGGCTGCAAAGCGAGTGGGACGCCGTTGACGGTGACGACGTGCCGGCTCTCGTTCATGCCGAGCACGCGCACCTCCATTCGCTCGAGCGACGAATCGACGAACCGGACGGTGCCCCCGACGGCCCCCTCCTCGCCCATCACGTGCCAAGGCTCGAGCGCGTGACGCAACGTGAGCGTCATGCCGTCGATACGCGTCTCGCCCACGAAAGGGAAGCGAAACTCGAAATGCGGCTCGAACCAGGTGCGATCGAACGCATAGCCGGCCTCGCGCAAATCGGCGAGAACATCGTCGAAGTCCATTCGAACGAAGGTGCCGAGCATGAAACGGTCATGCAGCTCCGGACCCCACCGCGTGAGCCGCGCGCGATACGGCGTGCGCCAGAACCGCGCCACGAGCGCACGCAACAGCAACTGCTGCACGAGGCTCATCCGCGCGTGGGGCGGCATTTCGAATCCGCGCAGTTCGAGCAGGCCCAGGCGGCCCGTCGGCCCGTCCGGCGAATAAAGCTTGTCGATGCAAAATTCCGCGCGATGCGTATTGCCGGTGACGTCGATCAGGACGTTGCGCAGCGTGCGATCGATGAGCCACGGCGGCATCTGCCCACCGGCCGCGCCGTCTCTTGCCTGAAGCAACGCGAGTTGGCGCTCGATCTCGGTGAGGGCGATTTCGAGTTCGTAGACCTGATCGTTGCGCGCCTCGTCGATCCGCGGCGCCTGGCTCGTCGGCCCGATGAACAGCCCGGAAAATAGATAGGACAACGAAGGATGATTGTGCCAATAGGCGATCAGGCTCGCCAGGAGGTCGGGCCGCCGCAAGAACGGACTGTCGGCCGGCGTCGCGCCGCCCATGACCATGTGATTGCCCCCGCCCGTGCCCGTGTGCCGGCCGTCGAGCATGAACTTCTCGGGGCCCAGATGCGATTCGTACGCGACGCGATAGAGGTGCTCCGTATGGTCGACGAGTTCGCTCCAGCTCACCGCCGGATGAATGTTGACTTCGACCACGCCAGGGTCGGGCGTCACCTGCAGCATCTTCAGGCGCGCGTCGCGGGGCGGCGGATAGCCTTCGATCACCACCTTGACGTCGAGTTCGGCCGCGGTGGCCTCGACGGCCGAAAGCAAATCGAGGTAGTCGTCGAGCGTCGCCAGCGGCGGCATGAAGACATACAGCGCGCGATGCCCGTCGCCTCGCGCCAGCTCCTCGGCTTCGGGCCCGGCCGCGCGCACCGTTGCGCGCGCTTCCACGCATAGCGCGGTGCGCTTGATCCCAGCGGCCGATTCGCCCGCTTCGGGAGCTCGCATCCTGTCGCTGCCGCCCACCGCTCGATTTTGCGTTTCGCAAGACGGCGCAGCGTAATGCATGCGCAGTTGCGCCGCGGCGCGCAATGGGGACTGCGGCGCGAACGGATCATGCTCGTGCTGCCACGGATAGTCGGCGGCCGAGACCCAGGGCAGCGAATCGAGCGGCAAGCGATAACCCATCGGCGAGTCGCCGGGGACCAAATACATGCGCTCGTCGCGGAAGAACCAAGGCCCCGTGACCCAACGCGGCCCGGCGAGCGGCGCCTGTTGCGATTGCCCGACGCCGGAATCGGCGGCTTCGCGTCCGATCGGCAATGCGTACCCCGTCACGGCCTGCAGCCCGGCGTCGAATACCCGGCGCAGACGCACGCGTTCGAGCGCGTCGTCAAGACGCGAGTCGAACGGATCGACGTTGACCGGCAAGCGTCGCTCGCGCCACAGGTAGTACCAGACGTCTTCGTAGCCGGCCAGCACGTGCGCATCGTCGAGGGAAAGCTTGCGGGCGAGACATCGAATGAATCGTTCGGCGTCTTGCGCCGTGTAATGCATCGGCTCGCGTTCATCGGCGAAGCGGGCGCTATCTTGCCAGCAGGGCTCGCCGTCGGCGCGCCAATAGAGCGACAGCGCCCACCGCGGCAATTGCTCCCCCGGATACCACTTGCCCTGCCCCATGTGCAAGAAGCCGTTCGCGCCGTAACGCGCGCGCAGCTTGTCCATGAGCGCCACCGCGTAGCCGCGCTTGGTCGGGCCGAGCGCATCGATGTTCCATTCCGCCGAATCGCGCTCGCGCACGGAGACGAAGGTCGGCTCGCCGCCCATCGTCAATCGCACGTCCATTGCCGAGAGATCGGCGTCGACGGCCGCGCCCATGCGAATCACGTCGTTCCAGACATGCTCGGCGTAGGGCTTCGTCACGCGCGGCGCTTCCTCGATCCGCGCGATCGTCATCGAATGATCGAACTCGACTTCGCACGCCTCCAGTTCGCCCGCGATCGGCGCGGCGCTCCCCGGTTGCGGCGTGCAGGCGAGCGGAATGTGCCCTTCGCCGGCAAGCAGCCCCGAAGTGGGATCGAGTCCAATCCACCCCGCGCCGGGCAAGTAGACCTCGCACCAGGCGTGCAGATCGGTGAAATCCGATTGCGCGCCGCTCGGGCCATCGAGCGCCTTCACATCGGGAGCCAGCTGAAGCAGATAGCCGGATACGAAACGCGCGGCGAACCCGAGTTGACGCAATGTCTGCACGAGCAGCCAGCCCGTGTCGCGGCACGACCCGCACGCACGCGCAAGCGTTTCCTCGGGTGTCTGGACGCCCGGCTCCATACGCACGAGGTATCGAATCTCGCCGGCCAACCGCTGATTGAGCGCGACGAGAAAATCGATGGTCGCGCACGGCGTGCGATCGATGCTTTCGACGAAAGCGGCGAAACGCGGCGTCGGAGCGCTGCCCGCCAGGTACGGCGCCAATTCGGCCGCCAGCTCCGGCTCGTAGTTGAACGGAAAGCGCTCGGCCTCGGGTTCGAGAAAGAAATCGAACGGGTTGTAGACCGAGAGCTCCGCGACGAGCTCCACTGTCACGCGAAACGCGTCCGTTCGCTCGGGAAACACGAGCCGCGCTTGATAGTTGGCGAACGCATCCTGCTGCCAATTGACGAAGTGTTGCGCGGGTTCGGCCCGCAGCGAGTAGCTCAAGATCGGCGTGCGGCAATGCGGCGCCGGCCTCAGGCGCACCACCTGCGGCCCAAGCGCCACGAGCCGATCGTAGCGGTACTGCGTGACATGAGTTAGCGCGACGCGAATCGACACGAAGCCACCCCGATAGGAAGAAGAGAAAACGCGTCGGCCGTCATGCGGCCTGTTGCGCGGCGAATTCCGAAGGCGGCGCCAACGGCACGAGGAAGTCGCGGCTGATGCAGCTCGCCAGCTCGTTGACGCGCACGAGGAAATCGGTCAGCCAGGTGTGCAGTCCGCCGTTCAAGATATCGTCGATATGCGACGTATAGACGTGCTCGCGCAATTGCGCGGCCATCGTTTCCGCGGGCGCGCAGCGCCCGTTGCGCACCCGCGCGACGATCTGACAGACCTCATCGAGACTGGCGGCAAGCGAGCGCGGCCAATCGCCGTTCAGAATCAGCAGATCGGCGACGCGCTCGGGCGTCACCACGTCGCGATACAGCTTGCGATAGGCCTCGAAGCCCGACACCGAGCGCAACACCGCCGCCCAGTGGTAGTAGTCGAGCGACGGCGCCGGGGCAGGCGCATTCGCCGCCCGGCACTGCTCGAGCATCTCGTACTTCACGTCGAGGATGCGGGCCGTATTGTCGGCGCGTTCCAAGAACGTGCCGATCCGCATGAAGTGGAATGCATCGTCCTTGAGCATCGTACCGGCTTGCACCCCGCGCGAGAGGTGCGACCTGAACTTGACCCATTCGAAGAACTCCGCGGGATCCATTTCCAGCACACCGTCCGCCAGCCTGCGCAGCGCCTCGAGCCAAGTCGTATTGAGCGTTTCCCAAAGGTCGGTCGTGATCGCGCCGCGTACCGCGCGCGCGTTTTCCCGCGCGGCGCGCAGACAGCTGACGATCGACGAAAGGTTCGTCGAGTCGCTCGACATGAAAGCGATGACGTCGCGGCTTGCCATGCTCGGATGCATGGCTGCGAAGTGATCGACCAGTTCGGAAATCGAGAGCATCGCCCGCCAGCCGAGCGAAGCGTACTCGTCCGATTGCGGCAGCAGCGACAGTTGATAATTGGCATCGAGCATGCGGGCCGTGTTTTCGGCTCGCTCGGTATAGCGCGCCATCCAGAACAGATGGTCGGCGGTGCGGCTTAACATGGACGGCTCCCCAAAATGCATTGATCGACTCGATGCCGCCCGAGCGCGGCAAACCGTTCGGCGGCTGTTGCGCCTACTGCTCGAGTACCCAGGTATCTTTCGTGCCGCCGCCTTGCGACGAATTGACCACGAGCGAGCCTTCTCGCAGCGCCACGCGCGTGAGGCCGCCCGGCACCATCCGCACCTGCTCGCCCGACAGGACGAAAGGACGCAGATCGATATGCCGCGGTGCGATGCCCGCTTCGACATAGGTCGGGCAGGTAGAGAGCGCGAGCGTGGGCTGGGCGATGTACTTGTCGGGGTGCGCGATCAGCGCGGCGCGGAAGGCCTCGATTTCGGCCGCGGTCGACGCCGGGCCCACGAGCATGCCGTAGCCGCCGGCCCCGTGCGTTTCCTTGACTACGAGCTCCGGCAGATGGTCGAGCACGTACCGCAGGTCGTCTTCCTTTCTGCACATGTAGGTGGGCACGTTGTTGAGGATCGGCTCCTCGCCCAGATAGAAGCGCACCATGTCCGGCACGTACGGATAGATCGACTTGTCGTCCGCGACGCCCGTGCCGATCGCATTGGCCAGCGTGACGTTGCCTTGGCGATAGGCGGAAACGAGCCCCGACGCACCGAGCGCGGAATCGGCGCGAAACACGGTAGGGTCGAGAAAATCGTCGTCGACGCGCCGATAGATCACATCGACTCTTTGCGGGCCTTGCGTCGTGCGCATATAGACGAAGCCGCCGTCGACGAACAAGTCCTGCCCTTCCACGAGCTCCACGCCCATTTGCTGCGCGAGGAACGCATGCTCGAAGTACGCCGAGTTGTACATGCCCGGCGTAAGGACGACGATCGTCGGATCGTCGACGTGGGCGGGCGCCGCCGCGCGCAGCGTATCGAGCAGCAGATCGGGGTAATGCTCGACGGGCGCGACGCGGTTGCGCGCGAACAGATCGGGAAACAACCGCATCATCGTCTTGCGGTTCTCCAGCATGTACGAGACGCCCGAAGGCACGCGCAGATTGTCTTCGAGCACATAGAATTCGCCCGCGCCCGCGCGGACGATATCGATGCCGGCGATATGGGCATAGATGTCGCGCGCCACGTTCACCCCTTTCATCTCGGGACGATACTGGCCGTTGGCAATGATCTGCTCGTGCGGAATGACGCCCGCGCGGACGATATCCTGATCGTGATAAATGTCGAAGATGAATCGATTGAGCGCATTGACGCGTTGACGCAGGCCGCGCTCGAGCGCGGCCCACTCGTGAGCCGGGAAGATGCGGGGGATGACGTCGAAAGGAATCGTGCGCTCGGCGCCGTTGCCGCCGTTGTCCTTCGCGCCGTAGACGGCGAACGTGATGCCGACGCGACGGAAGTTGACCTCCGCCTCCCCACGCTTATTGCGGATCTGCTGCTCGCTTTGGCCGCACATCCAATCGAAGTACGCTCGGTAGTGCGCGCGCGGGTCGCCCACCGCATGGAATGCCGCTGTCGGCACGCCCGCGACGGCGCAGGCGTCGCGCTCGAACATCTCGCTGAAGAATGCTTGCGTCATGACCGGTCTTCCGTTCGTTGTCGTCGTACAGTCGTACAGTCGTACAGTCGAACCCGATCGCCGCTGCCCTCTTTGGGCGCATGCACACGCGCTAGCGATGTCGATAGAGGCACGCTGCCAAACCGGCAGGCCTACGTTGCCCGATCGAGTGGCCGAATGCGCTGCGGCTCGACGACGAACCGCGCGCACCGGTCGAAAGCCGCGCATGACAGCACGCTCCGAGGGCAGAAACAACCAGGCGTCGGGCAAGGCAAAGCAACACTCGTGCCGATGACGCCAAGCCTTACTGGGAAAGCGAAAGACGGAAAATTTCGCGTTCGTGCCGCGAAGCGGGCGCACCAATGCGAGGCATGCGAAACCGGGCATGCACTGCATCGATGCGACATGCGAGAAGTTGGGGTGGCCGCACGCCTGGCGTCAAAGCGCGCTTGCGCTGAAGCAATCGAACAAGAACGAGCGCAGGGCGAATTGCTGCTCCGCGCTGACCGTTTCGAATTCAAGGCCGTAGGCGAGCGAACCGTCGACGTCCGCGCTCTCCTTCACGTTGCGCACAACGGCGCGAGCCTCGAATTGCGTATCGACCAGAGCCGTGCTGATCGGAAACGAAACCTGCACGTGCGTCCCGACCTGACTCACCGGCCGTGCGCTCATGAGCGACATGCCTTGCACGCTCAAGTCGCGCCCGAGCCCCAGACCTTCGCTTTCGGTGTCGGCCTCCAGTGTGCGATACCTGACCGCCAGACGCGTGTGCACGCGCGCTGCCGTGCGCTCACGCAGCAAGCGTATGCCGCTGGGCGCCGAAAGCACGAGGTACTCGAGCGGCTGATTGCAGACGGCCAGCACCGTGCACGCGAACTGAAAGACCGCGTGCGCGCCGATGGCGACGACTTGCAGATTCTCCCCTGGTGTGAGCGCGAGCGGCAGCCTGCCCGCGCCGGGGGACGTGACGAACAGCGCCCGGTCGGGACTCGAGCCGATCAGCCGGCTGCGCCGCATGGGGCCGCTCGTCGCGAGCAGGCCTCGCAGCCCGAGCGGCGAACCGATCGACAGTCGCATATCGACCGACTTCAATCGCTCGCTTTGAACGTCGTCCGAATCTGCTTTGACCGGTGCGGCGAGGTTGAGAGCGCCCGCATAAAACGAAAAGTGTTTGAGCAGAAACTCTCTCTCCTGCTGCGTCGCGATGACCGCGCCGGCGCGCAGCAAGAGCCGGCCGTCCTTGTCCAAGACGGGCCAAGCGAGCGGCTCGCCAACGGGAAGTTGTGTTGGGTCGACCAGCTCGGTGTGCTGAACGTCGGACATGATGTGCATCGGCTCCCGCCGCGATCGCGGCTCGGCAAAACATGTGAAGAATCCTACTTGAATCGGCGAGCCGAAAGCGAGGTTTCTTCCACGCCGCCTTCGCATCGATTGATCTACGTCAATCGCGCGGCGTTTCGATGCGGCCGGTTTGTTACTCGCCTACCGTGCGCTCGCTCACAGCGGTGCGTGTCGCCCCGCACGACAATGGTTTCGCTGGTGACCGACATCGATAAAACCATTCAATAACCAGTAGCCCGGCCGCCCGCATGACAATTATTCGATGGGGGTGAGCCGTGCCTAGAGAGACCAGAAAGACCAGAAGGACCCATGCCCAAACGATGCGCCGGAGCGCGGCAACGATCGTGTTGCTCGGGGGCGCGGTATTCATTTCGCTCGCCGTACCTGGCGCTCAAGCGGGGACGCCATCCGCCAAAACCGCGCGTGCGTCGCCGCCGCCCGTCGTCGCCAACCCCGCGCAAATCGATTTTGCGGCGATGGTCGAACGCTATGGACCGGCGGTCGTCAACATCAGCGCGCCGGGGCAAGGCACGCAGGGCATGCAGGGCACTCAAAGCGACCCGCCCGATCCGCAGAGCGGCGCGCTCGGCCTCGACAATCTCGATCCGGACGACCCGATGTTCGCGCTGTTCCGCTCGGCATCAGCCCCGCCTGCGGCGCAGTCGACCGTACCCGATCCGCCACGCGTCGTTTGGGGCACGGGCTCGGGCTTCATCATCAGCCCCGACGGAATGGTCGTGACGACTGCGCATGTCGTCAATCGCGCCGAGCAGGTCACCGTCACGTTGACGGACCGACGCCGATTCAAAGCCACCGTCCTCGGAGTCGATCCGCAAACCGACGTAGCGCTGCTGCAGATCGAAGGTGCGAACAAGCTGCCGGCCATCCGCCTTGGCGATGCCTCGCGTGTACGCGTGGGCGAGCGCGTGCTGGCGATCGGATCGCCCGACGGCCCTCAAAACGCCGCCACGTCCGGGCTCGTCAGCGTCACCCCGCACGCCCTACCCGACGGCAATGCGTTCACGTTCCTAGAAACCGATATCGCCGCCGATCCGGACAACTCGGGCGGCCCCCTGCTCGACCGAACCGGTGCGGCGATCGGCGTCAACGTGCAGGTGTATGCGGACACGGGACGCTATCGAACGATGACGCTCGCGATTCCGATCGATGCGGCGATCAAGCTGCGCGCACAACTGCAGGGCCAGGGAAAGGTGGCCGGGGGGAGCTTGGACATCCAAGTGCAGGACGTCGATCCGGGTCTTGCCGCTGCGTTCGGCTTGCCGCATGCCACCGGGGCGCTCGTCACCGCCGTCGCGTCGACGGGAAAACACGGGGGCGTGGCCAACGGCCTGAAACCCGGCGACGTCATTACGCGCATCAACGGCAAGCTTATCGAGCATCAGGCCGACCTTACCGACTACGTCTCGGCGCTTCAGCCGGGTTCGAAAGTCGCGCTCACCGTGATTCGAAACAAAAGGCCCATGGCGGTGACAGTGGTGGTCGTGCCGCGTGCGGATGGCGGGTCCGCCACCATGGCAGCGACGTTGCCGGGCGGATCGGGGCAAAAGAACGCCATCGAGCGGTTAGGGCTTTCCGTGCATGCGCTCAGCGATGACGAGCGACGTTCCAGCGGTTTGCCCTACGGCGTCATGGTCGATGCCGCGGAAGGGCCGGCCGCCAATGCGGGGATACAAGGGGGCGACGTGGTGCTTTCCGTCAACAGCGAAGCGGTCAACACGCGCGACCAGTTGGAGGCCTTGTTGGAGCGCGGCGGCAAGGAGGTTGCGCTGCTGATTCAGCGCGATAACGCGCGGACGTTTGTTTCGCTTGAAGTTAAGTAGGGTGTATCGCGGTGGCAACGGTCAAAGGCTGAACACGTTGTCCGTCGTTGCATTCTCGGCCCACGCCCATGCGCCTGCAGGTTTTGGGCGTGGACGCAGGCCCGGCAATTGCGCTTCGTCGGCACACCCAACCGACGAGGACAGCGATCATGTTCCACTCGCTCGACGCCGTGGCCGCAGTGTGGCTCGCTCTGTCGATTGCCGCTTCGCTCTATGTTGCCTACGACGTGACGGGCGGGGGGCATCCGCAGCCGATGTGGATCATGTCGGTCGTTTGGCCGCTGACGATACTCTACTGGGGACCAGCCGGGCTGATCTTTTACTTCTGGTTCGGGCGAACGCAACGAGTTCGAGCCGATGGATCCGAGGGGAGCCACGACCCTGCCCACGGCGGCGACCAAGCGCCGATGTGGCAAGCGGTATTCAAAGGCGCGACGCACTGCGGAGCAGGTTGCGCCAGCGGCGACTTTGTCGCGGATTGGATCGCGTATGCGTCCGCCGTCACGCTGGCAGGCTCGAAGCTCGGCGGCAAGCTGTCCCTTGCCTTCGTTTTCGCCTATGCCGTCGGCGTCGTCTTTCAATACTTCTCGATCGCGCCCATGCGCGGCCTAGGCTTGCGCGACGGGCTAATCGCGGCTGTGAAAGCGGACACGCTATCGCTCGTGGCCTACGAAGTAGGCATGTTCGCCTGCATGATCGCGTTCTCTCACGCGTTTCCGTCGCTTGAACCGACCCGGCCCGTTTATTGGGTGCTCATGCAGGCCGCTATGATCGTCGGATTCGCGACTACTTACCCAGTCAATTGGTGGTTGATCTCGCAGGGGTGGAAGGAGCGGATGTGAGGTCGGCCCCGACATTCATGAGGAACGTTCCATGTCGTTCTCTGGGGCCAGCTTCCCTTTGAGAAAGTAGTCGGACTCGTCGGGTATAACTCCGTCCTTATAACGATCGTCTTCCCAAACGAGGCGCCAATAAGTATCGTCGGCGTCGAATCGGTCAATGCTTTCGCGGTATGCACCCGTGACCTTCGGGGCTCTCGCACCCTTTACGAAATAATTGAAACAGCCATCACTAATGATTTCCGGTTTACCTACGGCTATCAGACCAAGCAACTTATCACGCTTCAGCTTTACAGGCTCCCAGATCCCGTCCGTGGGAATGACCCGGCCTGATCGCACAATCGTATTCGTTCCAGCCGGGACCTCGGGCAAAGAATCGGGAAAAACGGGGTATTGCAAGGTGTAGAATCGTCGACGATACGCAGTCGGCGCCAAGAGCCAACCCGGGCTCTCGATGAGCGCAGTCCCTCTCGTCGAACCGAGACCTGCAAGAGGCACCTCTTCACCTCGATATTCGGACGAGCGCATCATCCTGTTAAGCACTTCCACCTTCGGCGGGTATGGTGCCTCTTGGATACCGCGCTCCCAGTAGTCAGCGTGCGGATATAGATACGCGGACACGACCCAGTACGCGCGAAGAGCATTCGAAAACGGTTGCCCTTTCAACCACACCGATCGATTCCCTTTTTCCAATTCGATCAAGCCGGCGTTGTAGCAGCTGAGGATCTCGAAAATTCTCGGCAAATTATCCGCCGGCATCTGCTCCTCGGACTCCGGCGGCCACGTCTTAACCGCCTCCTCGTAGGCGAGCGCGAATTTTTCCCAATCGTCTCTCTTTCTCTTCCAAAGGGAATAGCTCGTCAGACGCTTCAGCAGCCAAAAGATTTTTCGCAGGGCATCACTATCGATATGCTCAGATACCATGTCAGTGCATTAAGAATCGTCATTTGTGCCAGGAATCGCGAGGCGCGCGCGAAATCGCAGTAGATTGGCTTGCGAAGGAGGTACGCCAGACCGACGGCGATTTCATCGTTGGCCACGGCATTCGACTCCTTCGGTTAAGCGTTGGATCGGGATGCGGGGCACGGCCTTAGTCTCGCTTGACCAGGCGCCATCGCACGTAATGCGAAACCATGTCCCCTTTCGCATCTCTAACGCTGAGGTCAGGCATGACAGAGCCAACCACGGCGTGGATCTCGGGATGAGCATAACCGACGGCTTTCCACCATCCGGAGGCGGGGCAAACCGAACCCGTGAGCATGTCGCCAGGATCCGAAGGAGCCACGGCTTTCGACGGGCGTTCAGGTTCAAGAAAGTACTCCGACTCGTCGCCAACGACACCTGTGCCATACCGATCGTCTGCCCACAGCAAACCCCATAGCGTAGGGACTTGCTCGACACGCCTAGTCGCCTCGTTATATTTCCCAATGCGGGGCGCGGTCGTGCCATGAACGAAATAGTTGTATGCCCCGCTTCCGTGAGATTCCTTGCTGGCAGTCTGAGCGAAACCTGTCGCCACACTTTGACAGGCCGCCATTGGCACCCAAATTCCGTCGACCGGTACATCGTCACCCGTAAACACGATCGTATCGCCGCCAATGGGCAAGGCAGGTAGTTCCCGAGGAAACACCGGATGGGGCAGGCAGTAAAAACCGTAGTCGTAGGAGGCAGGGTTTAGTAGTCCGCGTAAGCTGGACCAATACGCCCCGCGATACATTGCGGTCCGAGGAATTTCCAGCGGACTTTGATCGCCATGAAAACGAGCGTCCAGCATCAACTTTTGCAGCCGATCAATATCAGTTGGATATCGATTCAGTTGCATACCACGCTCCCAGTATTCTGGATTTCGATAAAAATTCGCAAAAATCGTTCCGCTAATATGATGCGCTTCGCATAGCGACTGCCCGATCCTCCAAACAAACCGATGGCCTCGCGCAAGGTTAGCTAAACCATCGTCATAGCGCGCCAACGCGTCGTAGGCAGACGGCAGCAAGCGTAGATCTACATGCGCCAGTTCATCGTGCGTCCAGTTCTTGATCGCGTATTCATATGCACGGACGAAAACCTCCCAGGCATCCCGCTTCCGACGCCACAAGCTGTAACTCGTCAGTCGTTTGAGAAGCCAAAATGCCTTTCGCTCGGCGTCAGCTGTTTCGGCTACTCGTCCAACGGACCGGCTACTCACGACGGACCTTTCATATCAGTCCCGGCGAGACAATCGCCACGTCACTAAGTGTGAAATCATCTCGCCTTTAGCGTCCCTTACACTCAGGTCGGGCATGATGGTACCCGCCAAAACATGAACCGGCGGCCTCTCATGGTTGACGGCCTCCCACCAGCCCGAGATCGGGCACAACTCGTGCGCCCTTGCGACCGGAACTTCCGCCTCGTCATGCTCGACGGCTAGCTTTGTCTCAAGAAAGTAATCGGACTCGTCGGGTATAACTCCGTCCTTATAACGATCGTCTTCCCAAACGAGGCGCCAATAAGTATCGTCGGCGTCGAATCGGTCAATGCTTTCGCGGTATGCACCCGTGACCTTCGGGGCTTTCGCACCCTTAACGAAATAATTGAAACAGCCATCACTAATGATTTCCGGTTCACCTACGGCTATCAGACCAAGCACCTTCTCACGCTTCAGTTTCACAGGCTCCCAGATCCCGTCCTTGGGGATGACCCCGCCTGATCGCACAATCGTATTCGTTCCAGCCGGGACCTCGGGCAAAGAATCGGGAAAAACAGGGTATTGCAATGTGTAGAAAGTGAAACGATATGCAGATGGGTCCAACAGCCAACCCGGGCTCTCGATGAGCGCAGTTTCACCCTCGAAATCGAGGTCTTCGAGAGGCGCCTCTTCACCTCGATATTCAGATGAGCGCATCATCCTGTTAAGCACTTCCACCTTCGGCGGGTATGGTGCCTCTTGGATACCGCGCTCCCAGTAGTCAGCGAGCGGATATAGATACGCAGACACGACCCAGTACGCGCGAAGAGCATTCGAAAACGGCCGTCCGTTTAACCACACGGATCGATTTCCCTTTTTCAAGTCGACCAAACCGGCGTTGTAGCAACTGAGAATCTCGAAAATTCTCGGTAAATTATCGGCTGGCATCTGCTCCTCCGACTCGGGCGGCCACGTCTTAACCGCCTCTTCGTAGGCGAGCGCGAACCTTTCCCAATCGTCTCTTTTTCTTTTCCAGAGGGAATAGCTCGTCAGACGCTTTAGCAGCCAGAAGACCCTTCTTCGGGTGTAGGCGTCCTTGGATCTATTTCCCACATTCTCGCTCACAATGCTAGTACCATTACTTTTAGTAGAAAACTTTCAATATTATAACATCGACGGATCATCCTCTCATGATCCGTCGACGACATTTAATCGGGACGCGACAATCGCCATGCAACCAAGTGCGAGACCATCTCGCCCTTCGCATCTCGCACACTCAGGTCCGGCATTAATTCACCGGCGGAAATATGTCTCGATGATTGACTATGACCAACGGCCTCCCACCATCCCGAGATAGGACACACATCATATGCATTTATCGGCCCAACATCTTCATCAGGTTGAGATAGCGGGGACTTCGGTTGAATGAAGTATTCAGATTCATTCGGCACAATCCCGTCTTTGTAACGCCGATCCTCCCACAAAAGCCGCCAATGAACGCCCACCCTTTCGAACCGCTCCGTCGCCTCAATGTAACGGCCGATGATCTTGGGAGCAGCAGTACCATTCACAAAATAATTAAAGCACCCGGCGCTCTCAATCCTTGCTGATCCATGCGGTATGAGACCAAGGATGCGATCACGCTCAACGTGCACTGGCTCCCATATACCAGATACCGGAACAGTCTGCCCGGAACGTACTAGCACATCTTTGGCCTCGGGTATTTCAGGCAAGACCTCCGGGAAGATCGGATATGCGAGAGTATGAAAACCGTATTGATATGACCTCGGGTTCAAAAGAAAGCCTGGCCCTCCGATGAAAGCGCTCTCGCGTCGTTGGGACTCCAGCGGTGCAGCATCGCCGTGAAATTCTGATGCCCGCATCAACTGATTCAAGGCCTCGACCTTGGCGGGGTAAGGAGCCTGCTGAACCCCGCGCTCCCAGTAATCGGCATTAGGATACAAAAATGAGGCGACTCCGTAGTACTGAGACACTGCAATGTTCAGAGCGCCGTCGCTGCGCCAAACGGATCGATCGCCCGTTCGAAGTGCTTGGAGGCCCTCGTTATAAAGGCTGAGAATATTGTAGATAGTCGGCAGGTTGTCGGCCGGCATCTGTTCGGATTGACTCGCAGGCCAAGTTTTGACAGCATTCTCATATGCATCGGCAAATATTTTCCACGCGTCACGCTTCCTCACCCAAAGCGAATAGCTTGTAAGCCGCTGAAGAAGCCAAAACACCTTTTTTTGCATATGTTCATCAAATGATGATTCTCGATTCATACCGTCTCTCATTGCGCATGCTCTTGATCTTCGCTGCTCACTCTTGCCGCGGCGGTCGCTCTACTATTCGTAATCTTGGTCTGAATCTCATCAGTTGCGAGTCTTCGCGTTCGCGCAGCACCGCTGAAATCATCCTTAAAGCGACTGTACCCGTACACGTCTTCCACATTATCCCAATTTGTCGCCCGTAGTTCTACTCGTATCCCGTTCCATTCGATGGGCACGACACTGGCACCCGCCTTAATCTTCTCACCCTCTTCCGTAATTCGGCTTGCTAGCTCACCGAGATCGACGATCAGTTGTTCGCCTCCACCCTCAAGGTATTGAGAAGGTACCTTGTTACCATATTGCTCAGCGATTTTCCCTGCCCAGCCCTTGATCCCTGGCATTCGCGCAGAAAGATCTTGCGGAAATTGCAACACGGCTAGAAAGCCGTTGCCATTCCATTCATCCAACACCGCCGAGCGAACGCGCCATTCCTCTGCGCTCGTTGGAGGATCGCCAATTCCCCAAAATGCGGGCTGCCGCCCGCCGGCCTTGCTTCCGCCCTGCCATGGGGCATGCTTCGAAGGATTCCCAAAGGCGCGATACAACTTTCTACCGGCCAGGTGCTCTGAACCGACTGCTGTGATGGTGCCGTGAAAAGACGCGACATCAACAAATACCTTCGCATCTTCATTCGGCACTGTGTCTGTTCTGCGAAGAATGTCGGGCCATCCGTCGGCGATCTTCGGCCCGTATCGACCCCGTACAGCAGCCTCGACAGAGCCGCCGTCGGCGAGACACTCCGCGGAACAATACCTCCCCCGCTTGATCTCCCGCGCCAGCTTACGCTCCTCCAAATAGGCCTCGGCCTCCCGCTTCACCTTCGGCATCCCGCCGGTCGCGATCTCATGGATCTCGCCACGATATACCATGTTCTGCAACGTGCGCAGCCGCGCGTTCAACTCCTTGAACGCTTGAGGGATCATCGTATCCGCCAGATCCTGCAACTCGAAGAAGCCCTGCCTGACGCGCTCGAGCTTCGCTCGCCACACTTCCGGCAGCACTTTTCCCACACGCGCATCGAGCGCCTTCTTGATTGCCAGCTGAACGGTTGCGCAGAAGTCCTTGCACTTGTTCAGAATCTGCGATTGGTACTTGTTGAGATCGAGCGATTTGAGCCATTGCTGTGCATCACCGTGGCCCATGCGGTTCAAGAACCGAATCACTTCGGCGAGCAACTCACTGTCCTTGGCGGCATCCCCCGTGACGCGCAGGGCCAGCCTGCCGACGCCCTTGATCACCCCACCCACGACCGGAAGCAAGGCAAACAGAAGAACAACCAGCAGGACCCATTGCATGACTTCTCGGCGTTTTGCCGCATCGCTGCTCATCCCGATGCCCACCGCCAAAAGGTCGCGAACTGCGGTTGCATCGCCTAGCAACGGAATCATGCCAATGACGGCATCGACAATGACCTGACTGATCGTCTGCTTTTCGTTGAAGGCGCCCTGCAATGTTCCCCAGCACCATTGCCCTACTTCGAGCGACGTGCTTTTGAAGTCCTCTACTGTCCAACTCATTTTCACGCGCCCCCGTGTTTGGCGATTAGCGAGTCGATGTCGCTCTCGGTGAGGCGCTCGCCTTTGTAGTCAGGATTGTGTGTATCGTCCTTACGACGGTAGGGTCGGGCGTCCGGGCCAAGTTCGACGCTGACCGTACCCACCGGTACGTCGTCTAGGCGAAGCCTGCCGGCGTCATCGAGCACGCCCTCGCGAACACTGCCATCGGACAATGTTGCTTTGTACTTCGCACCTTGCACCGGCTCGTCGTCGTGATAGAGGTATTGCATCGCGGCGCTGTATTTGGATGTCGGCAGTGCGGCAAGCGGATAGTTAAGGCTTGCGGGCCCCGAAAACGCTCGCTGAGCACCCTTCACATCGACCGCGCCGGGTGCATGAATTTCGATGTTGCCGTCTTTGATGCGGATGTACGCACCGCCCGATGTGAGCAACACCTCTCGCTTGCCGGCTACCTCCACCATCTGTGTCGCCGACACAACCTTCAGCCCTCTCTGCGCAGGCAGTTCAATGTCATCCGAATGCGCTTGGACTTCGATCTTGCCCTTCGCCGCGAATAGCTTCATCCCGGCGTTCTGCACGAACAGGCTCAGCTTCTCGCCGATCGAAGCGATCAGCGATTGGCCGCTTGCGATATGCGTGCTTGCGCCGCTGACGATGTTCACGTGCTTGTCGGCCGCCACGCTCGTCGACTGCTGTGTCGACAACGCAATACCCGAGGGGCTCGCCACCAGCATGATCGGCTCGGCGAAGCCATTGGCGTTGCCCGTGCCTCCACCCGCCGTGCGGCCTGCGCCCGAGGCATCGCCCGCTACAGCCTTTTGCGTCGCGTCGGTGAAGGCTTTGAGCGAGTCGTAGCCGTCCTTCAACGTTTCGGCCTGATGTGCGGCGCTCGCATCCGACAACGCTTCGATCACGCTCTCAGCGTTGACGAGTTGGCTACTCGCTTGCCTAACATCCATCGGCTGCTTAGCTGATGTCGGGTGGCTCGATACATACAGGCCTTGCTCGGCGCAAATCGCGCCG
>NZ_JBQCHR010000158.1:0-75527 GCF_051954495.1 Trinickia sp.
CCCCATTCCGGCGTTACCGCGCAGCCCCGGAATGAAATGCCCCTTGCCCTCGAGCTCGATCGAGACGGTCACCTCGGTGCCGATCAGCTTGTTCAAATCGATGTTCGCCGCCATGCTCGGCGAGAACGAGAGCGAATCGGGGGTCTTCAGCTCAAGCGTGTACTCGAACAACTCGCCAAGCGTTTCCCGGCCGCTCAGTTTGACCGGTGTGAGGATCGGTTGATCGCCGTACATCGGCAGGGCGGCGCCGGATATTGACAGCGTCCGCGGTGCATCAAACAAAGCCATTTCCGCTTCTCCCGTGATTTCGGCTCGCCTCAAGAGCGCACGCTTGCATGCGATCGCAATGCCAAGCCGCTGAGTGATAGAGGTGTCAAACGTGACGAATCATTCGATCGGACGCGCGCATATCAGCGCACGCCCCACAGCTCCATCCTGAGCGACGGAAACTCCCCGGCCACATGCAGCGCAATGCCGCCATGGCGTGCGATTTCCTCCCAAAGCGGCCCACCCCGCGTCAGCTCGTAATAGACGTAGCCCGCGTTGAACGGAATCTGCCGCGGCGGAACGGGCAACGCCTGCAGGCCGATACCGGGCAGATGACTGCCGACCAGGCTGGGCAGCTTGTCGGAAGGGCCGACCTTGGCCTGCGCGAGAAACTGCTGTTGCAGCACGTCGGGCGGCATCGCGGCATGCACGGCCAGCACGAGCGCAGTAAATCCGCGCATATCGGCGGGATCGACCACGGCGTTATGCATGCCGTGGCTCAAATCCTTCAGTGCGATGCTCTGCGCGCTGCGCACCAACACCGCATTGAGCAATCGGTGGGTGTCGTCGACGATGGGCTTTAAACATGCATACGGCGCCGTATGCCGGTACGCCGGCTGCGACGCGAGCGGCCGCCGCGTATCGGTGCGCAGATGCGTCGACAACTCACCCGCTATGCCGATGAGCAACGCGTACACGTCAGCCGGGGAGGCCGCCGGCACATGCAGCAAGTGCTGCAACAGCGGCTCGTAGCGGTTCAAAATCTGCAGCAACAGGTAATCGCTCACCGTCGCGGCGCTCGCCGTCGTCTCCTCCGTCCCGGCGAGCCGCTGCGCCAGCGCATTGGCCCGCAAGCGCGCGAGGTCATGGATTTTGGTGACCCAGCTAGTGAGCAGCGGGCTCGCCCCGTAGCCCGACACAGGGGGCACGAGCGTGTCGTCGAGTTCGATGCTGCCGTCGGAACGGATCGTCTTCACACAGGCAAACGCCAATCCGATCCACGCGTTGCCCAGTTCCTTCTCCGGCAAAAGGCGCAAACGCAAATCCGATAACTGCACCTGCTCCGGCCCAAGTCCAGTCGAATTCGTGTCGCGCAGTTCGGTATCGAATACGGCATAGCGCGCCAACGAATCGGCCGTGTCGTCGAAAGTCGTCTCTTCACAGTTCGGCAGACGCACGGGCACCGCGAGATAGATCACTTGATCGAGATGCTCGGGCCGGATCGTCAATGGCGGCGGCAATGTTGTAATGCCTGGCGCGTCGAATGGGGTGCCGTCCGCGAACACGCCCCCGGCCGATTTGACGATCACCTTGCCCAACGCCAGCGCTTCGATATCGATCGCGTAGTGCGTGAAGCCGAAAAAGAACGGCGAAAGCGGCGCCGCCCGCATATGCGCGTACTTTTCGAAATAGCGTTCTTGTTGTTGAAACAGCTGCGGTCTAAAAAACAACCCTTCCTGCCAGGCGACTTTGGCGTACCAGCTCATATGTATCGTCCGTCTCGTTGCTTCACGTTTGTCATCGCTTTACTTCGGTGATCTTGATGGCGTTGGCCTCGAGATCGATGGCGAGCTTGAGCTTCGGCTTGGAGAAGCGGTACCAAGCGGTTTCTCGCGTCGCGGGTATCGAATACACGGCTCGCCAAACCGAATTCGGCAGATCGCGATAAGCGGCCAGCACGCCGATCGCCGTCGTCGCCGGATCAAAGGGCCCGACGATCGTTCGATGCTCGCCGGGCCGCAAGACGAACTCGTCGCGGTTGACGAGTTCGTCGGGCAATACGGTCTTGTCGCGTTTCTGCAGCGTGAAGTAATCGGCCTCGTTGAATGCGGTCGTGTTTTTCAACGCATAGATGCGCACGGCGATGGGCCCGGCTCTCCCTTGATCGTCCGGGTTGACGCCAGGAAGGGCGCTGACTTTCAGCTCGAGCCGAACCGGCTCTTTCACTTCCGGCTTGGGTGCGCTGCTGACGCAGCCGGCAAGCGCCACGACGCTAACGAGTGCGGCTACGGGCGCTGTGATGGTCGAGAACGAACGCATGCAGAATTTCCTAGCGAGTCGATGTATCAGCAAATCCATCGACCGGTAAATCAACGAATCAATAAGCCCACGAGCCCATGAACCGATGAGCCCTCGGATGATCGGCCCCGGCAAAGCATGCTTCCTTCGCCGGGGCCGATCATTCGATGACGCTTACGCTTCCTTGTTGCCCTTGATATCGAAGCCGGCCGTCACCGCGCCGCCGCTGCCGCCCTGCGCGTTTTGCACGACGTATTCGTGCTTCACCTTTGAGAACGACAGCGATACGGCCTCGCGGCTCTTTTCGGCATCGCTCCGGCTGCCGGAAGGCTTCACGCGCGTGACGATCACGTCGTTCATCGTGATCTTCAAATATTCGAGCGGGTTCCCGCCTGCCTTGCGCATCACGAGCACGGCCTCGTTGATATGCTTGCCCGTCAGCGCGTACTTCATCAAATTCGGGCTCGCGCGGTCGATGTTGTGTTCGAACGTCAGATCCTTGACGGTAGCCTTGCCGGCGCCGCCGCCGCTGCCCGAATGCATCGACGACTCCTGCTGGATTTCCCACTCCCAGGTGAGAATCTCGATTTCGTCTTTGTGTGCGTCATCGAGCGACTCGCCGTTGATGCCGTCGATTTTCAGAAAAATGTCCTGCGCCATATCAACACTCCTTGAAGTTGATGACAAAAGGCCGCAGCCCGCCAGCGTCGTGTCGACGCCGCCAGGCTCCGGTCAAACGAATGAATAAATCGGTAGGTGCGTAAGCTGCGCAGCGATCCCGCCCGCGCCGTTACGCCGCTTCCTTGATCGAAGGAAGCTTGGTGACGAGGCGCAGCGAAACCGTAAGGCCTTCGAGCTGAAAGTGCGGGCGCAAGAAAAACTTCGCCTGGTAATAGCCCGGGTTGCCTTCTACGTCCTCGACGAGCACTTCGGCCGCCGCGAGCGGCCGGCGCGCTTTGGTCTCCTGCGATGAGTTGGCCGGATCGGCATCGACGTAATGCATGATCCATTCGTTGAGCCAGCGCTGCATGTCCTCGCGCTCTTTGAAGGCGCCGATCTTGTCGCGCACGATGCACTTGAGGTAATGCGCAAAGCGCGAACAGGCGAAGAGATAAGGAAGACGAGCCGATAGGTTCGCGTTGCCGGTCGCGTCCGGGTCGTAATACTCCGCCGGCTTTTGCAGCGACTGCGCACCGATAAACGTGGCGTGATCGGTATTCTTGCGATGCACGAGCGGGATGAAGCCGTTCTTCGAAAGCTCCGCCTCGCGGCGATCCGAGATCGCGATCTCGGTCGGACACTTCATATCGATGCCGCCGTCATCGGTGGGGAACGTATGGCACGGCAGGTTCTCGACCGTGCCGCCCGATTCGACGCCGCGTATCAGCGAGCACCAGCCGTATAGCTTGAACGAGCGGTTGATGTTCACGCCCATGGCGTAGGCGGCGTTCGCCCACCCGTAACGGCTGTGATCGGACCCGTTGGTGGCTTCCTCGAAATCGAATTCGTCGACGGGGTTGGTTTTCGCGCCGTACGGGAGGCGCGCCAGAAAGCGCGGCATCGCGAGTCCGATGTAGCGCGCGTCCTCTGTATTGCGCAACGAATTCCATGCGGTGTATTCAAGGTTCTGCGTGAAGATTTTCGTGAGATCGCGCGGATTGGCGAGTTCCTGCCACGATTCCATTTGCAGCACGGAAGGCGCGGCGCCCGCGATGAACGGCGTATGCGCAGCCGCCGCCACTTTCGCGATCGAGCCAAGCAGATCGACATCGGGCGGCGTGTGGTCGAAGTAGTAATCGGCGACGAGGCACCCGTACGGTTCGCCGCCAAGCTGCCCGTATTCTTGTTCGTAAATTTGCTTGAAGAGCGGGCTCTGATCCCACGCGATGCCCTTGTGGCGGCGCATCGTGCGGTGCAGCTCCGCCTTCGACACGTCCATGAAGCGGATCTTCAAGTGCTCGTCGGTTTCGGTGTTCGACACCAAATGACTCAATCCTCGCCACGCCGATTCAAGCTCTTGTAGATCCTCGTGATGCAAGATGAGATTGATCTGCTCGGACAGCTTTTTGTCGATCTGCGCGATGATCGCCGCAATGCTCTTGTAGGCGTCGTCGCTCATCGTGACCGACTGCGCGAGCGCTTGCTCGGCCAGCGTTTGAACCGCGCATTCCACGGCTTCGCGGGCATGATCCGTCTTAGGCCGGAATTCCTTTTCGAGCAGTTGTGCGAAATCGGAATGCGTCGGGGTTGCGGTTTGGGCCTGAGCGGCCTGGGCTTCTTGTTTCGCCACGGTGGTTATCCTCGGTCGGTTCGTCGGTTAGGACGGTCGGCTTGATCGGTTCGATGCTCGGTCAGCTCGCGCTTTCGTCGGCAGCGGCCTCGCTGCTGCTGCCGCTGTCGCGGCGCTCGGGCTTGGGCGCGGCGGCCAGCGATTTCAGCAGCGTCGGGTCCCGCAACAATTGCGTGACCAGCGCTTCGGCGCCCGATTTGCCGTCCATATACGTCTGCAAATTCGCCAGTTGCATGCGTGCTTCGAGCAGTTGCCGTAGCGGCTCGACCTGGCGAGCGATCGCCGCGGGCGAGAAGTCCTCCATGCTCTCGAAGGTCACGTCGACCATCATTTGGCCGTCGCCCGTCAGCGTGTTGGGTACGGCGAACGCCGCGCGCGGGCGGATCGCCTTCATGCGCTCGTCGAAATTGTCGATGTCGATGTCGAGAAAGCTTCGGTCCGATACCTCGGGCAACGGCTCGATCGGATGCTTGCCCGATAGGTCGGCCAACACGCCCATCACGAACGGGAGCTCGACCTTTTTTTCCGAGCCATAGACTTCGACGTCGTATTCGATCTGGACACGCGGCGCACGATTGCGCGCAAGAAACTTCTGTGAACTGTCGGATGCAGACATTGAGGACTCCTAAACGGTGACGAAGTAGGGAACGTTCCGGTGAGCCGGATGCTTATGAATCGCGGAACGCTGAATCGAAGGTAAGCGCCTGGGCGGGCGCGTGGGACGGGTCGGCCACGCCGATCGCAATGTGCGAGAGCGGTCGTTTCGCGGCGAAGGCATCGAGCCACACGCCACTGAGCCGCGGCAACACGTGCTGCTCGATAAAGCCGATGAGCACCCGTGCGCCTGTTTCCTGCACCAAGCATCGGCCGACGATGTAGTCGACCAGCGTCTGGCTATAGCTGAGCTCGATGCCGTGAGTGCCGGCCATGCGGTGGACGACGCGGCGCAGATGTAGACGCACGATGCTGGCGAGCGCGCTATCGGCGAGCGGACGGTAGGGCACGACGGTGACGCGCCCGAGGAACGCCGCCGGGAAGGCTTTCAACAACTCTGGCGCGAGCGCTTCACGCAGGCTGTCGATGTCCGGCGCTTTGGAAGGATCGGCGCATAGGCTCGCGCAACGTTCGGCGCCTACGTTGCTCGTCAGCAGAATCGTCGTGTTGCGGAAATCGATGTGGCGCCCATCGCCATCGTCCATGTAGCCCTTGTCGAATACTTGGAAGAACATCTCATGCACATCGCGGTGGGCTTTCTCGATCTCGTCGAGAAGCACGACGGAATACGGCCGACGGCGAACCGCCTCGGTGAGGATCCCGCCCTCTCCATAACCGACATAGCCCGGCGGCGCGCCCTTCAGGCCCGATACGGTATGAGCCTCCTGGTACTCGCTCATATTGACCGTGATCAGGTTCTGCTCGCCGCCGTAGAGCGCTTCGGCCAGCGCCAGCGCCGTTTCGGTTTTGCCGACGCCGGAGGGGCCGGCGAGCAGGAAGACGCCCAGCGGCTTGCGCGGATCGGCCAGGCCCGCACGAGCCGTCTGCACGCGCTCGGCGATGCGGCGCAGCGCACCGGATTGGCCGATCACCCGTGCTTCCAGCATGTCGGGTAAGACGCGTACAGCGGCAAGCTCGTCGGTCACCATGCGGCCGACGGGGATGCCGGTCCAGTCGGCGACGATTTCGGCGACGATCGCCTCGTCGACTTCCGGGAATACCAGCGGTGCATCGCCTTGCAAGCGGGCGAGCGCTTGTTCGAGTTCGCGCAGCTTGGACATCGATGCCGCTCGGTCGATCGGATCGCCGAGCGAGTCGAGCGGGCTAAGGGCAGCTGCGGTACCTGGGGCATCGATTGCATCGGTCGCATCCTCAACCGCTTGGCGCGCATTGATCAGCGCTTGCGCGGCAGCCGCCTCGTCCCGCCAGCGCGCGTCGATCGCCGCTTCTTCCGCCGCTAATCCGTCGATGCGCGCGCGAACGCCGGCCAATGCTTGGTCCGCATCGAGCCCCATCCGCGCCTCCTGCACGAGCAGGTCCTCTTCGACGCGCGCAGCCGCCAGCCGCCGCCGCACCTCCTCCAATTCGCGCGGCGCGGCATGCTGCGACAACGCGACCCGCGCGCACGCCGTGTCGAGCAGGCTGATCGCCTTGTCCGGTAATTGACGCGACGGGATGTAGCGGTGAGAAAGCGTGACGGCGGCGCGGATCGCTTCGTCGCGCACGACTACCCGGTGGTGCCGAGCAAACGTAGCGGCCAGCCCGCGCACCATGTCGACTGCGGCGGGCTCCGCCGGCTCAGCCACTTGCAACACCTGGAAGCGGCGGGTCAGCGCGGGATCTTTCTCGATGTGACGCTTGAACTCCGCCCAGGTCGTCGCCCCGATCATGCGGATCGTTCCGCGCGCCAGCGCGGGTTTGAGCAGATTGGCCGCATCGCCCGTGCCGGCCTGGCCGCCCGCGCCCACCAACGTATGAATCTCGTCGACAAAGAGGATCACGGGCACGGGCGATTTGGCCGCGGCTTCGAGTACGCCTTTTAGACGCGCTTCGAACTCGCCCTTCATGCTCGCTCCGGCCAACAACGCCCCGACGTCGAGCGAAAGCAGGCGCACATCGGCGAGCGCCGGCGGCACGCTACCTGCCGCGATGGCCCGCGCGAGAGCTTCGACTACGGCGGTTTTGCCCACCCCGGCTTCGCCCGTCACCAGCGGATTGTTCTGCCGGCGGCGCAGGAGCACGTCGATCATCGTTCGGATCTCGATCTCTCGCCCGATCACGGCGTCGATCTCGCCCGCTCGCGCGCGCGCCGTCAGATCCGTACAGTACTGCTCGAGCGATGCGCTTTGGGTCGCAGACGGCATCGCGCTCGATGCCTCGCCCGGCGCGGCGGGCGCGAACTCGCCACGGTCATAGGGCGCGCCGGCCGCTTCAGGCGAACCATCGATCCACGCGGGCAGCACATCGGCTAGCCCCTCGGTGGGGATCTTGCCGAAAGCCGCGGAGATCGCGAGCAGCACGCGCCGCAGCTCGGGGGTGGAGACGAGCGCCGCCACGAGCCACGCGCCGCGCACGCGGCTATCGCCATAGCCGAGCGTGGCCTGTACCCACGCGCGCTCGATCGCCGATTCGATGTGCCATGAGAAATCGCTGATCGAACTGGCGCCGGCCGGCAACGCAGCCAGCGCTCGAGCAAAGTCGCGATCGAGCACATCGCGA
This sequence comes from Trinickia sp., assembly GCF_051954495.1. Taxonomy (GTDB): domain Bacteria; phylum Pseudomonadota; class Gammaproteobacteria; order Burkholderiales; family Burkholderiaceae; genus Trinickia. The sequence goes on from NZ_JBQCHR010000158.1 coordinate 7,790, forward strand.
TCGATGCCCGCATGCCGCACGATGCGATGCAGATCTCCATCGGGCTGCTGCAGGACTTGGTGCAGCCAATGGACTAGCTCGACATAAGGGTTGCCACGCAGCTTGCAAAACGCGGTGGCTGATTCGATGCCTCGGTAGAGCTCTCCCCCGAGCTTACCGAACAGTGCCTGGCGTGGAATCGTCATGCGTGATCCCGATGGCTTACGCCGTCGTCGCCACGCGTTCTAATGATCGCACTGCTCTCGCACATTGCACGGTCAACAGCCGCCTGGCATAGCCATACAGCCACGCGCTCTAGCATGGTCTTCTTCTCATTATTCGAATTCATTTATTTCTTGAAATTTCGTCAACTCTCAGTGGGCTGAATTATCAACACGAACACGAACTCGCATCAACAACCGTCGGCGAGAAAGAGACAGAGATCTCGTCGCGGCAGGCTAACAACAACCCACCCAGAGACGCGCAACACTCCCTCCCACACCCCGTCAGCTTTGACTGGCAGGCTTTACCCCGGCATCTCGAATAGGAAACTTCTCAAATTTCGTCACCTCGGAGAAACACCGAAACATCCTCCCTCGACACCGCCTTTTACTGAATCCAACCTCCAAAACAGGCACATCTCAAAATAGCGGCATATCGATTAACGACTATTAATTAAGAGATAAGCATTTCATCGCCATCCGTGGTTAAATGGCGGCCTTTTTGCAAGACAGATCCTTTCCATGGACTCACTGCGCCTCCCGTGGCGCCGCCGGCCGAGCGCCCCCAACGTCGAGCCTACGTTGATCGCCGAACACAAGCCGCCAGCGGAGCGGGACCCCGAATTCAATACTTCGTTCGAAGAGCATGTGTGTGAGCCGCAAGACGCCGATCCGATCCTCAGCCTGATCGGCGGGGCGGATGGGGGAACGCGAGCACAGCAAGCGTGGCACGACCCGGGCGAAACACCCGCGGCTTCGAACGCCACGAGCGCCGCCCCATGCGCGGCCGATCTCATCGCCACCTTGCATGAGCAATACTGGCGGGCGTTGAGCGATCCGCAGGCCTCGGTCACGCAATCATGGGTCGATCAATCAGACGAGGCGCCCGCGCATGCCATACCGCATGCCCTACCTTGCGATACGGACGAAGAAGCGGCACACGGAGCATCCGCGGGTACAAAGCAAGGCAACGCCGGCTCGATCGAAACCTTGCTCGCGGGCGAAAGCACGATCGACGGCTGCTTTGGCCGGCTGGAAGGCCGCTCTGCGGCCGATCCACTTGGCCTCGCCGAAGATTCGGAGCCGGAAGTTTTGCGGCTGTTTGCTCCACCCGAGTATTGCGCCGCCACGCAGCCTCATTCGTCAGCACGCGCGTCGGTCCTGCCGCCCCCGCTAACGCGACGCGAACACCATGTGCTGTCGATCGATAGTCCGCTCGTCGCGCCGTCATGCACGGAGCGCTCGGCCGTGAGCCCCGACAACCTCGGTTCTGTCGAGCCAGCGCTTCGCGCGAGCGGGCGACTCGCGCGCGAAGCTGAGCTAGCCGAAGCGGCCGTACCGTCCAACGCGAAGGCGATCGATGAGCAAGCGTGAACCGCGTCGCACGGCTGGCCATATGCAGCGCTCGGCGCCGCATCGCGCGAGCTCGCATTTGCTGCCCACACTCATGGATCGTCTGCGCGACGACGCGCCCCAGCGCCAATTCGAAACGCCCGAACACTACGCGGTCACCCGCAAGCAGCTGCGCGACATCATCCAGCGCGATCTCGCGTTCTTGCTCAACACCACCAGCATCGAGGACCTCATCGACCGCGATCGCTACCCGCAGGCCGCCGCCTCGACGGTCAATTTCGGCGTGCCGCCGCTCGCCGGCGCCTTCCTCGCCTCACGAAGGTGGAACGATATCGAGCAGATGATCCGACGGGCGATCACTGAATTCGAGCCGAGATTGATCCCCGGATCATTGGTGGTTTCGCCATGTCAGGCGATCGACGCCGGCGAGCATCACAACATCTTGTCGTTCGAAGTGCGAGGCATGGTGCAGATGGACCCGTATCCGCTCGAATTCATGGTGCAGAGTTCGCTCGATCTCGACACGAGCGAAGTCAACATCACGGGCATGCGCGCCGGCTGAGCGCTGTGCGGCACGCACCACATCACGAGGCCTCCCAATGGATCCGAGACTGCTCGAGTACTACAACCAGGAACTCATCTATATGCGTGAACTCGCCGCCGAGTTCGCGCAGGCTCATCCCAAGATCGCACGGCGGCTAGGTATGCAAACGGGTGAGACGGCCGATCCCTATGTGGAACGGCTCATCGAATCGTTCTGTTTTATGTCGGCTCGCACGCATATCAAGCTCGACGCCGAGTTTCCCCGCTTTACCGGGCGCCTGCTGGAAGTGATCTATCCGAACTACGTCGCGCCCACGCCGTCGATGGCGGTCGCCCGTCTCTATCCTGGGGGCTCGGAGGGTAATCTTGCCGAAGGCTATCGCGTCGCGCGCGGCTCGATGTTCGCGGCGCGCATCCCCGACGGCGAAAAAACCGCATGTCAGTTCACGAGCGGCCAGGACGTCACGCTCTGGCCGCTCGAAATCATCGACGCTCGCTTGACGGGCGTGCCACCCGACATTCCGGCGTTGGATCGCTATGTGTCGCCGGACAAGCAAGTGCGGGGCGCGCTGCGGCTGCGGCTCGCCGCAACGGGCAATGCCCGCATCGGCGATCTTAAGGCCCTCGATCGGCTGCCCGTCTATCTGGCCGGCGACGAGCAAGTCGCCTCGCATCTGTTCGAACTGCTGCACGCAGCTAGCGTGGCCTGCGTGATCGCCGCGCCGGGCGAATTCGGTCGGCCCGGGCGACCACCCGCCGTCGTGAGCCGCGATGCGGTAGGCCATGAGGGGCTGCGCTCGGATCAGGGCTTGCTCCCGCTCACCTGGACGAAATTCCATGGACACAACCTGCTGCACGAATACTTCTCCTGCCCGGCGCGTTTTCTGTTCTTCGCGCTCAACGGTTTGGGCGAAGGCTTCTCGCGGGTCGACGGCCGCGAGGTGGAAATCGTCGTGCTGCTCGATAGGATGCCGGGGCAACTGGCGAACCTTGTCGATGCGTCGCGCTTCGCGCTCTTTTGCACGCCCGTCGTCAACCTCTTCAAGCTCCATACCGACCGCGTCGAAATCTCCCCGCGCGACGTCGAATTTCATCTAGTACCGTCCAGGCTCGCGCCGCTCGATTACGAAGTGTTTTCCGTCGAGACCGTGTATGGACAAATCGGCGAGGCCTCGGCCGAACAGGAATTTCGTCCGCTCTTTCAAACGTTGAACGACGACGAGGGCAACCACGGTCGCTATTTCTCGGTGAGGCGCGAGCGGCGGCTGATGTCGGATTCTGCACGGCGCTACGGCACGCGCACACCGTACGTCGGCACGGAAGCGTTTCTTTCGCTCGTCGATCAGAACGAGGCGCCCTACAGCGAAGCGATGCGCTTCCTATCGGTCGATGCGCTCGTCACCAACCGCGATTTGGCTGCGCTCGTCCCGCGCGACGGCGTGTGCGATCTGACAACCGCGCAGTCCGCCCCGGTTCGGAACATCGGCCTCATTCGCCCGCCAAGCCCGCCCAAGGCGCCCTATGCGGAGCGCGAGATGGCGTGGCGGCTGATACGCCAGCTCAACTTCAACTACCTGCCGTTGGAGGAACTCGATCACCGCGACGGCGGGCGCGGGCTGCGCGATTTGTTGCGCCTGTACTTGACCGGCGAAGGGACTGAACAAGAACGGCAGGTCGAAAGCCTCGTCGGCGCAAAAACGCGGCCCGCGACACGCAAGCTGCCGGGCACAGGGCCCATGACATTCGGGCGCGGCGTCGAGTGCATGCTGACCGTGGACGAAACGGGCTTCTCGGGCGCGAGCCCGTATCTGTTCGGTCTCATCCTCGAGCATTGGCTGGCGCGTCATGTCTCGATCAACAGTTTTGCGCAGACGGAGCTGCACTCGATGCAGCGTGGCCGCTTGGCGCGCTGGCCACTGCGCAGCGGCACGCGCGGAGCGTTCTGATGGATGGAGCCGACGCAAGCGAGCGCATGCGAGAGCGCTCGATCTCGAACGAACTGCTCGCGCGCCTCGAGGCCGAGCCGTGGCGCTTCGGCTTCTTGCCGCTGCTGCGGCGCATCGGCGCGAGCGCGGCCATCGATCCGATCGGCACAGCGCGCCGGCCGCGCGCCGAACCGTTTCGACTCGGGCAGCAGCCGAGCCTCGCCTTTGCGCCCCGGGAAGTGGCCCGTGTGCGGCAAAGCGCCGGGCGGCTCGACGTGCGGCTCTTCGGGTTGGGCATGCTCGGGCCCAACGGGCCGTTGCCGATCCACGTGACGGAGATGGCGCGCGATCGCGAGGAAAGCCGGCGCGATACGACGACGGTCGACTTCTTCGATATCTTTCACCACCGCTTCTTTACGTTGTTCTATCGGGCGTGGGCGTCGGGGCAGGCTGCCGCGGGGCTCGATCGCCGCGACGACGAGCGGTTTTCCTTTTACATCGCGAGCCTCATCGGGCTGGACGCAGGCGAGATCGCGCAACGTTCGCTGCCTGCGCATGCGCGCTTGGCCGCCGCGGCTCACCTCGTGCGCGAGTCCCGCAACCCGGATGGACTGCGAGCCACGCTCGAGCACTACTTTGGCGTCCCGGTCGCCATCGAAGAAAGCGTGTTTCATTGGATCGAGATCGATCGGGCCGATCTGGGTCGAATGGGGCACCCGGGTCCTGCTTCGACGATGGGTGAAGGCGCGATCCTCGGCCGCGTCGCGCCGGATCGGCATCACAAGTTTCGTATCGTCATCGGTCCACTCGATCTCGACGCCTACTTGCGCTTCACGCCGCAAGGCGAAGATTTGCCCCGTCTAGTCGAATGGGTGCGTGCGTTCGCCGGCTATGAATTGGATTGGGAGCTGGAGCTGCGCATCAAGCCTCGAAGTACGCCGCCGGCGGTGATGGGCGGTGCGCAACGGATAGGCTGGTCGGGATGGCTCGGCGAAGCGCGCGGGGATCGCCCCGTTACCGGTATGCGGTTCAAGCCGGAGCATTACGTTCGGCGCCCCGCGCGCTCCTTTTCAACCTCTCAGGCGAATCGATGAGCAAGAAGCCCAGCGCTCAGCGCGCAAAAATCAATGCTGCGCCCGTCAAGCACGCACCGCATCACGATTGGCTCGCGCCCGTGAGCGGCACGGCCCCCTGTGGGCCCGATCTCGAATACGACCATGACTTCGTGGTGCTGTTCGCGAGCGCCGCGCCGAAGCAAGACGTGCAGTACGGCGCGTTCGTCGGCTCGCCGGAACCCGCCAACTGGAGCGATATCGAACGCGACTGCCAGCGGCTCATGGTGCGCACGAAGGATGTTCGCGTGGCCGTGCTATACACCCGGTGCCGTACGCGGCTAGCCGGCGCCGCGGGCCTTGCGCAAGGAATCGAGCTGATTGCCGCATGGCTCGGCGCGTTTGCCGACGACATTCATCCGCAACTGGGCGCCGACAACGAGCGCGACGCCGTGCTGGAAATGCGCATGAATGCGCTGCAGGCACTGGCCGATCCCGAGGGGCTTCTCGCCGATGTCCGAGACATCGTGCTCACGAAATCGACGATGACTCGTCTGCAGGTGCGCGATGTCGAGCGCGCGTTCTCGCATCCGCGCCCGGCCGATGCGCTCGCACCGGAATCCGTCGCTCAGCAGCTGCAGGAGTTGTCCGCTAGGCAAGCGGCCGTGATGGCTAGCTTCCGCGAGGCGGGCGCAGACCTCGAAAGGATCGACGCATGGTGCGCCGAACATCTCGATGCTTATCGGCCGAACTTTGCACCGTTGGCGGGGCTGCTGCGGCTGCTGCGTCAAGATGCGCCGAACGGCGCGGCGGCACGCGACGCAGTGCCGATAGCGGCCAGGGACGACGACGGCGCCGAACCGGCGCCGCCTGTCACAGATGAGCTTTCTCAACCATCGCTTGGCTCGATGAGAGATCAAGCACCGGGGCACGAGAGCCCGGGGCACGAAAGCCCGGGGCATGAGAGCCCGCGATTGCGGGGGTTGCCGCCCGAGCCGCCGCGCCCAAGTGCGGCGCCAGTCGACCGAGAAACGGCGCTGGCCTCGATTCGCTCGGCGCGGCGATGGTTCGAGACGAACGAGCCGAGCAGCCCGATTCCGGTACTGCTCAAACGCGCCGAGCAGTTCGTGGGCAAGCGCTATGCGCAAGTCGTGCGGGCCATTCCGGCCGAGCTCCTCGCGCAGTGGGAGGAGACGGACAGCGCATAAATTGGGCGGGGCCGCCGTGCGGCTGGCCCAACGCTATTGGAACGGATAGCAGCGCCTACGCGCCGTCCTTCCCGGCCTCGCCCCGTTCAGCTAGGCCATATCGCTTGATCTTCTCGTACAGCGTCGCCTTGCCGATCTGCAGCTCATCGGCGGCGGCCGACACCGAACCGCCATGTTGTTCGAGCGCCTCGGCGATCGCCGCACGCTCGAACTGTTCGACGCGCTCCTTCAACGAGCGAGTCGGCGCGGTTTCTCCTACCAGTCCGTCCGATGCCCGTTCGATCCCGAGCACGAGCCGATCCGCCACATTGCGCAATTCCCGGACGTTGCCGGGCCAATCGCGCGCCATGAAGTCTGCGCGCTGGCGCGGCGTCAGGATGGGCGCGGGGCGCTCGTAGCGCACGGCGGCGTCGAGTACGAAGTGTTCCAGCAACGGCACGATATCCTCGCGTCGTTCGATAAGCGCCGGCAACTCGATCGTCACGACATTGAGCCGATACAGCAAATCCCGCCGGAAGACGCCCGACGCCACCAGCGCTTGCATGTCGCCCTTCGCGGCTGCGACGACGCGCACATCCACTTGTACGGGATGGTTCGATCCCAACCGTTCCAGCGCGCCCTCTTGCAGGACGCGCAGTAATTTCACCTGCAACGCGGGCGGCATGCTTTCGATCTCGTCGAGAAATACCGTCCCGCCCGATGCATATTCGAGCTTACCGATGCGGCGTTTGGCGGCGCCGGTGAACGCACCCGGTTCGTAGCCGAACATCTCCGATTCGAACATCGACTCGGGCAACGCCCCGCAGTTGACGGCGACGAACGGTCTGGCCCCGCGCGGCGAGAGCTCGTGCAAGCTGCGCGCGACGAGTTCTTTGCCCGTTCCCGTATCGCCGATGATGAGCACCGATGCGTCGGTCGGCGCGACGTTCGCGATCAGGCGACGCACTTCGCCAATCGCGCCGCTGCGGCCGATGATGCGCGGGACGAGCGCGTCGCGCGCGGCGAGCTCTTTGCGCAGCGCGACGTTTTCCAGCATCAAGCGCCGGCGCTCGAGCGCACGCCGCACGGTATCGACGAGCCGCTCCGCGGCGAAGGGCTTTTCGACGAAGTCGTAGGCGCCGTCGCGCATCGCCTGGACGGCCATGGAGATGTCGCCATGCCCCGTGACCAGGATCACGGGCACGTCCGGCACATGCTCGCGGCATTGCGCGAGCAGCTCGAGGCCGCTCGCGCCGGGCAGCCGGATGTCGCTGACGATCACGCCGGTAAACGCGTCGTCGTCGAGCAGGCCAGCCACCCCGCCGATCGCCGTTTCGACCGATCCGTATCCGGCGACGGTAAAGCCCGCGAGCTGTAGGCTCTGTACGCTCGCGCGGCGCACGAGCTCGTCGTCTTCGATGAAGATCACCTGCGGGTTGTCCGTCGTCGTCGCGTTCATGGTGAGTGAGCCGTGTGAATGAGAGCTAGAAGCGGCGTGCCTTCGAGTGCGAGCTATCGCGGCCCGGCGGAGGTTTCGTCGGCCTGCGTGCCGGGCGACGCCGCAGACGTTGCAGACGTTGCAGACGTTGTCACCGTCGTCGTCGTCGCCGAGCCCGATGTCTGCGCGCGCCGTAGCGTCAGCACGAAAGCCGCCCCGCCGCCCGTGTCGTTTCGCGCGGCAAGCGATCCGCCGCAGTCGCGGGCGATCGACGACACGATGGCCAAACCGAGCCCGAGACCCTTGCCCGTTTGCTTCGTCGTGAAGAACGGCTCGAACACGCGCGGCAGCACATCGGCGGGAATGCCCGGGCCGTTGTCGCGCACCGTAATGCTCAGCGCCTCCTCGGCCACGTCCAAATCGACGATCAGCCTGGGCGCCGCCACAGGTTCCAGCGCATCGAGCGCGTTGGCGATCAAATTGATGAGCGCCTGTTCGAGGCGCAAGTCGTCGCAGTAAGCGGCGAGCGATGGGTGGTCCGTCGCCACGTCCATCGGTCGATAGCCGTTCGCCGCACCGAACGTCTGCGCCGCTTGCGGATCGGGCAAGCTCTGCCGCTCGCACAGACGAACTTCGAGCGTGACACGCTGCAGCCGCTTCTGCAGCAGATGCAGTGCGTTGCGCAACGCGCGCACGACGAAAGAGAGCGCGGAATGCGGCTGCGCCCGCCCGACGAACAGTTTGAGCTGATTCGTGATCTTGCCCATGCGATCGGTCAGCTCGCCGATCGCTTCCAGATTCTCTCGCGCGTCGGTCAAGGCGCCGCGCTCGATCAGCACGCGTGTGTTATCCGAGAACGTGCGCAACGCCGCCAGCGGTTGATTCAGTTCATGCGTGATGCCGGCGGCCATCTGGCCGAGCGCCGCGAGCTTGCTCGTTTGCAACAGCTCCTCGTGCGCCGCGCGCAATTCGTTTTCCGCGCGCGTGCGCTCGGCCACTTCCGTCTGCAACTGAGCGTTCGCCGCCGACAGATCGGCGGTGCGCTCCTCGACACGTTGGTTCAACTCGGCGTAAGCCTTTTGCAGCAGTGCACGGCCTTTCATGATGTCGCGCAGGCGGGCGCGCCGCATGCGCCAGTAGAAACCGAGCAAGCACAGGGAAACGAAAGCCGAACCGACCGCCGCCGTGGCATTGCGCGCGTCGTCGAGCACCGACTCCACCGGCGCCAGCGTCATCAGTTGCCACTGCGGCATACCGAGCGCGCGCTGCGTCAGCAAATAGTACGGGGAAAAGCGCCGTGCGCCGACGCGCACGATTTGCGCGTCGGGCGCATCGAGCGTGCGCACGGGTCGTATCGCGAGCGACGTGATCGGTTCGTCGGCGTATTGGCGCGCTTCTTCGATCGCCGCCGCCGCCGAACTCGGCAGATCGCGCACCGCGCGGTACTTCCATTCTCGCACCGACGACAGAAAAATCACGCCATGCTTGTCGGCGACGAATAGCGGCTCGTTGGCGTCGGTGCCCGGAAACCACTCGAGATTGAGCTTGACGACGGCGGCGCCGACGATGCGGCCGTTGCGATACACCGGCTGCGAAATGTAGTACCCCGGCACATGCGAGACCGTGCCGATACCGAAGAATCGTCCGACGCGCGCGCGCATCGCGTCGATGAAGTACGGGCGAAATCGATACTGCGAGCCGACGAAGCTGTCGGGGCGATTCCAATTGCTGGCGGATAGGCAAAGACCGTCGGCGCGGATGATATAGGCGACGTCGGCGTGCGCGTGCGTGTTCGCGTCTTCGAGATAGCGGTTGGCACGCGCAATGGCGTCAGGCGCGCCCGTATCGAGCGCTTCGCCGACCACCGGATGGCTTGCAACGAGGTAGGAAAGCGATTCGTAGCGCTCGAGCGTATCGCCGAGCGACCTGACCGTGCGGTCGGCCCGCACGGCGGCTTGCTGCTGCAACGCGTCGATCCCGCGCCGCCAGGCAATGCGCCAAGTGGCGGCGCACACCAGCACGAGCGTCGCGGCGAGTGCGAGAACGACGATGAGACGACGCGTCACGGTGGCGGATTCCGGGCAGAAACGTGAGGCCTATTGTGGCACAGCCGCATCGGGACGTTTCCACCCGAACCGCATTACACGCCCGCGGTCTTCGTCTGCGCGTCGGCTTCCACGGCGGCGCCGCGGCGGCCCAGCACCGCACGCAGCTTGGAGCGGTCGAGTTCGTTCTCCCAAGCGGAGACGACGACCGCCGCCACGCCGTTGCCGACGATGTTGGTCAGCGCACGGCATTCGCTCATGAAGCGGTCGATGCCGAGGATCAGCACCATGCCCGAGAGCGGAATGGTCGGCACGACGGCCAAGGTGGCCGCGAGCGTGATGAAGCCCGCGCCCGTCACGCCGCTCGCGCCCTTGGAGGTGAGCATGGCGACCGCGATGAGCGTGAGCTGCTGCGCGAGCGTGAGATCGGTGTTCGTCGCTTGCGCGATGAACAGCACGGCCATCGTCATGTAGATGTTCGTGCCGTCGAGGTTGAACGAGTAGCCGGTGGGCACGACCAGGCCGACGACCGAACGCGAGCAGCCGAGGTTTTCCAGCTTGCCCATCAATTGCGGCAGCGCGGCTTCAGACGAGCTCGTACCGAGCACGATCAGCATTTCTTCCTTGATGTAGCTGATGAAGCGCACGATGTTGAAGCCGACGAGGCGAGCCACGGTGCCGAGCACCACGAGCACGAATACGGCCGACGTCAGATAGAACGTGCCGATCAGCTTCATCAGCGGCAGCAGCGAGGCGATGCCGTACTTGCCGATCGTGAAGGACATCGCGCCGAATGCGCCGATCGGGGCGAGCTTCGTCACGATGCGCACGATGCCGAACATCACGTGCGAGACGCTTTCGATGAAATCGGTGACGGGCTTGCCGCGCTCGCCGATCGTAGCCAACACGCTGCCGAACAGCAGCGCGACGAGCAGGATCTGCAGAATCTCGCCCTGCGCGAACGCATCTACCAGCGTATGCGGGATGATGTGCATGAAAAAGTCGACGGCGCTCTGGCCGTGCGCCTTCGCGGCGTACGAAGCCACGGCTTTGCCGTCGAGCGAGTTCACGTCGACGTTGAAGCCCGCGCCGGGCTTGAGCACGTGGGTGGCGATGAGGCCGAGCACGAGCGCGAACGTGGAGATGACTTCGAAGTAGAGCAGCGCCTTGCCGCCGACGCGGCCGACCTTCTTCATGTCTTGCATGCCGGCGATGCCGGAGACGACCGTACAGAAGATGATCGGCCCGATGACCATCTTCACGAGTTTGATGAATGCGTCCCCGAACGGCTTCATGTCGACGGCGAACTTGCTCGAGAAATGACCGAGCAGAACGCCGGCGATGATCGCCGCAAGTACCTGCACATAGAGGATTCGATAGAAGGGTTTCTTCAGAGGACGCATCAGTGTCTCCCAGCTTGGAAAAATTAATCGACAGGCCGTGGCGGCCGTTCGTGAGGCCCATCGATTGCAAGGTCGATGCCAGCGCAAACAACGCGCTTAGTCATTGATTTTGCTAGGGAATTTTTTGCGAATCAGGCGATTCCATCCGGGTTTCCGGAATCGCGGACGGGCGGCGTCCGGCGGTTCGGAGGGGCAATGCGCGAAGGGTTCGGGCTTACCCCTATGGGAAGGATGCGGAAAGCAATGCACCCAAGGCCCTCCGAAACAAAACGCGGCGGCGCGGCCGATCATCGAGATCGACCGCGCCGCCGCGCTTAGAACAAACACCGGAACTCGGGCTTGCCGCCAATCAGCGGCAAACCGCAGCCATCATCTCAAACTACGCCCTCGACGCCCGCGTCGTGCGCTTGCTGATCGGCGTGATAGCTCGAGCGCACCATCGCACCGACTGCCGCGTGCGTAAAGCCCATCTTGTAGGCTTCTTCCTCGTACATCTTGAAGGTATCCGGGTGGACATAGGCACGCACGGGCAAGTGGTGCTCGGACGGCTGCAGATATTGGCCGACAGTCAGCATGTCGACGTCATGCGCACGCAGATCGCGCATGACCTGCAGGATCTCCTCCTCGGTTTCACCCAACCCGACCATGAGCCCCGACTTGGTCGGCACGTTCGGATGCAGCGCCTTGAAATCCTTCAGAAGCTTGAGCGAATGCGCGTAATCCGAGCCGGGGCGCGCTTCCTTGTACAGGCGCGGCACGGTTTCGAGGTTGTGATTCATGACGTCGGGCGGCGCCGCGTTCAGAATTTCCAGCGCGCGGTCGAGCCGGCCGCGAAAATCCGGCGTCAGAATTTCGATGCGCGTTTCGGGCGAATGCTCGCGAACGTGCCGAATGCACTCGACGAAATGCCCCGCACCGCCGTCGCGCAAATCGTCGCGATCGACGCTCGTAATGACGACGTATTTGAGCTTGAGCGCTGCGATCGTACGAGCCAGGTTCAGCGGCTCGTCCGCATCGAGCGGATCGGGACGGCCATGGCCGACGTCGCAGAACGGGCAGCGGCGCGTGCACTTGTCGCCCATGATCATGAACGTGGCCGTGCCCTTGCCGAAACACTCGCCGATATTCGGGCAGCTCGCTTCCTCGCAGACGGTGTGCAAGTTGTGCTCGCGCAGGATCTGCTTGATTTCGGTGAAGCGCGAATTGCCCGTCGCCGCCTTGACGCGGATCCATTCGGGCTTCTTCAGCTTTTCGATCGGCACGACCTTGATCGGAATGCGCGCGGTCTTCGCCTGCGCCTTTTGCTTGGCGGTGGCGTCGTACGGAGCGGGCGCGGCTTGCGGCGCGTCCAATGCGCCGCTCGGTTCGGAAGCGGTAACGTCAGTCATTCGGTGATCCAGTCGATGAGCGATGCGCGGCAGCGCCGTCGAGGTTTGCGGCGAGCCATGCCGCCAAGGTTTCGGCTACTTCGTGCCAGCCGGCGGCGACGCCGAGCGTCGCCATGTCGACCGTTTCCAAACCCACGTAGCCGCAGGGGTTGATCGCGAGAAACGGCCGCAAGTCCATCGCCACGTTCAGGCTCACGCCGTGATAGCTGCAGCCGTTGCGGATTTTCAGGCCGAGCGCGGCGATCTTCGCGCCCTCGTGCCCACCGGCTGCCTGCCCCGGCGCCACGTAGATGCCGGGCGCGCCGGCCCGGCGCTCGCCGGCGAGATTATACGCCGCGAGCGTATCGATCACCGCCTGCTCGATCCGCGTCACGAGATCGCGCACGAACAGCTTGCGGCGGCGCAAATCGAGCAGCACGTAGGCAACGACCTGCCCGGGGCCGTGATAGGTGATCTGCCCGCCCCGGTCCACCTTGACGAGGGGAATCGCCGGATCGGCCGCCAGCAGATGCGTGGGGTCGCCGGCTTGGCCGAGCGTAAAGACAGGCGGATGTTCGACGAGCCAGATTTCGTCTGGCGTATCGGCGGTGCGCGCCTCGGTGAACGCGCGCATCGCATCGAAACTGACATCGTAGGCTTCGCGCCCGCGCCAGCGCACGATCGGCGCGAAAGGGTCAGCCGCATCCGGCATGACGGCGTTCGAGGAAGACGGCAACGGGGAGACGGACGGAAGAGACGATGCAGCGCACATGATGGCCGCAGTTTACCGGAATCGGCTCCTGCCCGCCGGAGCCGTCTCCCAATTGCACCTACAAAATCAATTCTTTAGCCGCGGCTCACGGCCGCGGCGCCAGCATCAGACCGTGCGCCAGCCGCCGCCGAAGCGCGCTGCCCACCACTCGCCGACAGTCTCGATGAGATCGCTCAACACCGCCGTGCGCGGCAGCGGCGCGACGAATGCCACATGCGCCGTGCGCTGGCCTTCCACGCTGAGCCATAGCCGCTCGCCGCGGCGCAGGCGCAGCGAGCGCCCCGGCGCGAGCCAATAATCCTCGACGTCGTTGCTGCGCGTGACCCAGATCGGCGCGCCGTGCACCGCGACGCGCGTGCTATGAGAAACCATCACCGGCACCGTTTCGCCGGGACCGATTTCGAAGGTGAAGCTTGAAGAAATTTGTCGCATGATCGTCACCACCCAAAGGTTGTTCCCTGGCTACAATCGTAGGCGCGACAGTCACTTCGGCAAAACGATCAATTCTCACGTCCATGTGAGAAAAACTAACCGATTCCTGACCGACATGAATTTGCGAGAGCTCCCCGCGCTCAATGCATTGAAGACGTTCGAGGCCGCCGCCCGCCACGAGAGCTTTTCACGCGCGGCGGACGAGCTGTTCGTCACGCACGGCGCCGTCAGCCATCAGATTCGCGCGCTCGAGGAGGAACTGGGCACGCCGTTGTTCGCGAGAGAAGGCAAGCGCGTGCGCCTGACCGACGCGGGCTGCCGCTATGCCAAAGACGTGCGCGCCGCGTTGATGTCGCTCGCCGACGCCACGCGCGCCATGCGTGAAGGCCACCGCGCACGCCGGCTCGTCGTATCGTCGTCATCGTCGTTCTCCGCGCGCTGGATCACGCCCCGAATCGGCCGCTTCATCGAACGTCATCCGGAGATCGATCTCGAGCTTCAGTCGACGAACGCCCTCACCGATTTCACGCGCGACGACGTCGATGTCGGCATTCGCTTCGGCCCCGGCGGTTATACCGATCTTCACGTGGAGCGATTGCTGGACGAGGTGTCGTTTCCCGTCTGCGCGCCGACGTTCAACGACGGCGATCTGCCGAAAAGCCCGGCCGAACTGGCGGCGTCGCCGCGGCTGCTGCGCTCGGACGATCAAATGTGGAGTGTGTGGTTCAAGGCGGCCGGGCTCGCGGACGTGCCGGAGCCGCGACGCGGCGTGTTCTATCGGGATTCGTCGAATCTGCTGCAGGCCGCGACGGACGGGCAAGGCATCGCGTTGATCCGGCGCTCCATCGGGGCGCACGAGATCGCCACGGGGCGGCTCGTACGCTTGTTCGACATCGACGCGCCAAGCGCGTCCGCGCACTGGTTCGTCTGCCCCGCGCCGCTATTCGAAACCGCCCGCGTGCAGGCCTTCCACGCGTGGCTGATGGAGGAAGTGGCGGGCTTTCGGGCGCTGCTTACAGCACCACCGACACCATCGGATGACCGGTGAGGGCCCGATAGATGTCGTCGAGGTGCGCGCGGCTTTGCGCACGTACCGTCACGGTCAAGCCGGTGTAGTTGCCGCCGCTGGAGGGCCGCGTTTCGATGCGCCCGGCGTCGAAGCTCGCGTCGAACTGCCGCACGACGGTCACGATCGTCTCGGTGAAATCGGGGTGCGATTTGCCCATGACCTTGATCGGAAAATCGCAAGGAAATTCGAAAAGGGAGTCGTTCTCCGGGTTCATCTTGGCCTCCATCGACGTCACTTCTTCTTGCCGAACATCAGCAAGAGCGAGTCCCAAATGCGCCCGCCGATGCCGGCTTGCGGCACCGCCTGCAGCGCCACGACCGGGAACTGCGTCAACGTCTTGCCGTCGGCGACGATTTGCACCGTGCCCACTTGCTGGCCGTTCGCGAGCGGCGCGACGAGCGGCTCGGTCAACGCGAACTGCGGCTTGATCTTATCGCCCATGCCGCGCGGCACGGTGATGTACTGATCGCTCTTCACGCCCACCTGCACGGTATCGGCCGCGCCCTTGTAGACGCGCGGCGTCTGCACGCTCTGGTTGGCCTTGAACAGGCGCACCGTGTCGTAAGCCGAATAGCCGTAGTTCAGCATTTTCATGCTGTCCTGCACGCGCTCGTGCTCCTTTTGCTCGCCCATCACCACGCTGACGAGACGGCGCGAAGCATCGGGCACGCCGGGCAGCGCTCGCTTGGCCGAAGCGATGAGGCAGTAGCCGGCCGCTTCCGTATGACCCGTCTTCAGGCCGTCGACGCTCGGATCGAGCCACAGCAGCCGGTTGCGGTTCGGCTGCTTGATCTTGTTGTACGTGAATTCCTTAACGGAGAAGATGCTGTAGTACTCGGGATAGTCGCGAATGAGGTGCGCCGACAAGATCGCGAGGTCGCCCGCCGTCGTGTAGTGCTGCGGATCGGGCATGCCGTTGACGTCGGCATAGTGCGTGCCTTTCATGCCGAGCCGCTGCGCTTCGGCGTTCATCATCTCGACGAAATGCGCTTCGCTGCCGCCGACCAGTTCGGCCAGAGCGATAGCCGCATCGTTTCCAGACTGCACGATCATGCCGTAGACGAGGTCGTGCACCGTGACGGGCTTTTCGGCTTCGATGAACATGCGCGACTCGTCGTTGCGCACACGGCGCACCGCCAGGCTGGGCGTGACGACCTGGTCCATCGAAATCTTCTTCGTCTGCAGCGCTTCGAAGACGAGATAGGCCGTCATGAGCTTGGTCAGCGAAGCGGGCTCGACGCGCTCATCGGCATTGCCCGAGGCGAGGACTTGATTGCTCGTCGCATCGACGAGCACCCACGAACGGGCCGTGACGGCCGGCGGCGGCACCTGCGCCGACGCGGCGGGCGCATAGGCCGCGCCGGCCAAGAGCGTCGCGCCGATCAGTACGGCGACGGGGGCCGAGCGGTGAAACGAGGAAGAAACGACGGAAGAAGCAAGCGACGGGAGGCCGAAGGAAGAAGAACGCATAGATCGATTCGTGCAGGAAAGCGACGCGCGAGGCGCAATCGGAAAGTGCCGGCCGCCGGTTGGCGGATTTCGCCGCCCGTCGCGACGCACGATGAACGAGCGACGCGGCCCACGCGGCGCCGGTTTGACCGGCGACATGCGATTCGGTTCGCGTCTTTCGCCCTCGCGCGCCGATGTGCCGCCCCGTTACGCAACATGCGTGCGGGGCCGGATCGACGGAAACGGTGCGCAAAAAATTTCGCACATTATACGCGGCACGCCTCGCCGAAAACGCGCATTTTCGCGGTGCGAATACGTTCGGGGGCCCAAATCCCGGCCCCTAGTTCGACAGCCGTCACGGCCGAGCGCGGGCCGCAATGGTCAGTTCAATGCCAAGCTTCCACGACGATCCGCTTCAGGATGTGCAGCTTGCGATGCAGGAAATGCTCGGCGCCCGGAATGACGACCACGGGCAATTCCTGCGGCCTCGCCCAATTGAACACCGAGGCGATCGGCACCGTTTCGTCTTGCTCGCCGTGAATCACGAGCGTGTTCTCGGGCACGCTCGCCACCTCGAAGCGGCTCGCCGCCGTACCGACGAACACCATTCTTTCGACGCTCTGCTCTCGCTCCGCCAGCATCCGCGCCACATGCGAAATGACGGCCGTGCCGAACGAAAAGCCCGCCAGCACGAGCGGCAGCGCTTCGTGTCCGGGCCGCGCCCGCATATGAGCGATGACGGCCAAGAGATCGTCGCGTTCGCCCACGCCTTCGTCGTGCTGGCCCTGCGTCTGGCCCACGCCGCGAAAATTCGAGCGATAGGTGACGTAGCCCAGTTGCACGAGCGTGCGCGCGAGCGTTTGCGCGACCTTGTTGTCCATCGACCCGCCGAATAGCGGATGCGGATGCGCGACGAGCGCGATGCCCCGCACCGCGCCGTCCGGTTCGTCGAGCGCGATTTCGATTTTTCCGACGGGACCGTCGATGAGAGATTTCTTCGTGTGAACGTTCATGGCGCGGCGCGAATACGAAAGACTCAGGTGGGCTGATCGATCAACAGCCGCTCGACGATCTTGCCTTCCTTCAAATGCGAATCGACGATTTCATCGAGGTCGGCTTCATCGAAATAGGTGTACCAGGTGCCTTCCGGATACACGACGAGCGCCGGACCCTGCTCACACCGGTCGAGGCAGCCGGCCTTGTTGATCCGCACGTTGCCCGGACCCGCGAGGCCCAGCTTCTTCACACGCTTTTTCGTGTGGTCGAGCATCTTCTCCGCGTCGCAGCGCCGTCCGCAGCTCGGGCGCTCGGCGTCGGGTTCGCGTTGGTTCAAGCAGAAAAAGACGTGGTACTTGTAGAAGGAGTCCATGGTCTTCGGGTTCGAAGGGTTGACGCCGGACCGATCGGCGCCCTTGGCCCGCATGAGCCCGGAAACGCATCGCATCGGTATTCGGCATGGTCGGATGGATAAGCCGCGCCGATTATAGCGAGCGTCGCGCTCGCCTGCTGAGCGCTTGCCCGGCAAGGCTTCGCGCGTTCGGTCGAATGCATGGCGGCGCATACTCTAGCCGTTTCGAGTCGCGAGGCGCACGCCTCGCATGCGTCTCGCTCCTCCCGCCGTCACTGCGCGACGGCGCCGACCTGCATGCCGAGCCATGCGACGAGCTGGGCCACGAAATCGTCGCTGGCCGCGGCGAGCGCATGCACGCCGCCGGCGGCATTGGGCATGCTAGCCGGCGCGCGTGCGACGAAGGTTTGCTGCGCCACGACCTTGCCCTCATGCGTCAGGGTGGCGCGCGCGGTCAATGCGCCGTGACTTTGGCCCTCCCCGTCGTACACCTGCTCGAATTGCTCCAGATCGATGGTCAAGAGCGGTGCATTCACCGCCTGGCCGCCGCCGAGGACCGCTCCGTGGGCGGCGAGTGCGTCGCGCACGCGCTCGGTCAGCAGTTGCGACGGCCGCATCGCCCAATGGCTATTCGCGTAGGCGGCCGTCTGCGTCGGGTCGGCATAGCTCAAGCGATACAAGATGTCGTCGCTGTCGAGCACGCGCGGCGTGCGCACATCGAACAGGCGCAGCGTCGGCAGCGCGCCCGTATAGGCGGGCGGATTCGCCGGCCCGAGGTCGTAGCGAATGTTCGAGACGGCCGCGGGCATCCCGAGCGTGCAGCCAACGAGCGCCGTACCGAGCAGCCCCGCGGCGGCCAATGCGCAGGCAATGGAGGCAAGCTCGCGCAACGCCGCTCGCGCCTGCACCAACCGAGACATGCGCGCGCGGTCCGAACGCGAGCCTGGGGCCATTTTGATTGTTCGTGCCATGTGCTTGCTTTCCTTTGCAAATCAATGCGGTGCTACGGCGCCTGCCGCGCGCGGCCACGAGAAGCCCGGCTCGCCCGGGCCCGGCTGCGTGTGCGCGACACCGAACAGCACGCTCGTCGGGCTCGTACTGAAGACGTTGGCGGCCCGGTCGAAGGCACGCGCCGCGCCGCTGACGTCGGTTGCGAGCGCATTCACGCGCGGCAGCGTCTCGTAGTCGAGCCGCGTCGACATGTCCTGCAACGACGCGTCCATTGTCGCGAGCGCCCCGCCGGCACGATCGGCCGCCGCGCCGATCTTGTTCAAGTTCGAAACGAGCGGCCCGTTCGTTGCCGAAAGCGTCGTCATGAGCGCATTGGTCGATGCGAGGGTGTGGGTGAGCGCATCCATCGTGCTCGGCAATTGCGCCGCCGCTGGCGTCGCCGCTTGCGCGAGCGTCGTCACGGCGTCGGCCGCGTGCTGCAAGCTTGCCGCCGTCGCCAGGAGCTGCGTGCGCGTTGGCTCGGAGAGCATGGCATCGGCACGGGCGACGACGGTCTGCAGTTCGTCGAGCAGGGCATCCCCGCGCTGCTGCAATTGATCGAGCAAGCCCGGGCGCATCGGCAGTTGCGCGACGTGCTTCGCAGAGGTCGGCACGGGATTCAGATCGGCGCCCGTATCGTCGAGCTGCACGAAGGCGATACCCGTCACCCCCTGCAAGCCCAGGCTGCCGAACGTCGAGCGCGTGATCGGGGCATTCTTGTCGACAAGGATGCGGATCACGATCGTCCCCGGGTGGGTGTGGTCGAACCGGATCGACTGCACTTTGCCCACGGCCAGGCCGCGATAACGGACATCGGCATCGGTCGAGAGCCCCGTGACGTTCGTGTGCGAGATCAAGTCGTACGGCACGCGCACGGTGCGGTCGAGATTGAACCAGAAGACGACGAGCGCGATCGCGACGCCGAGTCCGATCGTAAAAAGCCCAGCCCAGAATGCGTGCGATTTATTTTCCATACGCGTGATTCCCGTCGTTGCGCGCGCGATATCGAACGGCGCGAAAAGCTTCGTGCCGGTGCGTCATAGCGGCACCTCGGCCGATGCGGACTCCAACGCGGCCGGCGGCAGCTTAGCGCGTCGCTCGGGCGGCAAGGCCTGCAGCGCGCGCCGGCCGCGCCGCCCTAAAAAGAACTCGCGGATGAACGGATGGTCCACCGCGGCCGCCTCCTCGATCGGCGCGGCGACGAGCACGCGCCGATCGGCGATGACAGCCACGCGCGTCGACAACGAAGTCATCGTGTCCAGGTCGTGCGTGACCATCACGACGGTCAGCCCGAGCGCGCGATGCAGCGTCGCGATCAGTTCCACGAAATCCTCCGATGCCTGCGGATCGAGCCCCGCGGTCGGCTCGTCGAGAAACAGCAGCTCCGGCTCCAGCGCGAGCGCGCGCGCGATGCCCACCCGCTTGATCATGCCGCCGGAGAGCGCCGCCGGCATCTTCGAGGCGTGCTTGCAGGGCAGCCCCACCATTTCGAGCTTGAGCATGACGATGTCGTTCAAGAGCGGGGCCGGCACGCGGCCGAGCTCGCGTATCGGCTGCGCGACGTTGTCGAACACCGACATCGAGGAAAACAGCGCCCCTTGCTGGAACAGCATCCCCATGCGGCTGCGCATGACGCGGGCCGTTTGCTCGTCCACCGAGGATGTATCGCGCCCGAATACCTCGATTGCGCCGGAGCTCGGCGCTTCGAGGCCCAGGATCTGGCGGATCAGCGTAGTCTTGCCTGAGCCCGATCCGCCTACGATCGAGACGATCTCCCCGCGCCGCACCTCGAAGTTCAAGTGCTCGTGCACGATCGTGGCGCCATAGCGCTTGGTCAGGTCGCGCACCTCGATCACCCGCTCGGCGATCGCGGGCGGCGGACGGTTGCGAACGGCGGCGGAAAGCGGCGCGGTCATAGGCCGACGTTCTGAAAAACGATCGCGAAGATCGCATCGGCGAGGATGACGACCGTGATCGAGGAGACGACCGACGATGTCGTTCCCACCCCGAGGCTTTGCGAGTTCGGCTTGATCCGAAAGCCGAAGTGACAGGCGACGAGCGCAATCAGCATGCCGAACGCGACACCCTTGCCCAGCCCGATCCATAGATTGGCGATCGGCACGACGCTCGGCAACGCCCGCGCGAAATAAAGCATGTCGATGCCCAACACGACCTGCGCGGCGAGCGCGCCGCCGATCAGCGCGATGATGTTGGTCCACATGACGAGCAGCGGCATCGCCACCGACAGCGCGAGGACACGCGGCAGCACGAGCCGCAGGCCGTGCGGAATGCCCATGACGAGCATCGCGTCGAGCTCCTCGGTCACGCGCATGACGCCGATCTGCGCCGTGATGGCCGAGCCCGAGCGCCCGGCGACCAGTATCGCCGACAGCACGGGGCCCAGCTCCCGAATCACGGACAGACCCAGAATATTGACGATGTATTGATTCGCGCCGAACAGACGCAGCTGCTGGGCCGACAGGTAGCTGAGCACGATGCCGATCAGGAACGCGACGAGCGCCGTGATCGGCAATGCCTTGGCCCCCGCGCTATACACGTTCGCCGAGATTTCCAGCCAAGGCGCGCGCGCGGGGCGGCGCAGCACGGACAGCGCATCGAGCACGAAGCGCCCGAACATTGCCAAGCCGCCGTAAGCGTGGTCGATGAACCCGAGCACGGACCGGCCGAGCGCGGTGACCGCATCCACGCGCTCGACTGCCTCCGGGCTTTCGCGCTGCGTTTCGAGCAGGGCGATGCGCGCGAATATGTCGCGCTGGGTATCCGTGAGCGTGACGGATTCGGGCAGCTTGCGGCCCCAGACACGCCACAGCGCTTGACCGCCGACATGGTCCATTCGCTCGACGGCCGACAAATCCCATTGCGCCGGGGCGGCGCGCGCGAGGGCGGCCAGGCGCGCGGTGGCGCCCGAGCGCGCGCGGTCGCGGGCCAGCGCGAGCGCGGTCCACTGTCCGGACAATTTGACGAGCGAGCCTTGGCCGCTCGTTTCGAGCCGCAAGCGGGGCGGGGTATCGAAGTCCAAGGAAGGAAGTTCCCACGCGATGAACTGAACTGCGGCCATTGTAGCGGGCGATGCGCCGCGGCTAGCATGTACCCGGCTGCCGGTACGTGCGGCGGCCGACCGAATGCTTCATACGTGGAGCGAAGACGCATGCGTGCGTCGATGACGCGCGCTCGCCGCTACGCCCTACAATATGGCTATGACCGATACCCTTTTTCCTCCCCCGAGCCCCGGCTCGGCGGCGAACCTCGACGGCGCCGATTGGCGCATCGACGAGCAGCGCGCGCGCGCGGGCGGCGCGAGTGCGATCCCGTCGGACGCGCTCGAAATCGTCGACGAGACGACGTCCACCAACACCGACCTCATGGCGCGCATGAAGGCGCTGCCGCGCGAGCGTGCCGCGGTCGGCGTGCACGCGGTGCGCGCTGCATACAGCCAAACGGCCGGCCGAGGACGGCAAGGGCGCAGCTGGCAGGCCACGCCGGGCCACGCGCTGACGTTCTCGCTCGCCTGCGTGCTGCCCCGGCCGCTCGCGGGGCTGGCCGGGCTCAGCCTGGCGACGGGCGTCGCGGTCATCGACGCCTTGGCGCGCTTGGCCCCGAGCGAGGCAGGGCGGCTCGCGCTCAAATGGCCGAACGATGTGCTGCTCGACGGCCGCAAGCTCGCCGGCATTCTGATCGAAACGGCCTGGAGCACCGCGAACGCCAGCGCCGCAGTCATCGGCGTGGGGATTAACGTGCGCCGGGACGAAGCGCTCGAGGCACAACTCGAAGCAGCGGCCGCGAGCATGCCGGCACAGGCCCGAGCAACGCCGCCAGCCGCGCTGTCGCAAGCCGTGCCGGAAGCGAACTTGACAGACACGCTGGCCGTCGTCGTCAAGGCGCTCACCGAGATGACCGAGCGCTTCGGCGCGCAAGGTTTCGCGCCGTTCGTCGGCCGCTGGAACGCCTGCCACGCCTATGCGAATCAAGAAGTCGTGCTGATCGACAAGGGCGTCGAGTTCGCGCGCGGTATCGCGACCGGCGTCGACAGCTCGGGGCAACTGCTGCTGTCGACCGATGCGGGCATGCAGGCGATCGCGACGGGCGACGTCTCGCTGCGGCTCGCCGACGGAGCGCCATGAGGAGAGGCGCGCCGTTTCTGCTCATCGACGCGGGCAATAGCCGCGTGAAATGGGCGTTGGCCGGCGTCGACGGCACGTGGCTTCGCAGCGGCGTGTTTTCGCACGCCGCGCACGCCCCGCGCGCTTCGGCCGATGCCGGCGCCGATGCGCAGGCCGACAACGCTCGCCCCTGGGCGAGCGAGTCCGGCGCGGCGAATGAGCACGAGGATCCGGCGTCGCAATGGGCCGCGCTTGCGGCGCCGTGCGGTGCGTGGATCTCGAATGTGGCGGGGCGCGATGCGGCCGAACGGATCGCCGCGCAGCTCGACGCGCGCTGGCCCGGCTTGCCGCGCACGTTCGTGCGCGCTC
This sequence comes from Trinickia sp., assembly GCF_051954495.1. Classification (GTDB taxonomy): domain Bacteria; phylum Pseudomonadota; class Gammaproteobacteria; order Burkholderiales; family Burkholderiaceae; genus Trinickia. The sequence goes on from NZ_JBQCHR010000158.1 coordinate 30,853, forward strand.
GCGAGCGCCAGTGCGGTGTAATCAACGGCTATGGGGCGCCGGAGCGGCTGGGCAGTGATCGGTGGGCCGGCCTCATCGGCGCCCATGCGGCGTTCCCGGGCGAGCCGCTCTTGATCGCCACGCTCGGCACCGCCACGACGCTCGAAGCGCTGACGGCGCAGGGACGGTTCGTCGGCGGGATGATCGCACCGGGGTGGTCGCTGATGATGCGCTCGCTAGGCGAGCATACGGCGCAGTTGCCGACGTTGAGCGCCGAGTCCGTGCGCGGCCTTGCCGGCGACGCCTTGGCAAAACACTGGTTCGCCGCCGATACGCCGCATGCGATCACCGCCGGGGCCTTGCTGGCCCAGGCGGGCCTCATCGAACGCGCATGGCGTGAATTGTGCCGCGCTTGGGACGCGCAGGTAAGGCTTGTCGTAGGCGGCGGCGCGGCAGACGACGTGGCCGCCGCGCTTGGCGTGCCGTACACGCGTCACGATACGCTCGTGCTGTCCGGGCTGGCGAGGATCGCCGCCGAAGACGGCGCTCGGGCGCCCTGAACGACTGGAGACGAGACGATGCTGCGTTGGCTGATCGCTATTTTGTTTCTCGCCAATTTGATTGCGTTCGCTTTGGCGAGCGGCATGCTGGGGCCGTTGCCGGCGTCGGGCCCCCGGGAGCCCCATCATTTGGAACGCCAGGTCCACCCCGATTGGCTAAAAACGCGGCCGATTTCCGAAGCCGACGCGGCCGAACAAGCCATCGTCGGGCGGCCCGACCCTACCCCCGCCATCGCCGTCGCACCGCTCGGCGGCTAAGGCCGGGGAGACGCCATCGCCATTCTCCGGCATCGGCGAACCCTCGGCGCGGCGCAGCAACGTTCGCCGAGCCGCGGCGGGTTATCTATCCGGCGGATTGCCGGTTGTTCGTCGCGCTACGACCGCCCTGCGTGCGCACGGACCTTGTCGAGCAAGGCGGTGGTGGAGCGTTGATGCTCGAATGCGATCGCCAGCGCCCGCCCGCCCCATCCGCGTACGAGCGCCGATTCCGGCAGTGCGTCCATGTCGTAATCGCCGCCTTTGACGAGAATGTCCGGGTGCACGGCTTCGATCAATTCGATCGGCGTGCGCTCCTCGAACCGCACGACCCAGTCGACGCTTTCCAGAGCGGCCAACAACGCCATCCGATCTTCCTCGCGATTGATCGGCCGATCGTCGCCCTTGCCGAGCATGCGCACCGACGCGTCGCTGTTCACGCCGACCACGAGGCACGCGCCCAGCGCCTTCGCGCGCGCGAGGTAAGTCACATGGCCCCGGTGCAGGATGTCGAATACGCCGTTCGTGAAGACGACCGGGCCGGCGAGCGTGGAGCGTCGCTCTGCCAGCGCTTCACGGGTGATGATCTTGTCTTCGAAGGAAACGGCAGACATGGGCGGTAGAGGTCCGATCGATGCCGGGCCTCAAGCGGCCTGGTGTTCGGCCGAGCCTGGCGTTTGCAGGCGCGCCGTGACTTCCTTGCGGTAGCGGTTCAGCTCTTGCGCCGTCGCGAACGTGCGCTCGAACAGAATCGACAGATTGTGCAGGATGCGCTCGACGACCTTCTTCTCCCAGCCGTCGTCGAAGCGGATCTGCTCGTCGAGCCAGCGTTCGAGCCATTCCGGATCGGGCAGCCGCGACTGGATCGTGTCGCGCGGGAAAAGATCGCGATTCACGTGCAGGTTCGTCGGGTGCAACGGTTTTTCGGTGCGGCGCGCCGAAGCCATCAGCACGCCGATCTTGGCGAACGCCGCGCGCGCGACGTCGCCGCAGTTCGTCATGGCCTTCTTCATGTAGCGCAGGTAAGCGCCGCCATGGCGCGCTTCATCGCGGGAAATCGTTTCGTAGATGTGCTTGATCACGGGCTCCGTGTGCCATTCGGCGGCGCGGCGATACCAGTGGTTCAGGCGGATTTCGCCGCAGAAGTGAAGCATCAGCGTTTCGAGCGGCGGCGCGGGATCGAATTCGAAGCGCACGGCGTGCAGCTCGGCTTCGGTCGGCACCATTTCGGGCTTGAAACGACGCAGGTATTCCATCAGGACCAGCGAATGCTTTTGCTCCTCGAAGAACCAAACGCTCATGAACGCGGAAAAGTCGCTGTCGTGGTGGTTGTCGCGCAGGAACATTTCCGTCGCGGGCAGCGCCGACCACTCGGTGATGGCGTTCATCTTGATCGTGGTCGCCTGCTCGTCGGTGAGCAGCGACGCGTCGAACTTGTCCCAGGGAATGTCCTTCTCCATGTCCCAGCGGACCGACTCGAGCGATTTATAAAGTTCCGGATAAAGCATGGTGTTCATAGGTCCCACCCCTGGTCTGCCCATTGCAACTCGTATGACAATTGCCGCATGCACGCGAAACCACCGCGCCGGTGCGGCAAAAAAACCACAATCTTACGCAGTGATCGCGCTCATTTTCTTGATCGAACTCAAGGTCGCCCGTGCGACGATGCTTCGCGCGTGAAGACATCGGCCGGCGCAACGCGCCTAGGCGATGATCGAACACGGCGCCGCGCTTCGCGCCGAGCCCCTCTTCGCTTCCGTTGGACGGGCGGCGCAACGACCTGCCGCGATCGTGGTTTTTTCGGTGTTCGCCCACGAAGCGAAATCTTTGGAATGATAGCATGCGCGGCCCGCGGCGCCGGCCTCTCTTACGGCTGGTTTACACGGGTTGCGGCGTTTGGCCAAGCATCTCTCCGATCCAACCGGTCAGCCGCTCCCGCTGCGCAAGCGTGTCGCGAAAACCGAGGTCGATCAGTTCGTTCGCGAATTCCGCCTCGAACAGCAGGTAGCTTGCGAACGACGCGCCGGCCGCACGATTGCCGCCGACCGCGCCCAGCAGGCCGCGCACCGTCAGCGGCAAGCGTTTGAGATGCCGCGCCGCGAGAATTTCGATGCGCTCGCTGGGGGCGATCGGCAGCACATCGACGTGCCGCCAGCCGCTTTCCGGCTCCACGTGCTGCGGCAGATGCGAAATCATGTTGTTGATGTGCTCGATGCGCTCGATGTCCGCGCCGATCGAATCGAGAAATACGCTCGCCAGCACCTGCTGGCCGATCTGAGCGAGCGACGGGTAGCCGCTTTCGATGCCGGACGCCGCCGGTACTTCGGGACGCGGCGTCGCGGCGCCGAGCACCACGATGCGATGCGCGCCGAAGTGTATCGCGGGGCTGAGCGGCGCGATTTGCCGGATGGAGCCGTCGCCGAAATATTCCACGCAGCCGTCCAGTTCCAGCGGCACGGCCGGAAACAAGAACGGAATAGCCGCCGAGGCCAGCAGATGCGCGGGGGCAAGCGCCACCATGCGCGCGCCGCGCTGAGCGCGCCGCCAAGACTGGATGGGCTCCTCGGCTTGGTAGAAGGTCAAATGACGGCCGCTCGAGTAGCTGAGCGCCGTGATGGAGAGCGCATGCAAAGCATGCGCCTCGAGCATTTCATCGATGCGCGCGAAATCGAGCGCGCCGTGCAGCAGCTGCGCTAACGGACTGTTGTCGAAAAGGGCGCGCGGGCTGCGCCGTACTGCCCAGCCGAAGCTCATCGCCGCAAGCCAGCGTGCGCCCGCCGCCGCCACGCCGCGCCAATCGGTGCGATATACCTGGCGCGCGCGAATGTTCGACCAAAAGTCGATCAGCCGCTCGACGCCGAGCGCGAAGTCGTCCGCATGGCTGGCGATCGACGCCGCGTTGATCGCGCCCGCGGACGTCCCGCAAATGATCGTAAACGGCGACGAGCGCCGCCGCGGTTCGATCTCGCGTGCGATCTGGGCAAGCGCCTTGAGCGCGCCGACTTGGTAGGCGGCGCGCGCGCCGCCGCCCATCAGAACCAGTGCGAGCCGCACGATGAACGGTTGGCGTTCACTTCTCGTCGCGTGCGCCGCCGCCCGAGCCGCCGGGCGGCTTCGTACCGCTCTTGCGGGCTGGCGCGCGCTTGGCCGCCGGCTTGGCGTTCGATGCGTTCGATGCGTTCGTGGCGCTGGATGCCGCCGAACCGCGGCCCGCACTTGCGCCCTTGGCGCCGCGCCCCGATGCGCCGCCGCTCGCCTTCGGCTTCGATTTCGAACCGGCCTCGCTGTCCGTCGCGGCGCCCGGTTGCGTCATCGCGAATGCCGCGAGCTGATTGAACTGCGACTGCAGCAGGTTCCACCATCCGGCCGGATCGAACGCGGCGCTTGCGTCGCCGCCCTCCGCGGAGCCAGCCGGCGAAGCGTCGGCGCCGCTCTCGGCGCGATTGCCGTCGCCGCCGCTCGCGCCCGCTGTGCTTGCCTCGCTCGAACGGCTTTCGGAAGCGCCCCAAGGCGAGGACGAAGCGGCTTTCGTGCTCGCGGGCCCCGACGTATCGCTCGGCTGCGTCATCGACGCCTGCGCGAAGGCGCCGAACGCGCGCAGCGTCGAGAGCGTCGCGCGCTGCACCTCGAGCGCCTGAATGGCCGATTGCAGCATGTTCAGGTTCAGCTTGAGCCACTGCTCGACAGCGCGCATGTCGGTGATGCGCTTATCGAGTTCTTCCACGCTCATGAGCGGCGACATCATGTCCGACATCGCGGTCAGCGGCGAGCTGAAGCCTTGCGCCGTACCCGGCTGCATCCCCGGAAACGCCGCGCCGAACGGCGTCAGGCGCATCATGTCCCACATCTTGTCGAGCATTTCAGCGGGCGGAAAACCCGGAAAGCCTGGAAAAGGCGATTGGTCGCCGGCGGTGTCGGTCATCGAGTGCTCTCCGATACGATGAGAATGAGTGAAGACGTGGGTGTGAATCAGAATCAGCGTCAGGAAAAATCGCTGCCCGGAAAATCGGGTGCGCGCCGCTCGCGCAGCGAGCTGATGCCTTCGCGCACGTCGGGGCCCGAGAAACCCATGAATTCGAGCGCGAGCGACGCATCGAACGTCGGCCCCGCCATACGCAGCCAGTTGTTGAGCGCGTACTTCGTCCAGCGTATCGCGCTTTGCGAACCTTGGGCGAGCCGCGTCGCGACTTCGAACGCTTTCGGCAGCAGTTCGGCCTCGTCGACGGCCAGCGACACGAGCCCGATCCGCTCGGCCTGCGCCCCGCTCACGGCCTCGCACAGCAGCAGGTAATACTTCGCCTTGGCCATGCCGCACAGCAGCGGCCAGACGATCGCCGCGTGATCGCCGGCCGCGACGCCGAGGCGCGTGTGCCCGTCGATGATGCGCGCATCGTTGGCCGCGATCGACACATCGGCCAGGAGCCCGGCGACGAGGCCCGCGCCCACGGCCGGCCCGTGCATCGCGGAGACGATCGGCTTGCTGCAGTTGATGACGTTGTAGACGAGATCGCGCGCCTCGCGCCAGACGCGCGAGCGCACGTCGAAGCGATCGGCCATCTGCTCGACGAGCGTGAGATCGCCGCCCGCCGAAAAGCCCTTGCCTTCGCCCCGGATCACGGCCACGCGCGTGTTCGGATCGCGGTCGATGTCGCGCCAAATCTCGGCCAGTTCGCGATGCATATGCTCGTCGGCCGCGGCAAGGCCGCTCTTGTTCATCCCCGCTCCGCTCATGACGACTTCGAGCACGCCGTGCGGATGACGTTGCAAGCGCAACGAGCCGTAATGCGCATAGAGCGCGAGATCGTCGGAAGTTGTCGTATCGGTCATCGGTATGGACTCGTGTTGAGCTGAAGAAACCCCGAACGTTCGCATGAGCCGCGACGCCGCTCGCTCGTCAGTGTAGGCGTGCGCGTGCGGCCCCGCATCGGGCCAAACCCGGCGCGCGCCCCCGGGCCCATCGAGCCTTCATGCGCTACGCCTGCTCGAGCGGCGCGACCGATTGCTCGATGGCGCCGAAGATCGACTTGCCGGCATCGTCGAGCATCTCGATCTTGACCGTGTCGCCGTACTTCATGAATTCGGTTTGAGGCGCACCGCCCGCAATCGTTTCGAGGCAGCGCTTCTCGGCGATGCAGCAGTAGCCGCGCTTCTCGTCCTTGTTCGAGACGGTGCCCGAACCCACGATCGAGCCCGCGCGCAAATTGCGCGTCTTCGCCGCGTGCGCGATGAGCTGGCCGAAGTGGAACACCATGTCCACGCCGGCGTCCGGCTGCCCCACTTTCTTGCCGTTCCAATGCACGATCATGGGCCGCTCCACGCGCCCCCCGCGCCAGTGTTCGCCTAACTCGTCGGGCGTCACGGCCACGGGCGAAAAAGCCGTGGCCGGCTTGCTTTGGAAGAAGCCGAAGCCCTTTGCGAGTTCCGCCGGAATCAAATTGCGCAGCGAGACGTCGTTGACGAGCATCACGAGACGCACGGCCTTGAGCGCGGCCTCGGGCGTCGCGCCCATGGGCACGTCGGTCGTGACGACGGCCACTTCGGCCTCGAAGTCGATGCCGAACGCCTCGGACGCGCAGACGATGTCCTCGCGCGGGCCGAGAAAGTCGTCGCTGCCGCCTTGGTACATCAGCGGATCGGTCCAAAACTCCGGCGGCATGTCGGCACCGCGCGCCCGGCGCACGAGTTCGACATGGTTCACGTAGGCGGAGCCGTCGGCCCACTGGAACGCTCGCGGCAGCGGGGCCATGCAGTCCTTCGGTTCGAACGCGAAGGCTGCGCGGGCACGGCCTTGATTGAGCGCGTCGTAAAGCTCGGCGAGCTGCGGCGCATAGAACGGCCAGTCGTCGAGCGCGCGCTGCAGCGTCGGCGCGATGGCGTCGGCAATCGCGGCCGTGCGCAAATCGCGCGAAACGACGATCAGTTGGCCGTCGCGCGACCCGTCTTTGAGCGTGGCAAGTTTCATGTGGGAGGAATCGAAGCCGTGTGGTGACGATAGAGAGAATCTATTTTACGATGGTGAATGCGTCACGCCGCTCGAGTTCGTCAGGATGACGCATCGGCGCCCGTTTTGCGTCCATTTTCCGCCCTGCTTTCGCCGTTTTCGGCTTTTCGTCGGTATCGCCCGCCCATGTCCGCTCCGCCTTCCCCCACGCCCGACACGCTCGATCCCGCGCTCGGCGATCCGCTCGATCCCCTCGACGATGGCGCCGAGGGCGAGGGCGAGGAAAAGGTGCGCTCGGGCATTCAGTCGATCGAAGTGGGGTTTCGCCTGCTGGAAGTGCTGACGAACGAGCCGCGCGCAATGATGCTGCGCGATCTCGCCAAGCGGGCGCAGATGAGCCCGGCAAAGGCGCATCGCTACCTCGTGAGCTTTCAGCGCCTAGGCGTCGTGGCGCAAGACCCCGTTTCAGGCCGCTATGAGCTCGGCGGCTTCGCGCTGCAGATGGGGCTGGCTCGCCTCGCGCGCGTCGACGGCGTGAAACTCGCCCGGCTGGCGCTCGGCGAGCTGCGCGATCGGCTCGACATCACGGTCGGTATCGCCGTCTGGGGCAATCAAGGGCCGACGGTCGTCCACTGGACCGAATCGAGCCATCCGGCGAAGGCGTCGCTCAAGCTCGGCGATGTCATGCCGCTGCTTGGCTCCGCCACGGGCCTACTCTTTGCGGCATATCTGCCGCGCGGCAAGACCCAGGCGATGATCGAGCGCGAGCTCGCCGGCTCGCGCCATTCGGCGCACGCGAGCGGGCCGCGCAGCGAAAGCGAACTCGAACGGGCGCTCGCGGACGTCCGCGAGCATGGCGCGGCGCGCGTGGCCGGGATGCTGCTGCCGACGATCCACGCCTTTTGCATGCCCGTTTTCGACGCCTCGGGCGAACTCGCGCTGGGCCTGATCGCGCTCGGTCATGAAGGCGCGTTCGATCTGTCTTGGGACGGGGAGATCGCCCTGGCGCTGAAAGCTTGCGCGAACAAGTTGTCCTACGAACTCGGCCACAGCAGCGCGCCGCGCTGACGCGGCGAGGACGATCGAGACCCGCCGACATGTCGTACGTATTCGCACCCGCCGCCCGCCGCACCCCCTGCCCCCCTAGCCGGGCACGGCGGCTCGCGCGGCGATGGGGCGCCGCATTCGCGGCGGTGCTCGCGGTTCACGGCGCCGCGCTCTTGTGGTTCGCGCGCTACCACGGGGCTTTCGAGGCAGAAGCGGTCAAGGCGCCGATTCAAGTCGCGCTACTGACCCCGCAGCCCATCGAACGCACCGAGCCGCAACGAGGGGCGCACCGCACGGCGCCGCCCCGCGCGCATGCGGCCGCCCACCGTTCGACGGACAGCCGAACAGCCGTGCTGCACGCTGTCAACCCGGGCGACACGCCGCCGGCCGCCGCTCAGACGGCCAGTGCATCCCAGGGCGACGCGACGTCCTCGGTCCCTGGCGCGTCGAGTCCGGGGGCCGCATCGACCGCCGCGCCCCCCGTCCAAGCCAGCGCAGCGAGCGCGGGCGTACGCTTCTCGGTGCCCCCTTCGGGCAATTTGCACTACAACACGTTTTACAACGGGGTGGAAAACGCGCCCGGCACGATCCGATGGACGAGCGACGGCGGCCGCTACGAAATGGTCGTTTCCGTGCCGTTGCCGTTCCTCGGCACGTTCTCGTACGAAAGCAGCGGGCGCATCGACGCGTTCGGATTGGCTCCCGAGCGCTACGTCGAGAAGCGCGGTCGCCGCCCCGAAGAGGTGACGACGTTCGACCGCGCCGCCAAACGGATCGGCTTCACGCGCACGAGCACGACGCTTGCACTGCCGGAGGGCGCGCAAGACCGCTTCAGCATGGTGATGCAGTTGGCAAGCCTCGTGCGCGGGGATCCGGAAACGTACAAGGCCGGCGTCACACGGGCGTTTTACGTGGCGGACGACGACAGCGGAGAACTTTGGCCGATCGAGACGATCGGCGACGAATCGATTCGCACTCCCGAAGGTTTTCTGGCGGCGCGTCACTTTATGAGACTGCCGCGCCACGACGGCGACCGGCGACGCATCGACGTGTGGCTTGCGCCCTCGCTGGGCTGGCTGCCGGCCCGCATCGTGCAAACGGAGCCGAACGGCACGCAGATCGAACTGTTGTGGCGCGGGCGGCTCGAGCCGCCGGGCGCGGAAAATGCGACAGCGAAGGCAAGGACACCGGATGGTTCGTCCAACGCCGAGCCGGCCGACCGAACGCCGGCCCAGGTGCGCGAGCAGCCCTAAACCAGCGGCTCGCACGTGCCGTTATCATGGTTATCGAGGCACGTGGACGATCCTCGATGTTTTCCCTCGCCGCTCGAACGTTTTGGATGGACGGGGTCTAACGGGTTGGTTAGGTCGCAAAGCAGCAAGCATGACGTCGAAGATGCATTTGGTTGCAATGTTCCAACCCGTTTTAAGCGTCGTTTAAGACCCACCCCTTGAAATTCCATGCAACACGCTCCACGTACTGGGCGGAAAACGGCCAGGAGCCAATCGGAATAAGGAGTGTCGCCATGCAAATGATCTACAACAGCCCCAACTATTGTGTCGTCGAGTTCGCGCCGCAAGCGGACCACCTGGCGATGAACGCAGGTGGCTACGAAATCGTAGACAAGAACACGCAGCGTGAGATCTTCATCGACGGCGCAATGGCGGCGCAGTTTCGCGAACACGTACGCAAGCTCATCGAGGAAGAGCCAACACTCGACGAAGTCGACGAGTTCCTCGGGCAATTCGACAGCCTGATGACGCAGCCCGTCGTCCTCCACTGAGGTTTCAGACGACACTCTCACACGCGGCCTGACGCCCCAAAGCGGCAAGGCCTAGCGGATCGAACCCCGCCCGGTATGCCGGACGGGGTTTTCTTTTTGCGCGCCCGGCGTCGCGGGCACGGCCGGCGAGGCGGGCCGGCAGCCGCTACAATGACGGTTTTCCCCCTCACGCCCCGCGCACGCTCGCCATGAATTCGTCCGCCGCTCCCGCCGGATCGCCCGCGTCAAGCACGCATTACACCCGAGGCGCCCAGCTCCCCGCGCTGCTCGCGTCGCGCATCCTCATTCTGGACGGCGCGATGGGTACGATGATTCAGCGCTACAAGCTCGACGAAGCGCGCTATCGCGGCGAGCGCTTCAAGGACTTCGCACGCGACGTGAAGGGCAACAACGAGCTGCTCTCGCTCACGCAGCCGCAAATCATCCGCGAGATCCACGAGCAGTACCTGGCCGCCGGCGCCGACATCATCGAGACGAACACGTTCGGCGCCACCACCGTCGCCCAAGCGGACTACGGGATGGAATCGCTTGCGCGCGAGATGAACCTGGAATCGGCCAAGCTTGCGCGCGCGGCCTGCGACCAATACTCGACGCCCGACAAGCCCCGCTTCGTCGCGGGCGCCATCGGACCGACGCCGAAAACAGCGAGCATCTCGCCCGACGTCAACGATCCGGCCGCGCGCAACGTCACGTTCGACGAGTTGCGCGCCGCGTATTACGAGCAGGCGCAAGCGTTGCTCGACGGCGGCGCGGATCTATTCCTCGTCGAGACCATTTTCGACACGCTGAACGCGAAAGCCGCACTGTTCGCGCTCGACGAATTGTTCGAAAACACGGGCGAAGTGCTGCCCATCATGATCTCGGGCACCGTGACGGACGCGTCGGGCCGCATCTTGTCCGGGCAGACGGTGGAAGCGTTCTGGAATTCGCTGCGTCACGCCAAGCCGCTGACGTTCGGGCTGAACTGCGCGCTCGGCGCCGCGTTGATGCGCCCGTATATCGCCGAGCTCGCCAAACTGTGCGACACCTACGTGTCGTGCTACCCGAATGCCGGCCTGCCGAACCCGATGAGCGACACGGGTTTCGACGAAACGCCGGAGGACACGTCGCGGCAGTTGAAGGAGTTCGCGCAAGCGGGCCTCGTCAATGTCGCCGGCGGCTGCTGCGGCACCACGCCCGAGCACATCGCGGCCATCGCGCAGGCTTTGAGCAACGTGAAGCCGCGCGCTTGGGCCAACTACCGCGACGCCGCTTGAGCCGCTTGAGCCGCTTGAGCCGCCTGCGCCCCGTCCGTCTTATCGCTTCGCGCCTTACCGTTTTACATCGACGACAACCATGACCGAACACATGATGCGCCTTGCCGGCCTCGAGCCGTTTAACGTCGCCTCCGGCGCGCTCTTCATCAACGTCGGCGAACGCACGAACGTCACGGGGTCCAAGGCCTTCGCGCGCATGATCTTGAACGGCCAGTTCAACGAAGCGCTCGCCGTCGCGCGCCAGCAAGTCGAGAACGGCGCGCAGGTCATCGATATCAACATGGACGAGGCGATGCTCGATTCGAAAGCGGCCATGGTGCGCTTTCTGAATCTCATCGCCTCCGAGCCCGACATCGCCCGCGTGCCGATCATGATCGACTCGTCGAAGTGGGAGGTGATCGAGGCCGGCCTAAAGTGCGTCCAAGGCAAGGCCATCGTCAATTCGATCTCGCTGAAGGAAGGCGAGGAAGCGTTCCGTCATCACGCTCGGCTCATTCGGCGCTACGGCGCGGCCGCCGTCGTCATGGCGTTCGACGAAACGGGCCAGGCCGACACGTTCGAGCGCAAGACGCAAATTTGCGAGCGCTCGTACCGCTTTCTCGTCGATGAAGTGGGTTTCGCGCCCGAGGACATCATCTTCGATCCGAACATCTTCGCGGTGGCGACGGGCATCGAGGAACATAACAACTACGCGGTCGATTTCATCGAGGCCACGCGCTGGATCAAGCGCAACCTGCCCTATGCGAAGGTGAGCGGCGGCGTATCGAACGTGTCGTTCTCGTTCCGCGGCAACGACCCGGTGCGCGAAGCGATTCACACGGTCTTCCTCTATCACGCGATTCAAGCCGGGATGGACATGGGCATCGTCAACGCGGGGCAGCTCGGCGTCTATGCCGATCTCGATCCCGAGCTGCGCGAGCGCGTGGAAGACGTCATCCTGAACCGTCGCCCCGACGCAACGGACCGCCTGCTCGAAATCGCCGACAAGTTCAAGACGGGCGCGGCGAAGAAGGAAGAGAACCTCGAATGGCGCAATCAGAGCGTCGAGGCGCGGCTCGCGCATGCGCTCGTGCACGGGATCACGAACTTCATCGTCGAAGACACCGAAGAGGCGCGGCAGAAGATCGCCGCCGCGGGCGGCCGGCCGATCAACGTGATCGAGGGGCCGCTGATGGACGGCATGAACATCGTCGGCGACTTGTTCGGCCAGGGCAAGATGTTCCTGCCGCAGGTCGTGAAATCGGCGCGCGTGATGAAGCAAGCCGTCGCGCATTTGATCCCGTTCATCGAGGAAGAGAAGAAACGGCTGGCCGAAGCGGGCGGCGACGTGCGCGCCAAGGGCAAGATCGTCATTGCGACCGTGAAGGGCGACGTGCACGACATCGGCAAGAACATCGTGTCGGTCGTGCTCCAATGCAACAACTTCGAGGTCGTCAACATGGGCGTGATGGTGCCGTGCAACGAGATCCTCGCCAAGGCGAAGACCGAAGGCGCGGATATCGTCGGCCTGTCCGGGCTCATTACGCCGAGCCTCGAAGAAATGGCGTATGTCGCCTCGGAAATGCAGCGCGACGACTACTTCCGCGAGAAGAAGATCCCCCTCTTGATCGGCGGCGCGACGACCTCGCGCGTGCATACCGCCGTCAAGATCGCGCCGCATTACGAAGGCCCCGTCGTCTACGTGCCCGATGCCTCGCGCTCGGTGTCCGTCGCATCGAATCTGCTTTCCGACGAAGGCGCCGCGAAGTATCTCGAAGACCTGAAAGCCGAATACGAGCGCGTTCGGCAGCAGCACGCCAACAAGAAGGCCCAGCCGATGGTGACGCTCGCACAGGCGCGCGCGAACAAGGCGCAGGTCGACTGGGCGGCTTACAAGCCGGTCAAGCCCGCGTTCATCGGGCGCCGCGTCTTCAAGAACTACGATCTGAACGAGCTTGCCCGGTACATCGACTGGGGTCCGTTCTTCCAGACGTGGGATCTCGCGGGCCCCTACCCGGCCATTCTCAACGACGAGATCGTCGGCGAATCGGCGCGGCGCGTGTTCTCCGACGCCAAGTCGATGCTCGCACGGCTGATTCAAGGCCGCTGGCTCACGGCTAGCGGCGTCATCGCGCTGCTGCCCGCCAATACGGTGGGCGACGACGACATCGAGATCTACACCGACGAATCGCGCACCAAGGTGGCGTTGACGTGGCACAACCTGCGCCAGCAAAGCGTGCGCCCCGTCGTGGACGGCGTCATGCGGCCGAACCGCTCGCTGGCCGATTTCATCGCGCCGAAGGATTCGGGCGTGGCCGACTACATCGGGATGTTCGCCGTCACGGCCGGTCTGGGCGTCGAGGCCAAGGAAAAGCAGTTCCTCGCCGATCTCGACGACTACAGCGCGATCATGTTCAAGGCGCTGGCCGACCGCCTGGCCGAAGCGTTCGCCGAAGCGATGCACGCGCGCGTGCGGCGAGAGTTCTGGGGCTACGCGCCAAGCGAGACGCTCGACAACGAAGCCATGATCGCCGAGCAATACGTCGGCATCCGCCCGGCGCCGGGTTATCCGGCGTGCCCCGATCACCTCGTCAAACGCGACTTGTTCGCCGCGCTGAAGGCCGACGAGATCGGCATGACGGTGACCGAATCGCTGGCGATGCTGCCCGCCGCGAGCGTCTCGGGCTTCTACATCGCGCATCCCGACAGCCGCTACTTCTCAGTCGGGAAGATCGACCGCGATCAAGTCGAGGATTTCGCGCGCCGCAACGCGCTCACGATGGCCGACGCCGAACGCGCCCTCGCCCCGCTGCTGTAAGGGTGCGGGCGAGTCCCGCACCGAACGAAAAAGCCCGGATCACGCGAACACGCGTGATCCGGGCCTTTTCTTAAATCAGATCATTGCGGCGAGCGTAGCGCGCGCTCTGCTCGCGCGGCCCGCGCCTTACAAAACGCCGACGCAGGCGCGACTCAAATGCCCCACAGGACGTCGGCATTCTCGCGCTGTGCGGCGCGCAGCATGTCGAGGAACGGAAACGCGCGCTGGGCCAAGCCGATCGGCAGCTCATGGTGCTCGTGACCGTCCTCGCCCTCGTGGAAATGCCCTTCGTGCTCGGCGATCTCCCGCTTGTCGGTCACGATGGCCGCCTCGAGTTTCGAAATAGCCGCGGGCAGTTCGTCGTGGCTGATCACGCCGCGCGCGCCCAGCTGCTTACCGACGATACCGACGAGATACTGAGCCAGATTCTCCAGCATGACAACGTCCGGCGCCGCACGACACTTGAATGTAATCAACATGATGGACCCGTTTCCTTTGTTCTGGTGACGTCAAGCCTGACGACGCCGCATCGCTTGCCGCGCGCGGCCGGCCTGCGCTATGCCGCGCGGGCCGATCGGCCGATGCTCGGCGCGTCATGAAGACATATTAGCACCTGGTAAAATCCGCCTAGACCCAAACGCGCGCCTTCGCGGCCCGTGCCCGCCATGACGGCGGGCGCCGCCGGCCCGCCATGCGCCAACCCTTCGCGTCCGCCCGGCGGACCGCCACTGCGGAATTCATCGAAACAGCATGCTGCCAGTCCATAAACAAAGTCTCGAAGCCTTGCTCGCCGCCGGCGTCAAGCAAGCGATCACCGAATCGAACGGCGATGCCGCCTCGATGCCCGCCATCGCGCTAGAACGCCCGAAAGCGGCCGCGCATGGCGACGTCGCCTGCAACGTGGCCATGCAATTGGCCAAGCCGCTGCAGAAGAACCCGCGCGAACTCGCCCAGCGCATCGTCGATGCGCTGCTCGCCCAGCCCGGTGCAAAGGACTTGATCGACGCGGCCGAGATCGCCGGCCCCGGCTTCATCAACTTGCGCCTCACCTCCAAGGCGAAGCAAGCCGTGATCGGCGCCGTCATGGCCGAGGGCGCCGCGTTCGGGCGGTCCACCCACGCTGCCGGCAAGCACGTGCTCGTCGAGTTCGTCTCCGCCAACCCCACGGGCCCGCTGCATCTCGGCCACGGCCGTCAAGCGGCGCTCGGCGACGCCCTCGCGAACGTGCTCGCGAGCCAAGGCTACGCGGTTCACCGCGAGTTCTACTACAACGACGCCGGCGTGCAGATCCACAACCTTGCGTTCTCGACGCAAGCGCGCGCGAAGGGCCTGAAGCCCGGCGACGCGGCCTGGCCCGAAGCCGCTTACAACGGCGAGTACATCGGCGACATCGCACGCGACTACATGAACGGCGAAACGGTCGCCGCGAAAGACGGCGAGCCGGTCAAGGGCAAGGGCGACATCGACGACCTCGACGCGATCCGCAAGTTCGCCGTCGCGTACCTGCGCCACGAGCAGGATATGGATTTGCAGGCGTTCGGCGTGAAGTTCGACCAGTACTACCTCGAATCGTCGCTCTACACGGAAGGCCGCGTGGAAAAGACCGTCGACGCGCTGATCGCCGCGGGCAAGACCTTCGAGCAAGAAGGCGCGCTGTGGCTGCGCACGACGGACTACGGCGACGACAAGGACCGCGTCATGCGCAAGTCCGACGGCACGTACACCTACTTCGTGCCCGACGTCGCCTATCACATCGCCAAATGGGAACGCGGCTTCACGAAGGTCATCAACGTACAGGGTTCGGACCACCACGGCACGATCGCGCGCGTGCGCGCCGGGCTGCAGGCCCTCGGCGTCGGCATCCCGAAGGGCTATCCCGACTACATCCTGCACAAGATGGTCACCGTCATGCGCGACGGCCAGGAAGTGAAGATTTCCAAGCGCGCGGGCAGCTACGTCACCGTGCGCGACTTGATCGAGTGGTCGGGCGGCGCGGCGCCGGGGCAAGAAGCGGCGCCTGACCTGCTGGACGAGGCGACGATTCAGCGCGGCCGCGACGCCGTGCGCTTCTTCCTCATTTCGCGCAAGGCCGATACCGAGTTCGTGTTCGACGTCGATCTCGCGCTCAAGCAGAACGACGAGAACCCCGTGTATTACGTGCAATACGCGCATGCGCGGATCTGCTCGATCCTCGCCGAGTGGAAATCGCGCTACGGCGGCGACGAAGCGGCGCTGCCGCGAATCGACGTCTCGGTGCTCACGAGCGCGCGCGCCATGACGCTCATGCACAAGCTGGCGGAATACCCCGACATGCTGACGCACGCGGCCTCCGAACTCGCGCCGCACGCGATCGCGTTCTACCTGCGCGAACTCGCGAGCGAATTTCACTCGTTCTACAATGCCGAGCGCGTGCTCGTCGACGTACAGGCCGAACGCGACGCGCGCATCGCGCTGTTGGCGGCCACGCGGCAAGTGCTGGCCAACGGCCTCGCGATGATCGGCGTTTCCTCGCCCGCCAAGATGTAACGCAATTCGCGTTTGCCGTGCCGCGCCACGCGCCGTCGCTATAATCGATGCCGCCGTCGCGCGGCATGCGCGCGGCGCACACCGCTCCCGAGTTCCTTTTGCAGGTGATTCAGATAATGGCAAAACCGAGCCGTACTTCGCCACGCAGCGCACCGAAGCAGTCAAAGCAATCGGGGAGCACGTTCCTCGGCATCGTGCTGGGCTTGATCGTCGGCCTTGCGATCGCCGTCGTCGTCGCGCTTTACATCACGCGCGCGCCCACGCCGTTCGTCGCGAAGGTCGCGCCGCCCACTGCCGGGTCCGAAGCAGGCACCGTCGAGCAGCAATTCGATCCAAACCGCGCACTGCAAGGCAAGACGCCAGGACAGCCCGTGCCGCAGGCCGCGCAGCAAACGCCCGCGCCGCCGAACACCGCGCCGGGTCAGTCGACGTCGGGACAACCCCAGCAAGCGCCTGGCTTGCTGCAGGAGCCCCAGATCGTCGAAGTGCCGCCGACGGGCGCGTCGAGCACGGCAGGCGCTGCCGCTACCGCGCCTGCCCAGCAAGGCCAGACGAACGCACAGGCGGGGGCGCAGCAGAAGAAGGCCGCGCCCCAGGCCGCGAACGTGCCGCCGGCCGGCGCCAGCGGCGCCGCGCATGCGAACAACGGCGCGTCGCCCGCGCCCGGCGACGCCAATACGGGGTACTTCCTGCAAGTGGGGGCTTATAAGACGGCCGCCGACGCCGAACAGCAGCGTGCCCGCCTGGCCTTCCAAGGCTTCGAATCGAAGGTGTCGCAGCGCGACGCGGGCGGGGTCACGTACTTCCGCGTGCGCATCGGGCCTTTCGCCAAGTTCGAGGATATGAATGCCACACGCCAGCGTCTGTCCGACGCCGGCATCGACACGGCCGTGATTCGCTTCACGAAGCAGTGATGCATGGTGGCGCCGCGCCGCCCGCCGCTGAACCTTGCGCGGGCGACGCCGGTCTTAATCGGCAGCCGCTGTGGCGTACTGCTGTGTCGCAGGGTTAGCCGCCGCGGCCGCCGGACTGACGTCCCACGTTCAAGCACCTAGTAGAGCAAAAATGAAAAAACTCATCCGCACGCTGTTGTTTTCCGTGAGCCTGGCCGTCGTCGGCGCGGGCGCCGCCTACGCTTCCCCTACCGCACCCGTCGCCGGCAAGGACTACACGGTGCTGAAAGCGCCGCAACCTGTCGACGTGCCAGCGGGCAAGATCGAAGTCATCGAATTCATGTGGTACGGCTGCCCGCACTGCAACGAATTCGACCCGTACCTCGAAAAATGGGTCAAGGCGCTGCCGGCCGATGTCGTTTTCAAGCGCGTGCCGGTCGCCTTTCGCGACGATTTCATTCCGCATTCGAAACTCCTTCACGCCCTTAACGCGCTCGGTCTCGAGCAGCAGTTGACGCCCGCGGTCTTCAACGAAATCCACGTCAACAAGAACTACTTGCTGACGCCGGACGATCAAGCCAAGTTCTTGGCCACCAAAGGCGTCGATCCGAAGAAGTTCCTGGCCGCTTACAACTCGTTTTCGACGCAAACCGCGATCAATCGCGACAAGCAGATGATTCAGGACTACAAGATCGACGGCGTGCCGACGCTCGCCGTTCAGGGCAAGTACGAAACGGGCCCGGCTGCCACCGATAGCCTGCCCGGCACGATCCAAGTCCTCGACTACCTCGTTTCGCAAGTCCGCGCGAAGAAGATGTAACGCGCGGGCGCCGGCATGAATCCACCGTTGAAGGTTTTCATCACCGGCGCCTCGAGCGGCATCGGTATGGCCCTTGCGGCCGAATATGCGCGGCAAGGCGCGACGCTCGGTCTCGTCGCCCGCCGCGCCGACGCACTGGCCGAGTTCGCTCGGCGCTTTCCCCATCTGTCCGTTTCCGTCTATCCGGCCGACGTCCGAGACGATGCGGCCATTGCGAACGCCGCCGCGCAATTCGTCGACGCGCATGGTTTGCCCGACATCGTCATCGCGAATGCCGGTATCAGCAAAGGCGTCGCAACGGGGCACGGCGATCTCTCGACTTTCCGCGAAGTCATGGACGTGAACTACTTCGGCATGGCCGCGACGTTCGAGCCGTTCGCTCGGCCGATGAGCGAGGCGCGGCACGGCACGCTCGTCGGTATCGCGAGCGTGGCCGGCGTGCGCGGGCTGCCGGGCTCGGGAGCCTATAGCGCCTCCAAGGCGGCAGCGCTCGCGTATCTCGAATCCTTACGCGTCGAGATGCGGCCGTTCGGCGTGGCCGTCGTGACGATCGCGCCGGGCTACATCCGCACGCCGATGACGGCGCACAACCCCTATCCGATGCCGTTCCTGATGGACGCCGACCGCTTCGCGCAAAAAGCCGCCGGGGCGATCGCCCGCAAGGTGAGATTCGCCGTGTTTCCTTGGCCGATGCGCGTCGTCGCAGCCTTGCTTTCTTGCCTGCCGCGGTGGTTGTACGACAAGCTTTTCGAGAAGGCGCCGCGCAAACCGCGGGCAGTGCTTTAGGGCGTCGCTCCTTCAGCAGAACGCACCGCCTTGCCGAAGCCGCCCAACGCGCTCACTTGCGCGACGCAAGAGCGACACGTCGATGTCCGCCCATCCAACAGGCGACAGGTGCGTCAAATCGTGAGCGCCCCCGCCGCACCGCCATCCGACACGACTCCATCTTCCATGCCCATCCCCGACGCCGCCGGCACCCTTCACCCTCGCGCCGATAGCAACACCCGCATCGTCTCGCTCGTCCCGAGCATCACCGAATTGCTCTTCGCGCTGGGCATGGGCGAGCGCGTCGTCGGCCGCACGGGCTTTTGCGTGCACCCGCGCGAAGCGGTCCGCGCGGTTCCGAAAGTGGGCGGCACAAAAACCGTCAAGCTCGAAGCCATCCGCGAACTCGCCCCGACTCACGTGATCGTCAACATCGACGAAAACGAAAAGCCGACGATCGATGCGCTGGCCGAATTCGTCCCGCACGTCATCGTCACCCATCCGCTTACGCCGCACGACAACCTTTCGCTCTACGCACTACTCGGCTCGATCTTCGACTGCGAAGCAGCGGCGCAACGGCTATCGGAAGCGTTGTCGTCGAGGCTCGACGCCCTCGCCGTCGAACAATTGCCCGAACGCCATGTCCTCTATGTGATTTGGCGCGACCCGTGGATGACGATCGCACGCGATACCTACATCTCGTCGATGCTGCGCCTCGTCAACTGGCAAACATGGCCAGCGGCGACAGGCGGTTTCACCGGCGCCGATCGCTATCCTGCGTTCGATTTCGACGACCCGGCCTTTGCGAGCGTCGAGCGCGTCTTGCTCGCATCCGAGCCCTATCGTTTCACCGAAAAGCACCGCGACGCACTCGCCGCCGACCCGAGGCTCGCCGGCAAGAAGCTGCAGCTCGTCGACGGGGAAATGATCTCCTGGTATGGCTCGCGCGCGATCGACGGCATCGATTACCTCCGTGCCCTCGCATCGGCGGCGCTCACCGAGCCCTGACGGCACGCAACGCCCGCGGCGGTCTCACGAAAGCCTTGGCCTACCGCCCGCGACCCCGCAGCCACGCCCCGCCGCAAGCCCATCTACCCCCTCCCGCCATATCGATATAAGGGGCATATCGTTGTCGACGGGGCGCGCTTCGGCTAAGCTCGTTGACTCGCCCCGTTGCAGCTTTGAAGTCCGGCCGTCCCTTCGCCTTACTCGGAGAACCCATGCGCGCCAAATTGCTCGCCGCCACGCTCGCTGTCTTGCCCGCTCTCGCCCTCGCCAAGCCGCTCACGGTTTGCACCGAAGCGAGCCCCGACGGCTTCGACGTCGTTCAATTCAACTCGCTCGTGACGACGAATGCGTCGGCCGACGTCATCTTCAACACGCTCGTCGACTACGACGAAGCGGCCAAGAAGGTCGTGCCATCCCTCGCCGAAAAATGGGATGTCAGCAGCGACGGCTTAAGCTACACGTTCCACCTGCGCCCGAACGTTGCGTTCCAGACCACCGACTACTTCAAGCCGACGCGGCCCATGAATGCCGACGACGTCGTCTTCACCTTCGATCGGATGCTCGACGACGCCAATCCGTGGCACAAGGTTGCCGGCCCGAACGGCTTTCCGCACGCGCAATCGATGGGGCTCGTCAAGCTCGTCAAAGCGATCAAGAAGATCGACGATCGCACCGTGCAGTTCGACTTGAACGAGCCGAACGCGACCTTCCTCGCCATGCTGACGATGGGCTTCGCTTCGATCTATTCGGCCGAATACGCCGACGAGCTGCAAAAAGCCGGCAAGCAAACGGACATGAACGCCAAGCCCATCGGCACCGGCCCGTTCGTGCTCAAGAGCTACACGAAGGACGCGACGATCCGCTACGATGCGAACCCGACTTACTGGGGGCCTAAACCGAAGGTCGAGCGGCTCATCTATGCGATTACGCCCGATGCGTCCGTGCGTATGCAGAAGGTCAAGGCGAACGAATGCCAAATCGCCCTTTCGCCGAAGCCCAGCGACGTCGCGAGCGCCAAGGACGACAAGGCGCTGGCCGTCGTGCAAACGCCCGCCTTCATGACGGCGTTCGTCGCGCTGAACACGCAGCACAAGCCGCTCGACGACGAACGCGTGCGGCAAGCGATCAACATGGCGTTCGATCGCGCGACCTACCTGAAAGTCGTGTTCGACAACACGGCCGCGCCGGCTACGAACCCCTATCCGACCACCACTTGGAGCTACGACAAGGCCATCGCGCCCTATGCCTACGATCCGGCCAAGGCGAAGGCGCTGCTCGCGCAAGCGGGCTATCCCAACGGGTTCTCGACGACGATCTGGGTGCGTCCGCAAGGCAGCGTGCTCAACCCGAAGCCGAAGGCGGGCGCGGAGCTGCTGCAGGCCGATCTCGCGAAGATCGGCGTGAAGGCCGAGGTCAAGGTGATCGAATGGGGCGAGCTCATCAAGGAAGCAAAGCAAGGGCAGCACGACATGCTGTTCATGGGATGGGCCGGCGACAACGGCGATCCCGACAACTACCTCACGCCGCTGTTCAGCTGCAACGCCGTGAAATCGGGGATCAACTTCGCCCGCTTCTGCGATCCGCAGCTCGACAAGCTCATCGCCGACGCTCGCGCGAGCGCCGATCAAGCCACCCGGTCGAAAGACTATGAGGCCGCGCAGAAGATCATCCACGATCAAGCGCTCTGGATCCCGCTCGGCTATCCGACGGCCAGCGCCATCACGCGCAAGTCGGTGGCGGGCTACATGGTCAGTGCCTTCGGCCGGCAGAACTTCGACAAGGTCGCGGTCGAATGAGCCCTGAATGACGCCGGAATGACGACGCAGCAGCGCACGGGGCGGCTCGTTGACGCATGTCATACAGCCGCCTTACTCTAGGCGCTCGTCGTCAAGAATCGATCAGGGCAGTTCATGCGAAATCTCGGCCGCACGGTGGCGGCATTCACGATCTGGACCGCGGCGGCTAGCGCTGTCGCACAAACCGCCGCCCCCGACGCGGCCGATAGTCGAACGGACGACACGTCGATCGCCGTCGCGCCGATGCTCGTCACGCAGGTGAACGTCACGACGGACACAGGTACGGCAGCCACACCCCCGGCCACCCCTCGCCCGCCCATGCCCCCCGGGCCGCCCCCGATGGTGGCGGTGCCGCAAGCGGTCTACGTCACGCATTTTGTCGCCGTCCCAGCCGGCGCGCCGCCGTCCGGCCTGCTCGCCCGGCTGCGCGCGGCCTTGCATGCACATGCCGCCGGGCGCGACGCGGGGCTCGTCGCCCAAGCCGTCGTGCAACGGCTCAATCACGCGGGCTTGGCCGCGCGGTACCTCGCGCCGGGCGAAGCCGTGCCCGTGACGGGCTGGCTCGTCAGCGGCGTCTTCCATCTGTCCGGGCAACCCGCTGAAACGTCGGACAGCGGCGCGGCGCAAGCGGAGACCGAGGCCGCCGGCGCCGACGTTTCGATCGCCGTCGCCGATCTCGAACATAGCGCCGATACGCCGTTCGCCGTCTTGGGCGCCGCGCCCGCCGGTCAAGCGACCGAAACGTTCGCCCAGGGCGACTGGCGCCCGTACGTCGTGCCCGCCAAGCTTTCGTTCGAACGCGCCGATCGGAACACGGCCGTGGCCGCGCTCGCGCAGCAGATCGTGAACGCCTTCGTCGGCAACATGACCGCCCTGCGCCAAGCCGACGCGCGCGCCATTTCCCCTTAGCCTCTGCGCCGCCTCATAGCGGCCGGTCTTACGAGCTCGCCCGGTAGCAACACGCGCGCGGCTGCTCTATCCTTCAGGGACATGACGGCGCCCCGCCCCCGGGCGCGCCTCTCCCGCGGAGTTCGACATGTCTTACCTGCTGTTGATCATGGAACCGATCGGCCAGCGCGCCGAGCGCACGCCCGAGGCCGGCCACGAGGCCTACGATGCGATGGTCCGCTTCGGCGAAGACCTGAAAGCGCGCGGTCTGCTCGTCGCCGCCCAGTCGCTCGCGCCGACCAAGGAGGCCGTGCGGGTCGAGGTGCGCGGCGGTGAACGGCGCTTCATCGACGGCCCGTTCGCCGAAGCGAAGGAAATGGTCGGCGGCTTCTATCTGCTCGATTGCGACCGCGAGGAAGAGGCGTTGGCGATCGCCGCCGAATGCCCGGCGGCCGAGTGGTGCACGGTCGAAGTCCGTCGTTTGGCGCCCTGCTACGAATCCTAGCGATCCCGGCCCGATCCGCCGGTGTCGAAAATCGAGGTGCTCGCTCGTCGTACGGTGTAGGAGCCCGATGAACGGCCTCCCTCACCTTCGAGGAGCGAAGCGATGCGATTCATGATCATGGTCCGGGCCAACGCCCAAAGCGAATCGGGAGCGATGCCCGAGGAATCTCTCGTCGCCGCGATGGCGGCCTTCCACGAGACCCTAGCCAAAGCCGGCGTGCTGCTCGACGCGAACGGCCTGCAGCCGAGCGCGAAGGGCTGGCGGGTGCGCTATTGCGGCGGCAAGCGGACTGTCATCGACGGCCCGTTCGCCGAAACCAAGGAATTGATCGCCGGCTATACGGTGATCCAAGTTCGCTCCCGAGAAGAAGCCATGGAATGGGCCCGGCGTTTTCCCGCGCCGTTCGGCGACGCGGCCGATGGCGAAATCGAGGTGCGCCCGCTGTACGAATTCGACGATTTCGAACCGAGCGAAAGTATCGAGCGCTTTAAAGCACTCGACGCTGGCCTGCGCTAAGCGATGTCCACTCCCACTCATCAAGCGATCGACGCGGTCTGGCGAATCGAAGCGGCCCGCGTGGTCGCGCATGCCGCGCGCTTCGTGCGCGACGTCGGCCTAGCGGAGGAACTCGCGCAAGACGCGCTCGTCGCCGCGCTCGAACACTGGCCGAAGGAAGGCGTGCCCGACAACCCGGGCGCCTGGCTCATGGCGACGGTCAAGCACCGCGCGCTCGACAAGCTTCGGCAAGATGCGCTGCATGCCAAAAAGCACGAGGCGATCGGGCGCGACTTGGACGCGCTCGAAGCCCACGTCGTGCCCGACTTCGTCGATTCGCTCGATGCCGCACGGGCCGACGATATCGGCGACGATCTGCTGCGACTCATTTTCACCGCCTGCCATCCGGTGCTGTCCACGGACGCGCGCGTCGCGCTGACGCTGCGCCTGCTCGGGGGCCTCGCCACGCACGAGATCGCCCGCGCGTTTCTCGCGCCCGAGCCGACGATCGCGCAGCGCATCGTGCGCGCGAAGCGCACGCTGCGCGAGGCGCGCGTGCCCTTCGAGGTTCCTCGAGCCGATGCCCGGGCGGCTCGCCTGGCGTCGGTGCTCGAAGTCGTGTATCTGATTTTCAACGAAGGGTATTCGGCCACCGCCGGAGACGATTGGATGCGCCCCGCGCTATGCGACGAGGCCTTGCGCGTGGGCCGCATTCTCGCCGAACTCGCGAAAGAGGACAGCGAGGTGCATGGGCTCGTCGCGCTCATGGAGTTGCAGGCGTCCCGCCTGCACGCGCGCACGGACGCGAAAGGCCGCCCGGTGCTGCTTGCCGATCAAGACCGTTCGCGCTGGGATCCGCTGCTGATTCGCCGCGGCCTCGCGGCGCTGGCGCGCGCTGAAGCGCTCGGCGGCGCACTCGGGCCTTATGCGCTCCAAGCCGCGCTCGCGGCCTGCCATGCGCGCGCGCACCATCCGCAGGATACCGATTGGACGCGCATCGTCGCGCTCTACGATGCGCTCGCGCAGATCAATCCGTCGCCGGTCGTCGAACTCAATCGCGCGGTGGCCGTCGGCATGGCGTACGGTCCGCAAGCGGGTTTCGCGATCGTCGAGGCATTGGCTGCCGATCCCACGCTCGCCCGCTATCACTGGCTGCCAAGCGTGCGCGCGGATTTCCTGGCGAAGCTGGGCCGGCGCGAGGAAGCGCGCTCGGAATTCGAGCGCGCGGCCGCCATGACCCAGAACGCACGCGAGCGCGAACTCTTGCTGCTGCGCGCGGGGGAAATGCAGAGCAATTCCTAAAAGTCGATCCGACGACGATGCAACGACGCCTGCCCCGGCCGGGAACGCTTCATGCTGAGCGAGCTTTCTATTTGCTTTCACCACGAGCACATAGGAGCGCTCATGAGACATGCCCGATGCACGATGTATCGTTTTGGTTTTGTCGCCGCGTTGCTCTCGCTCAACCCCGCGCCGAGTATGCAGGACGCCCGCGCAGAGGAAAGCGTCGCCTCGCCCAACCGGGAGGCAGTCAGCCAGCTCATCGTCAAAATGCGGGAGATGGCGACGCGCCAATCGGCGCATGACGGCCCCAGTCCGGAAGAAGCGCGCGCGGCGTTGGCCCGGCGCGCCGTGGAACGTGCGCTAAGCGAGCACTCGAGAGGGGACAATCGACCATCGCGGACGCGCCGCTCGGCCGATAGCGTCATCGACGTTCGCCCCATGTCGGGCGCCGCGTACGTCGTCAGGTTAGACACCACGTTCGCCGGCGAGGCCGCCGAGGTGCTCGCCGAGCGCGTGCAGGCGCAGTCGGAAGTCGAATATGCCGAACCCGACTATCTGCTGCATCGGCAGTCCGCGCCGACCGATCCGCTCTATCCGGCGCAATGGGCCTATCGAGACGGCATCGGCGCAGCGCGCTTTGAAACCGCGTGGGAGACGACGACTGGACCGAGCGGCATCGTGATCGCCGTGGCCGACACGGGATATCGCCCGCATCCCGACCTCGTTGCCAATCTGCTCCCAGGGTACGACTTCCTCACCAACCCTTTCTATGCCAACGACGGCGATGGCCGGGACGCTGACGCGTCGGACCCGGGCGATTGGGTAACGGCCGAAGATTCGCAGCGGTGCGACGGCACGGATCGGTGGATCGACAATAGTTCGTGGCACGGCACGCATGTCGCGGGCACGATCGGGGCGGTGGCCAACAACGAGATCGGCGGAGTGGGCGGCGTCTGGCACGCGCGAATTTTGCCGGTGCGCGTGCTCGGCAAATGCGGCGGGCCCATTAGCGACGTCGTCGACGGCCTGCGCTGGGCCGCGGGTCTGCCCGTGCCGGGCGCTCCCGACAATCCGCATCCGGCGAAGATCGTGAATGTAAGCCTAGGCACCTCGCTGCCGTGCGGCCGCACGCTGCAATCGGCCATCGACGATATGCTCGCCCGAGGCGTAAGCGTCGTGGCGGCCGCCGGCAACGGCTGGGGCGAGGTGGGCCAACCCGCGAGCTGCCGCGGCGCGATCGCGGTGGCGGCTATCGACGCCAAAGGCAACAAGTGGGCGGCGAGCAACGCCGGCCGGCGCATCGATTTGGGGGCGCCGGGCGCGGATATCCTGTCGACGGCAAACGCGGGCCGCACCGTCCCCACCCAGGACAACTACGCCAGCCGCGACGGCTCCAGCATGGCGGCGCCGCATGTTTCGGCGGCGATCGCGCTCATGTTGGCCGTCGAGCCGAAGCTCACACCGGCCGACATCCGAAAGAAATTGATGGCATCGGCGCGCCCCTATCCGGGCGGCTCGAACTGCGAGAAGACGACAGGCACGGCGCTATGCGGCGCGGGCATGCTCGACGCGGCAGCGGCCGTTGCGGCGGCAAGAACGCCCGCGGCCCGGACGGCGGCCGAGACAGCGATCGAGTAGCGCAATGCATTAGCGCACCGGGCGCGCCGAGCCGAGCGGCGTGTCCGGCCGGGCGACGCCGGACACCGAGCGTGACGCTCTCATACCGTAGGCGTGGCGCCGTCGCCGACCCGCACGGGCGAAAACCGCACGATGCCGTCCTCGCCCTCACGGCGTTCGAGCTCGCCCGCCAGCCACAGCACATGCAGATGCGCCAGCGCCTCGCCCATCGCGAATGTCAATTGGTGGACGTCGAGCGCACGCTTGAACATGAGCGGCACGATGTCGGCCGCGCTCATCGGCCGTTCGGCGCAGGCCGCGCGCACTTCGGCAAGCCGCGCCTCATGGTGCGCACGCAGTTGCGCGATACGCGTATGCAGACCGCGAAACGGCTTGCCATGCGCCGGAAGCACGAGCGTCTCGGCCGGCATGGACTCATAGCGCCCGAGCGATTCGAGGTAAAGCGCAAGCGGATTGCCTTCGGGCTCGATGTCGAACACGGATACGTTCGTCGAAATGCGCGGCAACACCATGTCGCCCGAAATCAGCACCCCGGCGGCCTCGCAAAACAGCGCGGCATGTTCGGGCGAATGGCCGTACCCCGTGACGACGCGCCAGCCGTTCCCGCCGATTTGCAGCACGTCGCCCTCGCGCAAACGCCGGTATTGAGACGGCATCGACGGCACGAGCTTGGCGTAGTAGTCGCGCCGGTTGCGCAGTTTGTCGAGCGACACGGGATCGGCCAACCCATGACGAGCGAAATGACGCGCGGCGCCTTCACCCCCTGCGTTCGATCCGTCGCCGGCCGCCATGACGCGGCCCAGCATGTACTCGCCGAGCGTGATCCACAGGCGCACGTTCCAGCGCCCGCGATCCCCGCCCTTGCAAATCCAATCGGCTAGCCCGAGGTGGTCGGGGTGGCAATGGGTCACGATCGTGCGCAAAACCGGCAGGCCGCCCAACTCATGCTCGAAGATGCGCTCCCAGTTCGCTTTGATCGTCTCGTCCGCGATCCCGCAGTCGATCACCGTCCATCCAGCCTTGCCGTCGATTTCGTCGCGCAACAGCCATAGATTGATGTGGTCCAGCGCGAACGGCAGCGGCATGCGCACCCAAAAGATCCCGGGCGCCACCTCGTGCAGGCAGCCGGCCTCAGGGAGGGTGTCGGCGAACGGATAGTCCAACTGGTGTTCCAACGCATTCATTCGATGAATTCCACTCAAAAGCAACCGGCCTGATCGTCTCGCCCGCTCAACCGGCCAGTTGCGCTTTGTTGAAGTTGACGATAACGTAAACGTCCATCGATTCTACCCGATCGGCCGCGCTAAAATCGTAAGTCCGATCGGCGACGGGCCCTGTTCGCCCCACCACCGCTTCCCACCCGATGCGATGACCATGAGCCAGCAATTTACGATCACCGAACTCGCACGCGAATTCGACGTCACGCCCCGGGCGATCCGATTCTACGAGGACCAGGGCCTGCTCGCACCGCGCCGCGAGGGGTCGAGCGGTCTGCGGCGCGTCTATTCGAGCCGCGACCGTACTCGCTTGAAGCTCACGCTGCGCGGCAAGCGGCTCGGCTTCACGTTGTCGGAAATTCGCGAGCTGCTCGATCTGTACGAATCGCCGACCGACACCGTACCGCAACTGCACGCGTTCCTCGCGACGATCGCCGAACACCGGCAAGTGCTCGAGCGCCAGCTCGAGGATTTGACCGCCACGCTAGAGGATCTCGCGCAGTACGAAGCCCAATGCCGCACGATGCTCGAGGAGAACGGCGTCGCCGCTTCGCGCGATGGCGTGGCGAACGATAGCGTCGCCCGGTCAGAGGGCACATGAAGCACTTTCCCAAACTGCTGTCGTCGCAAATCGGCTTCGACGTCGCACAAACGATGCTCGAGGGGTTCGATCGCCACTACGGTAATTTTCGTGACGCGGCCGTGCGCGCGAAAGCGCTGTTTCAGGCCGGCGATTGGCTCGCGCTGCAAAAGCTCGCGCGCGACCGCATCGCCTCGTACGACGATCGCGTCGAGGATTGCGTGCGTCTGCTCGAAGACGAATACGATGCGGAAAACATCGACGATGAAGTTTGGCAGCAGATCAAGCTGCATTACATCGGCTTGCTGACGCACCATTTGCAGCCCGAGTGCGCCGAGACATTCTTCAATTCGGTGTGCTGCAAGATTCTGCACCGTTCGTATTTCAACAACGACTTCATCTTCGTTCGCCCCGTCATCTCGACGGAATATCTCGAGAACGACGAACCGGCCGCGAAGCCGACCTATCGCGCGTATTACCCGGGCAAGGACGGCCTGGCCGCCACGCTCGAGCGCATCGTCACGAATTTTCAGCTCGAGTGCCCGTTCGAGGATCTGACGCGCGACGTGGCCTGCATCATCGATGCGATCCACGATACGTACGGGCCGTTTTCGGAAGCGTTCAACTTCCAAGTGCACGTGCTGTCGTCGCTGTTCTTCCGCAACAAGGCGGCGTACATCATCGGGCGCATCATCAACGGCGAGGTGCTGCTGCCGTTCGCCGTGCCGGTGCGCCATGTCAAGCCCGGACTGCTCTCGCTCGACACCGTGCTGCTCAAGCGCGAGCAGCTGCAGGTCATCTTCAGCTTTTCGCACTCGTATTTTCTCGTCGACATGGACGTGCCCTCGGCCTACGTCGATTTCCTCGGCACGATCATGCCGGGCAAACCGAAGGCGGAAATCTACACGTCGGTGGGCTTGCAAAAGCAAGGCAAGAACCTGTTCTATCGAGACTTGCTCAAGCATCTTTCGCATTCGAGCGATCACTTCATCATCGCCC
This sequence comes from Trinickia sp., assembly GCF_051954495.1. Lineage (GTDB taxonomy): Bacteria > Pseudomonadota > Gammaproteobacteria > Burkholderiales > Burkholderiaceae > Trinickia. The sequence continues at coordinate 59,885 of NZ_JBQCHR010000158.1, forward strand.
CCGGGATCAAGGGGCTCGTGATGGTCGTGTTCACGCTGCCTTCGTTCCCGTACGTGTTCAAGATCATCAAGGACGCGTTCCCCGCGCCGAAGGACACCACGCGCGAGAAAATTCAAGAGAAGTACCTGCTGGTGAAACGGCACGACCGGCTCGGCCGCATGGCCGACACGCTCGAATATTCGAGCGTCGCGCTGCCGCTCGCGCGCCTGGACGAACAACTCGTGAAGGAGCTCGAGAAAGAAGCGCCTTCGATGATCGAGTACGAGGGCGACTGTCTCGTCATCAAGCACGTCTACATCGAGCGCCGCATGGTGCCGCTCAACCTGTTCCTGCAAAACGGCACCGAAGCCGATATCGAGCACGCGATCAAGGAATACGGCGATGCGGTCAAGGAACTCATGCAGGCGAACATCTTCCCGGGCGACATGCTGTACAAGAACTTCGGCGTCACGCGGCATGGCCGAGTCGTGTTCTACGACTACGACGAGATCGAATACTTGACCGACTGCAACGTGCGGCACGTCCCGCAGGCGCGGACCGAGGAGGACGAGCTGTCGGCCGAGCCCTGGTACGCGGTCGCGCCCAACGACATTTTTCCGGAAACGTACACGACGTTCCTGCTCGGCGATCCCACGGTCCGCCAATACTTCATGCGCCATCACGCCGACTTTTTCGACCCGGCGCTCTGGCAGAGACACAAGGAGCTCTTGCTCAAGGGCGAACTGCCCGACTTCTTCCCCTACGACCAAGGCATGCGCTTTTGCAGGCGCTATCCGGCGCGCTTCGCGGCCTCGCGAGAGGCCGAGGCAGGCAAGGCCGCCGATGCCGGCGAGCCTGCTACGCCGCCGGCGGACGCGCGTGGCGCGAGCGCCGCGCGCGCGGCATGAGCCGCAATGTCCCGGCGCAGGTCGCCCCCCTTCCTGGCCTAAGCCCCGCGGGCCTCAATGACACGACGCACTATGAACGATCAGAACCATCCGCTCGCCCAGCTTTTCATCAATAACGAAGCATGGGTCGCGCGCAAGCTCGCCGAAGACCCCGACTACTTCGCGCGGCTCGCCGATCAGCAAGCGCCGGAGTATTTGTGGATCGGCTGCTCCGATTCGCGCGTGCCAGCCAACCAAATCATCGGCCTGCCGCCGGGCGAGGTGTTCGTCCATCGCAACATCGCGAACGTCGTGGTCCACACGGACTTGAACTGTCTGTCGGTCATCCAGTTCGCCGTCGATCTGCTCAAGGTGAAACACATCATGGTGGTGGGTCACTACGGGTGCTCCGGCGTCGGCGCGGCGCTGCACGACCGGCGCGTCGGCCTGGCAGACAACTGGCTGCACCACATCCACGACGTGCGAGCCAAGCATGCGGCCCTGCTCGAACAGTGGCCGATGGTGGCGCGCCATCGCCGGCTGGTCGAATTGAATACGATCGAGCAGGTGGTCAACGTCTGCCGCACGACCATCGTGGGCGATGCCTGGGCGCGCAGCCAGCCGCTGGCCGTGCACGGCTTGGCCTACGGCGTGCACGACGGCCGCGTGCGCAATCTCGGCATGACCATTTCGAACGCGGACATGCTCGACGAAACCTACAAACGCTGCGTCGCCGCGCTGTCGGCGGAGCAGGCTGGATCGGCGCAAAACGACGTCGTGGCGGCGGACGCCGCCACGCTCGCCAACGTCGAGCAGGTTGCCAAAGGTGTGATCAAGGAGATCAAACATGACTGATGCAACGCGCAACACCCAAGATCCGATCGTCATCGTCTCGGCGGCGCGTACGCCGATGGCCGGGTTTCAAGGCGAGTTCGCCTCGCTGACAGCCCCGCAGCTCGGCGCGGCCGCGATCGCCGCCGCGCTCGAACGTTCTGGCCTGAAGCCGGAGCAGATCGAGGAGGTGCTGATGGGCTGCGTGCTGCCCGCGGGTCTCGGCCAAGCGCCGGCGCGCCAGGCGGCGCTGGGCGCGAATCTGCCGCTCGCGACCGGCTGCACGACGGTCAACAAGATGTGCGGCTCGGGCATGCGCGCCGCGATGTTCGCGCACGACATGCTCGCCGCCGGTTCGGTCGACGTCATGATCGCGGGCGGCATGGAGAGCATGACGAACGCACCGTACCTGCTGCCCAAAGCGCGCGGCGGCATGCGCATGGGACACGGCCAAGTGCTCGATCACATGTTCCTCGATGGTCTCGAGGATGCCTACGATAAGGGCCGCCTGATGGGCACGTTCGCGGAAGAGTGCGCGAGCGCCTACGGCTTCACGCGCGAAGCGCAGGACGCCTTCGCGATCGAATCGCTCGTGCGCGCCAAACGCGCGAACGAGGACGGCTCGTTCGCTTGGGAAATCGCCCCCGTCAAAGTGGCAGGCCGCAAAGGCGACGAAGTCACTGTCTCGCGCGACGAACAGCCGTTCAAGGCCAACCTCGAGAAGATCGCCACGCTCAAGCCCGCCTTCAGCAAGACCGGCACGGTCACGGCCGCGAATTCGTCGTCGATTTCCGATGGCGCCGCCGCCCTCGTGATGATGCGCGCGTCGAGCGCCGACAAGCTCGGCATGACGCCGCTCGCGCGCATCGTCGGTCACGCCACGTTCGCTCAAGAGCCGTCGAAGTTCACGACGGCGCCCGTCGGCGCGATCCGCAAGCTGTTCGAGAAGAACGACTGGCGCGCGGGCGATGTCGACCTTTTCGAAATCAACGAAGCGTTCGCCGTCGTCACGATGGCCGCGATGAAAGAGCACGCCATCGCGCACGAGAAGGTCAACGTCAACGGCGGCGCCTGCGCGCTCGGCCATCCGATCGGCGCCTCGGGCGCGCGCATCCTCGTCACGCTGATCGGCGCGCTGCGCAAACGCGGCGGCAAGCGCGGCGTCGCAAGCCTGTGCATCGGCGGCGGCGAGGCGACGGCGATGGGGATCGAGATCGTCTGAACGCGCGGGGCGGGGCGACTTGTCACGTCTCGTCTCGTTTCGTCTCGGCGCCCGGTGCAAGCCGGGCAAACGGCCATGCAAGGAAGGCATCGATGAAAACCGCATTGATCGTCGGCGCATCGCGCGGGATCGGACATGAGTTCGTCCGTCAATACGACGCGGCGGGCTGGCGCGTGATCGCCACCGCTCGTGACGAGCGCGCACTGGACGAGCTCGAAGCATTCGGCGCCCAGCCCATCTCGCTGGACATCACCGAGCCCGAGGACATCGGCGCGCTCGAAGCGAAGCTCTCCGGCGAGCGGCTCGACGTCGCGCTCATCGTGGCCGGTGTGTACGGCCCGTCCACGGAAGGCGTCGAGCCGTTCAGCGTCGAGGATTTCGACTACGTCATGACGACGAACGTGCGCGGCCCCATGATGCTGATGCCGGTCCTGCTGCCGTGCATCGAGGCGGCGCACGGCGTGCTCGGCGTGCTGTCCAGCCGCATGGGCAGCATCGGCGAGGCGACGGGCACCACGGGCTGGCTCTATCGCGCGAGCAAGGCCGCGCTGAACAGCGCGTTGCGCACCGTGTCCCTGCAGACGCGGCGCGCGACCTGCGTCGCGCTCAATCCCGGCTGGGTGCGCACCGACATGGGCGGCGCGCATGCGGCCATCGATCCCGAACGCAGCGTCTCGGGCATGCGCGCGGTGCTCGCCGCGGCGTCAAGCGACCGAGAGCGCTATCACGGCCGCTTCGTCCAATACGATGGCACCTCGGTCGATTGGTAGTCCTAAACAAGCGAATAACTGAACCATAGCGAATACACGAAGGGAGACGTCGACATGGTGCTCGACCAGGATCACGCGATGATTCGCGATGCGGTGCGTACGTTCGTGCGCGACGCGATCGCGCCGCATGCAGCCACGTGGGACCGCGAGCGCACGTTCCCGAAGGACGTACACCGGCAGCTGGCCGAACTGGGCGCTTACGGCGTCCTCGTACCCACCGAATATGGCGGCGCGGGGCTCGATGCGCTCGCGCTCGCCGTCATCCTCGAAGAGATCGCGGCCGGGGACGGCGGCACCTCGACGGCCATTTCCGTCAACAACTGCCCGGTCTGCAGCATCTTGCTCGCCTACGGCAACGAGGAGCAAAAGCGCGCATGGCTCGCGCCGCTCGCGCGTGGCGAGATGCTCGGCGCCTTTTGTCTGACGGAGCCTCAGGCCGGCTCGGACGCCTCGGCGCTGCGCACGAGCGCGGTGCGCGACGGCGACAGCTACGTCATCGACGGCGTGAAGCAGTTCATCACGAGCGGAAAGAACGGCGACGTGGCGATCGTGCTGGCCGTCACGGACAAGGCGGCGGGCAAGCGCGGCATCAGCGCGTTTCTCGTCCCGACGAATACGCCGGGCTACATCGTCGCGCGGCTCGAGGACAAGCTCGGGCAACACTCCTCCGATACGGCGCAAATCGTGTTCGAAGGCTGCCGCGTGCCCGCCGCTAATCGTATCGGCGCCGAAGGCGAAGGCTACAAGATCGCACTGTCGGGACTCGAAGGCGGGCGGATCGGCATCGCCGCGCAAAGCGTCGGCATGGCGCGCGCGGCGTTCGAAGCGGCGCTCGCCTATGCCCGAGAGCGCGAAAGCTTCGGCCAGCCGCTCTACGCCCATCAGGCCGTGCAGTTCCGCTTCGCCGACATGGCGACGCAACTCGAAGCCGCGCGCCAGCTCGTCTGGCATGCCGCGTCGCTCAAGGATGCCGGCCTGCCGTGCCTGACCGAAGCCGCCATGGCCAAGCTGTTTGCGTCGGAGGCCGCCGAGCGGATTTGCTCGGCGGCGATTCAAGCGTTCGGCGGATATGGCTACGTGAGCGACTTCCCCGTCGAGCGCATTTATCGCGACGTGCGCGTGTGCCAAATCTACGAAGGCACGAGCGACATTCAAAAGATCCTCATCGCAAGAGGCTTGGGCGCATGAGCGGCGCGCCGCGACACGAGACCGTCCCGCTCGACTGCCCATGCGGGGGCGCCGCGCCCGGCCGGGCGGCCGACGCACGCGCGCCGCGCTTCGCCGCCTGCTGCGGCCCTTATGTCGCGGGGCAAGCCGCCGCGCCCAGCGCGCTGGAATTGATGCGCTCGCGCTACACAGCCTATGTGCTCGGCCACACAGACTACCTGCGGGCGACCTGGGATCCTGCCACCTGTCCAGCCGACCTCGACGTCGAACCCGACGCACCGAGCGCCCCACGCTGGCTCGGCCTGCAGATCAAGCACTTCGAGCAGCAAGACGCACGTCACGCGACCGTCGAGTTCGTCGCCCGCTACAAGCAGGGCGGGAGAGGTCATCGCCTGCATGAAGTCAGCCGCTTCGTACGCGGCGATGACGAACGCTGGCGCTACGTGGACGGCGACGTAAGCGAGCGCTAACTCGCCTTTCTCTCGGCCAACCTTTGCCTCGGCAAAGGTTGTCGCCGCATCGACTCGGGCCGCCTATGCGCCCCGGGTTCTCCTGCATTGCACGAAATATTTCGGCGACGCTACGATGGCTTCGCTTGTGGTGCGTCGCCTTAACGGGCCGCCATTGCCGGCGACGATGCCTTCGCGTAGGGGCTAACCCTTAGCGAAAACGCGCCGCGCACCACGTTCCCGCCGTTTGACCCCCTCGGCCGCCGCCTTGCCGCTGCCCAAGGGGCGAATTGCGGCCGGCGCGGGCCTCTTTTTGAGCAACGGCGCCGCGAGCGGCTCGCGGATACTGGCAGGGCCGGGTTGATAAAAACGCCCGACTCGTCACCGCGGTGCACATTTGAGATTCAGGGCAGACACGCGCATGAGTTTGAAGAACGTATTCGTCGGTTGTATTTGCGCGTGCGCATCGGTCGGCGCTTTAGCCGGCACGCTCGCCAATGTCGACTTGCCGTCGACGAGCGACGCGATGCGCGAGATGACCATCGCCTCGAATGGGGCGGGTCCGCTGTCGCGCGGACCGGTCGCACCGCTCGAATTCGGCCATGCACCGTATGAGTTGCCTTCGCTCGCGGGGACGCTGAACGAGCACATCGTGCGCATTCCCGTCGACACGGCCGGCGCCATCACGCTCGAGGCGACCATCTACAAGCCGGACGGCAACGGCCCGTTCCCGCTCGTCGTCTTCAACCACGGCAAAATCGAAGGCGATCCGCGCGCGCAGCCGCGCAGCCGGCCGCTTTCGTTCGCGCGCGAATTCGTTCGACGCGGCTATGTGGTCGTCGCACCGAATCGCGAGGGCTTCGCGCAATCGGGCGGCAGCTACCGCCAGGAAGGGTGCAACGTCGAAAAGAACGGCCTCGCGCAAGCCGAGGACGTAAAGGCGACGATCGCCTACATGTCGGGCAAGCCCTACGTAGACGCTTCGCATATCGTCGTGGCCGGCACCTCGCACGGCGGGCTCACGACGATCGCCTACGGCGTCGACGCGGCGCCGGGCGTGCGCGGCCTCATCAATTTTTCGGGCGGGTTGCGGCAAGACGCCTGCACCGGCTGGCAAGATCATCTGACGCAAGCGTTCGGACACTACGGCGAAACGGAGCACGTCCCTTCACTGTGGATTTACGGCGATAACGACTCGGTCTGGAGTCCCGAGCTCACCCACCGCATGTACGCGGCCTACGTCGCCCACGGAGCGCAAGCGAAGATGGTCGACTTCGGCGATTACAAGAACGACGCGCATCGGCTCGTCGTCGATCGCGACGGCGTGCGGGTCTGGTGGCCGGCTGTGGATGCGTTCCTCGAACGGATCGGCATGCCCACGCACATCCAATATCAGGTCAACGGGCCGAAGATGCCGCAGCCCTCGGGCTATGCGGCCGTGGACGCCATCAACGCCGTGCCCTATGTCGATGCATCCGGTCGCGAGGCATATCGCAAGTTCTTGGGCCAGTATCCGACGCGCGCGTTCGCCGTCTCTTCCTCCGGTGCATGGTCGTGGGCCGAAGGCGGGGACGATCCGATGTCGGTCGCGCTCAGCAACTGCCGCAAGGAAAACGGCAATTCGCCCTGCCGGCTCTATGCCGTCGACGATGAAGTCGTCTGGAACGACAAATCGCCGGCCACGTCTCAAACGGCGTCGTCGAGCACGCATGACGACGACGGTCGCGGCGCTGCCACCGAACCGGCGCTCGCCAGCCGGGATTGATCTTCGGGCCCGGCCGCGGCCGCCGGGCCCGCCGTTTCTTCGGCCTTCCTCGCTTCCCTCGGTTCTTCCGCCTGTTTATTCATTCCGACGCGTAACGGCTTGATTCGCCTGGCCTATGCGCGCCGATCGCGCGGCGTCGACCTCAAATTTTTTTGCTAGGGGGTCGTACTCTGCCGCTCCCAAGTGTCCGCTTTTCAAGCGATTTACCCGAAAAGGCCGCTAGTTGTCCCGAACGGCCGCCAAGCGCCGCTTTGAGTCCACTCGGCATGCAGGTGCAATCACGCCTCGATCGCGTTACGCTCACGCCGGCTTTACTCACGCCGCGCCCGTCCGATCGAAATAATCGTCCGATGTATCCGCGGTGCGTTTTCCGCAAGGACGCACGAGAAACGTGCGCAAGCGTTCGTGTCATGGAGCAGTGATTGAACACGCAAGCAGTCGACGATCGAAATACGCAGGCGCGGACGAATCGGTCCGCAGCCGCCCAAGATTGGGTGGCCCGCAGCCTGAAGTCCGTTTGGCACCCGTGCACTCAGATGAAACATCATGAGCGGCTGCCGCTCATTCCTGTCGCGCGCGGCAAAGGCCCCTGGCTCTATGACCGCGACGGCCATCGCTACCTGGATGCGATCAGCTCGTGGTGGGTCAACCTGTTCGGGCATGCGAACGAGGACATCAACGCCGCGCTGAAGACTCAGCTCGACACGCTCGAGCACGCCATGCTCGCCGGCTGCACGCACGAATGCGCCGTCGAATTGGCCGAGCGATTGTCCGCGCTCACGCAAGGCACGCTCGGGCACGCGTTCTTCGCTTCCGACGGCGCCTGCGCGGTGGAGATCGCCCTAAAGATGAGCTTTCACTACCGGCGCAATCGCGGCCAGCCGGCCAAGCGCGAATTCGTCTGCGTAAAGGGCGGCTATCACGGCGAAACGATCGGCGCGCTCGGCGTCACCGATGTCGCTTTGTTCAGGGATGCTTACGATCCGCTGATCCGTTCGGCCCGCATCGTCGCCTCGCCCGATGCCCGCGCGGCTCAGCCGGGCGAGAGCGCGGCCGACGTGGCGCGGCGCGCGCTCGACGACGTTCGCGCCGTATTCGACGCACACGGGCCGAGCATTTCGGCGCTCATCGTCGAGCCGCTCGTTCAATGCGCGACGGGCATGGCCATGCATGACGCGACGTATTTGGCGGGACTGCGTTCGCTTTGCGACGCCTACGACGTGCACTTGATCGCCGATGAGATCGCCGTTGGATGCGGCCGCACGGGAACATTCTTCGCCTGCGAGCAAGCGGACATTTGGCCCGACTTCCTGTGCTTGTCGAAAGGGATCAGCGGAGGGTATTTGCCGCTCTCGCTCGTGCTTTCGCGAGACGAAATCTACGCGGCGTTCTACGACGACGATACGACGCGCGGCTTCTTGCACTCGCACTCGTACACCGGCAATCCGCTCGCGTGCCGCGCGGCGCTCGCCACGCTCGACCTGTTCGCGCGCGACGACGTGCTGGCATCGAATGCGAGGAAGTCGGCGCAGCTGATGCAGGCGCTTTCGCCGCTGGGCGACGATGACCGGATCCGCCATCTTCGGCGCACGGGCACGATCGTGGCCTTCGACGTCGCGCTCGAAGATCGAGCCGCCCGCTCGTTTTCTCGCCGATTCTTCGAGCAAGCGCTTTCGCGCGAATTGTTGCTGCGCCCGATAGGCACGACGGTCTACCTCATGCCGCCGTACATTTTGGACGACGAAACGATCGGCCTGCTCGCATCGCGCACGCTTGCGACGCTGGACGCCACGCTGACCGACGGAGCGCGCTGATGTTTCTTCTCGACACGCTGCGAGAGGGGCTCGCCGATCTGGACGCACGCGGTTTGACGCGCCGCCGACGGATTGCGGATACACCGTGCGCCGCGCATATGACGGTCGACGGCCGCCCGATCGTCGGCTTCGCCGGCAACGACTATCTTGGCCTCGCCGCGCATCCTCGATTGGTCGAGGCGATGGCCGAAGGCGCGCGCCGTTACGGCGCCGGCAGCGGCGGCTCGCATCTGCTCGGGGGCCATTCGCGCGCGCATGCGGTGCTCGAGGACGAGCTCGCCGAGTTCGCCGGCGGCTTCGTCGACGCGCCGCGCGCGCTGACATTTTCGACCGGCTACATGTCCAATCTCGCCACGCTGACGGCGCTGGCGGGGCGAGGCACGACGCTGTTCTCCGATGCGCTCAATCACGCCTCGCTGATCGACGGCGCCCGCCTGTCGCGCGCGGACGTTCAGATCTATCCGCACGCCGATACACAGGCGCTCGCGGCAATGCTCGAGGCGTCCGAGGCCTCGGTGAAAGTGATCGTCACCGATGCCGTGTTCAGCATGGACGGCAATATCGCGCCGCTCGCCTCGCTCGTCGAACTGGCGGAGCGGCACGGCGCGTGGCTCGTGGTCGACGACGCGCACGGTTTCGGTGTACTCGGCCCGCAAGGCCGCGGCGCGCTGGCTCAAGCCGCCCTGCGCTCGGCGCACCTCGTCTATTTGTGCACCTTCGGCAAGGCGGTCGGCGCGGCGGGAGCGGCCGTCATCGCGCATGAAACCGTCGCCGAATGGCTGCTGCAGCGCGCGCGGCCCTATATTTTCACGACGGCGTCGCCGCCGGCCGTCGCCCATGCGGTTTCGGCAAGCCTCTCACTGATCGCCGGCGAGGAAGGCGAGACGCGCCGACGGCATCTCGATGCGCTCATCGCACGCACGCGCGGCATCCTTGCGCGCACGCGTTGGCAACCCGTCGATTCGCCAACGGCGGTGCAGCCGCTCATCATCGGCACCAACGAGGACACACTCGCGCTCGCGGCCCGGCTCGATGCGGAGGGGCTGTGGGTACCCGCGATTCGGCCGCCGACGGTGCCCGTCGGCACGGCGCGCCTGCGCATTTCGCTGTCGGCAAGCCATAGCGCCGAGGATATCGATCGACTGGAGGCGGCGCTCGTCCGCATGGGAGAACCCACATGAGTTCGCCCCTCTCGCTCTTCGTCACGGGCACCGATACGGAGATCGGCAAGACGTTCGTTTCGTGTGCTCTGCTGCACGGTTTGGCGCGCGCGGGCCTGCGCGCCGCCGCCATGAAGCCGATCGCCGCGGGCGCGGATTTCGATCCGAAGGACGGCCTATGGCATAACGACGATGCCGATCAGCTCGACGCGGCGGCGGGCGTTCCGCTACCGCCTGAAATCCGAACGCCGTATTTGCTCAAGGCGCCCGCCGCGCCGCACATCGTCGCCGCGCAAGAAGGCCGCATGCTCGAGATCGCGCCGATCATCGACTGCCACCGCGAAGCGATGCGCCGGGCCGATGTCGTGCTCGTCGAAGGCGTCGGCGGCTTTCGCGTGCCGCTCGACGAGAAGCGCGACACCGCGGACCTCGCCGTCGCGCTCGGGCTGCCTGTCGTGCTCGTCGTCGGCATGCGCCTGGGTTGCATCAATCACGCGCTTTTGACTGCCGATGCGATCGCCGCGCGCGGGCTGCATCTCATTGGCTGGGTCGCCAACGTCGTCGACCCGGCCATGCGCTTTCTGGACGAAAACATCGACACCGTGCGCGGCTGGCTCGAACGCGAGCGCCGCGCGCCGCTCATCGGCGTCGTGCCGCATCTCGCGCCGCCGTCCGCCGAACTCGCCTCGACGCATCTCGACATCGAGATGCTGTTGGGCGCCCTGCGTGCGAACGCGCCCGCCCACTCCGACCGCTAACTTACTTGCCCTTTCGATTCGATCGAACGCCAACAGGACGAACGACATGACTGAAGCTCGACACGCCACGCCTTCCCTCGATACGCCCCAAGCGGGCAACGCGCAACCGAGCGCCGCCAAGGCGGCCGATGCGGCGCGCTGGCGCGTTGCCGACGTCGTCGCGCTCTACGAGCTGCCGTTCAACGACTTGCTCTTCCGTGCCCAGCAGGTGCATCGCGAACATTTCGACGGCAATACGGTTCAATTGTCGACGCTGCTTTCGATCAAAACGGGCGGCTGCGAGGAAGATTGCAAGTACTGTTCGCAGTCCTCGCACTACGACACGGGGTTGAAGGCCGAGAAGCTGATGGATGTCGAGGTCGTGCTCGACGCGGCGCGCGTGGCGAAGGAAAACGGCGCGACGCGCTTTTGCATGGGTGCGGCATGGCGCAATCCGAAAGACCGGCATTTGGAGCCGATCAAGGAGATGATTCGCGGCGTGAAGGCCATGGGTATGGAAACGTGCATGACGCTCGGCATGCTCGAAGACCATCAGGCGAAAGCGCTGAGCGAGGCCGGGCTCGATTACTACAACCATAACCTCGATACCTCGCCCGAATTCTACGGACAGATCATCTCGACGCGCAGCTACCAGGAGCGGCTCGACACGCTCGAGCGCGTGCGCGATGCCGGCATCAACGTCTGCTGCGGCGGCATTGTCGGCATGGGTGAATCGCGCCGCGAGCGCGCGTGGCTCATCGCGCAGCTGGCGAACATGGACCCTTACCCCGAATCGGTGCCGATCAACAACCTTGTCGCGATCGAAGGCACGCCGCTCGGGCATGTGGAGCCGATCGATCCGTTCGAGTTCGTGCGCACGATCGCCGTGGCGCGCATAACGATGCCGAAGGCCGTCGTGCGGCTTTCCGCCGGGCGGCAGCAGATGGACGATGCGCTGCAAGCGCTGTGCTTCCTGGCCGGGGCGAACTCGATGTTCTACGGGGACCAACTGCTGACGACAGGCAACCCGCAGGCCGATGCCGACCGCAAGCTGCTGGAGCGGCTGGGGATGCGGGCGCAGAGCCCGGAGGCCGGCGCCGCAAGCTAAACGCGGCATCGCATGGGACCCCGATGCAGACCATGCGGACTTGAAACTCGTCCCCATATCGTTGATCGAGTTGACTTTCATCTAATCCGAGCGCGGCTCGCCGTAGGCGAGCTTGCAAGCGGCTGACAGCGCTTGCGCGTCGCTCCGGCCATCGATTCACACATCTTTCTTATCCGTTCGCGAAACTGTGCGTCGTGCTGCCGCGCGTCGCCGCGAGCTACCTCGCGCGTGCGCTGCGCATCGGGCGTATATCGGCGCAGTCGAGCCCCCGCCCTCCCCTCGAACGAACAAGCCGCCAAGAACCCGGAGAACCCGATGACTTCCAATAGCCGCCGCCGTTTCCTCCAATCGATGGCTCAATCCGCGGGCGCCGCCGCCGCGATGACGCTTTTCCCCGAGTCGATCCGGCGCGCGCTGGCGATTCCGGCCGCGTCGCGCACGGGCTCGCTGCACGATGTCGAGCATGTCGTCGTCTTCATGCAGGAAAACCGCTCCTTCGATCACTACTTCGGGCACCTGTCGGGCGTGCGCGGCTACAACGACCGCTTTCCGATTCCGCTGCCGAACGGCGCGCCGGTGTGGCGCCAGCCGTCCAAAGCCAATCCCGCCCAGCCCGTCCTGCCGTTTCACCTAGACACGAGCACGACGAGCGCGCAATGCGTGGGGGCGCTCGATCACTCGTGGTATGCGACGCACAGCGCCTTCGACGGCGGCCGCTACGACATGTGGCCCGCGTACAAGACCGATCTGACGATGGGCTACTACCTGCGCGCCGACATTCCGTATCACTACGCGCTCGCCGATGCGTTCACCGTCTGCGACAACTATTTCTGCTCGATTCCCGGCTCGACGCATCCGAACCGTTCATATCTCATGACGGGCACTGTCGACCCGACCGGCACGATGGGCGGCCCGCTGCTCGACAACAACGACTACGTCGACAACGACCTGCCGCCCGCCTATCAGTTGCTGTCCTGGCCGACCTTTCCCGAGCGCCTGCAAGCAGCCGGCATCTCGTGGCAGGTCTATCAGCAAGGGCTGACCTGGCAAGACCCGCTCAACGGCAACTACGGCACCAACATCCTGATGAACTTTTCGCAGTACATCGACGCGCCGCAGGGCTCGGCCCTGCAGCAGCGCGCGATGACGGTCCGCTCGCTCGACCAGCTCAAGGCCGACGTACTCGCGAACAAACTGCCGCAGGTGTCGTGGCTGCTGCCGCCGGCCGCGTACTCCGAGCACCCGAAGTACACGCCCGCCTACGGCGCCGAGTACACGTCGCAAATCCTCGATGCGCTGACGGCCAATCCGGAGGTGTGGAGCAAGACCGTTCTGTTCATCATGTACGACGAAAACGACGGCTATTTCGATCACATCGTCCCGCCGCAGCCGCCGACTTCGCGCGCACAGGGCCTCTCGACCGTGACGACCGACGGCGAGATCCACAATGTCGTCAATCCTGGCCGCGGCGGTCACTACACCGCCGATAATCTGCCCTACGGGCTCGGGCCGCGCGTGCCGATGACGATCGTTTCGCCCTGGTCGAAAGGCGGCTACGTCTGTTCCCAAGTGTTCGACCACACCTCGGTGATTCGCTTTATCGAAACGCGCTTCGGCGTGCGGGAATCGAACATCACGCCGTGGCGTCGCGCCGTGTGCGGCGATCTGACGTCCGCATTCGACTTCCGCTCGCCCGATGCAACGATGCCCCCGCTGCCCGATACGAGCAACTACAAGTCGATCGCCGACAATCAATGCTCGACGCTGCCCGCGCCCAGCGTGCCCGCCACGCCCGGCGCGGTGGACCCGCAGGAAAGCGGCGTGCGCCGCGCGCGGGCGTTGCCGTACGAGTTGCACGTCAACGCTCAGGTCGATGCCGAGCAAGCGAAGCTCACCGTTCATTTCAACAACACGGGCGAGCAAGGCGCGCACTTTTACGTCTATGCCAAGCATCGCGCCGACGGTCCGTGGCGTTATACGGTCGAGGCGAACAAGTCGCTGCGCGAAACGTTCGATCTGAACGTGACGGGCGGCGTCTACGCCTACACGGTTTACGGGCCCAACGGCTTCGTCCGCGCGTTCGTGGGCAAGGTCGCGCTCGATGCCGGTTCGCCGGAACGCCGCATGGCGCACCCCGAGGTCAAGACGAGCTACGACGTCGCCAACGGCGATCTGTACTTGCGCTTCGTCAATCGCGGCCACGCTCATGTGAGCCTGACCATCGTCGACAACGCGTACGGCGCGCATGCGCGCCGCATCGAATTGCCGCCGTACGGCGAGCGCGATACCTGCTGGCCTCTCGCCGATAGCCACCATTGGTACGACCTGACCGTGACCGCGGGCGACGACGGCTCGTTCGTGCGACGCGTCGCGGGCCACATCGAAACGGGCCGCCCGAGCTTCACCGATCCGGCGGCGCTCGCGCCGGTGACCTCGTTCGCCTAGGGTCGTTCGGCCCATTGCAAAGGCGAGGTCGTAGAATATCGGCCATCGTTCGTCGACCCGAGGCGCCCCCGATCGGCGCCCGCCTTTGCATGAAGATCCTTTTTTATTCGCCGCACTCCGACGACGCGCCCGCTTGGATTGCGTCGCTCACCCGTAAATTGCACGGTGCGGACGTGCGTCTTTGGACGCCCGGCGACGTCGCCCCCGCCGACTATGCCATCGTCTGGCGCCCGCCCGCCGAATTGCTCGCGCCGCCGCGCGGCTTGCGCGCGGTTTTCGTGCTTGGCGCCGGCGTGGATGCCCTGCTGGCCCACGAGCGCCGCTCGCCCGGCATGCTGCCGCCCGACGTGCCGCTCGTGCGGCTCGAAGACACAGGCATGGCCGAGCAGATGGCCGAATACGCCGTGCACGCCGCGCTGCGCTACATGCGCCGCTTCGACGAATACGAGCTTGCGCAACGCCAGAGCGCTGGCGACGCGCCTTGGCGCGCACTCGAACCGCACCCGCGGGAATCGTTCCATGTCGGCGTGCTCGGGCTCGGCGCGCTCGGGGCGCACGTGGCCAAAACGCTCGCTGCCTTGGGCCTGCCCGTGCGCGGCTACAGCCGCACACCCAAGGCAATCGCCGCCGTGGCGACGTTCGCGGGCCAAGGCGAGTTCGACGCGTTCCTAGGCGGGCTGAAGCTGCTCATCAACCTGCTGCCGAGCACACCTGAAACCGACTCGATCCTCAACGCTCGAACGTTTTCGCACCTCGAGCCCCAAGCCTACCTGGTCAACCTCGCACGCGGCGCCCACCTCGTCGAACGTGATTTGATCGACGCGTTGAACGCGGGCCGCCTCGCCGCGGCAACGCTCGACGTCTTCACGCAGGAGCCGCTGCCTGCCGATCACCCGTTCTGGCGCATGCCGCGTGTGACGATCACGCCGCACATCTCGGCGCTGACACTGCGCGAGCCGGCCGTCGAACAAATTGCGCGTAAGATTGAAGCACTTGTCCGCGGCGAGACGATCAGCGGCATCGTCGATCGCCTGCGCGGCTACTGATCCCCGCAAAGTCGGCTCGCCCGCACGCATCACGTCGCACATGACACGCGTGGCGGCGCCAGCGGATTTGCTTAGCATTCCAATTGACGTCCTCACCCGCCTAAAGGCGGGTGATTCCCACTACTGGCGATGCACGTCCGCATCGGAGAATGTTCAGCGCAGCATTGATGTCGCGATCATGTACACAACCGCAACCACCGCACCGCCAAGCTCTTATTCGCAAGCCTTTCAGCCCGCTAGGGCCGCTGCGCGCATGGCACGCA
>NZ_JBQCHR010000159.1:0-17014 GCF_051954495.1 Trinickia sp.
GGTGTTGGAGCACATTACCGGTATTATTTCGCGCTGTTGCTTACCTTTAACCATAAAAGGACGTGATCATGAAGAAATCCCTCCTCGTAGCATCCCTGTTGGCGGCTGTTGCACTGGCTGCATGCAACAAGAGCAGCGACCAAGCTGCCGCTCCGGCTGCTAGCGACGCTGCCGCCGCTTCGGCTCCGGCTGCTGCCGCTTCGGACGCTGGTGCTGCTGCTTCGAGCGCAGCTGCTGCGAGCGACGCTGCCGCTTCGGCTTCGACGGCCGCTTCGGACGCTGGTGCTGCCGCTTCGGCCGCCGCTCCGGCTTCGGGCGCAAGCCAGTAAGCTGCTGCCTGCAACGAGGCAACAAAAAACCGGCCTTGAGCCGGTTTTTTGTTGCCTATTCGAAACGATTGTAAAAGACGTCGGCCCGTGGCCACACACCGCCTTAACGCCCTGAGATAGCCCCACAGGCGTTTCGCCGGCTCGTTCCATCCCATCGCACGCTGTTACCCCGCACCGCAACAGAGCCAGTCGAATCCTTGCTCTTGCGACGCCACCCTCACCTCGTGCGCGGATGCGCCCAGCACACCGGCCAGCGCCGCCTGCGCAAGCTCGGGAAGATTGTTTTGCTGACTCAAGTGCGCGGCCACCACGTGAGTGAGCTTGGCCCTGTCCAAAGCCGCCAGAATCTCAGCAGCGGCGTCGTTGCTCAAATGCCCGTGATTGCCCCCGATGCGCGCTTTCAGCGATTGCGGATAACGGCTCGTTGCAAGCATTCGGACATCGTGATTGCATTCGAGCACGAGCGCATCGCAGCCGCTCAACATGGTCGTGATGTGCGGCGTCGACGTTCCGACATCGGTTAGGACACCTAAGCGATGGTTTCCATCGCAAAACACGAATTGGAGCGGCTCACGGGCGTCGTGAGGCACGGTATAGGGCAGCACCTGGAGGTTGCCGATCGAGGCCGTCTCGTCGCCCCATAGCACGTGCAAATCGACATCGGCGTTGTCGGCGCCGACCGCCTTCGCCGTGCCCCAGCTCATGTAAAGCGGAAGCGACCACTTGCGGGCGACCGTCAGGGCGCTGCCGATGTGGTCGCTATGCTCGTGGGTGATCAGAATGGCGTCGAGAGCATCGACGCCGCATTGAAGGCGAGCGAGACGGCGTTCCAGCTCTTTGGCCGAGAATCCGCAATCGAGCAGCACACGCGTCGTGGTGTGGCCGCTCGCCGCTTCGACGACGAGCGCATTGCCCTCGCTACCGCTGCCGAGGCTGGCAAAGCGCATGAGAAAAGTACTTTCGGTTAGTTCAGTTGCGCATGCAGCAGCGAAATCAAGCGCTGCGCCTCGGCCGACGTGTCGACCTGGCCGTTCGCATCGAGGACGGCGACCTGCGTGCCGTTGCCCTCGGAATGGACGTTCACGAGAAATTCCTTGCCCGGCTTTTGCTTGGCCGGCGCGCTGTAGAACAGCTTGCCGAAGAGGCCGTCGCGCTTGAGTTCTTCGGTGGAGTCGGCATAGCGCACGTAGTAGATGCCCTTTGCGCGATCGCGATTGTCGACCGTGAAGTTCGTGCGATCGAGTGCAAGCCCCACGCGCAGCCACGCCACTTCGAATCCGTCCGTCAGATCGAGCGTGGTGGCGCCGGCGCTCATATCGATCTTCGCGGGCGCCGCGGCGGGCCGCGCATCGGCGAGCAGTTGCTTGGATTGCGCTTCGGTCAGCCCGAATTTTTCCATGAGCTTGGACAAGAACACGGCTTCGAGCACCGGATTGCGCGGACGTTCGACCCAGCGCGAGGACGTCTTGTCGTGCCCCGTCAGCACTTCTTCGAGCGCGCTGTGCGTGATCGAGATGTCGGTCGTACCGTTGCTCCCGCGCTCGACGAGCGTGCGGAAGCGATCGCGCGTACCGGACGAGTAGGCGAAATCGATGACGCGACCGATCGTGCGGCGGAACCAGTCATCGGGGATGTTCGCGCGGTTTTCGGCCCAATCGGTGATCATGATGCCGGTAGCCGGCGTATCGGTCTTCAGCACGAAGCCGTTCTCCGACCAAAACGCCTCGAGCTGCGGCCAAAGCTGGTCGGGGCTGCGCCCGTCGACGACGAGCCAACGGCGATCGCCGTCGCGTTCGATATGCATGCCGAGCGGATCGGCCGCGCTCGGCACGCCTTCGCTCGAATTGCCCGCCGCCGTCATGTTGCGCTCGGGAGAGCCGCCGAGCGCCGCCGTCTTCGGGGGCGCCGTGTACTGCGGCTGCGTCTTGTCGGCCGTCAGATCGCTGGGCACTTGCAGCGGCGGAGCGGAGCCCGTCGCTTTGTAGTTGACGCGATCGGATGCGAACCAGTCGTTGAGCGTATCGCACCCCGCGAGCGTGGAGATCGCGAGCACGAGCGCCGCCGCGCGGATGGCATGAGTGGAGAAAGCGGAACGTTTCATGAGGTCCTTCGTGATGCGCAACACACGCCTGCGACGGCGCCGGGCGCGCATGCCCGGTTCGACGTCGATGAATGCAACAAATCCGATCTGATGGACGGCGCCAAAGCTAGCCGGTGCTTAGGCGAGCACGCCCGCTTCGACGAGCGCCGTGCGCACCGCCTCGTGGCATCGCGCGTCGAGCGGCGTCAGCGGCAACCTGATGCCGCCCTTCATCCGCCCCATTTGCTCGAGCGCCCACTTCACCGGAATCGGATTGGATTCGGTGAACAGGTTCTTGTGCAGCGACAAGAGCTTCATGTGGATCTCGCGCGCCGTTTTCGCGTCGCCCGCGAGCGCCGCTTTGCAAAGCTCGCTCATCGCGCGCGGCGCGACGTTCGCCGTCACCGAAATATTGCCGTGCCCGCCGAGCAGCATCAGCGCGATCGCGGTGGGATCGTCCCCGCTGAAAATCGCAAAATCGGCCGGCGCCGCCTTGATCAACTGCGCCGCGCGATCGATGTTGCCGGTCGCATCCTTGACGCCGATGATCCCCGGTACCTGCGCAAGGCGCAGCGTCGTCTCGTTCGACATGTCGGCCACCGTACGGCCCGGCACGTTATAGAGAATGACCGGCAGATCCACCGATTCGGCGATCTTCGCGAAGTGGCGATAGATGCCTTCTTGCGTCGGCTTGTTGTAGTACGGCACGACTTGCAGCGTGGCGTCGGCGCCGACGGACTTCGCATGCTTCGTCAGCTCCACCGCTTCGAGCGTCGAATTGCCGCCCGCGCCGGCGATGACCGGAATACGGCCGGCCGCATGCTCGACGGCCGTCTTGATCATTAGGACGTGCTCGTCGACCGACAGCGTGGCCGACTCGCCGCTCGTTCCGACGACGACGAGCGCGTCGGTGCCTTCGTCGATGTGCCAGTCGATCAGCTTGCGAAATGCCGGCAGATCGAGCCCGCCGTCTTCGAGCATCGGTGTGACGATCGCGGGGATGCTGCCGCGAATGCGCAGGCCGCCTTGGGTGCCGCTGGATGTGCCGTTAGCCATGAAACGCGATGAATTCAAACGTGAAAGCGCGATTGTAGCGGATTAGCCGGTCAAATCGTAACGCGGCGCGGCGGCCCCTATTTTCGCCCCCGCGTCAGCCGGCTGCGCGGGCATGACCGCACATATCCGTTGGACGAAAGCGGGCCGCGGGCTCGTCGCGTAGCCGTGCTCATAGGCCACGACCGTCAGAAGGCCGTTCACCGCCGACAGCAGTTCGCCGGGCGTGAGCAAAAACGCCGGATTCGACGGCTTGCCGATCGTCTCATTGCCCCGCGCGAAGGTCTCGTAAAGCAGGACGCCGCCGGGCGCCAACAGCCGCGGCAGCCGAGGCAGCAGCGGCCGATGCAGATAGTTCGTCACGACGACGGCGGCGAAGCGTCGAGCCTCGGGCAGCGGCCAAGGGCTGCCGTCTTCGAGATCGGCCGATACCGTTTGCACGCCGCCGATGCCGGACAGCGCGGCGAGCGCCGACTCCGCCCGGTCGATCGCGACGACAGGATGGCCCCGCACCGCGAACCACCGCGAATGGCGCCCGCTGCCCGCCGCGATGTCGAGCACTTCGCCGCCCGGCGCGACGAGGTGCGACCAGCGCGCCACCCACGGCGACGGCTCGCCGCCGCCCGCGCAATCAGGAGAGACGCGCCCTTGCGCCCCGGTCATCGCGGCGCGTCCTTGCCGATGTGTTGGCCGCGCGGAAAGGTCACGAGTACGACAACCCCATGGCCTCGCGCACGTCGCGCATGGTTTCGGTCGCGAACTTGCGCGCTTTGTCGCAGCCGTCCGCGACGATCGCACGCAGCAGCGTCGGATCGTCCATGTACTTTTGCGCGCGCTCGAGCATGGGCTGCTGCTCGCGCAAAATGCCTTCGATGACGGGCTGCTTGCACTCGAGACAGCCGATTCCGGCCGAGCGGCAGCCCTTTTGAACCCACTCGTGCGTCGTTTGATCGGAGTAGACCTGGTGCAGTTGCCAGACCGGGCACTTGTCGGGATCGCCCGGATCCGTGCGGCGCACGCGCGCCGGATCGGTCGGCATCGTGCGAACCTTCTTCGTGATGGTCTCGGCGTCTTCGCGCAAGCCGATCGTATTGCCGTACGACTTGGACATCTTCTGGCCGTCCAGGCCCGGCATGCGCGAGGCCTTGGTCAACATCACCTGCGGCTCGACGAGAATGATCTTGCGCGAACCCTCGAGATAGCCGAAAAGGCGTTCGCGATCGCTCATGGACAGGCTTTGCGACTCCTGCAGCATCGCGCGCGCTTGCTCGAGCGCTTCATCGTCGCCTTCTTGCTGGTACGCGTTGCGCAGTTCGTGATAGAGCTTCGAGCGCTTGCCGCCGAGCTTCTTCGCCGCTTCGAGCGCCTTCTCCTCGAAACCGGGCTCCCGACCGTACAAATGGTTGAAGCGGCGCGCGATCTCGCGCGTCATTTCGACGTGCGGCACCTGATCCTCGCCGACGGGCACGAGCGAGGCGCGATACAGCAAAATGTCCGCCGCCATCAACACGGGGTAGCCGAGAAAGCCGTACGTCGACAAATCCTTGTCCTTGAGCTTCTCCATTTGCTCTTTGTAGGTCGGCACGCGCTCGAGCCAGCCGAGCGGCGCGCTCATGCCGAGCAAGAGCGACAGTTCCGCATGCTCGGGCACGCGGCTCTGAATGAACAGCGTGGCCTGAGCCGGATCGATGCCGGACGCGAGCCAATCGATCAGCACTTCCCAGACGTTCTTTTCGATGACTTCCGGCGTCTCGTAGTGCGTCGTCAGCGCGTGCCAATCGACGACGCAAAAGAAGCACGGGTATTCCGACTGGAGCCGGACCCAGTTCTTGAGCACGCCGTGATAGTGGCCGAGGTGGAGCGACCCGGTCGGGCGCATGCCGGAGAAGATGCGGTCTGGAAACATGGTGTCAGTCAGTTGAGAAGCGATGCAAGAGGAGTCAGGATGGCCGTCACGGCATCGTAGCCGATCGATACCAGCGGGCGCAGCCACAGCTTCGTCAAGATACCCGTCATGACGAGGGCCATGACGATGAAGAAACCGTACGGTTCGAACCGCGAAAGCGAAAGCGCTTGCCGCGGCGGCAACAGCGCCGTCAACACGCGTCCGCCGTCGAGCGGCGGAAGCGGAAACAGATTGAGCACACCGAGCACGAGATTGACGCCGACGCCCGCCGCGGCCATTCGCGTGAAGAACGGTTCGTCGACGCCCATGGCGGCGAGCGCGACGCCGAACACGCCCCAGATCAGGGCCTGGATGAAGTTGCACAGCGGGCCGGCCAAAGCCACCCAGAACGTGCCCCAGCGCAGATTGCGCAAATTGCTGAATGCCACGGGCACGGGCTTGGCGTAGCCGAACATGAACGCGCCGCCCGTCGCGAAGTAGAGCAGCAGCGGAATGGCGATCGTGCCGAGCGGATCGATGTGGCGCATGGGATTGAACGACACGCGGCCCATTAGGTAGGCCGTGTTGTCGCCCAGCAGGCGAGCGACGTAACCGTGCGCCGCCTCATGCAGCGTGATCGCGAAGATCACTGGGAGCGCGTAGACGACGATCGTCTGGATCAAGGAGGAATTCATGGAAGTATTGTAACAAGCGGCCGGGCACGCCTTGCGCCCCGCTCGCTTATGATATGGCGAGCCCGAACGGTTCGAGCGATCCGCGCCCCGCCCGCACGAGCACGGGGTCGTTGCCGGTCAGGTCGACGACGGTCGACGGCTCGCGTGGACACGCGCCGCCGTCGATGACGAGATCGAGCTGCTTTTCGAGACGCGTACGGATTTCCTCCGGGTCGTTCAGCGGTTCCTCATCGGGGGGCAAGATCAGCGTCGTCGCGATCAGCGGCTCGCCGAGCGCTTCCAGCAACGCGAGCGTGATCGCATGGTCGGGCACACGCAGGCCGATCGTCTTGCGTGACGGATGGGACAAGCGCCGCGGCACTTCCTTGGTGGCCAACAGGATGAAAACGTACGGGCCCGGGGTCACCGACTTGATGAGCCGAAACTGACGATTGTCGACCATGGCGAACGTCGCCAGCTCCGACAAATCGCGCACGAGCAACGACAAATTTTGCCGCTCGTCGAGGCCGCGAATGCGACGCAACCGCGTGACGGCGTCTTTGTCGTCGAGCCGGCATGCAAGCGCGTAGCTCGAATCGGTCGGCAACGCGATCACGCCGCCGTCCTTCACGATCTGGATGGCCTGCGCGATGAGGCGCGGCTGCGGATTGTCGGGGTGAATCCTGAAGAATTGGGACATGAGAGAGATCGGTGAGCCGGAGGAGACGGCGATACGGCACGGCGCACGCGCGGGTGCGCCGGCGCGCGCGGCGGCAGCAGTAATCTACAGCCAGCGCTCCCAAACCGGCGTGAGATCGGACGGCAGCGGCGGTAGCTTGCCCAGTTCCGTGCGGCCCTCGCCCGGCGCATGGAAATCCGAGCCGCGCGACGCCTCGAACCCGAAGCGGCGCGCCACCTCGGCATATTCGCGAAACTGATCGGGCGTGTGGCTGCCCGTCACCACTTCGATCGCCTTCCCCCCCAAATCGAGGAATTGGCCGAACAAGGTATCGAATTCGAGCGGCGTGTACTTGTAGCGGCCCGGGTGCGCGACGACGGCGACGCCGCCCGCCTCGCGAATCCAGGCAACCGCGTGCTCGAGCGACGCCCATCGGTGCGGCACGAAGCCTGGCTTGCCTTCTCCGAGATAGCGCTCGAAGACATCGGCCGTCGATGCGGCGAAACCTTTCTCGACGAGAAAGCGTGCAAAGTGCGTGCGCGAAATCAGATCGGGGTTCGACACGAACGCGAGCGCCCCCTCGTAGGCGCCCTCGATGCCGAGTTCGGCGAGCGCGTCGCTCATCGCCCGGGCACGCGCTGCTCGGCCGTCGCGGGTCGAAAAAAGGCCCGCGACCAGCGCCGGATTCGACGGATCGATGCCGAGACCGACGATATGCACCGTACGGGACGCCCACGTGACCGAAATCTCCACGCCGTTCACATAGCGCATGCCGAGCGCCTGCGCTTCGCTGCGCGCTTGCGCTTGCCCCGCCACCTCGTCATGGTCGGTCAGCGCCCATAGCGTGACGCCGCCCGCATGCGCGCGGCGTGCGACTTCCCGCGGTGCGAGCTGCCCGTCGGAAACGGTCGAATGACAATGGAGATCGGCGTTCATGCTGTCAGGTTGGAGTGTTCTTCGTATTTTACCCGCAACGCCCGACCTGAGCGGGATCGGCCTAACGGCGAAGGGCCGCCGCCGGTGACTGTGCGACCGACGCGCCGGCCGCGCACCAACCTCACGAACTCACGCGCAAAACGCCTCGATCAGCGCGGCGACTTGCTCGGGCTGATCGTGATGGACCATATGCCCGGCGTCTTCGATGAGCTTTTCGCGCCAGTCCGGAAACGCTTGGAACCGCGCTTTGTATTCGTCGAGGGGAATATCGCCGGCCAGCATCGACAGCGTAGGCGAGCCGACCGCCTCCACGTGCAACACCTTCGCACTCACCCGCGACCACACCGCCATGACTTCGTCGAGCCGATAAAGCAGCGGCCCGTGATGCTTGTGCGCCGGATCGGCCAGCAGCATGTAGCGGCCGTCGTCGCCGCGCTTCGCCCAATGCTGCGCGAGGAAGCGTGCGCGCTCGGGCGCGAGACGCGGATTGGTCTTGACGAGGCGCGCGGCGACGTCGTCCTGCGTCTCGTACGTCTTGAGCCTCGCGGGCTCGCGCATGTCGTCGAGCCACGCCGCGAGCCGGCGCGGAGATTCGCTCGCCCGCGCCGGCGCAAGCCCGAACCCTTCGAGATCGACCACGCGCCGCACGCGCTGCGGCCGTGCGCCGGCGTAAAGGCACGCCACGTTCGCCCCCATGCTGTGGCCGACGAGATTGACCTGCCCCTCGGGCGCATAGTGATCGAGCAGCGCTTCGAGGTCGGCCAGATAGTCGTGAAACCAGTAATGCCCGCCCCCGCGCTCCGCGACAGGCCAATCCGACAATCCGAAGCCGCGAGCGTCGGGCGCGATCACCTGCCAATCGCCGCCGAGCGCATCCACGACGAATTGAAACGAGGCCGAGACGTCCATCCAGCCGTGCAGCATGAACAGCGCCGGCGCGTCGGGACTGCCCCATCGCCGGACATGGAGCTTCACGCCTCGCACGGTCAAGAAATCGGATTGTGGATTGTTCATAACAAAGATGTCGGCAACCGCCGCCGTGAAAACGAATGGTCGTTCGATTATATCGATGTCTCGCTCGTTTGGCCGGATTCGCGGGCATGCGCGGGTAGATGCGGCCCTCGAGACGGAAGCCCGGTGCATGCGCCTGCTATCGACCGGCGGCTTCGTCGATTTCCGGACCAGAGTCGGACGCGCCCGCCGTTAGCGCCGCCAGTTCGTCTTCGTCGAATCCGGCATCGCGCCGGGCCTCGAAATTGAACGGTCCGCGCAGCTTCGGCGCGCGATATTGCCGAGCGAGCCGTAGGTACGTTTCATGGGGTTCGAGCGCGCGTGCCTCGCAGAGGTGGCGAAACCAGCGGTTGCCGATCCGCACGTGCCCGATTTCGTCGCGCAAGATCACATCGAGGATGGCGGCAGACGCCGCGTCGCCCGCCTGCACGAGACGCGCACGGATCGGCGGCGATGCGTCGAGGCCGCGCGCCTCCAGCGTGCGCGGCACGAGCGCCATCCGCGCCAGGACATCGTCGCGCGTGCGGGCGCACATGTCCCACAGGCCGTCGTGCGCGGGGAAATCGCCGTAAGCGTGGCCAAACTGCGCCAACCGCGCCTGCAGCAGCCCGAAATGGTGCGCTTCCTCGGCGGTGACGCGCAGCCAGTCGCCGTAGTAGGCCGGCGGCATGCCCGGAAAGCGCCAAACGGCGTCGAGCGCGAGGTTGATCGCGTTGAATTCGATATGGGCCAATGCGTGCAGCAAAACAGCGCGTCCCGCTTCCGTCTGCATGCCGCGATGGCGCAGCAGCCGCGGCTCGACGAGTTCGGGCCGGGCCGGGCGTCCGGGCAGGCCAGGCGGCTCGGCGATGACCTCGTCGGCAAGGCATGCCGCGTCTCCCGCTGCATGGCGTTCGCGCAAGTCGCGCGTTGCGGCGGCTTTCGCGGCCGGTTCGGTCTCGCGCAAAATCGCCAGCGCCGAACGGCGCAGGTCGGCGGCGGGCGCGTTCGTGGAAATCGGGGCGGATCGAGGCTCGTTCATCGATGGAAGTGCGAAGCGCAGGGCGCGGCGTGGGACGGGAGCGCGCGGCCGCACCGCGCCCCATCACGGCGGCCGGCTGGACCGTTTACAATAGGCGATTCGACATCACGCGCGTGGCGGCGTCCCGATGCGGCGGCATTGTACCGGTCCCGCCCCGCCCGTCCAAAGGAGACATTGTGCCGATTTACAAGCTGGGAGAACACGCCCCGACGATACACGAAACCGTCTTCGTGGCCGATACCGCCACGATCGTCGGCAAAGTCATGCTCGAAGAAAACGCGAGCGTGTGGTTCGGCGCGGCCCTGCGCGGCGACAACGAACCGATCACGGTCGGGCCCGGCAGCAACGTTCAGGAAGGCGCGGTGCTTCATACCGATATGGGCAGCCCGCTCACGATCGGGCGCCATGTCACCGTCGGACACCAAGCGATGCTGCACGGCTGCACGATCGGGGACGGTTCGCTCGTGGGAATTCAGGCGGTGGTCTTGAATGGGGCGGTCATCGGCCGCAATTGTCTGGTTGGCGCCGGCAGCGTCGTGACGGAAAACAAGACGTTTCCCGACCGGTCGCTCATTTTGGGGGCGCCGGCGCGCGCCGTGCGCGAGCTGACGGACGAAGAAGTCGCGGGCCTCGAACAGGCCGCCGAGTCGTATGTGGAAAGGCGCGACCTATTCAAGGCGCAGCTCGTGCGGATCGGCTGATAGAGCCCGCCGCTTCACCGGCCGCCCGGCCGGTGGCATCAATGATCGAAGGAAGAGTCGTGGACGACCAGTTGCAAAAATTCATGTTCGCCGCCGCACCGGTGCGCGGAGAGATCGTTTCGCTGCGCAACACGTGGCAGGAAGTGCTCGCGCGCCGGCAATATCCCGTGGCAGTGCGAGACATCCTCGGCGAAATGATGGCCGCCTGCGCCCTGTTGTCGGCAAACCTGAAATTCGACGGCACGATGATCATGCAGATTTTCGGCGACGGGCCGATCAAGATGCTCGTCGTGCAATGCAGCTCGTCGCTGTCGATGCGCGCGACGGCCAAGATATCGAGCGAGTTCGACGAAACGCTGGGCGAGCGCCTCTCGTTTCCCGAGCTGCTCAACGCGAGCGGGCACGGCCGCTGCGTGATCACGCTCGATCCGCAAGACAAGGTGCCGGGTCAGCAGCCGTATCAAGGCATCGTGCCGCTCAATGGTCTGGAAGGCCCGCTGCAGTCGATCGCGCAGGTGCTCGAGCATTACATGCATCACTCCGAGCAGCTCGATACGCGTTTGTGGCTCGCCGCGAACACCGAGCGCGCGGTCGGCATGCTGCTGCAAAAGCTGCCCGGCGACGGCGGCATCGTCCCGCACGCGGGCGAGCATGACGCCGATACGTGGGAGCGCGTCTGCGTGCTGGGCAGTACGCTCTCGCAAGACGAACTGCTCAAGGAAGAACCGCAAACGCTGTTCAGACGCCTGTTCTGGCAGGAAAACGTGCAGCATTTCGCCCCCATGCTCACGCGCTTCGAATGCTCGTGCTCGCGCGAACGCGTGGGCTCCATGCTGAAAATGCTCGGGCGCGAGGAAGTCGACAGCGTTATCGAGGAGCGAGGCCAGGTGGAAATTCACTGCGAGTACTGCAATCAGCGCTACGAATTCGATCCCGTCGATATCGTTCAGCTGTTCGCTGCGAGCGAAGTCGCGGCGGGCGTCGCACCGGCGCACGTGCAGCGTCACTGAGTCGGCCGCCCGCTTCGCGCGCTTTTTCGGATCGTCGTCGCAACCCGGAGTCCAACCTTGAACGCACCGTCCCTTTCGCTTTCATCGTTCGCGGTCCTGACCCGGCGCGCAGCGGGCGCGGCCATTGGCGCGGCAGCGCTCGCCGTGCTGTCGGGCTGTGTCGTGGAGCCGCCGCCCGGCCCGATCTTGAGCCGGCTTGCGCCGGGTCAGCCGGGCGCGGCCGAGAGCGCGCATCCGCTTACCGACGCCGAGAAAAAGCGCTACGACGACATCGACAAGCAAGTGCTGCGCGAGCAAAACGAAGCGGTCTCCGCCAACGCATGGGCCCGCTACTACGCGCAGTACTACACGCCGTACTACTACCCGGCGCCCGTGACGTTCGGCGGCTACTACGGCGGATGGAACAGCGGCTGGGGGGTGGGATACGCGAGCCCGGGCTACTATCCGGGCTGGTGGTGGTGACGCGCTTGGGCTCGGCACGAGCGGCTGCTCGCTCGAGCGGCCCTAGGCTCGCAGGTTAAGGCTTCTTTTGGGCCGCGGCATGTTTGCCTTTTTCAGCCGCCTGTTTCTTACGCTTTTGGGGCTTCTCGCGTGAAACCGGGTTCGGCACGACGCTGACCGGCGCCGCGGAAACCTCGCCGCGCGTCGACGTATTGCTCGGCGCGAGCGCGGCGCTCGAACTCGCGGTCGCATTCGGCGAGACGAACTGCACGAACACCTCGCCGTCCTTGACCATCCCCATCTCGTAGCGCGCGCGCTCCTCGACGGCGGATGTCCCGTTTTGCAGATCCTGCACTTCGCCCTCGATCCGCTCGTTGCGCAGTTTTTCGTCGCTGTTCTTTTGCTGCTGAGCGGCCAATGCGCCGCGCAGTTCGTGCACCCGCAGCCACCCGCCATGGCCCCACCAAAGCGGATACTGAATCAGCGCGAGCAGGACGACGAGGACGACAGTGACGAGGCGCATTCAAAAGGCCGCAGATTCAAAACCGCCCCGTGTATGACACGGGGCGGCATGCAAAACGATCGAGGATGACAAAGGATCGCGTCAACGCAGATTGTAGAACGTCGACTTGCCCGGGTAGCTGGCGATGTCGCCGAGGTCTTCCTCGATGCGCAGCAGTTGGTTGTACTTTGAGATACGGTCGCTGCGCGAAAGCGAACCCGTCTTGATTTGGCCGGCGTTCAGACCGACGGCGATGTCGGAAATCGTCGAATCTTCCGTCTCGCCCGAGCGATGCGAAATCACGGCCGTGTAGCCGGCGCGCTTGGCCATTTCGATCGCCGCGAAGGTTTCGGTCAGCGTGCCGATCTGGTTGATCTTGATGAGGATCGAATTGGCGATGCCCTTGTCGATGCCTTCCTTCAAGATGCGCGTGTTCGTGACGAACAGGTCGTCGCCCACGAGCTGGATTTTCTTGCCGAGCTTGTCGGTCAAGAGCTTCCAACCGTCCCAGTCGCTTTCATGCATGCCGTCTTCGATCGAAACGATCGGGAACTTGTCGGCAAGCGTGGCCAGGTAGTCGGTAAACTCGGCCGACGACAGTTGCAGCCCTTCGCCCGCGAGTTGGTACTTGCCGTCGTGATAGAACTCGCTGGCCGCGCAGTCGAGCGCGAGCAGGACGTCTTCGCCCGCGCGATAACCGGCCTTTTCGATCGCCTGCAGGATCGCCGAGAGGCATTCGGCGTTGCTGCCGAAGTTCGGCGCGAAACCGCCTTCATCGCCCACGGCCGTGCTCATGCCACGGTCGGACAAGATCTTCTTGAGCGCGTGGAACACTTCCGCGCCGCAACGCAGCGCTTCGCGGAACGTCGGCTGGCTGACCGGCACGATCATGAATTCTTGGATGTCGAGGCTGTTGTTCGCGTGCGCACCGCCGTTGACGATGTTCATCATCGGAACCGGCAGTTGCATCGCACCCGAACCGCCGAAATAGCGGTACAGCGGCAGGCCGGCCTCTTCAGCGGCGGCCTTCGCGACGGCCATCGACACGGCCAGCATCGCGTTCGCGCCTAGGCGCGACTTGTTGTCGGTGCCGTCGAGCTCGAGCAGCGTCTTGTCGAGGAACGCCTGCTCCGATGCGTCGAGGCCCATGATGGCTTCGGAAATCTCGGTGTTGATATGCTCGACCGCTTTCAGCACGCCCTTGCCGTTGTAGCGGCCGGCCTCGCCGTCGCGCAGCTCGATGGCTTCGCGCGAGCCCGTCGACGCGCCCGAAGGCACCGCCGCGCGGCCCATCGTGCCCGATTCGAGCAGCACATCGCATTCGACGGTCGGGTTGCCTCGGGAATCCAAAATCTCACGGCCGATGATATCTACGATTGCACTCATGATTTCCTCTTAAATGACGATGAATTCTCTTTCTTCTTTCGTGACGGGTGCGATCAGTTGAAATCGCGCTCGATCAACGGTGTGCGCTTCACGACGGAATCCAGCGCGACCAGCGTCTCCAGCAGCTCGCCCATCCGCGCGAGCGGAACGGCGTTGGGGCCGTCGGACAGCGCGCACGGCGGATTGGGGTGCGTCTCCATGAACAGACCGGCCACGCCGACAGCGACGGCCGCGCGCGACAGCACGGGGACGAATTCGCGTTGCCCGCCCGAACTCGCACCTTGCCCGCCCGGCAATTGCACCGAGTGCGTGGCGTCGAATACGACCGGCGCGCCCGTTTCGCGCATGATGGCGAGCGAACGCATGTCGGAGACGAGGTTGTTGTAGCCGAACGAGACGCCGCGCTCGCAGGCGAGAAAGCGATCTTCCGACAGACCCGCTTCGCGAGCCGCCTCGCGCGCCTTGTCGATCACGTTCTTCATATCGTGCGGCGCGAGGAACTGCCCCTTCTTGATGTTCACGGGCTTGCCCGAGCGCGCGCAGGCATGAATGAAATCGGTCTGCCGGCACAGGAAAGCCGGCGTTTGCAGGACGTCGACGACAGCCGCGGCCTGTGCGATTTGCTCGACGTCATGCACGTCCGTCAGCACGGGCAGGCCCAGTTGACGCTTCACCTCGGACAGAATGCGCAGACCCTCTTCCATGCCAGGCCCGCGAAACGACTTGCCCGAACTGCGATTGGCTTTGTCGTACGAGGATTTGTAGATGAACGGAATACCGAGCTTCGCGCAAATTTCCTTCAGCTGACCGGCCGTATCGATCGTCATCTGCTCGGATTCGACGACGCAAGTGCCCGCGATAAGAAAAAACGGCTTATCGAGACCGACTTCGAAGTCGCACAGCTTCATGCCTTCTCCTTGCGCGCTTCGTGACAGGCGAGCGCCGCTTCGACGAACGACTTGAACAGCGGATGCCCGTCGCGCGGCGTCGACGTGAATTCAGGGTGGAACTGCACGCCGACGAACCACGGATGCAGGCTGCGCGGCAGCTCCATCATTTCCGGCAGATCTTCGCTCGGCGTGCGCGCGCTGATGATAAGGCCACCGCCTTCCAATTGCGGCACGTAGCGGTTATTGACTTCATAACGGTGGCGATGCCGCTCGTTCACGTCCTTGCCGTAAATCTGTTCGGCCAACGTGCCGGCCTTGATCGGGCAACGCTGCGAGCCCAGACGCATCGTACCGCCGAGATCCGATTCTTCCGTCCGCTTTTCGACGCGGCCTTCGCGGTCGTACCACTCCGTAATCAACGCGACGACGCGGTGCGCCGTATTCACGTCGAACTCGGTGCTGTTCGCCCCTTCCAAGCCGACGACGTCGCGCGCGAATTCGATCACGGCCAGCTGCATGCCGAGGCAGATGCCCAAATACGGCACCTTCGCCTCGCGCGCATAGCGGATCGCCGCGATTTTGCCCTCGGTGCCGCGACGGCCGAAGCCGCCCGGCACGAGCACGGCGTCGAGATGCTTGAGGCTTTCGACGCCTTCGGCTTCGATCTGTTCCGAATCGATGTACTCGATGTTGACCTTCGTCGACGTATGCACCGATGCGTGGCGCAGCGCTTCGATCAGCGACTTGTACGACTCCGTCAGATCGACGTACTTGCCGACCATGCCGATCGTGACTTCGTGCTTCGGATGTTCGAGCTTGCCGACGATCTCGGACCACATCGACAAATCGGCCGGCTTTGCCTGCAGCTTGAGCTCTTCGCAGATGATGCTGTCGAGCCCTTGATCGTGCAGCATTTGCGGAATCTTGTAGATGCTGTCGACGTCCCACACCGAAATCACGGCGTCTTCGGGCACGTTCGAGAACATCGAAATCTTCGCGCACTCGTCGTCGGGAATGCGGCGATCGGCGCGGCACAGCAGCACGTGCGGCGAAATGCCGATCTCGCGCAACTTCTGCACGCTGTGCTGCGTGGGCTTCGTCTTCAGTTCGCCGGCCGTCGCGATGAACGGCACGAGCGTGAGGTGGACGAAGCAGGCGCTGTTGCGGCCGAGGCGCAGGCTCATTTGCCGCGCTGCTTCGAGGAACGGCAGCGATTCGATATCGCCCACCGTGCCGCCGATTTCGACGATCGCCACATCGGGTTCGCCGCAGGTGGCCGAGGCCGCGCCGCGCTCCACGAACGCTTGGATCTCGTTCGTGATGTGGGGAATCACCTGCACGGTCTTGCCGAGGTAGTCGCCCCGGCGCTCCTTGCGGATCACCGATTCGTAGATCTGACCTGTCGTGAAGTTGTTGGCCTTGCGCATCTTCGTGCTGATGAAGCGCTCGTAGTGGCCGAGGTCCAGATCCGTTTCAGCGCCGTCTTCGGTCACGAACACTTCGCCGTGCTGAAACGGGCTCATCGTGCCGGGGTCGACGTTGATGTAGGGATCGAGCTTGAGGAGGGTGACTTTGAGACCGCGCGATTCGAGGATCGCGGCGAGAGAAGCGGCGGCAATGCCCTTGCCGAGGGACGACACTACGCCGCCGGTGACGAAAACATATTTAGTCATCGCTGGATGCTCGCGGGAAAAACGGATTATACCTTAGGCCCGCGCGAAGCCCCAACGTTGGGCGGGCATGCCCGCTATCTCCCCTCGCGCAGTCTGCGCAGCATTCCGAGCAGCGCCCGTGCCGTCTCGATCGGGCGCTCCATCGGGAAAAGATGGCTGCCCTCCATCCATTCGATGCGTCCGCGCGCCGCGCGCGAAGTCGCGTCGAGCCCCACTTGCCGGATCTCCTTCGATTGCGTGCCGGCGATAAAGCCCACGGGCACCGGCGCGCCGTGCGCGAGCCGCGCGCCGAGCGTGCGTGGCAGCGTTCGGTAGATCCGATATTCGATGTCTCGGTCGAAGGCTAGCGTGCGCACCCCGCCGGGCGATTCCGCCGGAATGCCGAACTCGATGTAGTCGGACAACACGCGTTCGTCCCACCGGGCGAACGCGCTCTTCGCGTGGAAGTGCCGCCAGGCTTCGTCTCGGCTGGCCCACTGCGTGCGGCGCTTGCGCGTGGCCGCGGCGGGCGACAGCCGTTCGTCGAGCCCCGTCCATTGCGTGAAGCGCAGGACGCTCGCGCGCCAGCCCGCCACCACGGGCGAATCGAGCATCACCACGCCGCGCACCCAATGCGGGTGCTTGAGCGCGGCCATCAGCGACAGATATCCGCCGAGCGAATGACCGACGAGCCAGACCGGCTGCTCGTAGCGGCGACCGATGTCGGCGAGCAGTTCCTCGACGAGATGCGGCCAATCGCTCGT
>NZ_JBQCHR010000160.1:0-21292 GCF_051954495.1 Trinickia sp.
GCGTCTGCGAAGTCGGATTTCGCAGACTGCCTGATCGAGCGTTCGGGACATGCCGCCGAATGCGAGTACACGGCGACTTTTGACGTGACGGCCTCGAAGGTGGCAGGGATGCAGTTGATTAAATGAAGTTGGGGAAGGTGCGGAGGTAGCCCATAGCTGGAAAGCCTCGGCGCGCGGCGACATTCAAGCGCTCAACCGAGGGCGCGCCGAAGAAGACAATTGCGCTTTCCCCTCCAACCGAAAAAACGCCACGACGTCACTGAGTTTCCGCCCCTGCTCTTGCAATGAAGCCGAAGCGGCCGCGGCCTGTTCGACGAGCGCGGCGTTTTGCTGCGTCACTTCGTCCATCTGCGCGACGGTCAAGTTGACTTGTTCGAGCTTCAAGCAGCGGCCGCGACACCCTCCTCCGACGTCTCCTCCAACGCCCGCATGAAATGCCGCACTCCGGCCGTTTGCGCGCGGGCGCGCCAGAGCAAATGGATGTCGACGACGAGCGGCAGCCAGTCCATCGGTTTGAACACGACACCCGGCGGGCTCATGCGCTGCATGCTCGCCTGCATGATGGCCACGCCGAGCCGGGCGCTGACGAGCCCAAGCGTCGTCGATACCTGAGCGACCTCGAATTGGATATCGGGCGTGAAACCGCACGATGCGCACGCTGACAGGAAGCGCTCGCGCGCCGCCGGGTTGATCGCCTTGGGCAACGCGATCCACGGCATACCATCGAGATCGCTCGGGGAAATCGCCGCCTTCCCCGCAAGCGGATGGTCGTCCGCCATGGCGATGACGAACGGTTCGCTCGCCAGCAAGCGACTCGTCAACGTTTCAGTCGGTTTCGGCAAGTTGTAGACGAACGCGATGTCGATCACTGACCGCTCGAGCGCATCGATCTGCTCGCCCGAACGCATCGCAGCCAACTTCAGGCTGACGCGCGGATGCGCCGACCGAAAGCGGCGCAGCGCCGCAGGCAGCCGACCGTTGTGAATGACCCCCTCGCAATAGCCGATCGAGAGCGAACACGCCTCGCCCTTGCCCACTTGCCGCGCCCGCTCCTCCACGCGCTCGGCCTGCAGCAGCAGATCGCGCGCTTCGTGCAGAAACTCCCGCCCCGCGGGGGTCAAGCGCACGCGTTGCTTGATGCGCTCGAACAGCTGCAACCCAATATGGTCTTCCAGCTGACGAATCTGCCGCGATAGCGGCGACTGAGAAATATGAAGCCGCTCGGCCGCGCGCGCGACATTCTCCGTCTCGGCCACGGCGACGAAGTAACGCAGCTGCTGCAGTTCCATGATTAAGTCCTTTTTCGCATCAACTGTGACTTATTAAGTCTTGGACTGCATTATATCCAGCCTTTAAGCTTCCGCCATCGCATCGTTGCATCCGGTCCGAACCCGCGATGATCGTCCGCCATCCAGTGCAAGCTGCGCAGAGGCCTACGACCGGAACACGCGCCATCGAAGGAAGGAACCTCGCCATGACCCAGCCACGCTTTGCCGTGCCCCACGGCGTCTTGCTCGTCACCCTCGTGTTGCTCAGCGCGAGCGGCTTGCTCGCCTCGGACATCAACCTCCCGGGCATGCCGCTCGCGGCCCAAGCCTTCGGCACGCCGATCTCGGCGCTGCAGCATACGTTCAGCATCTATGTGATCGGGCTCGCGCTCGCGCAAGCGCTCTATGGCCCGCTTTCCGATGCCTACGGCCGGCGGCGTCTCGTCATCGGCGGCATGCTGCTCTACACGGTCGCGTCGATCGGCTGTTCGGTCGCGCCGACCGTCACGGCGTTCGGGCTCGCCCGCGTTTTCCAAGCGCTCGGCGCCGGAGCCGGCATGGTCATCGGCCGCGCGATCGTCAGCGACATCTTCGACGCCAAGACCGCCGCCCGCACGTTCACGACGATCATGCCGATCGTCGGCGCGTCTCCAGCGCTTTCTCCGCTCGTCGGCGGCTACATCACGACCTACGTCTCGTGGCGCGCGCCCTTCTTGTTCACGGCGGCGCTCGGCGTGGTTTCCGTCGTGTTGCTGGCGCTCTACATTCCGGAGACAGCGCCCAAGTCGAAGCGCGAAACGGGCGCCGGCAGTCTTGCGCACACCTTCCGCAGCTACCCGATGCTGCTCGCGCAACCGCGTTTCTGGTCGTATGCGCTGAATCTGTGCGTGGGGTACGCCGCCTATCTCGGCTATCTCGCGGCCTCGCCGGTGATTCTCGTCAACATGGGTTTGTCGACGAAGGCCATCAGCTACTGCTATATGAGCCTGTCGGTCACATATATCTTCGGCAATCTGACCTCGCGCCATTTCGCCAAGACGCGCGGCCTTGATCGGCTGCTCGGCGTGGGCTATGCCATTCTCGCGGCGGGTGCGGCATGCTTGCTCGTCGCCGGCTGGATGGGCGCGCATTCGCCCGTGCCGATGATTCTCGCCATCTCCGTCGTCACCCTCGCCAATGGCTTTCTCGTGCCGCTCTCGTTCGCGGGCGGCGTAACGAGCTTTCCCGACAACGCGGGAGCGGCATCCGGTTTAATGGGCGCCATGCACCTGATCGCCGGCTCGCTAGCGATCTATCTCGTGGCCGCCATGCCGGGCACCGTGTCGGCGCTCGCCGCCTTCGTCACGGTCGTGGCGGCGATCGGATGCATCGCGTTTCCGCTGCTATTGCGCTTGTCCAATATGCCCAGAGCCGTCGCGCCGGTTGCCTGCACGCACAAGACGACGGCCTGAACGATCGTCCATCACGGCGGCGCGCGCGAGTTCCCCCATCTCGGGTTGCCGCCCGATTCATGAATCCGTGAAATGGCGCCGGGGGAGCGCACAAGGCTGCGACGCTGCGAGGCGACTTAATTGGTTGGACCAATGCCGCTTCGCCGCACCGCGCTCCGCTAGCGCCCCGAGCCGTGCTCCGAAACTTTGCCGCGCACGAAGTCGATATGGGTTTGCATCGCCGTGCGGGCTTCTTCGGGGCGGCGCGAACAGATCGCGTCGCACAGCGTGCGATGCTGCTGCAGCAACACGATCGACTCATCGTCGCCTTGCTCGCGCAGACCGGTGCCGTTGATGGTGATGTGCTCGCGCAGAACGCCGAGCACGCTCGCATGCAGGTGGAGAAACATCGTATTGTGCGACGCCTTGGCGATCGCTTCGTGCAGCTTCGCATCCGCGGCCGCTTCGGCCGCTTTGTCGTCGGCGCGGCGCGCGGCTTCGAGCGCACGCATCAGCGCCTCGATCGCTTTCACCTCCGCCTTGGTCGCGCGCATTGCCGCGAAATAGGCCGTCGCGCCCTCCAGCACGCGACGAAATTCGAGGATATCGTCGCGCAGCGCCGGATGATCGGCGACGAGTTCACCCCACGGAGAGGCCACGCCCGTGCGCAAGCGATCGGTGACGAACACCCCCGCGCCGCGCCGGCTGGTCAGTAGCCCGCGCGCGGCCAGCCGCTGAATCGCCTCTCGAACGGTGTTGCGCGCGACGCCGTACTGCTCGGCCAGCACGCGTTCGGCCGGCAAGCGCGCGCCCACGCCCCAAGTGCCGTCGAGCAGCGACGTCTCCAACCGGCGCATCGTCGCTTCGACGCGCGAGCGCGCGTGAGCCCTTTCCCTCATCGCCTCCATTCCCTCATACGTTTGCCGTTGCACCGATTGCGCTAATTGGACCAACCAATTTGTGTGCTCGCGACATTGCGGCAATTATGCACGCATTGCCGCCCGCTCGGTTTCCCCTGAGCCGGACGGCCATGGAGACAGACATGCCGCAACGACAGTACCCCACCGCTCGGCCCACCGACGTTTATCTATTCGCCACGTGCCTCGTCGATCTGTTCGTCCCTCAAGCGGGACTCGACGCCGTGCGACTGCTCGAACGCGAAGGCCTCACCGTCCATTTTCCGCGTGCGCAGAGTTGTTGCGGCCAGCCCGCCTATAGCAGCGGCAATCCAAGCCAGGCCTGCGCCGTGGCCCGCGCGCAATTGGATGTGTTCCGCGAGCCTTGGCCTATCGTCGTCCCATCGGGTTCATGCGCCGGCATGATGCGTCATCACTGGCCGCAGTTGTTCGTCGACGATCCCGCCGATGCGCAACGCGCAAAGCAGTTGGCGGCGCGCGTCTATGAGTTGACCGAGTTTCTCGTGCATGTGCTCGACGTCGATTTCAGCGGCGCCACCCCCGCCTCGCTCGGCGAAGAGCGCGTCGTCTTGCATACGTCGTGTGCGGCCCGCCGCGAGATGGGTACGCGCGAGCATGGCGTCGCGCTCGTCGATTCGCTGCCAGGGGTCACCCGCATCGAGCACGAACGCGAATCGGAATGCTGCGGTTTCGGCGGTACCTTCTCGCTAAAACATCCCGATATTTCGGGGGCGATGGTGAGCGACAAGGTCGCATCGGCCTGCGCCACGGGTTGCGATCGGCTCGTATCGGCCGACTGTGGATGTCTGCTCAACATCGGCCATGCCGCCGAGCACCGCGCGACGCCGCTCGCCGTCGAGCATCTCGCGAGTTTTCTGTGGCGCCGCACCGGCGGCGACGCAATGCGGGATTCTCGATCCGAGGAGATCGAAGCATGAGCGGCGCCCGTGAAAGAATCCTCGGGCGACTGCGTTCGCCTACGCCCGCATCGTCCGGCGCGCCGGCTTCGGAGGCCGACGTAACGCTCGGCAAGCGCATCGATGCCCACTACGCCCAATGGCGCGCGCTGGGCGACGCCAGCCCGGCCGCGCGCGTCGACGCGTTCGAAACGGCGCTGACGGCCGCGCATGCCGAAGTGATTCGAGCGAGCGCCGGCGAATGGCCCGCGCAGCTCGCGCGCTCGATCGCCAACGCCGGTGTGCGCCGCTTGTTGCTCGATACGCGCCGCGCGGAAGGCGCCGCGCTCGCAGCCGCGTTGCCGGCCGCCGTCGAACCGGTCGCCTTCGCACGGCCGATCGAGACATGGAAAGCCGAACTCTTCGACACCGTCGAGGCGGGTTTCACCGTCGCGCGGTCCGGCATCGCCGCAACCGGCACACTGATCGTCTGCCCCGATCGCGGCTCGCCCCGTACGATGTCGCTCGCTCCGCCGCTGCATATCGCGCTGGTCTACGCCGAAACCTTGCATCGCGATCTGCACGAGGCCATGCAAGTCGAGCGTTGGCGCGACGGCATGCCGACTAACCTCGTTCTCGTCTCGGGCCCGTCGAAGACATCCGACATCCAGCAAACGCTCGCCTACGGCGCGCACGGCCCGCGCAGGCTGTGGGTCGTCATCGTCACCGATGAAGTTCACTCGCACGGAGCGCAACGATGAGCACGCAACCGCTTCACTTCGTCGCGCCGAACGATTTCAAAGCGCGTGCGCGCGCGGCGCTCGACGATCCCGATCTGCGCGAGAATTTTCGCGGCGCGATGGATTTTCTGCAAGGCAAGCGCGCGGTGCAGTTCCCCGACGCCGACGAACGCGAGGCGCTGCGCGATTTGGGCGAAGCGATTCGGCGCGACGCGCTTGCGCGCCTGCCCGAGTTGCTCGCCCAGCTCGAATCGAAGCTCGTTGCGGCGGGCGTGCATGTGCATTGGGCAGACACACCGGATGACGCCAACGAGATCGTTCTGCGCATCGCCCAGTCGCACCGCGCGAAGCGCATCATCAAGGGCAAATCGATGGCGAGCGAAGAAATCGAGCTCAACGATTATCTCGCCGAGCGCGGCGTGACTTGCACGGAATCCGATCTCGGGGAATTCATCGTTCAACTCGCGCATGAGAAGCCGTCGCACATCGTCATGCCGGCGATTCACAAGACCCGCCGCGACATCGCCCAGTTGTTCGAAGCGAACATTCCCGATGCGACCTACACCGAGGACGTCGATGCGCTGATTCAAACGGGCAGACGCGCGCTGCGGCACGCGTTCGTCGATGCCGATATCGGTCTGTCGGGCGTGAATTTCGCGGCGGCCGATACGGGTACGCTATGGCTCGTCGAAAACGAAGGCAACGGTCGGCTCTCGACGACCGTACCCGATGTGCACATCGCCATCATGGGGATCGAGAAGGTCGTCGCGAAACTCGACTACATCGTGCCGTTGTCGAGCCTGCTCACGCGCTCGGCCACGGGCCAAGCGATCACGACTTACTTCAACCTCATCTCGGGGCCGCGCCGCGAAGGCGAACAAGACGGGCCGCGCGAAATGCACGTCGTGCTGCTCGACAATGGCCGCACGCAAGCCTATGCCGATGAGCAATTGCGCGCGACGCTGCAGTGCATCCGTTGCGGCGCGTGCATGAACCACTGCCCCGTCTATACGCGCGTGGGCGGTCACGCTTACGGCACGACCTATCCCGGGCCGATCGGCAAGATCATCTCGCCTCACTTGCTGGGCCTCGAAGCGACGGCCGATTTGCCGACTGCGTCGTCGCTGTGCGGCGCGTGCGGCGAAGTCTGCCCCGTGCGGATCCCGATTCCCCAATTGCTGATTCGTCTGCGCACCGAAGCCAATCGCGCGCCCGACGAAGCCGTTGCGCATGCGCTGCGCGGGCAAGGGGCGAACTACAGCCGCCGCGAGCAGCTCGTGTGGCGGTTCTGGCGCGGCGCGTTCGCGCATCCGCGCATCTACCGCGTCTTCCGATGGGCCGCGACGCGGTTCGCCGCCTTCGCGCCTTCGCATCAGATGGGCTGGACGCAACACCGCACCCCGCTCAAACCCGCGACGCGCAGCCTGGCCGATCTGCTGCGCGCACGCGGTCAACCCGAATAAATCGACCGATACACGCCGGCGTTCACCCCCACGCGCGCTCGCCTTCGGCCGCCACGACCGTGCACTGCAAACCTTGCGCCGCACCGGCGCGATCGATCGCGGCTTCCAGCTGGGCGAACGGAAACGTCGCCACGTCGATCGCATCGAGCGCCAACTGCCCTGACGCCGCCAGCGCCACCAGCGTCAAATAGTCGGCCCGCGTGTACATGAAGTTGCCGATCAACTCCCAGTTGTTGAGCAGCATCTCGCCGTACGGAATCGGCAGCTCCACCTGCATGCTGCCCATCAGCACGAGACGCCCGTTGCGCCGCAGGCTGCGCAATGCGGCGAGCGTCGCATTCGCATCGGTCGCCTGGCCCACCATGTCGAAGGCCAAATCGACGCCACCGCCCGCGGCCTCGCGGATCGCGGCCGAGTCCGCTGCGCTGTCGCCGGTCAGCACGACGGGCGTAACGCGCCCCCCGCCCAATTCCACGAGCTTGGCGAGCGACGACGCCCGGCGGCCGAGCGCCACGACCCGGCCCGCGCCGAGCGCCAGCGCGGCGAGCACCGCGGCCGAGCCGAAGTAGCCCGTCGCGCCGTTGATCGCCACCGTCTCGCCGGCAGCCAATCGGCCGCGCCGCAAGCCGCCGAACGGCACGGAGAATTTGCCCAACGCCGCAAGCCGCGAAGAGGCCACGTCCTCGAGCCCGTCCAGGGCGAGGACCGTTGCGACAGGAAACTCGGCTAGCTCGCGCAGCGACCCATGCCGGAAATCGCCCAGCAGCGGCGCGCTTCCCGCGCTGATGCCGGTCAATCCGATCAGCACCTGCTCGGGCTCCGGCACCGTTTCGTCGGCGCGCCAGTAGGGATTGACTGCAACGCGCTGCCCCACGCGAAAACCGAACACACCCTCGCCGACTGCTTCGATCCGGCCGATGCCGTTCGTCCCCGGCGAAAACGGTCCGGGCGGAAATGCGTAGGGCAGCTTGCCTTCAAGATAAGCGCGCGTGTAGCTGAGCAGCGGCACGGCTTCCATGCGCAGCAGAACCGCCCCGCGGCGGGGCTGGGGCGTCGGTTCTTCGCGCAGGGCCAGTGGCTTACCAGGTTCGTCGAGCATCCATGCTTTCATCGTCGTGTTCTCCGTCGAGTGGGGTCGATCGAATGCGATCGGACGGTTGAACTGTAGGCCGGGCGGACGTATTCTTGAAATCAATTGCGAAGATCCGACCTATCAATATGATTGATCTCAAGGGCCTCGACCTGAATCTGCTGGTTTCGCTCGATGCACTGCTCGAGGAGGCGAACGTCACACGTGCGGCCGAGCGGCTGCATTTGACGCAGCCGGCCGTTTCGACGCAGCTCGGACGGCTGCGGCAGATGTTCGGGGATCCATTGCTGATCCCGGCGCCGAGCGGGCGCGGCATGACGCGCACCGTGCGGGGCGCCGAGCTGATGGCGCCGCTCAAGGCCGCCCTCGCGCAGCTCGAAGCCGTCGTACTCAAGCAGCCCTCGTTCGATCCGCGCGCGGATACGCGTCGCTTCTCCATAGCGGGCAGCGATCAGGCTGTCGCTGTTCTGGGTTTTCAGTTGATGCGGACATGGCCCGAGCGGGCGGGCCCCAACGTGCAGCTCGCGTTCGTCACGGCCGCGCAGTCGACGAGCGTCGAGCGCTTCGAGCGTGGCGAGGTCGATTTGCTGATCGGTTCGGAGCGGATGGTTCCCGAATGGGCGAAGGCACGCAAGCTTTACGACGAGCGGTTCGTCTTCGTGCAACGCAAGGGCCATCCGCGCGGGACGGGGCCGCTCGATCTCGATACGTACTGCGCACTCGATCATGTGCTCGTGTCGACGAGCGGGGGCCAATTTTTCGGGTTCATGGACGAGCATTTGGAGCGGCTCGGACGCACGCGCCGTGTCGCCCTATCGGTGCAGCACTTCACCGCCGTGCCGCAGCTGCTTGCCCTCACCGACTACGTGTCCACGCTGCCCTCGAGACTCGTCACGCGCCATCGAGACACCCTCGACATTTTCGAATTGCCGTTCGAGGCGCGCGGCTTCGCGATGTCCGCCGCATGGCATCCCCGCAGTCATCTCGACCCGGCCAATACGTGGCTGCGCGAGACGGTGGCCGACATCGCGTTGAACTGGGCCCCGTGATAGTGCGCTGATGACTGGCCGCGCGGTGGCCAAGTCAGCTTTCGCCGCGTAGCCGATCGCGCTCGCTCTGCGTACCGGGAGGTGTGCCGGGCTTCGTTTCGGGGTCGGCCGTGGGCGCCGCGTCACCTACCGGGCCCGCCACTGGGCCGTCGATCGGGCTCGCAGCGGGCGCCTGGCGCATGTCGCCGTCCACCGGAATGTTTTCGGTGTGTCCCGGCACCGGCTGCCGTTCGATATGCATCCGCTCCACTCCGGCATCGGATTGCTTCTTGCGTTCATCCTTGCGTTCCGGCTGCTCGTCGTTGGACATGGGAATCTCCGAAGGGCAAAAGATCTACAACAGCCCCCAGCATCCACCGTGCCCCGTCCTCCGCGCCGGCGCTGAGACGCTTTCACCGCGCGAGCCATCGTGCGTTTCTATTCGCCGGGCGATGACCGGGAACGCGCAATGCTTGCGGTCGTTCACTTGCGTCGATTCGATCGAGGCGCCACCACTTTCGAAGTTATTTCGGAGTGCTGACGTTTTCCGATCGGGACGCGATACATCCGACAGAACCGTATCAACCCTCGCCGACAGGAGGTCTCATGACCGTCCGCGACGCTTGCACGCTGACGTATGACGGCAAAACGCTGACCGGCGAGGCCGGTCAGCCGCTCGTCGATTTTCTTGCCGAACACGGTATTCATCTTCCGCACGTCTGTTATCACCGCGCACTCGGCGCGCTGCAAACATGCGACGTTTGCTGGGTCGAGGTCGATGGCGAACTCGTGCGGGGATGCGCGGTTCGGAGCGCGCAAGGACTTGCGATCGTCAGCGAAAGCGACCATGCCAAAGCGGCGCGGCACGAAGGCCTCGATCGCGTGCTGGCGAAGCACGAACTGTATTGCACGGTGTGCGAGCACAACACGGGCGATTGCACGTTGCACAACACGATGGCGCAGATGAACCCGCCCATTCAGCGCTACGCCTATCAACGCAAGCCCTATGTCAAAGACGAGACCAGTCCCTTTTACACCTACGATCCGGATCAATGCATTCTGTGCGGCCGGTGTGTGGAGGCTTGTCAAAACGTCGAGGTCAATGAAACCCTGAGCATCGACTTCACGATGGAGCACCCGCGCGTGCTGTGGGACGGCGGCAAGAGCGTGGACGAATCGAGTTGTGTCAGTTGCGGCCATTGCGTCACCGTCTGCCCCTGCAACGCCTTGCTCGAAAAAACGATGCAACCCGATGCGGGGCCGTTTACCTCGATGCCCGAATCGATGAAGCGGCCCATGATCGATCTCGTGAAAACGCTGGAGAACACGATCGGCGCACCGCCAGTCACCGCGTTGTCGGTGATGGACATGCATTGGCGGCAGCCCGAAATCAAACGTACGAAAACGGTTTGCACCTATTGCGGCGTGGGGTGTTCGTTCGAAATGTGGACGCGCGATCGGCAACTGCTCAAGGTGCAGCCTGTCCTCGATGCGCCCGCCAACGGCATTTCCACGTGCATCAAAGGCAAGTTCGCCTGGGACTTCATCAATTCCGACAAACGGCTCACCACGCCGCTGATTCGAGAGCACGGCCGCTTCCGCCCCGCGAGTTGGGACGAAGCCCTCGGTCTCGTCGCTCGCCGGCTGCTGGAAATCCGCGATCTGCACGGTCCCGACAGCATCGGCTTCATCGGCTCGAGCAAGGCCAGCA
Organism: Trinickia sp.; assembly: GCF_051954495.1. Lineage (GTDB taxonomy): Bacteria > Pseudomonadota > Gammaproteobacteria > Burkholderiales > Burkholderiaceae > Trinickia. The sequence goes on from NZ_JBQCHR010000160.1 coordinate 10,544, forward strand.
ACGAGGAAGCCTATCTCACGCAGAAAATCGCGCGCCTCATCATCGGCACGAACAGCGCGGACAATTCATCGCGCTACTGTCAAAACCCGGCCACGATGGGCCTCTTTCGCACCGTCGGCTACGGCGGCGATGCGGGGACGATCGCCGATATCGAAAAGGCCGACCTCGTCGTGATCGTCGGCAGCAATACGGCCGAAAATCATCCCGTCATCGCCTCGCGCATCAAAGCCGCTCACAAACTACGCGGGCAAAAACTGCTCGTGGTGGACACGCGCCGCCACGAGATGGCCGAGCGCGCGGATCTCTACTTGCGGCCGAAAGCCAGCACCGACCTCGTCTGGGCCAGTGCCCTCTCCCGCTATATGTTCGATCACGGTCTGGCCGACACCGAGTTTCTCGCGAAGCGCGTCAATCGCGTCGACGAATACCGTCGTTCGCTCGAACCGTTCACGCTCGAATTCGCCGAGCAGGTGACAGGCATCGCACGCGGGGAACTCGAACAGGCGGCGCGCATGATCGGCGAAGCGAAAAGCGTCTGCCTGCTGTGGGCCATGGGTATTACGCAGCACAGTCACGGCGCCGATACGAGCACCGCCCTCTCGAATTTGCTGTTGGTCACGGGCAACTACGGACGCCCCGGCACGGGCGGCTACCCGATGCGCGGCCACAACAACGTGCAGGGTGCGAGCGATTTCGGCTGCCTGAAGAACGTCTACCCCGGCTATGAGAAAGTCACCGATCCCGCCATTCGCGCGAAATGGGCGAAGGCATGGGGCGTCGAGCCGAGCCGGCTTTCCGACAAAATCGGGCAGGACAACTTCCTCATGGTCGAAGAGGCGGCGCAAAAGCGCATTCGCGCCATGTACGTCATCGGCGAGGAGACCGCGTTCTCCGATGCCGATTCCGAAAACGTACACAAAGCCTTCACCGCCCTCGACTTCTTCGTCGTGCAGGATATCTTCTTGAGCCGCACGGCCGAGTTCGCCGACGTCGTGCTGCCGAGTTGCCCGAGCACGGAAAAAGACGGCACGTTCGTCAATACCGAGCGGCGCATCCAGCGTTTTTACGAAGTGATGAAACCGCTCGGCGACAGCCGCCCCGATTGGCGCATCCTGACCGACCTCGCCGCCCGCATGGGCCATGACTGGGGTTACACGCATCCGTCGCAAATCATGGACGAGGTCGCGGGCATCGCCAAAATATTCGAAGGGGTGAATTACGAGCGGCTCGAAGGATGGAAGTCGCTCGTCTGGCCCGTCAAGGCCGGCGGCTCCGATACGCCGCTGCTCTACACCGAGCGTTTCCACACGGACGACGGCAAGGCCGTGCTCTACCCGCTCGAATGGAAATCGCCCCAGGAAGACGCGGACGACGAATACGATCTGATCGCCGACAACGGCCGCATGCTCGAGCAGTTCCAAGGCATGAATCAGACAGGACGGGGGCCGCGCATCTGGCGCGAGGCGCCCAATTGGTTCGTGGAAGTTAGCCCGGAGCTCGCGGCCGAGCGCGGCATTGTCGACGGCACATGGGTGCGATTGAGTTCGCGCCGCGGCTCGGCGGAAATGATCGCGCTCGTGACGGACCGCGTCCGGGGCAACACACTTTACTTGCCGATCCATCAGGGCAAGCCCGGCGTCAACGAGATGACGGGCGAGCATCACGACCCCGACGTCAACACGCCCGCCTACAAGGAACTCGCCGTCAAGCTGGAATGCTTGCCGAAGCCGAACGGGGGCCAGCCCCTGCCGCAAAACAACTTCCGCAATCACGCGCGTACGCCGAACGCCGGTATCGACGCTTCGGTGAAATGGGCCCGCGACGACTATGTCGAGCCGCCGCAGACCATGCCACACCCGGAGAGATTCTGATGGCCGAACGCATCTATTACGAACCGGAGCCGCCGAAGACCGAGCCCGACGCGCACGAGGCGCTCGAACGTCTTCTGCAAAGTTTGCACGCGCAAGGCGTGCTGCGATTCGCCAACGATCTTGTTTCTGCGAAGACGCCCGTCACGCAGGTGCTCGTCGAAGGGCTCAGCAAGCCCGGCACGTTGAACGCGATTCAGAATCTTTCGATCGTGCTGATGGCGCTTTCGCGCATCGAGCCGAGCCAGTTCTATAAAACGGTGTTCGCCGTGACCGACGCGCTAGCGCGCATCGGCGCGTGGCAGCCCGATCCCGACGGCGAAGGGCACACGGCGCCCGGCTTTACGGGCGCGTATAAGATGCTGCACGACGATGCGCTGTGGCAAGCGCTCACACCGTTGATCGAAGCCATGAAGGCGTTTTCAGCCGGGCTGGAGCGTCACGTCGACAAGCCGATCTCGGCGTTTACGGGGAAACCGAGTACGGCATAACGGGCGATTCGCGCTGCGCCGCGTGCCGGGCGTCATGGTACTCGCGGCGTTACGCCCCGCCTTCCCGCTGAAACACCGATGCGAGATGCTTCAGTGCGCGCCACGCGAAGCTTTGGCGCGCTCCGCCGATGGTCGCCGTGCCGTCGATCTCGCGCGGCCAAGCCTCATTGGACGGACATTCGCCGATCCGCACGCGATAGGTCGCCGCAAGCGGCACGAGCTGATGCGTTCCCGGCTGCTGTTGCACCGGCAGCGGGCCGCCGTAGACGCTCGCCAGCGAAGGCGTGTCGAGTGTCGCCACGTTCACGCGATCAACGGCCGTCACGCGGCAACGCACGGCGCCGAGTTCGGGCAACGACGCGACGAAATCGACGCGATCTCCCGCAGCCACACGCGCGGCATCGTCTTCGCCGACGAATGCCTCCCCCTTCACGCCGGTCGGCCCGACGACATCGAAAACATGCTCGCCCCGCGGCAGCCAAGTGCCCGGCGCCAGTTCGTCATCGGTTTGCACGACGCCGTCGAACGGCGCCCGCAGCGTCAATTGCGCGACCTGCGCGGTGAGTCCCGCCACGGTTTCGCGCGCGGCGTCCCAGCGCCGTCGCAGCGCCACGCCCTGTTCGAGCAAGCGCTCGTCGAACGACTGCTGCTCGACTTGCCAATTGAGCAGCGCTTCATCGGCCTGCGCCGCTTGCAGTCGATGCGTGAGATCGGGTGAGGCCAGCACCGCGAGCACATCGCCCGCATGAACATGTTGCCCATCGCGCGCAATCGGCGCTTGCTCCGTCACGTATCCGGCTTCGGGTGCATAGAGCCCTTGCGCGCGCAGCGGCCCGAGCACGGCCGGCGCGCTGACGCCGCCATGCCAAGGCAGCACGAAGAAACCGACGAGCAGCGCGCCGATGAGAGCGGTGCGCCGCGTCTCGCGCCGCCAACGCAGATCGGCGCGACGATGCCAGCAAGCCGCGATTTCGCGCACGATCGGGCGCGCGATGAACCAGCCGAATTCGACGAAGAACAACATCAAGCCCAGCGCCTTGAAAAATGCGTGATAGACGACGAGGGCGATCGAGAAGAACACGACGAGCCGATACAGCCAGGTCGCGAACGAGAAGGCGATCAAAAAGCGCCGGCGCTTGGGCGCGCACGGCTCGGGCTGCGGATCATGAAAACCGAACAGCCGCTCGCGCATCCACCAGCGGCCGAAGGCGAATGCCCTGTCGTGCAGGTTCGGCATGTCGAGCCAATCCGACAGCAGGAAGTAGCCGTCGAAACGCATGAACGGGCTCGCATTGATCGTCAGCGTGCCGATCCATGTCGTCGTCGCGAGCAGGAACGCACCCGCTCGCAGCGGCCCGTCGGGCAGCACGCTCCAGGCCAACGTCGCCAAGGCGGCCAGCGCCAGCTCCGTGAGCATGCCGGCCGCGCCGATGCGCAGCCGCTCGGCGCGGCCGGGCACCTTCCACGCTTCGGTCGTATCGGTATAGAGCACCGGCACCATCACGAGCAGCGCGATGCCCATCGTCGGCACGCGGCAACCGTAGCGATGCGCCGTGAATGCGTGTCCGAACTCGTGCAGCACCTTGGCGCAGCCGATCGCCACGCCGATCGCGAGCAACCCGCGCAGATCGGCGTAGCCGTGGAATGTGTGGATGAATTCATCCCAGCGGCGCGACACGAGCACGAGGCCGGTCAGCGCCATCAGCATCACGCCCAGCCAAAACGCCGGACGGTAGGCGATTTCCGCATAGCGCGCGAAGCGCCGCAGGAACGGCATCGGGCGCCACAGCGGCACCCGGATCATCAGGTAATGCTTGAGCAGCCACATCGCATGCGAGAGCTTGTGCGCGGAGGCCGAGGCGGCAAGCCGGCCCGTATCGGCCGGACTCGCCGCGACGAGCAGGTGCTGATGATGCAGCATGCGCACGAGCGATTCGAAGTCGTCCATCGTCAGATGGAGCGTCGTCTCGGCGTTGACCGAAGCCACGATCGCCGCGGGGTCGTCGAGCGACCAGCGCGAGAGCATTTCGAACGCGGGCCAGCCGATCTGGAAGAAGCGATTGCCCGCCGGATCGTGGAGCATCCACGTGGGCGCGCCTTCCGGCGTGGCCGCACCGGACGTGAGGCTCAGTTCTTGGCGTAGGGATGGAAGGCGTGCCATCGGAGCGCTGCGTCAGTGAAAGCTTCGGCCGCGCACGGCTTACCAGCCGAGCCACTGCCGCGCGGTCGCCAGCGGGCGACGCAGCAGGTAGTAGGCAAGCGGCACCCAGCGGCCATGGATGCGCGCGGTCCCCATTACGCCGAGCGGCGGCTTGACGGCGCCCGTGAACGTCGCCTTGACGCGATAGGCGACGACGCCCTCGGGCGTCGGCTCGGCGCGGTAGGCCACCGTATCGATGCGCGCATTGTATGAAGCAAGCGGCGAGCTCTTCGGATAGAGCGTGACGCTCGCGCCCGGCACGACGTCGACGTTGTCGGCCACAGACACATAGGCCGTCAGCTCGACGTGCGCCGGATCGGCCAGAAACATCACCTTCTCGCCGATCGACACCGCTTTGCCGTTCCAATCGTTCGGATCGGAGAAGACGGCCACGCCGGCGCGCGGCGCATTCACGCTCACGCGCGCCAGTTCGCGCGCGGTGTAGTCGAGTTCGACCGCGCTCTGATCGAGCTTGCCCTTGCGCAGCGCCATGTCGAGCCGATCCTTGTCGTCGGTGACGGCGAGCTGCGCGGTCTGCCGATATTCCTCCTGCGCCGTCGCGTAGTTCTTGTTCGCCAACGCGTAGCGCGAGGCCAGCGCCGTGGAGTCGAGCGCGAACAGCGGCGCACCGGCTTCGACGCGCTGGTTCGGCTGCGCGAATAGATGGTCGATGACACCGTCGAGCGGCGCTCGAACGACGAACGGATCCTTCGCCGTGACCTCGGCGGGCGCGAGCACCGTCAGCGGCACCGGCACGACCAGCGCACAGGCGAGCGCCACGAGCACGCGACGCCGGTACTTACCGACGCTCAACGCCAGTTTCGCGCGCTGCATCCACGAAGCCCGAGGCGAAAACGCCGCGAGCGCATGCGACCAGACGCGCGCGAGTTCGGCCAGGAGCGCTTCATCCACGGGCGTCCACGACTCTTCGCGCGCGAAGACCACTCCACCGAACGAGCGGCCCGTCCTGTCGACGAGCGGCACCCAAAGCGCGTGCGCCGGCCACCAAGCGTCCCATTCGCTGGCGAGCGTATCGGGCAGGCTATCGGCTGTGAACGCATGCGGCCAGGTAGGCGGCGGGGCGTCGGCGCTCTGCGCAGGGGCGTCCGCGGCCACGTGCGCGGTGGCTTGGCCGCCCATATCCGTCGCCGGCTCGCTTTGCGAGGCGGACGCCGCGGGCGCCGCGGGATGCGCGCGCCGTTCCAGCGCGCGGCACACTTCGCCGAGCCATTGCACGTACGGTGCGCCCGGATCGCTCTGAGGCAAGCCCGACACCGCCGCCACCGCGCCGGGCACAGGGGCCGGCGCACGCCACCAGGCCGCCTGGCGGTACGGCACGAGCGAAAGCGATTCGTTGACGATGACGAAGCCGAGCGTTTCCTCGCTCGGCGCTTCGCGCGCGCGCGCGGACAATTGCCATAGGAGGGCGAGCGCGCTCGCCTCGATCCGTAGCGGGGCGTTCATCGTGCGGCTACCGTCTAGTGACCGGCGGCGGCGAAACGCGCCCAGCCGCTCATACCGGGCAACAGCTCGGGCGTGTGGGCGGACAGCGCAGCGGTCACGTCTACCGTCTGCGTGACCGGATCGACACGCGCGCCGATGCGCGCCACCGTGGCCGGATAGCTCTTACCCACTTCATCGACGCTGACCGTCAGCGCGTGGCCGGGCTTGAGCCAGGCAAGCCACTTCGACGGCACGATCATCTTCAGTTCGAGGCGGCTCGTGTCGACGATCGTCAGAAGCGGCTTGCCCGGTTCGGCGAACTGCTGAGCCGAAGCGCTGCGCTTGACGACGCGTCCGTCGAACGGCGCGGCGATGCCGCACTTTCTCACCGTCGCCTGCATGTAGGCGACCTCGGCCGCGCTGGCTTTCGCCTTCGCCTCGGCTTGCTGCACTTCGATCTCGCCGATCGAATGCAATTGAGAAAGACGGTCGTTGACGCGCTTGAGTTGCACGGCGGCGTCGGCCTCGGCTTGCGCCTTGTGCAATTGCGCGGCGTAGAGCGAGCAGTCGAGCGAGACGAGGGTCTGCCCCGCACGGAATGCGTCGCCGTCGCGAAACGGCATCGAGGCGATCTTCGCGCTGATTTCGCTCGACAGGTCCACTTGATCGCGCGCGACCAGCTGAACGCGGATGCGGCCGTCGTCATCGGCGCGGGCGGCCGACGAAACGCCGGGCGCCGCCGGCGTCATCGACGCATTCGGCGGCATGGGCGCCCCAGGTGACACACGTGGAGCCGGCGCCGCGACGGGGGCTTGCAGCCCCGCCGCTTGGGCCCTACCGGCTAAACAGCTGAAACCCACTACCATCAGGGCTGCACTGCGCAGCCCTGTCCTGCACCATCGGTTCATTGCGTTTTTGCTCCATCCGCGTGGCCGAATTGGGCCCAGCGCGTTTGCTCCTGGTCGATCGATTGCTCGATCGATTTCAAATCGCCCTTGCCGGCTTCGGCCGGCAGCGGGTCGAGCCCGAGCGTCGCCAGCATCTGACCGTAAGCGCTTTCCAGCTCACCGTAGCTTTGATACAGGCGCAGCTCCGACATCATCGCAGAAGTCGCCGCCCGAATCTCCTCCAGCTTGCCTTGCGCGTTGGCGATCGTGGCGTTGTGCGTGTGCTGCAGGATTTGCCCGTCGACGTCGTTGATCTGCTTGAACAGGTCGAACTGGCGCTGCTTGGCGCTCAACTCCGCCCGCGCCACGTGCACTTGCGTGAGCACCGCCATCGACAGCGCAAGCTGCTGCGCGCGCGCAACATCGTGCTGAGCGTCGGCCATGCCGCGAATGTTCTTGGCGTTGAGCAAGTTGAGCAGGTTCCAGCTCACGTTGATGCCGGCTGCGCGCCAGGCGTGATACGCCAGAAAGCTATTGCTGTCGTAATGCGCGCCCAGTTGGAATTCGATGCCGGGCAGCAGCTTGGCGATCGCCTTATGCGTTTCGTTCACGCTGATGCGCTCGTTGTAGCTCGCTTCGACGAGCTCCGGCCGGCGCTCGAGCGCCGTCTCTTCCATGCGATCCATCGGCATGTCGAAGGTCGGGACCGAGAAACCTTGGGGCGGCGCGAGCGTGATATCGGTGCCGGGGGCGATGTTCATGAGCGAGGCGAGCCGCGGCTTCGCTTCGTCGAGCTGGTCGCGCACGGCTTCGAGCTGACGCATGATGTCGAGCAGCGCGTGTTGATAAGCGAGCGTATCGAGCGGCGAGCGCAAGCCCTCCTGCTGCGACTTGCGCGAATCCTCCAGCGCTTGCTTGGCCTGGGCGAGCAGCGGGCCGACGCTCTTCTCGAGACGCTGCGCGCCCACCGCTTGCCAGTAGGCCTCGCGCACTTGCTGCATCATCAACTGCACGACCTTGCGCCGGCGCTGCTCGACCACGAGTACGCGGTCCGCCTGCTCCTTCGCTTCAAAATAGCTGACGCCGAAGTCGAGTACGTTCCACGAGAACGTCAGATCGGCCGTACGGTCGTTCTGATCGGTCGAGTACGACGGCTCCAACGATACTTGCCTCGTCTGCAGCGAAATCGACTCCGACGCGAGCGGGTGATTTCGATTGGTGTACCCGGCCGCCGTGGTCAGGCGCGGCAGCATGTCGAAGTTCGCCACGTCGAGCTGCTTCTGCGCGAGCGCCTCTTCCATCATCTTCAGGCGATGGTCGAGATTGAAGCGGATCGCGCGCGCCATCGCTTCTTCGAGCGTCACGGGGCCAGTGATCGGCGGCTGATCGGCGAACATGGCCGTGCGCTGGGCTTGAGCATTTTGCACGCGCTCGGCGTCGGTGAACGGCGTCGGCTTGATCGCGCAGCCCGACAGCCACAAAGCGGCCACCGAAATCGCGATCAGCGTCGGGTGCATGGCGCGTTTGGAACGCGGCTCGCGCGAGGCGTTGGCGGCAGGCGCCGCCGCGGGCGCAGGCATCATTTCGGCAACTGACGGTTGTAGTCTCATTGGTCTAGAAGGATGACGGGAATTCATACGCGACGCGCAGCGCCGCCCGGATTCGTAACGTGCAGCGCGGCGCGCGCCCGCGCGAACTGCTGATCGAGCGAAGGCTTGCCGACGGGGCGCGCCGCGCGCGCGACGGTCGGCTCGACGAGCGCCGCATGGCCGGGCGCCTTCGGATGGGCGACACCGTGCGAAGGACCGTGTTGGCCGTGCTGCCCGTGTTTATCGTGCGGTGCGAGCACGACTTCGCGGCGCGTTTCGTGGCCGGAAGCATCGCGCGTCTGAACGACGATATGCACGTCCTCGACGCCCTCCGGCAGTTTGCCGCGCAGCACGCCGTTGGCCGCATCGTAGTGAATCCAGCCGGGCAAGGAGCGGCCGTTGGCAAGCTGGACCGTGACGTCGGAGCCGCCGTGCATCGCTTCGGAAGGCGGCAGCAGCGTCGCCACATCGATCGAGAACGGGTCGTTCGGCGCCATCGTGAACGACACATCGGGCAAGCCGAGCGGCGCGTCCACGGGCGAAACGGAAATCGCAGCGTCGAGCGCCGTCATATCGAAGCGCGGCACCGACGCATGATCGAGCGAATGCATGTTCGCCGGCGCGTTCGGGTCGGTAAACGTCATCGTCGTCACGACAGGCACCGAGCCGATCGGCAGCGGATGATCGAACTCGTCGAGCACGTCGGGCGGCGCGGTGTTGTCGTTGCCCGTGAACAACGAAGTATGCGACGCCCCCGGCGTGTCGATGACCGTCGGCGGCGGGGAAGGCAGAATCGGCGGGAACGCGGGCGCGTTGGTGATCGAGATCGTATTGGAGGCCACCGCGCTCGATTTGACGCCGTCGTTGACCGTGAAGGTCACCGTCCGGCTGCTGCCTGCGTTTTGCGCTTGATCCGAGTACGTGACCGCTTGAAGCGCCGCGGTCCATTGCGCGATCGTCGCCGTGCCGCCGGCCGAGGTCAACGTGAGCACGCCCGTTGCGGCGTCGTAGCTCGCCGTGATGTTGCCGGTCGCCCCACTGCCGGTGAAGGCGAGCGTATCGTGGGCCGAATCGAACCCGCCCGTGATCGACACCTGAGCCGATGCAAGCGTGGTGTTGTCCAGATCGCTGATCGTGACTTGCGGAGCCACCGCCACCGGTGTCGAGCCGATGCCTCGCGCCGTGAACGACACGTTGCCGCTGACGCTCAAGACCGGCGTTTGGTCCGTATCGGTCACCGTGATCGTGCGCGTGGCTGTCGCACTCGTGTTGTTCCCGCCGTCGATGCCCTGGAAGCTCACCGTGCGCGTCGTGCGGTCGGGCGTCAGCGCCGTATCGTCATAGGTCACCGACCGCAGCGCGCTTTGCCATTGCGCCAGCGTTGCCGTACCGCCCGCGGAGGTCAGCGTCAGCACGCCCGTCGCCGCGTTGTACGACGCACCGATGTCGCCCATGGTCGCGCCGTCGTTCGTGAACGCCAGCACGTCCTCGCCGCTGTGCAACCCGCCCGTGATGCTGACCGTGACCGAACTGAGAGTGTTGCTGCTGCCGTCGGTGATCGTCAGGCCCGAGTCGACGGCAATGGGCGTGGAGGCCGTGCCGTCGCCGGCCACGAACGCCGCCGATCCGGTGTCGGTCGTGATGACCGGCGCTGCGATGTGGACCGTATCGGATGCGATCGCGCTGGTCTTGACGCCATCGCTCGTCGTGAACGAGATCGTGCGGTCGCCCGAGGTGGTGTTCGTGCCCGTGGAGAATGTCACGGCGGACAACGCGGCCGCCCACTGCGCGTCGCTGGCCGTCGCCCCCGCGGACGTCAGCGTCAGCACGCCCGTCGCCGCATTGTATGAAGCGGCGATGTTGCCGAACGTCGTCGTGTTCGTGTTGATGAACGTCAGCGTGTCGCCCGTATGGAAACCCGCGCCGATCGAAACGATTCCCGATGCTTGCGTCGTGTTGTCCAGATCGGTGACCGAAATACCGCCGTCGATCGTTGCGGCGGACGTGCCGGCGACGTAGTTCGTCGCGCCGCCCGTCGTCGTCACGATCGGCGTTTGATCGGTGTCCGCCACGGTCACCGTGCGCGTTGCCGTGTTGCTGGTGACGCTGCCTGTGTCGACGACTGTGAAACTGATCGTGCGCGTGGCGTTGTTCGGCGTCACCGCCGTGTCGGTGTACGTCACCGCATCGAGCGCAGCCTGCCATTGAGCCAGCGTCGCCGAATTGCCGGAGGACGTCAGCGTCAGCACGCCCGTGGCCCCGTTGTACGAC
>NZ_JBQCHR010000161.1:0-63666 GCF_051954495.1 Trinickia sp.
GCGACGCAGACGGCATGACCGCTCGCCCGATGGCCGATCGCGATGCCCTTGACGAGCATTTCCGCGCCGGAAAGCCGAGGCGCGAGTACCAACTGAAGAATGCGCATGGTGTCGTTGCCCCGAGCCGAACTGCTCGAGCGCCATCGGAACCGTACCGCACCGCCCCCTGCCCCCGTGCGCCATCGTCTAGTCGTCTTCGGACGCGGCTCGCTGTTTGGGCGCGCCGAATCCGACGCTCATTTATCGCCGAATGTTCTAACGATATCGCGGAATGTTCTAAAGGATGCGGCGGCCGCGGCTTACAATCGCTCCCTCATCCGCGCTGATCCACCCTCATCCACCGTCCTCCAGCCCCGGCCGCTCGACCATCCCTATCGCACGATGCATTTGCCCCACATCAACCTCCTGTACTCCGCGTCCGGCCTAGGCGTCGGCTTTCTCGTCGGCTTGACGGGCGTGGGCGGCGGGTCGTTGATGACGCCATTGCTCGTGCTGCTCTTCGGGGTGCACCCGGCCACCGCGGTGGGAACGGATCTGCTCTACGCCGCCGTCACGAAGGCAACGGGCACGCTCGTGCATGGGCTCAAGGGTTCGGTCGACTGGCGCATCACCGGCCGGCTCGCCGCCGGCAGCGTCCCCGCGGCGATCGTCACACTATGGCTGCTGCATCGCTTCGGCATGCATTCGAGCGCGGCCACGTCGCTGATTCAGCACGTGCTCGGCACGGCGCTCTTGATCACCTCGGTGGCGCTGATCTTCCGGCCCCAGCTTGCCAAGTTTGCGGCAGGCCGCGGCCCGCGATCCATGAGCCCCACGCGCACCGCGCTCCTCACGGCGCTCACGGGCGCCGTGCTCGGCGCGCTCGTGTCGCTCACCTCGGTCGGCGCCGGCGCCATCGGCGTAACTGTTTTGCTGCTGCTTTACCCCCTGCTGCCTACATCGCGCATCGTCGGCTCCGATATCGCACATGCGGTGCCCCTCACGCTGGTCGCGGGCATGGGCCACTGGATGCTTGGCTCGGTCGATGGCGCCATGCTCGTCTCGCTGCTGATCGGCTCGCTGCCCGGCATCGCACTCGGCAGTCATCTGTCCGCACGCTCGCCCGAGGCGCTGCTGCGCAATCTGCTCGCGGCGGTGCTCGTGCTCGTCGGCGTGCGGCTCGTCTGGGCGTAGCGCCGGGGGGCGGGACGACCGAACCGCCCCCGCCCCTTCCGGCGCGCCTTTCCCTACCGGCTAAGACGCGCGCTAGTTCGCCATGCCCGGCGGATGCTGCCGGTTCAGCACGCGCATCAACGCCGAGCGGTTCGCCATCACGGTGTCGTAGAAACCCGCCAAGTCGCCCTTCATCGCCGTACGGGACGGATCGTCGAGGTAGATCATGTGGCCTGACGGATAGCGCCGCGTGAGGATGTTCGACTGCAACGACGGATCGATCGGCATGCTCGCGAGCGTGAGCGCCGTTTGGAAGAACGGCGTGACCGCGTCGTAGTAGCCGTTGGCCGAGAACACTTTCAGATCCGGGTTCAGCGTCATCGTCGCGGCCAAGTCGCCGGCCGTGTAGAGCGTGTTGCCCCCGCCCTTGGCGGCCCCCGTCGGATCGACGTGACTGAAGTCCCAGTTGTTGAAGACCTGATCGTTCAGATCGACGAACGAGGACGTCGACGTGTATTTCAAGCCGTTGTGCAGGTAATCGTTCCACTCGACCGTATAAACGCCGGCCACATTCGTGATCGAAGGGTCGTTGCCGCCCGCGTTCGGCAGGATGAACGGGCCGATGCCCGTATTGATCGATGTCGCGCGGCCGTCGTACTGACCGATGGCGGTCCCCGGCACGAGCGTGCCGAAGAAGTTGCCGAAGCCGGCCGGGTTGCCGTATTCCTGAATCAGCGTGATCGGATCGACGCCCAGGTACTGCTGCATCTGCTGAGCGACGGGCAGCGTCATGTTCAACCGCGTATTGACGAAGCCGCCGTCCCCGGGGTTGGGCGCCTGCGCGAGCGGCATCAGCGTATTGGTCGCATAGTTCATGACTTGCTGCATATAGGTGGGCAAGTCGGTAGGCGGCGGAAAGATGCTGTCCTTCTTGTAGTAGTACGCATCGGCCGCAAGCGTCGGGAATAAGCCGATGGCGCTGACCGCGTTCGAGTAGTCGAGAATCGACGATTGCAGCGTGATCCCGTTCAGCTCGATGCCGTCTTCGTGCAGCACCCACGAAACGACTGCACTGCGCGCCGTGCCGTACGATTCGCCGAACAGAAACTTCGGCGAATTCCAGCGGTTGTACATCGTCAAGTAGCGCTGGATGAAGCGATCGATGGAGCGCGCGTCTTGGTCGACGCCCCAGAAGTCCTTGTTCTTGAACGGCGCGATGGCCGCCGAGTAGCCCGTGCCCACGGGATTGATGAAGACGAGGTCGGAGTGGTCGAGCAGGCTGTCGGGGTTGTCGAGCAACTTGTACGGCGCGGGGGGCGTGAAGTTCGGGAACGACGATTGAATGCGCTTGGGCCCAAACGAGCCGAGCAGCAGATAGACCGACGACGAGCCGGGGCCGCCGTTATAGAAGAACGTCACGGGGCGCGGTTTGGTGGGATCGGGATTGTCCGCCGTATAGGCGACGTAGAACATCTTCGCGTTCGGCTGCGACGTCGAGGCGTCGATCGTGGTCAGATGGCCCGCGCGCGCCGTATAGGCGATCGTCTTTCCACCGATCGTCACCGAATGGTGAGAAATGGCGACGGCCTCCTTCGCGTCGGCCACCGAATCGTTCGGCCCGGCGCCGTAGACGTCGTTGTCGTTCAACGCCACGTCGGCGGGCGGCGTGGCGGAAGTCGGCGCCGAGGTCGCGGCCGAATTGGCGGCCGCGCCGCCGTTCGTCGACGAACCGTCGCCACCGCCGCAACCGGCGAGTACGATGGCGGCAAACGCCGCGGCCGCGAACGGCGCCGCCTTGCTTCTCGATAGCCACATGTTTTTCATGATTGTTATCACCTTTATGGAAAATTCACTTTGAATACCACCGCCTGAAACACACGTTTTCGGCGACGCTTTTCGCGTAGCCGCCGAGCATTCAGACTGAAGCCGCACGGCGACTCGCAACCCAATACGATTTCGAGCAAAAGAGATATCGAACGGCGAGATGCCGCGAAATAACGCAGGCAATACGGCACCGCGAAGCACTAAGCCCCGTAGTTATTCCGACACCGATCGTTCAAGGACCGTGAAGCCGATCGCCTCACATCGAATAACGCATATGCACACCGTCACACGCGCATACGCGTAATCGACCGTTATATTTCGCCGCCAAAAATATCCCAAGAAAATCGAAAATAATTAACGGCGATTCATTCGAGGCATTCGTCGAATTTCATCATAAATCGATATACTGATTTGTCATTCTCGCGCATATCGATTCATTTCGATTCTTTCAAATTGATTATTCTCGATCGAAGAAGCGATGCATTGACGCTATGCGCATGCCGTTGCACGACATTTCGCATGCTCGACGTTCGGCGCCGGTCAGCGCGGCTTCACCGCCCGGTAGACCATCCACAGGCCCGCGACCGCGAGCCCGGCGGTCATCCCCCATGCAATGCCGATCACGCCCCACGCATGCAATGAGACCGGTACGACCGCGAACAACACGACGACTTGCATCGCCGAAGCTTGCGCCGCCGTACGCGCATCGCCCCGCGCACGCAGATAAGCGACCAGCACGGCGATCAAGGAGCCGAGCGCCATGTTGACGACGAAGACGCGAAAGAGCGGCACGGCCGACATCCACTGCGGTCCCAGCACGAGCGCGAACAACGGCGCCGCCAGCGCGCGCAGCACGAGCACGATGAGCACGACGGCGCATGCGCCGAGGGCGAGCCATCGCTTGAAAAGCCGTGCCGCTTGGGCGGCGTCGGCGCGATGATGGGCGGCGAACGTCGGAAACAGATACTGCGACAGCGCGAGCGCCGCATCGGCGAGCAGCATCTGCGCGAGTCGAGACGACATTTGATAGGCGCCAAGCTGGGCCGGCCCGAGCATCTTGCCGACGACGACCTTGTCGAATTGATTGAGGACGAGGTTGACGACGCTGCCGGCCCAGATCCAGCGCGAGAACCCGAGGTAGTGGCCGATGCCCGACCAGCGCGGCGCGAGCGGCGGGCGGTGCGCCAAGACGGCCCATGTCAGCGCGCTTTTGATCGCTTCGCCGCACAACATGCCGATGAGGACCGAGGACGCACCCGCGCCCGTAAGGGCCAATGTCAGGCCCACACAGCAATCGGCCAGCGCCGCGCCCACTTCGATGGCCGCTAGGCGCGAGAAGCGGCGCTCGCGCTGCGCGACGTAATAGCCCGGCGAAGCGCAACCGCGCACGAGCGGCAATATCGCCGCCATCTGCAGCAGCCACGCGCCGCCCAAATGGAATTGGCCCGCCATGAACGGCGCCAGCGCGAGCAGCACGAGCGCGACGCCTGCCCCGCGCGCGACCAGCGTCGTAAAAACCGCGCCGAGTTCGTCACGCGTAGGGGTGTCCTTGCCTTGGACGACGGCTTGCGCGAGCCCCGTGTCGGACAACGATTCGGCGATCGCGACCGCCAACAGCGCCACACTGACGCTGCCGATCGCCGCCGGCCCGAGGATGCGGCCGATCGCCAAGAACTTGACCGCAACGAGCCCGCGCACGGCCACTTGCTGCGCAAGCACCCACGTCGCGGCGTTCGGCGCGAGAGACGCGCGCAGCGACGACGCGGCGAACCGCATCGATCGCGCTCTGTGCTCCGGCAAGGTGTTCACATTGGCAGGGCGAGGTAAAACGGCAAATGGACCGCGAAACAAAGTAACGCGTCGATGCCGCCGAGAAACGCCATGTGATAGCGACGATCCGCCAGACCCGCGCGCGCGGCGCGCCCTGGCGGAAACGCGCGAGACATTGGCGGCGCACGCCTAGTCGCCGGTGCTACCGTTTTCGCGATCGATGCCACGAGGCGCGGCGAACGCCGACGCGAAGCACACCGCCATGCCGGCGCCCTTTTCCCGTCCTTCCCTGCCGTCGACCATGCCGCATACGCCGCCCTCGTCATACTCGCCGCTCCACACGAAAGTGCTCGTCATCGAGCCGAACTTCACCGGGCATCGCTGGCGTTACGCGCAATGGGCCGCGCAAGCCTATGCCGAGGCGGGTCGACCCTGCTTGATCGCCACGGCGCCTTGCAACGAAGACCACCGTCTCGCGCGCGAGATCGTGGCCGCGCGCCACCCCGATCTCGAAGTCGCGTTCGTCGACGATCCGCCGCCCGCGCGCGGCATCGCGGCCCGCATCGAGCGCGTCCCCTACGTGCGCTATCACCGCTATTTCGAACACGTCTACCGCGTCGCACGCGAGCTCGTACGCGATCGAGTGGGTCTTGTCGTCGTCCCTTACGTCGACTACTTTCTCTACGCCGTGCCGTTTCTCGGCTCGCCCTTCGGTGACACGCCGTGGATCGGCATCACGATGCGTTCGACGTTTCATCATCGCTCGGTCGGCATCAAAGCGCCCGACCGTCCGCTCGTCGACATCGTGAAGGCGCAACTGTTTCGCCGCGCCGTCGGCGCACGCGGGCTGCGCACGCTGCTCTCGATCGATCCGACGCTGCCCGAATGGACGGAGCGCGCACTGCCGGCTCGGCACGCCGCGATCAGCTATCTCGCGGACCCATTCCCCGACGCGCGCGCCGATGAGCCGGCGGCGGCGCGCGCGCGGCTCGGCTTCGCACCCGGGCCGCATCTGCTCGTCTATGGGTCGATCACCGAACGCAAGGGCATTCGCGAACTCGTCGCCGCGCTCGAGCGCATGGAGCGGGCCCCCACCCTCGTCGTGGCAGGCGAGCAAGACGCCGATACCCGCGCGTTCTTGAGCGAACACGCGCCGCACTTGACGCCGCCACCCATCGTCGTCGATCGATTCATCCCGAACGACCTCGAGTTCGATCTGTTTTCCGCCTGCGATGCCGTGTGGCTTGGCTATAACGGCCACTACGGCATGAGCGGCGTACTCGTGCAGGCCTATCGGTTCGACAAAACGGTGATTGCGACGTCGGAAGGATTGATCGGATGGTTCTGCGCGAGCGGGGCACTCGGCCCGGTGCTCGACGATCTGTCGGAAGCGGCCATTGCGCGGGCCGTCGCCCAAGCTTTCGACGGTTCGCCTAGAACAGCTCGGTCGCAGACCAGCGGACATCAAGCGCTGCTTGCGCGCAACACGCTCGACGCATTCAAGCGCACGCTGCGCGAGGCGTCGACGGCGGAGGGCGTACGCGTCTAGGACTGGGCTGTACGCATCGAGCCCGTGGCCGGCGCGCTCGTGTCTCGCAGAGCCGGAAACAACGCGTTTCGTAGACGCAGGAACGGAAACTCGATGGCTCGCGTCGTCACGTAGCCGACACCGATCGCGATCGCCGATTGCAAGGCGAGCGCGGCGGCCCAGATCACTAGGCGCGGCACGCCCGCTCCCGTGGCCTTGGCGATGAATGCGTCGCCCGGCGCGAGCGCCAGCGAATGCCAGAGATAGATTCCGTACGAATAGACGCCCACCCATGCCACCGCGCGGAACCACCACGTATGGCGTATTGCGGCGGCATGCTCGAGCATGAGGACGATCAGCGCGACGAAGCCGATCGATTGAATCGTATAGCCGATGCTTTCATCGAGCGCGTAGTGCGGCGTCGCTAAGCCGAGCCATGCGGCAAGGCCGGCGACGAGCGCGACGAGCAGCCAAGTTTGACGCGCGAAACGTCGATACAGATCGGGGAGCATCCAGTAGACGACAGCGAGCATCACGCCGGCCAGCAAGCTGTCGATCCGGTATTGCGTATAGCCGAAGGCAGCGTCCAGGCGCCCTTGTGCGACCGCAACCGAGCGCATCGCCAATACGCTCAGGCAAACGAGGCCCAGCAACGCGAGTATCCCGCGCGCGCCCAGACGCCACCGCGCGAATAGCAGCAGCACGGCTGGCAGAAACAGATAAAAGTGCTCCTCGACCGCCAAGCTCCACGTTTGTGAAATCGAGGTGCCGAGGTAGTTCTGCAGGTGCGTGAGATTCTGAACGAGAAAGGTGTCGAGCGGATGCCGCCGTACGATCGCATGAAACGCGATGAGCACGTAATAGGCCGGCCAAATCTTAAAGATCCGTCTGACGATGAAGCGCCGCGCATCGATTGCGCCGCGTTCGGCGTATTGCTTCAGCAGCAGCCCGCCGACGAGAAACCCGCTCAGCGTGAAGAAGAGATTGACGCCCTCTCGACCGAAATGCGTAAACGGATATTGGGCGATGGAAACGATCGTCAGCCCCGGATCGACCGAGCGAAAGTGATACCCCATCACGGCGAGAATCGCGATCCCACGCAGGAAATCGAGTTCGATCGACCGATTGCGCACGAGGGCTTTGGCCCCTCCGAACGGATTCTTGATCATCGTCGGTTCCTTCCCCGTGGCCGCCGTCGATTCGGCCCTTCGATCTTCGGTCGAGCGGTGCAGATGCATCCGCCAATATCGCGGCGGCAGCCGACAACATGCGCGGCGCCCATGATCGCGGCACGGCCCTTGCCGGACGACGCCGCATGCGGCCACGCGTCGACCCGTCCCCGTCCGCCGAACGCTAGTCGGGCGCCGCCAGCCGACGCTTTCCGCACCCAGGCGAGCGGTATAGTCGGCTCGTGAATCGGGCCTGTGACGAACGACGGGCCACCCCTCGCCAACGAATGGAAACCGCTCCGTCATGTTAGAGGCGCAATACCGATTCGCATTGGGGGTGCGTCAAGCGACGCGCAATCCCTATGCGCACTTGTGGATCTGGCTATTCGTCTTCCCGCTCGCCATGGACTACAAGGCGGCGGCGACGGGCGACAGCCATGTCGCGCAAATTCTGCTGACGATCCCAACGCTCGGCGCGGGCGTCATTCTCGCGCTGATCGGCCCGCGCTTTCGCGACCGCTCGCCGCTGCGCGCCGCGCTGAGCCTCTCGCTGATACTGGCCGTACCGGCGAGCCTCGTTACAGAGTGGATCGAAGCAAACACCGTGGGGCACTACCTGCGCGTATTGCTGCCCTTCGCGTTGTTTCAACTCGGGTTCATCGCGGCTTGCAGACCGTGGCAGGAAGCGCGCATCGAACAGTTCGAGAAGGCGCTGTTCTGGGGCAACGTCGTGAGCCTCGCCTTTACCTGCCTCTATGGGCTCATGGTCGCAGGTCCGCTCGCGGAGGTCCGCTATCGGATCGTCTCCGTGACCTTCCTAGGCTTGCAAGGCGTCTTGCTGCACGAGTTCGTCATCGCCAAACGCTTTACCGCTCTCACGCTTGCGCTGTTCATGGCGACCATCGTCATCGAACTGTTGAGCGTGACCCGCTCGCTGCTGGTCGGCACTGCGTTGCTGTTTGCGCTGGCGGTGTGGATGAGCGCCGCGGGGTCGCACTACCTTGCACACGCGACGCTGCGCGCGGCGCTGGGCGCCGCACTGCTCGGCGCGATGGCCGTGGGCGCCGCGTCGTGCTTTCCCGACGTCACCGAGCACTGGGTGCAGCGCATCGAGTTCGCGAAAGACGCCACGCGGACCGGCGAAGACCCGACGACGATCACCCGCCTGGCCGAAATGCGCGATCAATACGACCAAACCGTCGACTCGTTCGGTTCGTTGCTGTTCGGCAAGGGCTATGGCCACGCGTACGGCTATTCCCCCGCCTTCTTGCCCGACGTCGCGGGACAAATCAGCAAGAAGGATTATTTTGAGCAGCGCGACTGGGCCGCGGGACATAACTTCTGGGTCTATCAGTTCTTCGCCGGCGGCCTGCTCTTCGGCCTGGCCTTTCCCCTCGCGCTGCTTTATGCGCTAGCACGTTGCGCGCTCGCGTACCGACGCTGGCGCATCGATGCGCCCGACGCACCTCAGTTGCCCGTGCTGGGCCGCGCCATCCTGCTCACGGCTGCGCTGCCCGCCACCTCCGTGGGCGGCAATCCGCTCGGCCCGCGCTTTTCCGGGCTCGTATTCGGCGTGTCGCTCGGGCTGATGGTGGCCATGCATGCGCAGCTGTCTCGGCGCGCGGCCGCCGCGAACGCACCGGCCCTCGCACCGCGCGCTCACGCGCCGCCGCCCAAGCTCGAAGCCCTCGACGCGCCATGAAGCTCCTCAACGTATTGCCCACGCTCGACCCCGCCGCCGGCGGCCCGGTCGAAGGCATGCGTCAAAGCGCGCTCGCTTTGGCCGCGATGGGACATCACGTCGAAGCGGCGACGCTCGACGATCCGCGCGCGCCGTTCCTCACGGCGGCGCCGTTGCCCGTGGCCCCGCTAGGGCCGGCGCGCGGCAGATACGGCTATGCTCCGCAGGCGCTCGGCTGGCTGCGCACGCATGCCCCGCGCTTCGACGCGATCGTCGTGCATGGCCTTTGGCAATATCCCGGCTTCGCAACGCGTCAAGCATTGCGCGCGCTCGACGTACCGTATTACGTGTTTGCACACGGCATGCTCGATCCGTGGTTCAAGCAAACGTACCCGCTAAAGCATGCGAAGAAGTGGCTCTATTGGCCGTGGGGCGAATATCGCGTGCTGCGCGATGCCCGGGCCGTCCTCTTCACGACCGACGAAGAGCGGCTTCTGGCGCGGCAATCGTTCTGGCTCTACCGCGTGCGCGAACGCGTCGTTTCGTTCGGTGCGGCCGCGCCGCCAGGCGACGCGGCGCGCCTGCGAGCCGCGTTCTTGGCGGCGTACCCGTCGCTGTCGGGGCAACGGATACTGCTTTTTCTCGGTCGGCTTCATCCGAAGAAAGGATGCGACATCGTGCTGCACGCCTTTGCACAGGTTGCGCAGAGCGACCCGACGTTGCATCTCGCGTTCGCCGGCGCGGGCGATGACGACACGATCTCGCAGCTTCACGCCCTCGCCGCCCGGCTAGGCATCGCCGGACGCGTCACGTGGACGGGCCTGCTGCAAAACGATCTGAAGTGGGGAGCGCTCGCCGCGAGCGACGCCTTCGTCTTGCCGTCGCATCAGGAGAACTTCGGCGTGGCCGTCGTCGAAGCGCTCGCGAGCGGCACGCCCGTGCTGATCTCCGACAAGATCAATATCTGGCGCGAGATCGCGGCCGATCGCGCCGGCTTCGTCGCATCGGACACCGTCTCCGGCGCGCTCGCCAATCTGCGCCGATGGCTGGCGCTCGACGCAAGTTCACAGGCCCGCATGCGCATGCAGGCGCGCGACGCGTTCGCCGCGCGCTTCACGGTCGATGCGCACGCCCGGCGGCTGCTACAGGTGCTCGAGGAAGATCGCGACGCCACCTGTCGGGCGAACGCCGCGGCCGCGCCGCGCGCCGCCGCCTGAGTCGACGCGCCGTTCGGTCAACGCCGCCGCGCGCCGTCGGGCAACGGGTGTTTGACGATGCGGGCAAGGACCGAAGCGAACGGCAGCGCTGCCGCGAGCGGCGCGGCAACACGGTCCGCTCCTACGTCCGATGGCGCCTTGGAAGCGACGAACGCATCGGGCGTATGCAGCGACTGCACGAGATGACCGGCAAGTCTTAGCGCAAGCGCGGCGATCGTAATCGTCGGGAAATTCGCGCCCACCGTCGGGAACACCGAACTGCCGGCGACGAACAGATTGTCGATGCCGAACACCTTGCAGTCGCGATCCACGACCCCTTCACGCGGCGAATCGTGCATGCGCGTCGTGCCCATGTGATGCCACGTCCCTTCAAGCGTCTCGGGCCACGCGCGGCCCTCTAGCGGTGCATCGAGTTCCACCTGGCCGACGCCGCTTCGGCGCAATTCCTCCGCCATCAACGCGAACGTGCGATCGAACGTGCGCTGCGCGAGTTCGGTGAGCCGCCATGCGACTTTGACGCGCGGCATGCCGAGCCTGTCGCGCTGCTCGCTCAACGTGACGCGGCTGTCGCGATTGGGCTGCGCTTCTACGATCGCCTGCAGCTTGACGTCGCGGATCAGCGAGCGCGGCTGCAGCAGCCGCGTCAGGCCGAAGCCGGCCGTATCGAGCGGATGCGCCAGCATGGTCGCGAGATCCTCGCTAAAGCGCCAGCCCGGCTGATCCTTGCGTAGCAATGCCTGCTTGCAGCGGATCAACGCCTCGGCGCCTTCGCTGCCTTCGCCGTAAAACAGCGAGAAAAACCACACGCGCGAATTCAGCAGGCGTTCACGGCGCAGCATCTCGGGCGTCAGCGCGAACTGCGACGAGATGGGCGTGCCGTGCGCGGCGACCGCGGCGTTTTGATAGTGATACTTGATGTCGTAGAGCTTGTTGCGCGACCACGCTTTCGAGAATCGAACGCTCCCCGACATGATGCGCGGATGATCCATGAAATACCGGCCGACGTTGTCGAACGCGTTACCCAAACCCTCGGCCTGCACCCGATTCGACGCGAGGAGCAGCCGCGCGTTTTCGATCCCCCCCGCGGCAAGCACGAAGCGTTTGGCCGTGACGGTCATGCGCCGCCCCGTCAACGTCGCCACCTGCACGCGCGCCACGTGGGCCGCATCGGCATCGGTATCGATGTGCACGACGTTCGCGTGCAAAAACACGCGAATGTGCGGCGAGCGTTCGAGGTCTCCCCGATAGAGCTTGCCGAACCGGGCGGGCGGACTGAACTGCGCGATCGTATCGCGCACGTGCCCCGTGACGAGCGGAATGCGCTTGACGTCGGCGCGCCCGATCGATCGTTCCCAAAACGCAGGGTCGAACTCGTTGGGGCCGAGCTTGAGCAGCGCGTGCGTGCGTGCGTAGTGTGGTGCGAGTTCGTCGAGCCCGAACGGCCAGCCGCTGCCCGGCACCCAATCGCGCGCCTCGAAATCCCAAGGATCGAGCGGCCTGCACCAGCCGCCCCAGCAGTTGCTGCTGCCGCCGAGATAGCGGCTGCGGCTGCCGTCGGCAAACGCATACGGCAACCCGACGTTCTCGCCGCGATAGAGATCGCGCGTATCGTCGTCGGGCCGATACCCGCCGCTCTCGAGCAAGCAGGTGTCGATGCCGCAACGATCGAGTTCGAGCGCGAGCGTAATGCCGGCGACACCCGCGCCGACGATACATACCGTCGTTTCGATTTCCCGACCTTCGTCGATGCCCCGCGTATCGATGAACATGACTTCTCCGTTCCTTCTTTCCGCTTATCTTCGGGCCGCCGTGCCGCATCCATCCGACAACATCACGGCGCGTTTCGCCATGGCCGCGCGAGCTTGCATTCGCCTTGCATGGGCGAACGAATGCGGGCGCTCGGACACGCGTGTTTCGTTTTCGGCGAACGTTTCAGGAAGGAAATCGACGGCGAATGAAACGGCACGGATTGCCGCCGTAGACGCCGCCCGGCGCGAGCGAACGATGCACGACCGAGAGCGGTGTGACGAGCGCCGAGCGTCCGATGCGTACGCCCATTTGCACGACGCATTTGGAGGTGATCCAGACGCCGTCTTCGATGACGATCGGCGCCACGCGCAAATCCATCGTGGTGGCCGCTTCGTGCGAGCCGGTCGTCAGAAACGCGCCCTGCGAAATGCACACGTGCGAGCCAATGAGGAGCGGCGCTTGGTTGTAAAGCCAGACGTCCACGCCGAACCAGCAGTGATCGCCGACCTCCAGATTCCAAGGCGCCTTGACCCGCAGCGGGTGCGGGAAGCGGCAGCCCTCGCCGATCTTCGCGCCGAATAGACGCATCAATGCCACGCGTAAAGCGGAACTCGGATTGAGCTTGTTGTTGACGACGCATGCTTCCAGCACGAACCATAGCGCTTGTACGAGCCAAGCGCGTTTGGCCACGTAATTGCCCTTTCCGGCTTGACTCAGATCGATGACGGGCACGAGCGGGCGGTCCATAGCGGTTCGCAATACGACGACAGGTTGGCTGCCTGGGATGCCGACGATTATCCCGCGCTATAGGTCCCGCCTCGCGCTCCGGCATGAGCCGATGGCGGAGCGAACCGGTGTTTTGGCGGAGCGAGCAGCAGCGTGAGCGAGAGCATGCAAACGTGCCGATGCGTACAATGGAGGCCCGCGTGAATCTCGGATTTCGATGCCTGCGTGCGGCGCTGCTCGCGGCTTTACCGGCCTTCGTCGCCCCTGTCGGGGCGCAAGCGCAGCAATTCATGGGTGAGCGAGCCCCAAACAACGCGGCGGACCAGCGCCTAGCCCCTGAAGATCGCGATGCGGCCGCCCGCGCCGCCGCGGATCGGCTCGGAGGGATCGGCGGCGATCCTGAGGCATTGCTCGGCGCACCGGCGGCGCTCGACGATCCGTATCGCTCGGCGTACGACGCGGCAGGACGCGAGGGCTCGGCCTTGCGAAACACGCAACGCGTACCGCGTGGGGCGCTGGCGAACGAAGGATACGGGCCGAAGCCCGCGGCGCGAGGAAACGGAAAAGCTAAGGCGCCGCCCGATCTGGCCGCCAACGACGACCCGGGCGAAGCAAAAGCGAACAAAGCCGATCCGGGCGCTCAAACGCCGATGGGGTCGGCGCTGTCGATTTACCACGGGCCCGGCGATGTCGGGAAAGCCGCGGGGCAGGTGTACAAGATGCCTTGGTAACGCCTATGGGCGAGCCGGCTCCTGCCGGTACGTTGCGTCGCGGCATGCCTGCAACGTCGCTTCCAGCTTGGTCATGATCGCTGCGGGCGAAAGCGCGGTCACCGCGTAGTGTCTCGCCGCCTGTCCAAGCCGCGCGCGCATGACTTCGTCGTCCGCCAACGTTTCGATCGCAAAAGCCAGCGCCGCGCCGTTTTCAGGTTGGACCACGGCGCCGCGCCCCGCGAGCGCCTCGCAAAGCTGTGTGCCCTCGCGCGCCATGGCGACGATAGCGCGGCCGCTCGCCATCATTCCAGTCAGTTTCGACGGCATGACGAGATCGGCTGCGTCGGCGCGCTGCGGCAACACGTGGATATCGGCGAGATTGAGCAGTTCGTTGAGCCGCTCGGCCGGCTGCAGACCGATCATGACGCAGTTCGTCAACCGCTCGCATTCGCGCGCCAGCGTCTGTCGCCAGAGCCCATCGCCGCAAAACACGAATCGGATATCGGCGCGCGATTCGAGCAGCGCGGCCGCCGTCAACACATGTTCGAGTCCTTGCTTCGCGCCCATGTTTCCGGCATAGAGCACGACCTTGTCATGCTCTCCGATACTCAACTCTCGCCGGTACGCGCTTGCACGATCGAGCGGGTGGATCGCTTCGACATCGACCCAATTCGGCAGGCAAAGGGCGCGCGACGGATCCACGCCAAGCGCCGACAACTTTTGAACCATGCGCTCCGAGATCGACGACACGATATCGAACCGATGCAGCACAGCACGCTCGAAGGCATGGGCGGCGCGCTCGGCATAGCGCTGTTCCAGCAAGCCCAGTCCAAACGCCGCATCCACCTCGAAGTCCTGTACGTGCAGCCACGACTTGGCCCCCGTCGCGCGTGCGAGCGTCAGCGCCGCCGGTGCGCATAGCAAGGTAGGCGCGATAGACATGACGATATCGGGCCGCCAGCGCCACTGCGCCAGCACCGGCAGCATGGAGGTCAAGGCGAACGAGGCCAAATGCGCCACACGTGTCGCCCCGCCCGGATGCGACGGCACCCACAGCGGTGCACGGCGCACCGCGACGCCGCCGCGAAGCTCACGCGCATAACGCCACGCCGACCAGCCGGCCGCCACGCGCCACGCCGGATAATACGGCGGCGCGCACACCACGCGCACCTCGTGCCCGCGCGAAGCCAGCATCTCGGCCATCTCCGCCGTGTACTTGCCGGTGCCCGTCAGTTCCGGCGCATAGTTCAAACCGTAGATGAGCAGCTTCATTGCCGAGCACCGCGCGCACGCGCCGCGGCTTGATCGTCGGTCGGCTCTCGCAGCATCGTCGCGCAGCCGCGCTCGATGTTCGTCGCGGCGGCGCGCGGATCGAAACGCGCGATGCGCGCCATGCAGGCGCGCGCCGTCTGCCCAACGTCGCGAAAGCGCGATGTCGCTTCAAGTAACGCTTGCGCAAGCGCGTCGACGTCGCCGGCGGGAAACGACAGGCCCGTTTCGCCTTCCACGATGAGCTCAGGCATGCACCCGCAACGGTCGCTGACGACGGCCGGGCACCCGTGACTCAACGCCTCGTTGACCACGAGCCCCCAAGGCTCGCTATAACTCGGCAGCACGAGGCAAGTTGCGCCGAAGTACTCGTTCGACAACGGTTCGTCCTGCAGGCTGCCGACGAATTGCACGGCATCGCCGAAGTGCAGCGTGTGGGCTCGCGCGTGCAGCGCATCGTGCTGCGGCCCCGTTCCGACGATCCGCAACGTGGCGTTCGGTCGCGACTTTCGCACGCGCGCGAACGCATCGAGCAGCGTGCCAATCGCCTTTTCTTCCGACAGCCTGCCGACATAGAGAAACACAGGAGCCTCGTCGAGGCGCGCGGACGATCTGGCAGCCAGCGCGCGCTCGGCCGAGAACGTACGCGGCAGCGCGGCGGCTTGGCACGGTACGAAAATTCGATCGCGCTTCGCGCCGAGCGACATCAGGTACTCCCGGCTGCGTTCGCCGAAACCGAAGTAGCCGTCGCAGAGCGAGAAAAAGATCCGCTTGGGTATCGACGTGACGAGCCGGCGCGGCCGGTCGAACGCGGTGGAATCGCAAAACACGGCGCGCCGCTTGCGTGTGACGATGCATGCCGCCAGCATCGCCCAATACTCCGGCCGGTGGTACCCGGGCAACACGACAAGCTCCGATTTCGTCTGCAGCACTTCCGTCGTGAGCCGGGCGATCATCTTCCAGGTCGGCACGTCCTCGTAGCACCCGTCGAACAGTTTGCGCATCGGGTAGCGATGAAACGAATAGTCGACCTCGGAAAAACCGATCCGGTCGGTCTCCGTATCGGCAATCTGCACCATCGCATAGCGGATCGTGCCCGCCGCCGACAAGTTGTGGAGCGCGGAAAACACCGCCCCCTTGTGGCGCGACCAGACGACGTTATGAAAAATCGTCACTGTGGCTGTCATGCTCTCTCATCCGTGAGACGCCGCATCGAAAACACCCTGCTGCGCAGCGTACTGAGCGTAGGTGGCGCGAATGCCGTCCGCCAGGTCGATCGTCGAGCGCCAGCCCATCCGTGCAAGCCGCGACACGTCGAGCAACTTTCGCGGCGTGCCGTCGGGCTTGGACCGGTCGAATACGAGCTGGCCTTCGAAGCCGACGACGTCGGCAACGCATTGCGCGAGTTCGCGTATCGTCAAATCCGTTCCGGCGCCCACGTTCAATACGCCGTCGCGTACGTCGTGCTCGAGCACGAAGCGGGTCGCGCTCGCCAGGTCGTCCACATGCAAAAATTCGCGTCGCGGCTCGCCGCTGCCCCATACGGTCAGCGTTTTCGCGTGGGCGCGCTTCGCTTCGTGCGCCTTGCGAATCAGCGCGGGCAGGACATGGCTGCCCGCGAGATCGTAGTTGTCGTTCGGGCCGTAGAGGTTCGTCGGCATCAGTGCGACGTAGCGTGTGCCGTATTGACGGTTGTACGCTTCGCATAGCTTAAGGCCGGCGATCTTCGCGATCGCGTACGGTTCGTTGGTCGGCTCCAGCGGACCGCTGAGCAAATACGATTCGAGAATCGGCTGCGGACACAGCTTCGGGTAAATGCACGAGGAGCCGAAAAACACGAGACGTTCGACGCCCGCGCGATACGCACCGTCGATCACGTTCGTTTGAATCGCCAGATTGTCGTAGATGAAGGCCGCCGGCTTCGTGGAATTCGCGAGGATGCCGCCCACGCGCGCGGCCGCCAGCAGGACGACATCGATCGCCTCGTTCGCAAAGAAGGCGCGCACGGCCTGCTGGTCGGTCAAATCGAGGGTGTCGCGCGTGCGCGTGACGAGATTGCGATACCCGTGCGCCGCGAACTCGCGTACGAGCGCCGAGCCCACCATGCCGCGGTGCCCCGCGACGAAGATCCGTGATTGCCGATCCATCGTCGCGCACTCACTCGTGGTGCTCGAGCGCCTTGAAGCCGGCCAACGTCACGAGCGCATCGCGCCGTGCGATCTGGTAGTCGGCCAGCGCCATCTCGCGCACAAGCGATTCGAACGACGTGCTCGGCTGCCAGCCGAGCTTCTCGCGCGCCTTCGAACAATCGCCTAGAAGGGAATCGACCTCCGTCGGCCTGAAGTAGCGCGGGTCGACGCGCACGATCACGTCCCCCGGCGATACGCGCGTTTCGCGGCTACTCACTTTCTCGACCACGCCTACTTCCTCGAGCCCGCTGCCCTCGAAGCGAACCGTAATACCGAGCTCCGCCGCCGCACGCTGAACGAATTCGCGCACGCTGTACTGCGCGCCCGTCGCAATGACGTAATCCTCGGGCGAGTCTTGCTGCAGCATGAGCCACTGCATTTCGACATAGTCGCGCGCATGCCCCCAATCGCGCAGCGAGGACAGATTGCCTAGGTAGAGTTCGCGCTGCAGGCCCACCGCGATGCGCGCGAGCGCGCGCGTGATCTTGCGCGTGACGAAGGTCTCGCCGCGCACGGGCGATTCGTGATTGAACAAGATGCCGTTGCACGCGTAGATGCCGTACGCTTCGCGGTAATTGACCGTCGTCCAATAGGCGAACAGTTTCGCCACGGCGTACGGGCTGCGCGGATAGAACGGCGTGCTCTCGCGTTGAGGGGTCTCCTGCACGAGGCCGTAGAGTTCCGAGGTCGATGCCTGGTAGAAGCGCGTGCAGTCGTGCCGGCCGAGCATGCGGATTGCTTCGAGGATGCGCAGCGCACCGAGCCCGTCGGCGTTCGCCGTGTATTCCGGCTCGTCGAACGATACCGCCACGTGGCTCTGCGCGGCGAGGTTGTAGATCTCATCGGGCTCGACGTTCTGGATGACGCGTATGAGGCTCGTCGAATCGGTGAGGTCGCCGTAATGCAGATGCAATTGCGCGTCGCCCTCGCCTGCCTCGTGCGGATCGTGATAGAGATGGTCGATGCGATCGGTATTGAAAAGCGACGTGCGGCGCTTCAAACCATGCACCTCGTAGCCCTTGCCGAGCAGCAGTTCGGCAAGGTACGCCCCGTCTTGCCCCGTTACGCCCGTGATCAAAGCGATCTTGCGTTTCATCGTTCGTTTCCTCGTCGATGTCGAACGTGTCGCGCCGGCCCTTACGGCCGCGCGTGCTTCCTATCAGCCGTGCCGCCGGTCAATCGGCAATGCTCTCGTAGCCGTAATAGCCGCCGTTGTAAGAACCTCCGAGCAGCGGCACGGCCGGCGGCACGTCGGTGAGCAACACGCCTTTCAAATTCACGCCGCCCGTCTCGAGCCGCTTGGCCGTTTCGCTGATTTCTCCGATCGGATGCCGCCCGTGGCGCACGACGAGCAGCGTCGTGCCGACGTGCTTGCCGATGATCGTCGAATCGGTCACGGCCAGCACGGGCGGCGTGTCGATGATGACGAGTTCGTAGCGGCGCGACAGCGCTTCGAGCACTTCGCGAAAGCGCTCGCTCATCAAGAGTTCCGACGGGTGCGTGGGCAGCGAGCCCTTGGTCAGCACATCGAGTCCCGGCAACACCTCGTGTTGAATGACGCTTTCCCAATCCGCGCCTCGCAGCACATCGGAGAGCCCGGGTTGATGCCGCACGCCGAAATGCGAGTGCACTTCGCCGCGCCGCATATCGCCGTCGATCACCAGCACGCGTTTGCCGGCCGATGCGACCAGCGCCGCGAGATTGACCGACAGGAACGACTTGCCCGCATCGGGGCGTGAACCGGTGAGCATCACCACGTTGTTCCGCGCCTGATCGAGCGAGAGCTGCAGCGTCGTGCGCAAACTGCGCACGCCTTCGACGGCAATGTCTTGCGGCGATTGCGCGGCGAGCACGTGCAGCCCTTGGCGCCGCATCATGACGTTTTGCTGCAGCCGCAACTGCAGACCGCTGCGAGGGACCACCGCGAACACCGGCACGCCCAGCGCGCTCTCGATTTCATCCGCGCGCTCCACGCCGCCGTAGAGCGACTTCCTGACGAAGGCGGCCAGAATGCCGACGAAGAGGCCCCCGCCGAACGCGATCAAGATCACGACGACGCGCTTGGGCCACACAGGCTTGTCGGGCGTTTCGGCAAAATCGACGACGCGCACGTTGCCGATTTGTCCCGCTTTCGCCACGCGCAATTGCTGCGCGCTGTTGAGCATGTTCGTGTACAGCTCGGTATCGACACGCACGTCGCGCAAGAGGCGCAGCGCCGTTTGCTCGGTATCGGGCAACGCCGCGACGTCTTTCGTCATTTGCGATTGCGCGCCTTGCAGCTGAGCAATCTGCGCGTCGAGCGCGGCGACGGCCGGATGGCTGGCCGTGAACCGTTGCGACAGATCGGCCCGTTGACGCTGCAGATCGGCCAGCTTCGTCTTGTTGTCGACGATCTGCTGCAGCAGCAACCGGCTTTCCTCGCTCAAATCGACGGTGCCGTGGTTGTTGCGGAACGTGTTGTAGCGCTGCTCGGCCGAATCGAGCTCTCGACGCAGCTGCGGCAGTTGCTGATCGAGAAAGGCCAACGTATGTTCGGCTTCGGCGGACCGCCGATCGACGTCTTGCTTGATGAATTGCCTGGCGATGCCGTTGACCACGTCGGCCGTCAGCGCCGGGTTCGCGCCTTGGAGAGTCAGCGCGATGACGCCCGATTGCAGCGCCGTCTCCTTGACGCTCAACTGCTTCTGCAGCCGCTCCACCGTGTCGAGCGTGGAGGAACGCGTCACATCGAAGCGCGTGCCCGGCCGCCCCGTGAGCCGATCGACATGCAAGCGCACCGGGCCGGCCGACGTCTCGGCCGTCACGTCCTCGCCCACGCGCCCGCTCGCGATCGCGATGCCGTCGGGATCGCTGAGGGTGAACGCGCCGTCGGCGCCCAATGTGAGCGTAAACGTCTTGCCGAACAGCGCGCGCGGCGTGTCGAACAACGCGACGTCGATCTTCTCGTTGCCCCAGGCGAAGCCGGCCAAATCCATGAACGGCGGCATCGAGAAGCCGAACTTGCCCGTCGTCAGGGCCGTCAGCAAGTGCCCCACGAGCGGCGGCGTGTGCGGCTCGGCGGCGAGGTCCAGACGCAAATTGCGTACCGTCGCCTCGGTCACGAGCCGCGACTTGAGCAACTCGATTTGCGCGGCCGTGGTGGCCTTGGTCTCGAACATGCGCGAGAGCGGTTCGATCTGTTGGCGAGGGTTGGCCGCGCCGTTATCGGCGTTCGGGCTTTGCTCGACCTGGATGATTGCGTCGGCCTTATAGATCGGCGGCGCCAGAAACGCGTACACCGAGCCGAGCGCCGTCACGGCCAGCGTGACCGCGGCGATCAAGCGCCAATTCGTCACGATGCCCTGAAGATAGTCCGACAAGCGCAGCTCTTCGCCGGGCGTGAAATCGGTGTAGCGATGCTCGAAGTTCATGGCCATGTTGATTGCTCGCATCGAATGCGCGCCGTCCCTTTGGGGACGCGGCGCGCCTACTGGTCAGTCGGTCGGTCGATCACTTCGTGACGATGGCCGCGGTCAAGCCCGCGTTGATCGCCGGCAAGAACAAGCTCAGCACGCGGTTGAATTTCACGAGCGCGCCGTTGTCGACATAGACGACGTCCTTGGGCTGCAGCTCGAACTGATTCGCGAGCACCATCGACACGGGCGAGGTCGCATCGAGGTGATAGATCTGCGGGTTGCTGCCCGTCGAATCGCGAATCACGAAGAGCTGCTTCGCGTTGGACGTTCCGGGGTTGAGACTGCCCGCCTGCGACAGCGCCTCGGCCAGCGTGAGGCGGCCGCTGCGCATCGGCATGATCGTCGCGGGCTTGTTCACCTCGCCCATCACATACACGCCGTTTTCATCGCGCGAGCCTACGCGCACCATGTCGCCGGGCCTGAGCACGATTTCCGAGGGGTTGTGTCCCGCCTTCACGAGATCCGAGAAGTCGATCGGATAGCTATTGCCCTGGCGCACGAGCGTCACGCGACTCTGATCGGCGGCCGCGGTAAACCCGCCCGCCCGGCCGAGCGCTTCGGTCAACGACATCGGAATGTCGGTGATCTGCACCGCGCCCGGCTTGCCCACTTCGCCATCGATATAGATCGACTGCGCGCGGTACGACGCGACGCGCACCGTCACCTCCGGGTTCTTGTAGACCTTGCTGATGCGCGAAACGATTTTGCGCTGCACCTGTTCGACGCTGTCGCCCGCTACGTGCACCGTGCCGGCATAGGGGAACTGCACGTTGCCGCCTTCGTCGACGACGAAGCCCGGCGCCGCATCGTCCGTGCGCGTCGTGGGGGTAGGCTGACCGAGCGCGGCGGCAAGTTCAGGGTGATCCCACACGGTGATTTGCAGCACGTCGCCGGGCCCCAGACGATACGGGGTGGGTTTTCCGAGCAGACCTTGAATGCCGCCCGTCATCGGGTGCTGCGCCGCCTGTTGGTTCATTTGCCGAATGAGCTTCAGGTTGATGTCCGTGATGGGCACCTGAACCTTTTCGTTGGGCTCGCTGCTGTACTCGCCGCCGCTTTCTTCGACGGTGGGCGGCGTCTGCATGCGCTGGCCCGGCACGATCGAGCAGGCGGGCAGCGCGACGGCGATGGTCAGGATAACTAACGATAAAGCCGTGCGAACGCGCGGGTGCGAGTCGGACATGATGGCCTCCGTGCCGGTTATTCGTGACGCGCCACGCGCGCTTGCCCGATCGCTCGATCGAACCGCTGCGCGAGACAAACGTCGGTTGCCGAACGCTCGCCGCGGCTCGATGCCGCCGCACGAGCGCCCAGCGCTAGTAGGCATTGCTGTGCATGAACCCTTTCACGACCGTCGCCGCGATGATCCGCAAGTCGAGGCCGAACGACCAATTGCCGAGGTAGTACAAGTCGTGCGCCACGCGTCGCTCCATCTTTTCGATGCGATCGGTTTCGCCGCGGTAGCCGTTGATCTGAGCCCAGCCCGTGATGCCGGGCTTGATGCGATAGCGATGGATGTACCCCGCCACCACCTTCTGATACAGGTCGTCGTGCTCGAGCGCATGCGGGCGTGGGCCGACCACCGACATGTCGCCGCGCAACACGTTGAAGAATTGCGGCAGCTCGTCCAGACTCGTGCGGCGCAGGAACACGCCGAGCTTGGTCACGCGCGGGTCGTGCCGCACGGCTTGGCGCAACACGCCCTGCTCTTGCACGTGCAAACGCATCGAGCGGAACTTATAGATCGTGAAGACGCGGCCGTCCGCGCCTTTTCGCTTCTGCTTGAACAGGACCGGCCCGGGAGAGGACACCTTGATCGCGATCGCGATTGCGACGAGTAGCGGTGCGAGCCCGATCAGGGCGCACGCGGCGAACACGCGATCGAAGATCGACTTCGCGAGCAGCGCGTTCGGCGACAGGGGCGATGCGACGAGATTGAGAGCGGGCACGCCGAGCAAGTCGATGATGCCGCCGCTGTCGAACAGCGCCAGCGATCGCACGTCCGGCATGAATCGAATATTGACCAGGTCGTCGCGAAACTGCGCGACGACGCGCAGGATCGTGCGCTCTTCCGATAGCGGCAGCGCAAGCCACACTTCGTGCAGATCGCTGGCGCGGACATGGCGCGCGAAGGCATCGAGTTCGTCGAAGCGCCGCAGGCCGGCGGCCGAAGGCAATGACGACGCAGTCGCCGCGTCCCGATGCGGCTCATAGATCGCCGCCGCACGAAAGCCCGTCGCGGGCGCGGCCTCGATACGCCGCAGGATGGCCTCGCAATGCGCCCCCGCGCCGACGATGGCGACACGATGCAGATTGATGCCGGCGTGGCGCAGGCGAGCGAGCACGGCATGCGCGGCGAGCCGATAGCCGATCAGCGATGCGCCGCAGAGCGCGCTCCAATACACGAACCACAGTCGCGACACGAAGTCGATTTCGCGCAGCGAGAACATCGCCGTGAGCGCGCAAGCTTGCGCGACGAACCAAGCAAGCGCCACCTGCCCGGCCAACATGCGTTTGGCGCGGCCACGCCACGAGTCGTAGACGCCGAAGGCCGGAAACAAAACGAGCACGCAGGCGGCCGTCAGCATGACGAACGGCGCCACGAAGTCGTGCGGCCCGCCGTCGGCGAAGCGAATCCGCGACGCGAGCGCCGCCGCCGCGATCACCAGCGCGACGTCGAACACACGAGCCAGCAACCCTTGAACCTCACGCATCTTCGTCCTCCGCGACGATTCACGGACGCCCTTCGCTGCAAGGCGCCGTCTGGTTGCTCGTACATCGGCCATAGTTGTCGTCGAAGCGCACGATGTCGTCCTCGCCAAGGTAGGCGCCCGACTGCACCTCGATGATTTCGAGCGGCACCTTGCCCGGATTGGCGAGCCGATGCCGCACGCCAAGCGGAATGAACGTCGATTCGTTTTCGCTCAGCAAGAACTCGTCGTCGCCGCGCGTGACGAGCGCGGTGCCGCGCACGACGACCCAGTGCTCGGCGCGATGGTGATGCATCTGCAGCGACAGGCGCGCCCCGGGCGCGACGACGATGCGCTTCACTTGAAAACGGTCGCCGTGATCGATCGAGTCGTAAAAGCCCCAGGGGCGGCGCACCTTGCGATGTTCCTCGGCCTCGGGCGCATGCTCGGCCTTGATGCGTGCGACGAGCCCCTTCACGCGCTGCACGTGCGAGCGATCGGCCACCAGCACCGCATCGGGTGTTTCGACAACGACGACGTTCGTCGTGCCGACGCAAGCGACGAGACGGCTCTCGGCATGCGCAAACGTGGCGCTCGCGCCTTCCAGCACGACACGCCCGCGCGCCACGTTGCCGTCGCCGTCCTTGCCCAGCGCATCCCAGACCGCATCCCAGGAGCCGAGATCGGACCAGCCCGCCTCCAGCGGCACGACGACGCCGCGGCACGGCGCATCGGGTCCGCCCAAACGCTCCATGACCGCGTAGTCGATCGAATCGGCGGGCCCGCGCTCGAACGGCGACGCAGCGGGATCGAAGCGCGCGCCGTGCTCGGCCCCTTCGGCAACGGCCGCGAGACACGCCGTGTGCATCTCGGGGCGCGTGCGCCGCAATGCATCGAGCCATACCGACGCGCGCATGACGAAGATGCCGCTGTTCCACCAATAGCCGCCGTCGGCGAGATACTGCGCCGCCAATTCGGCCGGCGGCTTCTCCACGAAACGGCCGATCGCGTGCGCGCCGTCGCCGAGCGCCTCGCCGATACGCACGTAGCCGAAACCGGTGTCGGCGCGCGTGGGCGGGACGCCAAGGGTCGCAATGGCGCCATTCTCTGCATGGCTCGCGGCCAATTCGATCGCGCGTTGCAGCGCCTTCACGTCGGCAATCGCATGATCCGCCGGCATGACGACGAGGATCGCGTCGCCGTCTTGCTCTTGCTCGCATGCGCGCATGGCCGCAAGCGTCAGCGCGGGCGCCGTATCGCGCCGCGCGGGCTCGACGATGAGCGCGGGCGTGACGCCGCTCGCGCGCAGCTGCTCGTCGATGATGAAGCCGTGCTCGGCTCCGCAGACGACGAGCGGCGCTTGCGCCACTTCCCAGCTTTCGGGGAAGCCATCTAGGCGATGCACCGTGGCCTGCAGCAGCGTATCGGCGCCAAGGACATCGATGAGCTGCTTCGGATAGTGCTCGCGCGACATCGGCCAAAGGCGCGTGCCCGATCCGCCGGCCAAGATCACCGGAATCAAGCGGCGGCATTGCACAGGGGTGGCGATCATGCCGGTGCTCCTCGCTCAAGCGCCGTTCGTGCGGCGGCTTTGGGTCCGGAACTCGGTCGGCGAAATCATCATCCGCTTACGGAAGATCTTCGCGAGTCGATCGCCGTTGCCCATGCCGCTACGGCGCGCGATCTTGTCGACGGGCAGTTCCGAATCGACGAGCAGACTGCACGTGATGGCCAGGCGCGCCTGCAGCAGGTAGTCCGACGGGGTCATGCCGAGCTCGAGCTTGAAGCGCCGCAGGAAGTTGCGCTCGCTCATGGCCGCCACCTGCGCGGCGTCGGCGATCGAGATCGGCCGCTCGCAGTTATCCTGCAGCCAGCGCGCCGCCGCCCGGATCTTGTCGCCCGCACTGGCGGCGCCGCCCTCGCCGAGGAGCGGCACGAATCGCGCGCTCGATCCGGGCATCAGGCGCTCGGCGATACCGCGCGCCACATCGACGCCCAAGTCGCGTTTGACCATCGACAGCGCCCCCTTCATCGGTTCGAGACGCTCGTCGACCTCGGCCGATTCTTCCTCGCGATGGGTCTGGTGCAGATAGGAACCGAACTGGTGGATCCTCTCGCCCGTCACGATGCCGGCCGCGTCGAGCAGCAAGCTGCCCTCGCCGATGGAGCGAATGTTGGTCGTCATCGTCTGCACGCGGCGCAGCCAGCCGATCAAGCGTTCATCGCTCGCTGCGGCGCGCGCCCCCTTGCCGCCCGCGATGAACAGCGCGTCGAAGCCCGTGTAATGACGCGCGTCGAGCCCATCGGTCCAGACGCGCACGGAGGAAGCGCAGCGCACGTTGCCGCCGTCGGCCGACAAGAATGAAATGTCGTAAGCCTGTGCGCGGTTCGCACTCTTCGAACCCAGCTCGTTCGCCACGTGGAACACTTCGGCGACGAGCCCGGCTCCCAGCAGCGAAAAACCTTCATACAACACGATCGCGATCCGGCGCGTGGCGGTCGGGGCATTCTCCGCTCGAGCGCGCCACCATCCCATCAGGGCGGGTTCGGTACTCGCGTAAGGCATGGCATATTCCTCAAGAATCATTGCCGGCATGGATCGATTCCTCCGCGTTGCAGTGCATCGTAGGCAGTGCAAGAACGCGTTGGGCAGGCCGTGACGTAATTTGGCGACATCTTGTCGGATCGATTCCGGCGGATGACGCCTAATTCAGTCGTCGAATGTTTACGGCCCGTCGCCCATGCCTGGGCAAATCGGTCAAATCACCGTGAAAGCCGTCGCTTTCACCCATCGATTAGCCAAAAAGCGCCAAGCCGCGCCGGCAAAAGCCATGCCGAACGCAATACGTCGCCGACGCTCGAGAGTCCCCGCTTCGTCTTATGCGGCCAATGTGGTGCTTGCTGTGCTCGGCTTCGAAAGAGCCGATCGGAGGTGATGGGCCAAAAGCGCCACCCATCGGTGCGTCGCGACGGTGCCGCGGATCGCGTCGGCGGCGGACCGCCGGGCTCGGCTGCGTTGAGCGCGAACGCACGGGTAGACGATAAGCGCTACGCCGTCTTCACTGTGTTGCGGAGCCCACATTGGCGGGCAACGAAAGGCGAGCATGTGGCGGAATGCGACGTACTTCGTTCTTCCTTTTGTCTTTCCTATCCGAAGAATGCAATTGAAAACATTGCACTCGATGTTTCATTCATGATTCATTTTTATTTAATTGAAATCGGCCATTGTCTTGTCGATTTATTTAAATAACATTCGATTTGCATTATTCGTCCGTTCGCCTTTCGAGGCGACACATGCTTGGGAAGCGAGGCTGAGCGGCCTCGCCGCGGTGCAGCATCGAGCGGCCGGCGCGCCCTCGTTCGAAGACGCCCGCGAGGCGCAGGCGTAAAAATCCGCCACGGCGGCGTGCGCAAATCGACTAGATCGAATGCTCCTAAAAATAGCGTAAAACTTGTAGTCTCTCGCCAGCGATTCGTGTGAAATCAGTGTTTCGTCAGACTAGGCGTCTGATCGAAGAGCGCTATTCCTCACGCGATTTCTCGCCCGTTCGTTGCGGCTGACCCACGCCGCACGGATTTCTCGCGGCTCGACCGCCTTCGCCGACATGCACGCGCATCGAGGCTACGGCGTGTGCCCCTTTCGTTGATCCCGCTCGTCAAGCGGCCTCGCGCGCATCGCCCGCTCGATGTGCGTGGCGTCCTTTTTGCCGAGCGTTGCGCACTCCTAACGATTACGATCGATGACACATCATTCGCCCTTCCTTGCCCGCTCTCTTCGCTTGTCTCGCTGCGCATCCGCCGTCGCCCTTTCGTTCTTGACCGCTTGCGGCGGCGGTGGCGGAGGCGGGGGAACGGGCGCGGCGGCGGGCAGCAACGCGAACACGCAAAGCGCCGCGCCTGCGGGCCAATCGGCCGCGATCACGCCGATCGTCGCGGCCGGCAAGCAAGCCATGAGTTGTGGCGTACCCTCGACGCCGACGAACGCGAGCGGCACGGGCGCGGCCATCGAAGCCGACACGCCGGGCAGCGACGGCACACGCACGTTCGCGCTCGGCAGCGCATTCGATCTCGCGATCACGACGCGCGCGGCGCAGAACGACACGGTCGCATGGCAGGTGCAGGACGATTGGGGCGTGGCGCGTGCAAGCGGCGCCTTCCCCGTGAAATCCGGCGCGCAGACCGTGACGCTCAGTTGCGCGTCGACGCTCGCGGGCTACTTCTCCGTATCGGCCTCGCTCGTATCGTCAGGCAATTCGCTCGCGTCGCTCGGCACTCGGCCGGCGGGGATCGCGACGTTCGGGGTGCGCCCCGACGTATCCGACGTGCTGCCAGCCGTGGCCTACACGCATGAAGACCAGCACCGTTTCGGCGGTCAAGGCACCGATTACCTGAAGGCCGGCCAAACCTGCTGCAGCGGCGACGGGTATCGCCCGCTCGACACCGACTTGGGCTTGTCGTGGGCCAACGATACGCGCAGCTGGTACGTCGAAGAGCCGAACGGTCCGAACACGTTCGCGCCGGGCACGAGCACGCTCGCCCCGTATCTGACGCAAGGCGACATCATGCGGCTCATTCAGCTCGACGGCATCCCGGCTTGGGCCAGCCCCACCGGCGCGCAAACCGAAGGGTATGCGCCGAAGACCGAGTCGGCGTTTCAGGACTATGCAAGCCGCGTCGGCACCGACGCGGCGCAGATTCGCGCGGCGTACTTTCCCACGCAATCGAGCAACTACTATCAGATCACGTGGGAGCCGGACGGCGGCGGCCCGACGCAATGGGCCGATACCGACGCCAACTTCGTCGCGATGTATCAGGCCGCCTATAAGGGCCTGCATTCGACCGATCCGAACGCCGTCGTCATGGGCGTGACCGCGGCGATGGTGCGCACGAACACGGCTTGGCTCAAGCGGCTCGCGCCGCTCGGCATCGGCCAGTACCTCGACGGTCTGACGATTCACGGCTACTACGATGCGGGTACCTCGCCCTCGCACCCGCCCGAGCGGCTCGCGACCGCCCCCGATCCGGCCACCGCGGCCAACGCGCTGCCCGCGTCGATGCGCGAACTGCGCGCCACGATGACGCAAACGCTCAAGCCCGGCGCCAAGCTCTTCGCGACCGAAACCGGCATCAGCTACGACAACGGCACGTCGTACGGCGCGAACTATCCGACGCCGAACGTGCTGTTCGCGCACGGCGCCGTCGTCGCCCGATCGCATTTGATCTTGCTCGGCGAAGGCGCCGACATGACTTACGTCTTCTACGCGTCGGACACGCCGGACTCGCCGCCCGGCTATGGCATGTTCTTCGATCTCGATCATGCGAACGGCACCTACGGCGCGAGCAACATCAGCCCGAAGCCGGCCGCGATGGAAGTGGCCGCGATGACGCGCATCGTCGACGGCACGACGACGCTCGGCTATCTGAACAACGTGCCGGCCGGCGTCTACGGCTATGCGTTCCAGCGTTTGAATGGCGGCAAGATCGTCACGGCGCTTTGGACGCACGACAACGCGCATTGGAGCGCGAGCACGGGCTTCAGCGAAACGTATAGCGTGCCCTATGCATTGCAAGTCGACGCGGCCGGCACGTCGGGGCAAGTCACCGTGCTCGATGCGATGGGCAATGCGGCGCAGTTTCCGTATAGCGACGGGCAAGTGAAGCTGACGCTGACCGAATCGCCCATCTATGTCGTTTCGACGAATGCTTCGGCGATGAAAGCGAATGTAACGGTACCGGCGGGATACGTCGGGCAGTAGCGAACGGCGGGCGGCGCGAGCGCGATCGGCCGCTTCGCACCGCCGCTTTCGCCGCATCTGTCGTACTTAGTTCGTTCGTTGTGTTCGATCGGCGACTGACGCGGTGCGCCCTTGCGTGATGAAGTCTCGAGTTCGCATCGGCCCCACTCGACTTCATGCGCACCTCACGGATCGCCGCCGCTCGAATGCTCACGCTCGCGTGCGTCGCGCTGAGCGGATGCGGGCGCGCCGATTCGAGCTCGCCGAGCGGCGCGACCGGCGATGCCGCGGCGCTGAGCAGCCCATCCATGCTGCCGACGATCGGCACGCTCGCCTGCGCCGCGCCTTCGGCGATGCTGCCGGAATCGGCAGCTTCCTCCCCATCGGCATCGGATACAAGCGTTTCATCGGGTCCGGGTACACCGGCCTACCGCCCCACCCTAGCCGACGGCATCGAGGCCGATACCCCCGGCAGCGACGGCACGCGCACGTTTTCGCTCGGCGCACCCTTCACCGTGACGTTCGCGACGAAAACGAGCAAGGCCGATACCGCCGAATGGACCATCCGCGATGCGTGGAACGTCGTACGCGCGGCCGGGCGTCTTCCCGTCCCCGCCGGCGAGCGCACCTTCGCCATGCGCTGCACGTCCTCGCGCGCCGGCTACTTCGCCGTCACGGCTTCGCTCGTCCATGGCGGACAACGCCTCCCGCGACACGGCACCCGGCCCGCGGGTATCGCCACGTTCGGCGTGCTGCCCGACGTATCGAACGCACTGCCGCCCGTTGCGTACGCCCATCAAGATCAGCATCGCTTCGGCGGCCAAGGCACGAACTATCTGCGCCCCGGCGAGCGCTGCTGCAACGGCGACGGCTATCGCCCGCTCTACACCGCACTCGGCCTATCGTGGGCCAACGACACCCGCAACTGGTATGTGGAGGAGCCCGAGAAGCCGAACAGTTTCGCACCCGGACCGGACACGCTCGCGCCGTACTTCAGGCAGGGCGACATCATGCGCCTGATCCAGCTCGACGGCATCCCCGGATGGGCGAGCCCGACCGGCGCGGCGACCCACAGCTATGCGCCGGTATCGGAGGCGGCCTATCGCAGCTACCTGAACCGCGTCGGCGCCGATTCGGCGCGCATTCGGGCCACCTATTTCCCCGCGCAGTCCCACAACTACTATCAGGTCACCTGGGAGCCGGACTACGACGGCGGTCTCCCCTGGCGCGATACCGACGCGCATTTCGTCGCGCTCTACCGCGCGACGTACGAAGCCATCCATGCAGCCGATCCACATGCCGTGGTCATGGGTCCGACCAACGCATCGGTTCGCGAAAACGTCCGCTGGCTCGCACGCCTCGCGCCGCTTGGCATCGGCAAGTATCTCGACGGTCTGTCCATTCACGGCTACTACGATGCGGGAACGTCGCCGTCGCACCCGCCTGAGCGCTTGGCCGCCGACCCGGATCGCGCGGTCGCGGCGAATGCGCTTGCCGCGTCGATGCGCGCGCTGCGCGCCTCGATGACCAAGCTGCTCGCGCCCGGTGCAAAGCTGTTCGTCACCGAAACAGGCATCAGCTACGACCTCGGCACGTCCTACGGCAACGACTACCCCACGCAGAACGTCCTGTTCGCGCAGGGCGCCGTCGTGGCGCGCACGCACTTGATCTTGCTGGGTGAAGGCGCCGATATGACCTACGTCTTCTATTCGTCCGACATACCCGAATCGCCCCCCGGATACGGGCTCTTCTTCGACCTTCGCCATGCGAACGGGGCCTACGGCGCGAGCGAAATCAGCCCGAAGCCGGCCGCGATGGCGGTCGCGGCGATGACCCGCATCGTCGACGGTACGACCACGCTCGGCTATCTGAGCGAGGCGCCCCCAGGCGTCTACGGATACGCCTTCCAGCGGCTGAACGGCGGCAAGGTCGTCACGGCGCTCTGGACGCATCAAAACGCGCATTGGAACGCAACACAGGGATTTAGCCCCGCCTATAGCGTGTCCTTTGCGTGGCAAGTAGACGCGCCCGGCACGTCGGGACAGGTCGCGGTCTTCGATGAAATGGGCAATGCAGCCGAGTTGCCCTACGCCGACGGCCGCGTCGCGCTGCGGCTGACCGAGTCGCCCATCTACGTGGTGTCGGCCCATGCGTCGGTCGTCAAGACCCATGTGACCGCGCCGGCGGGCTACGTCGCTCAATGAGACCGCGACCGCTGCAACGCCGCATCTATTTCGCCCTGCACCGTATCGAAGGCAACTGACAACATCTCGCCCTTTTCCGACTCGATCGCGACGCGGCGCCCGGCCCGCGCATACCATGCGACGCAATGGGCTCGCGCGGCGTGCTTCGCAAGCGCATACCCGCCTGCCCCCGCGCGAAGTCGTCCTCCCCATCGAACGCCCTGCCGTCGCTCGACTGCGCTCACATGGCCAAACGCATCGCTATCCTCGTCTTCGATGGGTTCTCGCTCGTCGAAGCGAGCACCATCGCGGAAGTGTTCCGGCTCGCCGACGAGATCGAAGGCGAACGCATGCGCGTCGCGCCCGCGCCGCCGGCGCACACGGACGCAGGCACGGATGCATCGCATCCGCCCGGTCCGCCCCACGCGCAGCCTCCCCCGCCGCCCGCGCGCGAATTGCCGGAACCCTATACGCTCATCGTCGTTTCGGGTACGGGCGGCAGCATTGCGAGCAGCGCCACGATGCGCGTCTGGTCGGACAACCTCGACGCCTATGCAACGGCCGGTCTGCACGCGCTGTTCATCCCCGGCGGCAGCGGCGCGGCGCGTCTTTCGACCGACGAATCGTTCGTTCGCC
Source organism: Trinickia sp. (assembly GCF_051954495.1). GTDB lineage: Bacteria > Pseudomonadota > Gammaproteobacteria > Burkholderiales > Burkholderiaceae > Trinickia. The sequence goes on from NZ_JBQCHR010000161.1 coordinate 31,687, forward strand.
GCCTACGTGCGCTGATGCAGCGCACGCGGCTCGTCAAGGCCATCGGCGAAGGCGGCGCCATCGCAGCGGCGGCGGCCGCTTCCAACGGCGAAACGAGTGCGTCCGCCGCGACGCCCGCCGCCCATGAGACGCCCTCCGCGCCAGCAACCCCGGGCGCCCCTAGCGCACACAGCGCACCTGCCGCGCCCGCCACGTCCGCCATGCCGGCGCTCGTCGCCGCGCTCACCGCCTCCGGCGCGGCGCCGGGCCAGAAACCGGTCGAGCACGCGGTCGCGCTCGACGACCCGCTCGGCCCCCTCGCGGCCGCCTTGTCGATCGTGAAACGCGACCGCGGCGCCCAGGCGGCGCGCGAGATCGCGGAGCGATCGTCGCCCGGCGCATGGCGACGCCTCGGCGCCGTCTTGGGCGAACTCGACGAAGGCGGCACGCGCGAAAAGATCGACACCGCCGCGCGATGGATGCGCGAAAACTACGGGCAGCCGATTTCGGTGGCCAAGGCGGCCGAGGTCGCGGCCATGAGCGAGCGCAGTTTTCTGCGCCGCTTCAAATCGCAAATCGGCATTACGCCGTCGGAGTTTTTGCTGCGCGCGCGGCTGGACGCGAGTTGCCTGCTGCTCGTCGCCACCGATTTGCCCGTCGATAAGATCGCGCGGCGCTGCGGCGTGGGCAGCGGCGATGGGCTCGCGAAAATGTTCCGCAAACGGCTTTCGATTTCGCCCACGGAATACCGGGCCGCCGAGCGACGGCGAGCACGGCAGCGCTGAACTGCATCAGGCGCGGCGGGCGGGCGAGGTCAACCGCGCGGACACTTCGTCGACGAGCGCGCGCAGCCAGGCGATATCGTGCGGCCGGTCCGGCTGCGGATGCCAGAGCTGATAGCACTTGATGCGCGGAAATGGGATGGGCGCTTCGAGCACGGCCAGCGGCAGCATCCGCGCGTAGTGCGTGGCGAAGCGCCGCGTCGTCGTGAAGATCAAGTCCGAGCGCAGCAGCACCTGCGGCACGAGCCCGAAATACGGCAGCGTGGTGACGATGCGCCGCGTGGCGCCCGCCTTCGCCAAACCGATCTCGATCGCGTTGCGCCGCGCGCCGCTGTAGGGCGTGGGCGCGAGATGCGCCGCGGCCAGATAGGCCTCGCGCGTGAGCGGCCCCTGCGAGAGCGGATGTTCCGCGCGCATGAGGCAAACCACCGTGTCGCTGAATAGGTCGCTGCGCGCGAAGCGCGGATCGGGCTTCGGCCAGTTGCCCACCACGAGATCGAGCTCGCCCGCCTCGAGCGCCGCGGCGTGATCGAGCGCGGGATTGAGCGAATCGATCTCGAGCCGAGCCTGTGGCGCCGCCTCCCGAAAACGCGCAATCAGCGTCGGCATGAAGAAATCGTTCAGATAGTCGGGCGCCGCGATCCGAAACGTGCGCCTCGTCGCCTCGGGGTCGAAGTTGCCGTGCGGCGTGGCGACGAAGTCGACCTCGCGCAGCGCCCGTTGCGCGGGCCCGAGCAGCGATTGACCGAACTCGGTCGGCACCATGCCGGTCTTGCCGCGCACGAGGATTGGATCGCCGAGCGCCTCGCGCAGCTTGCGCAGCGCGGTGCTGATCGCCGGCTGCGTCTGATTGAGCCGCAGGGCGGCCTGCGTCACGCTGCGCTCGGTCAAGAGCGTGCGCAGCACGCGCAGCAGCCAGATATCGAGCGCCTCGGTGTTGCGCTCGGTATCGGTATCGGCGTCGATCGACGGCTCGCGGCGCGTCGGCTGAGTCACGAGCCTATCCCGCTCGGCAATTCGCTGATGCGCTTGACCTCGGGCGATTCGAGCCAGCCCGGCGAACGCGCGCAGTACAGCACCATCGGCAACGCATCTTCGCCCCAAAACAATTGCCGATGAAGCCTGAACGTCGGCACGCCGAATACGCCGAGCGCGATCGCGTCGTCGAAATGGCGCTGCAGGCGTGCCTTCGTTTCGGGATGCTCGATCAAACGCTCGCCGTGCGGCAGGTTCAGCACTTGGCACAGATCGGCGAAACCGTCGGGTGTGGAAGGGTCGCGCCCGTCGCGCCAGATGAAGCGAAAGATCGAGCAGACCGTGGGCACGTCCGCCTCGATGGCGGCGGCGAGCAGCAGCGCCTTCGTCGAATCGAACGGATGAGCGGGCGGCATCTTGAACGGAATCCCCAGTTGCTCGGCCCGAAACAGCGCGTGCCGATGGACGAACAAGCGCTTTTGCGGCACCTCGGCCGCGGGCCGCTGGCCCCAGTGCCGATATAGCGCATAGACGGAAACCGGCACCAACGAAAACGGCATGCTCGGCCATTTGTCGTGCTGCTCGAGCAGCAGATACGAAAACGGCGACACGAAATCGTAGAACCACAGCGGCGACGCCGCGTCGATCGATTGGGCCATGAAAGACTCCGAGGGTTCGGTTGCTGCTTGGCGCAAGGCGGCGGTGCGCTCGCCCACCGCCGCCCGTATGGGAAGCATCTTACGCGCCGCCTGTATCAAATGTGCGTTTGCTCCTCATATGCTTGGGCGAGCCGCGCCCGTACGAATCCGATATGTTCCCGCAGCACGTAGAACTGATCGGCGTAGGCGAGCGGCATCTTGAGCCGGTTCACGGCCCCTTCGATTTCGGCCAGCTTCGCGAGCGAGGCGGCGCGCTCGTCGGCCGACGCCGTTTCGTCTAGCGCCGAGCGCTCGATCGCGATCAGCGCGCCGTACCATCGATAGATGCGCGACTTCACGCGCCAGGCGTACAGCGACGGAATGAGCCGCGCCCCCGGGATCAGCACGACGACGATCGGCACGATGAGCACGACCAGGCGGTCGACAAGACTTGCCAGCCAAAACGGCAGGACGCGGTACAAGAAGCCCTTGCCCGATTTGTAGTAGCGCGCCGCGTCGTCGCTGATCGGAAAATCGTGCATGACCGGCGACGGAAATTCGCCGGCGTTCTGCAGCAAGCTCGCGCGGCCGTGCACCTCCTTGGCCGCTTCGATGAGCAGGTCGGACAGCGCCGGGTGCAGCGAATCGCGGGCCACGAGTTCGGCCGTCGGCGCAACCGTATGAACGGGCGCGGGCGGCAGGTTCTTGCCGAGGTCGAACGCGCCCATCGGCACCTCGACATCGGTGAGGTACGGGAAGCGGCGCGCGTAGGCGTGCGCCTGCGAGAAGGAGAACAACCGCACCCCCGGCGTGCGCAGCAACCCTGCCATCACGGGCGGCTGCGCCGAATCGCCGGCGAGAAAAGCCGCGTCGATCTCGTGCGCCGTCAAGGCGCGCGCCGCGGCTTGCCCCGTGAGCGGCAGCAGCGTCGTGTCGCCCCCGGGCTCGATGCCATTCGCCTTGAGCAGCGCGAGGGCCAGCGCGCGCGTCCCGCTGCCCTCGGGCCCGATCGCGATCCGCTTGCCCGCGAATCCCGACAAGCGCGAGCGCTCGCGCCCTTCGTAGAAGATCACGAGCGGCACGTACGATACGCTGCCGAGCGAGACGAGCGGTGCGCTCGCCGAGCCGCCCGAGGCCGGCTGCGACGCGCCTGGAGGCAACGATGCCGATGCCGATGCCGATGCGCTCGCCGATCCCTCGCCTGCACCTGGCGCGGCGGCCGCACTTGCCGCACTTGCCGCACTTGCCGCCCTCGCCTCCGATGCAGCCGCGGCGACGAGCGTCACGCCGCTCTGCACGAACCCGACGTCGACGGAAGCCTTCGGATCGGACAAGCGTTCCAGGTTCTCGAGCGAGCCTGCCGAAGGCAGCACCTTCAGCGTGATGCCGTTGCGCGCGAGGATCGTCTTATAGCGTTGCGCGGAATTCCAAAACGAGCTGCCGGGCGGTCCGGCCGTCATCGTCAGGGTATTGGGCGGCGCGGGCTGGATCAGCCGAATCGCGAGCCAAATCGCCGCGGCCGAAATCAGCACGATCGGGCCCATCGATACAGCCAGATCGCGCCAGGACACGGCGATGACGCGCGCGACGAAACGCGAGGGCCGCGGCGTGAGCAGCATGCGCGGCACCTTCGGCATGCGGGGCAGCCGCGATTTGCGGGAAGGGGGCTGATCGTCCGACATCGTCACCGCTGGCCGAACCCGGCGCCGAGAAACAGATCCTTGTACTCGCGCGGCTGCGAGCGCCAATACTGCTTGGGCGCATGCACCTGCGCGCCCAGCCGTGCGGCCGCGTGCCACGGCCAGCGCGGATCGTAGAGCATCGCGCGGGCGAGCGACACCGCGTCGGCCTCGCCGTTTTCGATGATGGCCTCCGCTTGCTCGGGGTCGGTGATGAGGCCCACCGCAATCGTCGGCAGGCCCACGTCGGCTTTGACGCGCTGCGCGTACGGCACTTGGTAGCCGGGGCCGAGCTTGATGGCCTGCTCGGGCGAAACACCCCCCGTCGTCACGTGGATCGCCGCGCATCCGCGCGCTTTCAGCGCCTTGGACAGCGCCACCGTGCCTTCGATGTCCCACCCGCCCGGCACCCAATCCGTGGCGGAGATGCGGGCCCAAACGGGGCGCTCGGCCGGAAACGCGGCGCGCACGGCGTCGAACACTTCGATCGGAAAACGCATGCGGTTTTCCAAGCTGCCGCCGTACTCGTCCTCCCGGCGATTGGCGATCGGCGACAAAAACTGATGCAGCAAGTAGCCGTGCGCAGCATGGATCTCGATACCGTCGATACCGAGCCGAGCCGCCCGCAGCGCGGCGACCACGAAATCGTCGCGTACCTTGTCGAGCCCGGCCCGATCGAGCATGACGGGCGGCTCCTCGTCCTTGGCATGCGGCACGGCCGAGGGCGCGACCGTCTTCCAGCCGAGCGGCTCGTCCGAGCGGATCTGCGCGCCGCCGTCCCACGGCGCCTGGCTCGATCCCTTGCGCCCCGCATGGGCGAGCTGCACCGCCACGGCGATCGGCGAATAGGTCCGCACGGCTTTGAGCACACGCGAGAGCGCCGTCTCGTTGGCGTCCGAATACAGGCCGAGATCGCCCGCCGAAATGCGGCCTTCCGGCGATACGGCGGTGGCCTCGAGAATGAGCATCCCTGCTCCGGACAGGGAAAGATGGCCCAGGTGGATCATGTGCCAATCCGTGGCGTTGCCGCTTTCGGCCGAATACTGGCACATCGGGGCGATCACGATGCGATTGGTTAACTCAAGATTGCCGATCGACATCGGCTCGAACAAACGGCTCATGACGGGTTCCTCGGTCGGTTGGCGCGCTTGGGGCGCGCGGGCCTACGGAGCGCGGGCCCGCGCCGTCGAGCGGACGCCTTTGCTCGACGGCGCGGACACGCGTTGCGCGGACGCATCGCCGAGCAGCATACGGGATGCCGCCGGAAAATGCTGCAGGCAAGCCAGGCGAATCGAGGGAAAACGAGGGGGAAAGAAGTAAAGCGCGGTCGCTCCGACCGGCGGCCCCGCCGTTATGCAAGCGCCGAAAAAAAGGTCGGGATCGGCGACGATCGGCGCGCCGTACCCGCCGCGTGCGCGCCCACCTGCATCAGCTGCGCGCAGACGGCCACGGCGATCGACGCGGGAGCCTTGTCGACGATGCCCGTTACGCCGATGGGACACACCATCTCGTGCAACCGCTCCGGGGCGACGCCGCGCTCGATCAGTCGGCGTTCGAATTTCACGCGCTTGGTTTTCGAGCCGATCATGCCGAAGTAGGCGAAATCGCGTCGCCGCATGATCCGCACGGCTAACGCGAAGTCGAGGGCGTGGTTGTGCGTCATGACGAGAAAGCAACTGCCGGGCGGCGCGGCGTCGATCACCGCCTCGGGCGTATCGGTCGCCTCGACTTGGACGTTGGCGGGGACTTCTTCCGGAAAGCACTCGTCGCGCGCGTCGATCCATTGAACGACGCACGGCAATGCGCCGAGCAGCGTGACGAGCGCATGACCGACGTGCCCCGCGCCGAACAACACGACGTGAAGCGGCGCCGAGCCGGAGCGCGCCGCCGATGCGCGGGTGCTCATGCCGCCGCCCCCGCTTTCGCTCGTGCAGCGCGCACGGCGGCCACGGCCTTCAGAATCTCTTCGGCGGTGGCCGGCGCGTTCAACGGCGGATCGACTTCATGGTCGCCCACGCTCGAGATCGCATCGCGAATCGCGAAGAAGACCGAGAACGGCAGCAGCAACGGCGGCTCGCCCACCGCTTTGGAGCGATGGATGCTGTCCTCCGCGTTGCGGTTATCGAACAAGCGCACGCGCAGATCGGGCGGACAATCGTTGACCGTCGGAATCTTGTAGGTGGACGGCGCGTGCGTCATGAGCTTGCCGCCCTCGTTCCACCAGAGCTCTTCGGTCGTCAACCAGCCCATCCCTTGGATGAAGCCGCCCTCCACCTGCCCGATGTCGAGCGCGGGATTGAGCGAAGCGCCGACATCGTGCAACGCGTCGGCGCGCAATACGCGCATTTCGCCGGTGAGCGTGTCGATGACGACCTCCGACACGGCGGCGCCATACGAGTAGTAGAAAAACGGCCGCCCCTGCAGCTTCTGCTGATCCCAGTAGAGCTTCGGGGTCGCGTAGAACCCGTCGGACCACAACTGCACGCGCGCGAGATACGCCTTCGCGATCACTTCCTCGAACGGCACGCCGGCTTCGCCGACATACACCGTGTCATTGTCGAACACCACGTCGCTCGGCTTGCTCCGGCCGTTGCCGAACCGCTCGGCGGCGAACGCCGCGAGCCGATCGCGCAACTGGCGCGCGGCATCTTGCGCCGCCTTGCCGTTCAAGTCCGAGCCTGTCGACGCGGCCGTGGCCGACGTATTGGCCACCTTGCTCGTGTCGGTCGCCGTCACGCGCACGCGCGCGAATGCGATGCCGAGTTCGTGCGCGACCACTTGCGCCACCTTCGTGTTCAGCCCCTGGCCCATTTCCGTGCCGCCGTGATTGACGAGCACCGAGCCGTCCGTATAGATGTGCACGAGCGCGCCGGCTTGATTGAAGTGCGTCACGTTGAACGCGATGCCGAACTTCACCGGCGTGAGCGCGATTCCCTTCTTGAGCACGGTGTTGCACGCGTTGAATTCGCGCACGGCCGCGCGGCGACGGCGATAGTCGCTCGACGCTTCCAGCTCGTCGATGAGTTCGTGAATGACGTTGTCTTCGATCGTCTGGCCGTAGGGCGTGACGTTGCGTTCGTTCTTGCCGTACAGATTGCGTCGGCGCACGTCGAGCGGATCGAGCTTGAGCGCGCGCGCGACGTTGTCGATGATGTATTCGATCGCGAAGGCGCCCTGCGGCCCGCCGAAGCCTCGAAACGCCGTGTTCGACTGCGTGTTCGTCTTGCCGCAGAAACCTTCGATCGTCACGTCGGGCAGCCAATACGCGTTGTCGAAATGGCAGAGCGCACGCGTCATCACCGGGCCCGACAAATCGGCCGAGAAACCGCAGCGCGAGCTCATGTCGACCGAGACGCCTTCGATCGCGCCGTCTTCGCCGTAGCCAACCTCATACCGGTAGTGGAAGTCGTGTCGCTTGCCCGTGATCATCATGTCGTCGTCGCGATCGGGACGCAGCTTCACGGGGCACAGCAACTTCCAAGCGGCGAGCGCCGCGCAGCAGGCGAACAGCGCCGACTGCGATTCCTTGCCGCCGAAGCCGCCGCCCATGCGCCGGCATTCGATCAGCACGTTGTGCGACGCCACGCCCAATGCGTGCGCGACGTGGTGCTGCATCTCGGTCGGGTGCTGGGTCGAGCACCAGACATGCATGCCGTCGTCGTCCTTGGGCACGGCATAGGCGATCTGCCCTTCGAGGTAGAACTGCTCTTGCCCGCCGAGGGTGAACTCGCCGCCGTTCCGATGCGGCGCGCGCGCGATCTTGCTCGCGCTCTCGCCACGCGCGAGCTTCATCGGCGGCAGCACGGACTGGTTGGCCGCACGCGCCGCCTGCGCCGTCAACACGGCGGGCAATTCCTCGTATTCGACCTGCGCCCGGCGCGCGGCAAGGCGCGCCGTCTCATGCGACGTCGCCACCACGATGAACATCGGCTGCCCGACGTATTGCACGACGCCGTCCGCGAGGATCGGATCGTCGTGAACGATCGGCCCGCAATCGTTCTTGCCCGGGATATCCTCCGCCGTGAAGATGGCGACCACGCCGGGCGTCGCGCGCACCGCGTCGAATTGCATCGAGACGATTTTGGCGTGAGCTTTCGCCGATAAACCGAGCGCCGCGTGCAGCGTGCCGGCCACGAGCGGGATGTCGTCGGTGTAGGTCGCGCGCCCGCTCACGTGCAGATGCGCGGATTCGTGCGGACGCGATACGTGCACTTGGCCGGTCGCCTCGCGCTCGCGTTCTTCGCGCGCCAGCTCGGTCAGGAACGGTTCGGCTTGCTGATTCATCGTTGGCTCTCTTTCTGTCTCTCTGTCTTTGCGACGCTTCGATTCCGGGGCTTGTCTTCCATTGCCGCGCGCAAGTTCACGCCGGCGTCTCGAGATCCACCAACCGGACGTTCAGGGCCTGCGGCGGCAGCGGATCGTTCGCACGCGTCTCGAGCCAAAAGCGATACAGCAGGTTCTGCGCGGTTTGCAGCCGGTATTCATCGGTGGCTCGCATATCCGAGAGCGGCGCATAGTCGCGTGCGAGCGCTTGCATGGCCGCTTGCGCCGTAGCTTCGTGCCAGGCCGCGTCAGCCAGCACGGCTTCGGCATGGGTCGCGCGTTTGGGCGTCGCGGCCATGCCGCCGAACGCGATGCGCGGCTCGCGAATCGTGTCGCCCTCGGCAATGAACGAAAACGCCGCGCAGACAGCGGAAATATCGGAGTCGAAACGCTTGGACAACTTGTAGGTGCGAAACCGCAGCGCCGCACGCTTGCCCGTGCGCGTCGGCACTTTCAGCGCGGCGACGAATTCGTGCTCGGCCATGTCCTTCTTTTGATAGGCGAGGTAGAGATCTTCGAGCGGCAGTTCGCGCTCGACGTCCCCGCCGCGCAGCACCACACGTGCGCCCAGTGCGATGAGACCCGGCATCGAATCGCCGATCGGCGAACCGTTGGCGACGTTGCCGCCGAGCGTGCCCGCATTGCGGATCGGCAGCGAGGCGAAGCGCTTCCACATTTCGGTGAGTTCGGGGTAATGACGCGCGAGTTCCGCATACGCCCGTTCCACACTCACGCCCGCGCCGATCTCGATCCAGTCGGCCGACGTCGCCATGCGTTGAAGTTCGGCCACGCGGCCTACGTAGACAATGTCGCCCAGGGCGCGCATCTGTTTGGTGACCCACAGGCCCACATCGGTGCTGCCCGCGAGCAGGCGCGCCGCGGGGCGCTCGACCTTGAGCGCGGCCAGCGCATCGATCGTGCGCGGCGCGTCGAACGCGTTGCCGCCGTGCTCGTAGTGGAAGGTGTCGTCGCGCTCGATCGTCGCGAGCGTGCGCGACAGCGCGGCGATGTCGACCGGCGAGCGCGGCTTCGGCAGCTCGAACATCCGCTCGCCCGCGTCGATGATCGGGCGGTAGCCCGTGCAGCGGCAAAGATTGCCGGTCAGCGCATCGGCGATTTCCTGGCGGGAAGGCGCGCAGGATCGATCGCACGCGTGGGCATGAGCGTGGGCATGAGCGTGGGCCCGCTCCGGCTCCCCCACCTCGCCCTCGTTCCGCCCCGGCGTATCCTCCCCGCCGTGCTGGCGGTAAAGCGCCCACATCGACATAACGAAGCCCGGCGTACAGAAGCCGCACTGCGAACCGTGACAGTCGACCATCGCCTGCTGCACCGGGTGCAGCGAACCGTCGGGCTGGCGCAGATCCTCGACGGTGAACAGCGCCTTGCCGTCGAGCGTGGGCAGAAACTGAATGCAGGCGTTGACCGCCGAAAATTTCATGCCGCCCCCTTCGTCGCGCTCGGCGACGACGACGGTGCAGGCGCCGCAGTCGCCTTCCGCGCACCCCTCCTTCGTACCCGTGCAGTGCGCGTCCTCGCGCAGGTATTGCAGGACCGTACGCGTGACGGGCGCGTCGCTGACTTCGCGGATGGCGTTGCGATGGTAGAAGCGGATCGGTTGGCTCATGGTCGTGGAAGCGGAAATCCTCAGGGCGCGCGTGTTGGGTCGTACGATCGAAAGCTATCACTGCCAATATGCGCCACCCATAGGCGGCATCGCATGCCGCTCATATTCGCGTACCGATATGCCCCGCCGCACCGGCCTTTGCTCGTAATTCCGCCCTAAATTGTTGCGCTGCAATGAAACCGGTTCCATGAGACAATGCGCGTTTAGTTCATACTGTCGACCTCGCTTCAAGTCTGGTTTTCCCTTACCATCGTCGCCGCCTCGTCTTTGCGTCCGCCCATGTCCGCCGCCTCTCCCGCCTTATCCGATCGCGCCGCCACGGCTCAAATCGTTCCGATCGTGTTCTTCACGTTCATCTGCTACCTGATCATCGGCTTGCCGCTGCCCGTGCTGCCCGGCTTCGTGCAGGGGCAACTGGGGCTCGGCGCGGTGCTGGCCGGCGCGGCGGTCAGCGTGCAGTACGCGGCGACGCTGTTCTCGCGCGCCCATGCCGGACGCTTCTCCGATACCCTCGGGCCCAAGCAGTCGGTGGCGATCGGCCTCGCGGCGTGCGGGCTGAGCGGCGCGCTGCTGATCGCCGCCGTGGCCTGCCGCCACTGGCCCGCCGTGAGCCTTTGCGTCCTGGTGGCAAGCCGCTTCGCACTCGGCTTCGGCGAAAGCTGCGTCGGGACGGGTGCGATTTTGTGGGGCATCGGGCGCGTCGGGGCCGCGCACAACGCGCGCGTCATCTCTTGGAACGGCATCGCCACATACGGCGCCCTGGCGATCGGCGCGCCGGTCGGCGCGGCGCTCGCCCATTCGGTCGGGCCGTGGGTGCTCGGCGTGGTGACGATCGCGCTCGCGGCGTTCGGCTACGCCCTCGCCCGACGCATCGAAGCCGTGCCGCTCGTGCACGGCGAACGCATGGGCTACGCGAGCGTGTTCGCGCGCGTGCTGCCGCATGGCGTGGGACTCGCGCTCGGCACGGCCGGTTTCGGCTCGATCGCGACCTTCATCGCGCTCTATTACGCCGCGCGCGGCTGGTCGCATGCCGCCCTCGCCTTGACGTTGTTCGGCTCCTGTTTCGTCGGCGCACGCCTGCTGTTCGCCAATGCGATCCGCACGTACGGCGGGTTTCGCGTGGCGCTCGTCTCGTTCTCGTTCGAATGCGCGGGCCTAGTCGCGCTATGGCTCGCCAGCGCGCCGCTCGCCGCGCTCGTCGGCGCGGCCGTCACGGGCTTCGGCTTCGCGCTCGTGTTTCCGTCGCTGGGCGTCGAAGCGGTCGAACTCGTTCCGCCGGCTAGCCGCGGCGCCGCGCTGGCCGCCTATTCGGTTTTCTTCGACCTGTCGCTCGGCATCATGGGGCCGCTCGCCGGCTACGTGGCCGGCGAGTTCGGCTATCCGTCCGTCTTCCTCGTCGCCGCGATCGCGGCAGCGAGCGCCGCGCTGCTGTCGATCAGCCTCTATTTGCGGCAAACGCGCGGCCGCGGCCTCTCCGGCCGCCGCGCGCTCGACGCGGGGTGATTCGCTCGGCCGTTACGGCCGCCTCGCGCGTGAGCGCACTCACGCATCGGGCGCGGCATTCACACATTTGGCATTCTTGCCTTATTCGAAATAGGAATCCGGCGGTCAGCGGGAATGAATACGAACTGTTAAATAACTACCCCCAGAATTGATAGGAAAATTATGTAAAATATTCCTCACCGCCATGCTTTTATTCTTATTCCTTTTTGTTTCTTGATTTTTCGTTCTCGCGGCTCTTACGATACCCGCCTCACCCTATAAAAAGAGGAAGAGGCTCATGTCGTCTTGGAAACCCGATCCGACTTTTTACCCTTCCGCGCGCCTTGCCGCCACGGCACCGAAAGAAACGCTGGCGTATGTCGCGAGCTTCGATCCGACGCGGCGCATTCCCGACGAACTGGCCGTCATCGATATCGACCCGGGTTCGGCCGATTACGGAAAAATCGTAGAACGCATCGCCATGCCCAATACGGGCGATGAATTGCATCATTTCGGCTGGAACGCCTGCAGTTCCCATTTGTGTCCCAACGCACCCCATGCGCATTCCGAACGACGCTATTTGATCGTGCCCGGCCTGCGTAGCTCCCGCATTCACGTGCTCGATACGAAGCCCGATCCGCGCCGGCCACGCATGGTGCGCGTGCTGGAGCCCGACGAAGTCGCGCGCAAATCGGGCTATACGCGCCCGCACACGGTTCACTGCGGCCCGCAAGGCATCTTCGTCGTCTCGCTCGCCAACGCGGAAGGCGACGCGCCCGGCGGCATATTCCTCATGGATCACGACACGTTCGACATTCGCGGCCAATGGGAGATCGACCGCGGCCCGCAGCAGCTCGCCTACGATGCCTGGTGGCATCTGGGCTTCGACACGCTCGTCTCGAGCGAATGGGGCCTACCGGCCACGTTCGAAAACGGTCTCGTGCCCGAGGTGCTGCTCGGCGGCAAGTACGGCCATCGGCTGCACTTCTGGGACTTGAACACGCGCAAGCACAAGCAAACGATCGATTTCGGCGAGGAAAATCAGCTCGTGTTCGAATTGCGCCCGGCGCACGATCCCACCAAGGCGTATGGCTTCGTCAATTCGGTCATCAGTTTGAAGGATCTGTCCGCATCGATCTGGACGTGGTATCGCGACGGCGATCGCTGGGCCGCACGCAAGGTCATCGAAATTCCGGCCGAGCCCGCCGATCCGGCTCGGCTGCCGCCCATGCTCAAACGCTTCAACGCCGTTCCGCCGCTCGTGACCGACATCGCGCTGTCGCTCGACGATCGCTACCTGTACGTGGCCTGCTGGGGCACGGGCGAGCTGCGCCGCTACGATGTTTCCGATCCGCATCGCCCGGAACTCGTCGGATCGGTCAGGATCGGCGGCATCGTCGATCGGGCGAGCCATCCGGGCGCGGGCAACCGGGCATTGAACGGCGGGCCGCAGATGGTCGAAGTGAGCCGCGACGGTCGCCGCGTCTATTTCACGAACTCGCTGTACGGCGCCATCGACGAACAGTTCTATCCGGACGGCATCGAAGGCTGGATGGTCAAGGTCGACGCGCCGGAAGGCAGCGGCCTGGCGCTCGACCGCGAGTTCTTCTTGGAGTGGCCCAAGACACACCGCCCGCATCAAATCCGGCTCGAAGGCGGCGACGCCTCGTCCGATTCCTACTGCTATCCGTGAGTGGGATCGAGATCGTCGCACTCGAGCGCACGGGTTCGGCGGCGAGCCGGGCGATGACGAGGTGGCGACGATGATGTTCGCTTCCGATGCCGGCGCGACGGCCGGCTGGCTGGCCGTGCTCGGCAGCGGCATCTTCCATGGCGTCAATCCGGCGATGGGCTGGCTGTTCGCGACGGCGCTCGGATTGCAGCGCGGCAGCCGCACCGCATTGGCCGCGGCGTTGCCGCCGCTCGCGCTCGGGCATGCCGCCTCGATCTTCGCGGTGACTTCGTCGGCGCTCGTGCTCGGGCTGGCGGTCCATGCGGCCGCGTTGCGGCTCATCGCGGGGCTCGTGTTGCTCGGATGGGCGGCCTATCACCTGCTCTATGGGCATCGGCATCGGGTGCGCGTGGGCATGACGGCCGGATTCGCCGGTCTTGCGCTGTGGTCGGCGGCCACGGCCACGGTGCACGGCGCGGGGCTCATGCTGGTACCCGCGCTGATGCCGATCTGCGGCGCCGCGACCGCCGCCGGGGCGTCCGGCGCGCTCGCGCCCGCCGCGCTCGTCACGCTCGTCCACACGGTCGTGGCGACCGCGACGAGCGCGGCCATCGCCTTTGCCGCCTACGAATACCTGGGGCTCGGCATGCTGCGGCGCGGCTGGATCAATTTCGATTGGCTGTGGTCCGGCGCGCTCGCGGTAACGGGCGTGGCCCTGCTGGCACTGGCCTGACGACGGGACGCAGCGCCTGCCGCCGCGCCTTCGTGCGCCTTCGCGCGCCTTTGCGTGCCTAACGCCCGCGCGCGTTTTCCGATAACGATTGCTCGAGCGCCGCGACGCCGGCCGGCAGATCCACGCGTGCGCCGAGTTCGAGCATCGTGCGCCCAAGCGCATGCAGCGTGCGAAACAGGTTGTGCTCGCGGCACTGCTCGCCCATCTGCCCGATCCGCACGATCGGCAACCCGAAGGAGCCGGAGATTTCCACTTGATGATGACGGGAGACGTGACCGCAAACGTCTGCGGGACTCAACCCCGCGGGCGTCGAAATGCCGACGACCGAGTTCAGACGGCATGGCTCCGGCGCGAACAGCGAAAGACCCATCGCCGACACGCCGGCCTGCAGCGCAAGCGAACACTTGAGGTGGCGCGCGAAGCGCTTTTCGAGCGTCTCGGCGCAGACGAGCCGCAGCGCCTCGTGCAGCGCGAGCACGCCCGAGACGGGGGCCGTGTAGTGATAGCCGGCGTTGTGCCAAAAGTTCTCGGCGAGCGAGGCGTCCAGGCACCAGTGCGCGCCCGCCTGCTCGCGCGACTTCAGGCGCTGCCACGCGGCGTCGGAAAATGCGATCAACGACACGCCTGGAATCGACGAGAGCCCCTTTTGCCCACCCGTGATCACGGCGTCGATGCCCCACGCGTCCATTTCGAGCGGCATCGTGCTCAGCGTGCAGACGGCGTCCACGACGACGAGCGCGCCGGCCGCCTTCGCCAGCGCCGCGATCGCCTTCAGTTCGTGGTTCCACACGGTGTTCGACGTCTCGCCTTGCACGATGGTCACGATCTCGGGCCTCTCGCGCGCGAGGGCGTCGGCCACCTCGGCCAGACTCGCGACGGCGCCGTCGGGCACCTCGAGCATCGCGACGTGCGCGCCGCAGCGCTTGGCCATCTCGGCCATCCGCGCGCTGAAAAAGCCGTTCTTGATCGACAAGACGCGCGTGCCGCGCCAAGCCAGATTGGAAATCGCCATTTCCATCGCGGCGGAACCGGGGCCCGCCACGCCGAGCACCCATTTCGAGCGCGTTTGAAACACATAACGCGCCATGTCCTTCACCTGCCCGATCACCTTCGACATCGTCGCCCCGAGGTGATTGATGACGATGGCGTTCGCCTTGGCGACGGCGGCCGGGATCGGCACGGGGCCGGCGCCCATCATCAGCAACGGTTCTTCGGGAAGGATCGCGTCGAGCGACACGACGTCGGGGCAAGGGATGGAGGAGGACTCTGTGCTGGACATGGGCTGGGGCGTCGGCGATTGTGGATTCGAAAAAAGCAGCCCCGCCGCGCACGGTTCGGCGCGAGAAAATGGTGCACTGCGGCGACGGGAATCTCGATCATTGCCCCATTTGCGCGCATCCGCAAGTATTTTCTACCGGCGGTCGGCGCGGTGCCGGGCGAATTACAGCGGATCCGGCGTGGCCGTGGATGCCGCGCTGCCGAGCGTCGGGTCGGATGCTGCCGCCGCAGGCGCCGTATAGCCGCAGAACGCGATCAGCAGGTCGGCCTCCCGTTCATGAACCTCGACGGGGAACGCGGCCGCGCCCGCATGCAGCAGATATCGCGCGCGGTGCTGCCCGTTGCGGAACCCGACCACGCCTTCGCGCTGCAGCCCGAGCCAGCCCAGCAAGCCGGGCGCGCGGCGCGTGGCGATCGTCACATACGGCATGGCCGGAATGCGGTCGTTGCTCGGATCGAGGAATTCACGGATGCCCTTCACCTTGCCGCTGTGCCAGTTGCCCACCGGCGGCAGCACGTAGTCGGTGTCGTCGCGGTCCGCGCACGCGAGCAGCTTGCGCGCATCGACGATCACCACACGGTGCCGGCTTTGGTCGTCTTCGAAAACGCGTTTCATCCGCACGTGGTCGTAATGCGGATGATGGGCGAGCGGGACCAGCCAGAGCGGCCCGGGTCCGGCCGTGGGTGCGAGAGAAACCGCATCAGTGAATGCGGATGTAGGCATGACGAACGTATGATTGTTGAAACGCGCCTGGCGCGGTACGCGCCGGCCCTCGACAGACGTTTCGTCGAGAAAGCCGGCAAGGCTATCGTCCGATCATGACAGGTCCGTGACAAACGGAGTACTTTCGTCTGACTCGTTGCCCGAACCCGTCCCGGAAAGAGGGAGCCGCGATGTCTGAAACCTTCGGCCCGCACGTTCGGATCGAGACGCGCGAGGATAACGTTGCAACAATCGTGCTCGATCGGCCGCAATGCAGGAACGCCGTCGACGGCCCGACCGCCGCCGCGCTCGCGGCCGCCTTCGAGCGCTTCGAAGCCGAACCCGGCTGGCGCGCGGGCGTGCTGTTCGGAGAGGGCGGCACGTTTTGCGCGGGCGCCGATTTGACGGCGATGAGCGACGAGCGGCGCCGCAACGCCGTGCGGGCTGACGGCAGCGGCCCGGGTCCGATGGGGCCGACGCGCATGATGCTCTCGAAGCCGGTCGTCGCCGCGATTGCGGGCCATGCCGTCGCCGGCGGCCTCGAACTCGCGGCCTTTTGCGATATGCGCGTCGTGGAGGAAGATGCCGTGCTCGGCGTATTTTGCCGGCGAGTCGGCGTGCCGCTGATCGATGGCGGCACGATCAGGCTGCCGAGATTGATCGGGCTCTCTCGTGCGCTCGATTTGATTTTGACGGGGCGGCCGGTCGACGCACAGGAAGCGCTTGCAATCGGACTCGCCAACCGGGTCGTGCCCAAAGGCGCGGCACGCGAAGCGGCCGAAGCGTTGGCCGCCCAGCTGGCCGCCTTCCCGCAGGCCGCGCTGCTTGCCGACCGCCGCTCCGCGATCGAAAACGGCATGCAGACCGACTTGGCCGAGGCGCTGCGCAGAGAAGGCGCCGGCGGTTACCGGGCCCTGTTCGACGAAGGCCTTGCGGGCGCGGCCCGGTTCGCCGCAGGCGCGGGCCGGCACGGAGACACGATCGCCGGCCCAGACGCAGACGATTCATAGCGCGCACCGGCCGCCCGCGTGGCGCCTGATCGCTCGCCGCCTTTAAGCCGCCTTTACGCGCCGCTTTTACGCCCCGCCTTTACCCGCACTAGCAGGCAGGATCTTGCCGACGCACGCGCCGAACCCGACACGGTAACCCGCGCCTTGGCACCAGCCCGCCAGCGCGAGTTCGTCGCCGTCGACGATGAACGTGCGCGTGCCGCCGCCCTCGATCGAGAGGGGCCGCGCGCCGTTCCAGGTGAGTTCGAGCAGCGAGCCGAACGAATCGGGCGTCGGCCCGCTGATCGTGCCCGAACCCATCAAATCGCCCACACGCGTATTGCAGCCCGATACCGTGTGGTGCGCGAGCTGCTGCGCCATCGTCCAGTACATGTACTTGAAATTGGTGCGGCAGATCGTAGTCGGCTTATCGACGCCCTCGGGCCTTAACGTCACTTCGAGCGAAATATCGAATGCGTGCCGTCCCTCGTGCCGCAAGTAGGCGAGCGGCTCGGGCGATTGCTCGGGCTGCGAGACCCGGAACGGTTCGAGCGCGTCGAGCGTCACGACCCACGCCGAGATCGTCGTCGCGAACGTCTTCGCGTTGAACGGGCCAAGCGGCACGTATTCCCATTGCTGGATATCGCGCGCGCTCCAATCGTTAAGCAGCACCATGCCGAAGATATGGTCTTCCGCTTCGTCGCAGGCAACCGGTTCACCGAGCGCATTGCCGCGCCCGATGATGAAACCCGTCTCGAGTTCGATGTCGAGCTTGCGACAGGCGCCGTATATCGGCCGCTCCGCGTCGGGCAATTTCAACTGCCCCATCGGCCGGCGCACGGGGGTGCCGGTGACGACCACGGACGACGCGCGGCCGTTGTAGCCGATCGGCATCTCGGACCAGTTCGGCAGCAACGCGTTCTTCGGGTCGCGGAACATCGAACCGACGTTCGTCGCATGCTCCTTCGACGAATAAAAATCGGTGTAGCCCGGAATGTCGACAGGCAGATGCATGGTCGCGTCGCGCATCGGCACGAGCACGCGCGCGCGCAGCGCCGCGTGCTCGCGCAGCGTGGGGCACTCGGCGTCGAGCAGCGCGCTCAACTGCACGCGCACGCTGCGCCATTCATCGCGGCCGAGCGCGATGAACGCATTCAATGCGGGGCGTGAGAAGACGTCCGCGTCGCCGGCGACCGACAATAGCCCCGCCGCTTGCAGCGCGGCCAGATCGACGATCGCGTCGCCGATCGCCACCCCGGCGCGGGGCGCGTCGTTGAGCGGATCGCTGAAGATGCCGAACGGCAGATTTTGGATCGGAAAATCGCAGGCCGCGTCGTTGGCCGCCGCGAGCCAGCTACGTTTGGCCGGATCTCGCGTGGCCGCGAGTTGAGCCGGTTGCGTCGATTGAGCCGAGAGATGGCTTGCCGTGGTCATCGTTGCTCCGGGTTGAAATGCTTCTTCAGCCCTTGCCAGCACTCGAAGTAGTCGGCTTGAAGCTGCGCGCTGTCGAGCGCGAATTGCGTGGGCTTGAGCAGCGTGCGCGTTTCGAACATGAACGCGAGCGTGTCGCTCACCTTTTGCGGCTTCGACGTGTCGCTCGCCGAAGCCTTCTCGAACGTATCGGCGTCGGGCCCGTGTCCCGACATGCAGTTGTGCAGGCTGGCGCCGCCGGGCAGGAAACCTTCCGCCTTCGCGTCGTAGACGCCATGGACGAGCCCCATGAACTCGCTCGCGACGTTGCGATGGAACCAGGGCGGGCGGAACGTATCCTCGGCGGTCAGCCAGCGCGGCGGGAAGATGACGAAATCGATCGTATCGACGCCCGGCGTATCGCTTTGCGCCTGCAGCACGAGGAAAATCGACGGGTCCGGATGGTCGTAGCTGATCGTGCCGATCGTGTTGAAGCGGCGCAGGTCGTATTTGTACGGCGCGTAGTTGCCGTGCCATGCGACGACGTCGAACGGCGAATGGCCGATGTCGGCGCGCCAGAGCCGGCCGTTGAGCTTGGTCACGAGTTCGAACGCGCCTTCGCGGTCTTCGTAGGCCGCGCACGGCGTCTGGAAATCGCGCGGATTGGCGAGACCGTTCGAGCCGATCGGGCCCAGGTCGGGCAGGCGCAGCAGCGCGCCGAAATTCTCGCACACGTAGCCGCGCGCGCGGCCGTCGACGAGCGTCACTGCGAAGCGAACGCCGCGCGGCACGACCGCGATTTCGAATGGCGCGAGATCGAGCACGCCCATCTCCGTCGCGATCCGCAACCGCCCTTCTTGCGGCACGATGAGCAGTTCGCCGTCGCTGTCGTAGAAGAAGCGGTCTTGCATCGACCGGTTCGCCGCATACAAGTGAATCGCGCAGCCCGACATCGCTTCGGCCGACCCGGTGCCCGCCATCGTAACGAGGCCTTCGACGAAATCGGTCGGCGCCTCCGGCATCGGCAGCGGGTCCCAGCGCAACTGATTGGGCGGCGTGGGCGGCGTTTCGGCAAAGTTGGCCACGAGCCGGGGCTGGGCCGCGCCGGCGCGCGGCTGGAAGGGCTCGAACGGCCGATGAACAGCCGCCGGCCGGATGCGATAAAGCCAGGTACGGCGGTTATGCGCGCGCGGCGCCGTAAAGGCCGTGCCCGACAGTTGTTCCGCGTAGAGGCCGTAAGGCGCACGCTGCGGCGAATTGCGGCCGATGGGCAGCGCGCCGGGCAACGCCTCGGTGGCGAATTCGTTCGCGAAGCCCGACAGATAGCCGGGCGATGCATCGCGGCGAGAGACGTCCTGCATGATTGTGTTCTCCGATGAAACGATAAAACGGTGAGGCGGGGCCGCGTCTCGCGCGCCCCGCGCATCAGACGGCGGCCGGCGACCGTACGCCGCGGCCGGCGTGTCGCCGGCCGGCACGATGACGAACCTGCCGAACGAGCGCCATCGCCTCGCGCAGCACCGCCAAATCGCCGATGTGGCTCGCGAGCCATCGCAATTTACGAATAGTAAAACGGATTTCGCATTGTTAAATCAACGTAAACCCCGATGGAAGAACGCGCGTGTATGTCGATATAAGTATTTGGCTGATGCCGACGACGCGCAGCCTGCTAATATCGTCGCTGCGTGCCTTTTTCTTCCCGATGATCCCGCCCACCATACCCGCGCTCGTTGCGCGAGCCGCCGACAACCCTTCCCTGCGCGAGCACGTGTCGCTCGATGAGCGCGAGGGTTACGCTTACGCGCGTTTTCGCGGCGTACGGCTGGAAAGCGCGTACCAGCCGATCTTCGACGTCAGCATGAACGGGATTCAAACGCTGTGGTCCTCACCCGAGCGGGCGGATCGTTTCGGCGACGAGCTGGGCTTCCAGGCCCTGACCGAACGCGCGGACGGGGCGCTCTTCGACCCGTTCGAGACGGTGACCGACGATCCCGAACTCGTCACGCTCGATCGGCTCGCGCGCACGCTGCATGCGATCAATTTCTTCGGTGCGCAGCGTCACGGCATGCTGTTTCTACGCGTCCACGAGCGGCTGCTCAAAAGCGTCAAGTACGATCACGGACAGCATTTTTCGTCGGTGCTGCTCGGGTTCGGCTTGAGCCCGGCCCGCGTGATCATCGAATTGCCGAGTGCGGCCGTCGCGCATCGCACGTTTCTCGGCTATCTCGTGAACAGCTATCAGCGCTACGGGTTCAAGGTGGCGGGCAATCTGCCCAATGCCGGACACATTCTGTCCGTATCGGATATGGCGCGGCTCGATTTCATCAAGATCGACGGCGGCGCCGTGCTGCGCGACGCCATGGCCAAGCCGCTGATCAGCTACGCCAACCGGATCGGCATCCCGCTCATCTTCGATCGCGTCTCCAACGAGGCGCAGTTCGATTCGCTGCAGCAGTTCGGCGCGCGCTTCGTTCAAGGCCCGCTGTTCGAGCCCAAAGCCTGCTCACGCGTGAATTGACCGTTGAACCAACGCTCGAATTAACGCGATTGTCCTAGCCGGCGCGCCAGCGCGCGCAGCCGCGGTGCGATGCGCTCGCGAAACACCGCTTCCCCCATCGATGAAGCCGGCCCGCTGCAGCTGAGCACGAGCCATCGGCCGTCGCGCGGGTCGCGAAACGGCACGGCCACGGCATTGACATCCCCGTGCCAATCACGAAACGAGAAGCAGCAGCCTTCGTCGGCGAACGCGGCGATTTCGCGGCGCGCGGCGGCCAACGCCCGCCTCGTTTCCTCCGCCCCCCTCGCCGGCATCGCAATGCCTCCGCGCCCCTTGCTCGCCGCTTGCAGGAGTTCCGCGATGACGGCCTCTCGTTCGGCTTCGCCCAAAACGGCCAGGTAGGCCCGCCCCATCGAACTCGTCAGCATCGACAACCGGGAACCCGAGGCGAGCCCGAGCGTCAGCGCCGTCTCGCTGCGAATCGTCTCCAGGTAGATCATGTCGAGCCCGTCCCTGCAGCCTAGCGAAACCGCCGCGCCCACCTCGCGCGCGAGCGCGCGCATGTGCGGCCGCGCAAGCTCGAGCGTATCCGTGCCGGCCAACAGGCCGAAGCCGAGCGAAAGCACGCCCGCATCGAGCGCGTACCTGCCGAGCGCCTCGTCGAATCGCAAGTACCCGAGAACGGTCAGCGTGTAGGCGAGCCGGTTGACGGTCGCCTTCGGCAGACCTGTGCGCGCGACGAAGTCGCGGTTGCCGAGCAGCGTATCGCCCGGACGAAACGCGCGCAGCAGCTCCAGCCCGCGGGCGAGCGCGACGACGAACTTGCGCTCGTCGACGCCCTCGGGCAGCAGCGCGTCGTCGGAGGACGTGCCGGCGGAAGAAACGGCAGTGGATGTAACCATCGGCGGGTGCTAAACTCGATGCGAGTTGAATTGCAAAACAGTGTTCCGCATAGCGGAACTTAAGTCAAGCTTGAGTCAAGCATCGAAAGGAGATCACGATGGCCGACGCCGCCCGCTTTCAATGGGACGATCCGCTGCTGCTCGATCAGCAGTTGACCGAAGACGAACGGATGGTGCGCGACGCCGCGCACGCCTACGCGCAGGACAAGCTGCTGCCGCGCGTCACCGAGGCGTTCCGCCACGAGCGCACCGATATCGAGATCTTCCGTGAAATGGGCGAGCTGGGCCTGCTCGGCCCGACGATTCCCGACACGTACGGCGGCCCGGGGCTCAACTACGTCAGCTACGGGCTGATCGCGCGCGAAGTCGAGCGTGTGGATTCGGGCTACCGGTCGATGATGTCCGTGCAGTCGTCCCTCGTCATGGTGCCGATCTTCGAATTCGGCTCCGACGCACAAAAGGCGAAATACCTGCCCAAGCTGGCGACCGGCGAATGGATCGGCTGCTTCGGCCTGACCGAGCCCAACCACGGCTCCGATCCGGGCAGCATGGCGACGCGGGCGCGCAAGGTCGACGGCGGCTACTCGCTGTCGGGCGCGAAGATGTGGATCACGAATTCGCCCATCGCCGACGTCTTCGTCGTCTGGGCGAAGCTCGCGGAAGACGGCGCGGACACGATCCGCGGCTTCATCCTCGAAAAAGGCTGGAAGGGTCTTTCCGCGCCCGCGATCCACGGCAAGGTGGGCCTGCGCGCATCGATCACGGGCGAGATCGTCCTCGACGAAGTGTTCGTCCCTGAGGAAAACATGCTGCCGAACGTGGGCGGCTTGCGCGGTCCGTTCACCTGTTTGAACTCGGCCCGCTACGGCATCGCCTGGGGCGCGCTCGGCGCGGCTGAATCGTGCTGGCACACGGCGCGCCAATACGTGCTCGACCGCAAGCAATTCGGCCGGCCGCTCGCGGCGAACCAACTGATCCAAAAAAAGCTGGCCGACATGCAGACGGAAATTACGCTCGGCCTGCAGGGCGTGCTGCGTCTGGGCCGCATGAAGGACGAAGGCACGGCGGCGACGGAAATCACGTCGATCATGAAGCGCAACTCGTGCGGCAAGGCGCTCGACATCGCCCGGCTCGCGCGCGACATGCTGGGGGGCAATGGGATCTCCGACGAGTTCGGCGTCGCGCGCCACCTCGTCAATCTCGAAGTCGTGAACACGTACGAGGGCACGCACGACATCCACGCGCTCATCCTCGGCCGCGCTCAAACCGGCATTCAAGCATTCTTCTGACGAGAGTTCGTCACGAACGCCCCGCCCGCAGCGGGCGGCGCGTTCGTTGTAATTTCGCATCGACGCGTCGTATTTTGCCCGGCTGCATCCTCGCTTCCTCCTCGCTTCCTCCTCGCTCCCTTCCCGCGTTCTCCTTGTTCGCTCGAGCCCTGCGTGAACCGCGCTCGCGCCGTTTGACCCACGTCATCATCTTGCGCAGCCCCGCGCGCATGCTATTGCCCTATGGTCGGGAATGTTTCGTGCAGCGCCCGAACCATACCGCGGTGCGCCGCCATTCGACCTATCTTTGATACGATGCGTGGAAGTGACAAAGGGGGCACTCATGTCAGAAGTCAACAAGGAGAGATTGATGTCCGATATCAGAACCGTCCTCGCGGACGCCGAAGATCTGCTGAAACAAGCCGCGAGCGCGACGGGCGAGCGCGCCTCCGAGCTGCGCGAAACGGCGCTCGGCCGCCTGAAGCAAGCGAAGGAAAAAGCGGCGGATGTGCAAGTCGTCGTCGTCGAGAAAGGCAAGAAGGCTGCGCGCGCCACCGACGACTACGTCCATGAGCACCCTTGGACGGCCATCGGCATCGCGGCCGGCGTCGGCGTGCTCGTCGGCTTGCTGATCAACCGCAAGTAAGCGCGCTCGCGCGCAGGGCGGCCCGCGGCCGATCTCATCGCGGGCTTTCGCCGGGTAGGGCCGGCGGCGAGCGGCATGCGCTGCGGGCGCTGCCCTCGACGCCTGCCCGGCCGGCTGTCTCATTGCACGCTTACTCGCCATCCCATGCCAAACGATACCCACTCGCCGCATGCCGGCCACGGACCGTTGCGCCGCATGATCGCGTCGGTCTTCGCCTTGCTCCACTCGCGTCTCGAACTGATCGGCATCGAGCTTGCCGAGGAGCGCGAGCGCATCATCGCGGTCATCTTCCTCGGGCTGGTGGCCGTGATGTTCGCGATGATGGCGCTGATCAGCCTCACCGCACTCATTGCCGTCGCGTTCTGGGACAGCTACCGATGGCAGGTATTGGCTGCCATCACGGCCTTCTACGGCCTCGGCGCCCTAATCTGTGCGCTGCGCGCGCGCAGCGGCTTGCATGCCGCGCCGATCGTCTTCGAAGCCACGCTGCACGAGTTCGAAAAGGACCGCGACATGTTTCGCGAACCTTGACCGTGCTCCGTGAATCGTCGGCCACGGCTTGCGCAACGATGCCGCCCCGATCCACGGCCTTTTGGACGACCCACCTTTCGCCCCCATGAGCCAAACCACCTCGCCAAACTCGACGCACCGCAGACAGTCCCCGGTGCGCGATCCGAGCACCCCGCAGATGCGCGCGGTCCGCAAGGAGTTGCTGCTGCTGCGCGCGGAAGTGGAGCGCGCCGAGTTCGTGCAGGCGCGTGCCGACCTGCACCGAAAGTTCGCGAACCTAAGCTGGCTCAAGCTGCTCGTGCCGGGGTTCGGGCTGGGCCGTTCGCGCGGCAAGGGCGCAGGACGCGGGGCCGACGGATCGATCACCGAATGGGTCTTCAGTCACCCGCTCGTCAGTTCGCTCGCCTCGCTCGTCTTGACCAAACCCTTGCGGGCCACGGTAGCCGCGGGCGCGAAGCCGCTGCTGAAGTGGGGGGCGCTCGGCGCCGCTGCTTGGGCGGGGCTGCGCGCTTGGAGCCAATACTCCCGCAAACAGCGTGAACACGCGCAGGACGAAACCAGCGACGAGGAGTAAACCCCTCGCCTACCGGCCATCTCCCCCGCTCCTATTGGCGGCGCCGCGGTTGCGCTCGCTACGCGCTCGGCCCGGACGCTTTACGGCGACTTGCCCGCCCAACAGGGATCCATAGCCGCGCCATGTGCGCCCGCTTGCCCGCGGTTCGAGCGGGCGCCGAAGCCGTCGAGCGCGAATGTTCCGCATGGGTCGCCCTGCATCGGGCCGCCGTCGACCGGTATCGCTCGAAGTTCATATCCGCCGTTGGCCTCGGTCCCGGGCAGCAGTTCCAATCGGTAGACCGCGCGGCCTTGTTCCGGTGCGCGGTCCAAGCCGGGCGGCAGCGCCGACGCAAAGCCTGAAACGGGCGGATTCGCGACGACGTGTTGCGCGGCGCGATGCAGCGCGATCACCGCGTCGATCCGATAGCCACGCGCCAGATAGCTTACGTAAGCAGGTACCGCATAGGCGGCGATCACCGCCGCCATGGCCAGCACGATGACGAGTTCGAGCATCGAAAAGCCCGTCGCCCCACGCTCGAGACCGGCGGCACGTCCATGCCGCATCTCCCGGAGGGTCATTCGACTGCGCCTAACGTGACGACCCGTCGCCATGCCCTTCGCTCGCGACCGCCCTCCTGCCATAGCGAGAGCTGCAGCCAAGCTTGCGTCGATCGCGTCGCGCCGAAGCCGCGCGCGGTGATTCTATAACCGCCCGCGTCCGCGCGGCCTTCGCCATGCAGCGCCTCGATCACGCACCGCGGTGCGCTGGCCGAGCCCGGCCATGACGGCACGGGCTCGTAGGCTGCCGGGCCATCGAACGTTTCGACCTTCGTCCACGGCGGCGGCGAGTCGAACGGGGCCGACAGGACCGGAGCGACACCCGCGCGCAGCGCCTGAACGCAAAGCGCGAGCGCACCATCCGCGGCCTGCGTGGCGCGCAGGTGTTCATGCACGCCGGCCGAAAGCCGGGTCTGCGCGATCGAGGCCTCGAGCCAAGCGGCCGACGTGGCCAGCATCATCGAAGCGAGCATGAGCACACTCGGCAGCGCCATACCGCGATCGCGGCGACGCGCCCGCGGCGCTCGTCGTGCTTCGCGGGCCATCAGTTCACCGGCCCCTGATTGCGCAGTACCAAGTGACGAGTCAACGACAAGCGCTCGCGCCCGTCCGCACTGACCGTGTGCCGACCCTCACAATCGATCCAAGCCTTGCGACCTCGAATGCCGCGCCCGCGCACGACGACACATAGATCGACGGCCACGACGTCGCCCCATCGCGACCGTGCAATGGCCCGGGCGCCGACCGGCTCCGCCGCGCCGCGCAGCCAATAACGAAGCGTCATGCGCTCCACGCCTTCCACGAGCGGTTGCGGCGTCATCGCGCGTCCATTGCCTGCGCAGTACAGTTCGGGCTCCTCGCGCCGCGACGGACGAGCGGCGTAAAAGCGGTTGACGACGACGGCGTGCTCGCCATGCCGCGGCACCCCTTGCCCGAGACAATCGGTGGGCTCGCCCGACGCGCTTCGCCATGTGGCCACGCCGTCATCGATGTAGCGCACGACGATCGAGTCGGAATCGGACGAACCGGACGAACCGAATGAATTCGATGGACGCAAGGAGCCGGCGAAGCCCAAGACGTCGGAGGGGCCCAACAGACACGCGGGCTCGTCGTCTGCGCGCCCGAGCGCGGGCCTGGCGGAGTCGCATCCAAAAAGCCCCGGCGTGACGCGTGCGCGCAGCGCAGGCTGGTCGACCGGCGCATACCCCGCCATTTGAATATGCTGCCCGAGAAGCGTCAGCGCGGCGGCACCTGCCTCGCGCATTCGCGCCGCGTCGGCCGATCGCGAGAATGCGTCACGCTGCGAACGATAGAGCGTCGACGCGCCGCCGAGCACGACGAGCGCGAGCGCCGCGGCGATCAGCCACTCGAGCAGCGTGTGCCCCGCCTGCCTGCGCAGCACCCGAAGGACTATGGCATCGGGCTTCATTGTCCGTGGCCCGCGAAAGGCAGCGCGACGCAATGTGCATGCAGTTCAATGCCCTGTGCGACGGAGCAAGCGTCGAAGCCCCGCGTCCATGAAGAACGCGACGCACGCTTGCCCTTCGCCCACTGCACGACGACCGCCCCCATACCGGCCGCTTCATCGTCGACGGATACTCGCGCATCGGGCAGAAGCGTCTGCGCACGCGCTCGTTGATGTGCCAGTGCGTTCGACGAGCTTTCGGGCAGCTGCATCGCTTCGGCGATCGACGCGGCGATCCACGATGCGTGCTCGCGATGCACTTGTTCCTGCGCGTGGCGCAACGCCGATAGCTGGGCCGCGGCAGCACCGAGAATCGACGTGGCCAACAGCGAAAGCGCGATCAGCACCTCGAGCAACGAAGCGCCCGCATGTCCCTTCTCATAGGAGCAAACGAATGTCATGCGTCGGCCCGCCCGTCGCAGCCGCCACGGTCGAGCCTCGCTCTGCCGCCCGCCGCGACGCGGACGCAGCGGCGCAACGCATCGCCTCGCCCACGCGCCAAGACGCCTATCGCCGCCAGTTCGAACTTGCGAAAGCCCCCGATAACCTGACCCGCTGGGGGTGTGAACACGACGCCCGTCGACGCCGCCTCGATCGAGACGCCCGAATGACGATGATAGCGTCGCAGTAATTGCCCGCGCCGCTCGTGGCCGACGACGACCGCCCACCCGCAGGCCCAGTCGAAGCGCCCCGCCGCACACGAATGTCCTTTCGGTATGCAGCGCCCAAAGTCGTCCGCTGGACATACGACGAGGCGCGCGCCACGCGCAATCGTCTCGCCGCGCGCCAGCGTCAAACCCGCGAGCAACGCCCTGGCGGCGGCATCCACGCGATCGCGCGCATGCCACTCGGACAGCAGCGGCGCCGCGGCGAGCAGGCTCGACGCCACGAGCACCGTGACGACGAGCATCTCGACGAGCGAAAACCCGCGGCACCCTGCGCGTCCTGCCGGCCCTTCGCACCGGAACGCCAAACCCTCACGCATGTATCGCACCTCCCCGCATCGACAGAGCGCCAATCTATCGGGGAAACGAGCCGGCCACCATCGCCCGATCGGCCTAGTGGCGCCCACGCGCATCGACGCTCGACAATGGCGCGTCACATCGATTGCAACGAGGGAAAGAGCGGTGAAACGAGAAACGAGAAGGGAAACGGAAAAGGGAAAAGAGAGAACGTCGAAGCGCGTTAGCGTTAGCGCTTGCGTGGGGACTTGTCGGCCTTCGGCCGGCGAAACTCCTCGATCACGTCCTCGAAATCGGACACGTCTTCGAAGCGCCGGTACACCGATGCAAAACGCACGTAGGCGATTTTATCGAGCTGGAGCAATTCGTTCATGACGAGCTCGCCCAGCCGGTCGCTGCGCACTTCGCGTTCGCCGCTGCCAAGGAGCTGATACTCGATGCGCGCCACCGCCGCGTCGATCGCCTCGGCCGACACCGGGCGTTTGCGCAGCGCGAGCCGCATGCTCGCGGCGATCTTGCGGCGGTCGAACTCGCTGCGCGAGCCGTCCTTCTTGACCACTGCCGGCAGCGTCAGCTCGACCCGCTCGTACGTCGTGAAACGCTTGTCGCAGGCCGGGCAGCGACGACGCCGCCGAATCGCGGCGCCGTCCTCCGATACGCGCGAGTCGACGACTTGCGTATCTTCGTGCCGGCAGAAGGGGCAGCGCATGGCCGATCAGCGATAGACGGGGAAGCGCTTCGTCAGTTCGGCCACTTGAGCACGCACACGCTCGATCGTCGCGGCGTCTTCCGGGTTGTCGAGCACGTCGGCAATCAAGTTGCCCACTTGCTCGGCTTCCTTCGTGCCGAAACCGCGCGTGGTCATCGCCGGCGAGCCCAGACGAATGCCGCTCGTGACGAACGGCTTTTCCGGATCGTTCGGAATCGCGTTCTTGTTCACCGTGATGTGCGCCGCGCCCAGCACCGCTTCAGCGGCCTTGCCCGTGATTTTCTTCGCCCGCAGGTCGACGAGCATCACGTGGCTTTCGGTGCGGCCCGACACGATTCGCAAGCCGCGCTTGACGAGCGTTTCGGCCAGCACGCGGGCGTTTTCCACGACCTGCTGCTGATAGGCCTTGAACTCGGGCGAAGCCGCTTCCTTGAACGCAACGGCCTTGCCGGCGATCACGTGCATCAGCGGGCCGCCTTGAATGCCCGGGAAGATCGCCGAATTGATCGGCTTCTCGTACTCGGCCTTCATCAGGATCACGCCGCCGCGCGGGCCGCGCAGGCTCTTGTGCGTCGTCGTGGTGACGAAATCGGCGTGCGGCACCGGGTTCGGATAGACGCCGGCCGCGATCAGCCCCGCGTAGTGCGCCATGTCGACCATCAGGTAGGCGCCGACCGACTTGGCGATCTTGGCCAGACGCTCGAAATCGATCTTCAGCGCGAACGCCGAGGCGCCTGCCACGATCAGCTTCGGCTTGTGTTCTTGCGCGAGCTTTTCGGCCGCTTCGTAGTCGATGTCCTCGGCTTCGTTCAAACCGTAGCTCACGACGTTGAACCACTTGCCCGACATGTTCACGGGCGAGCCGTGGGTCAAGTGGCCGCCTTCGGCGAGGCTCATGCCCATGATGGTGTCGCCCGGCTTGAGCATGGCGAAGAACACGCCCTGGTTCGCTTGCGAGCCGGAATTGGGCTGAACGTTCGCGGCCTCGGCGCCGAACAGCGCCTTCACGCGGTCGATCGCGAGCTGCTCGACCACGTCGACGTATTCGCAGCCGCCGTAATAGCGCTTGCCGGGATAGCCCTCGGCGTATTTGTTCGTCAATTGCGAGCCTTGCGCCGCCATCACGGCCGGGCTCGTGTAGTTTTCCGAGGCGATGAGCTCGATGTGCTCTTCCTGGCGGCGGTTTTCCTGCTGGATGGCGTTCCAGATCTCAGGATCGACGTTGGCAATGGTGCTTTGGGCTCTGTCAAACATACGCGTTCCGTTAAGGGTGGTCAGGTTGGCCGAATCGTGCGCGGGATACGTACCGGACGTACGCTTGCGCGGCTGGCGGAAGGCCAGCCCGGGCGTGGCGGATGAACCGTTACGCGGGCGAGACAACCGCGGGCGACGCAAACGACGGCGCACCAACACTCGGCTGCCCAGGCGAACGGCAAAACGGCACCCTGCGCTTCACGGTGGGCTGCTCCACCTTGACCCCGAAGGGTTTTATCGCCAGTCACGCAGGGATGAGCGCGATAGTGTATGTGAAGCGCATCCAATAGGCAATTAGGTGGGCGCGCGCCTAGCCCGGGCCGCATGCAATTTCGAGACCAGCCGCCACATCCGGTAAAATGCCGGGCCATGAACCAGCCAACCAGCCATCGCGGCGCGCAATTCAGCTTCGATTGGCCGATCCGCGTCTACTACGAAGATACCGATGCGGGCGGCATCGTCTTTTTCGCGAACTATCTCAAGTTCTTCGAGCGGGCACGCACCGAATGGCTTCGGGCATGCGGCGTCGACCAGCGCAAGCTGGCAGAAGAAAACCGCATCGTCTTTGTCGTCAGCGAAACGGCCGTGCAATACCGCACGCCGGCGCGGCTCGACGATAGGTTGACGATCTCGAGCCGCATCGAACGTCTGGGCAAGGCAAGCGTCGAGTTCGTCCAGGAAGCATGGCGCGGCGATACCCTGCTCGCGGCCGGCACGATTCGCGTCGGCTGCGTCGAACTCGCCACGCTCAAGCCTACTGCCCTGCCAGGCGCGGTATGCGACGGGCTGCGCCGCGATCCGCATTCATTTCGTGAGGGCGTGTCAACGGCAAACGCCTAATTTCCGTTGAGGACTACGTCAATGAACTAGTATCGTGCCGGTCGATACCAAGCGGGGTTCCGCCTTGATGCGACAAGGCTTTCAAGCGGCCGACTAATACCCTTTGCGCAGCTTGCAGCCACCCTCGCAGTGCTGACGCAAAAGCATACTTTTTTATGAACAACGCACAAGATTTGTCGATCGTAACTCTCGTCCTCAACGCGAGCGTGCTCGCGCAAGCGGTGATGGGGCTGCTGCTCCTGTTGTCGCTGATGTCGTGGACGTTCATCTTCCGCAAGTGGTTTGCCATCCGGCGCGCGCGGGCGCAAACTGAGCAATTCGAGCGCGATTTCTGGTCGGGCGGCGATTTGCAGGCGCTCTACCAAAGCGCCGCCAACAATCGCCACACGATCGGCGGGCTCGAACGGATTTTCGAGTCGGGCATGCGTGAATTCTTGAAAGGCAAAGAACGCCGGATCAACGATCCGGGCGCGATTCTCGACGGTGCGCGCCGCGCCATGCGCGCCGCCTTCCAGCGCGAAATGGACGTGCTCGAGGCCAACCTCGCCTTCCTCGCGTCGGTGGGCTCCGTGAGTCCTTATATCGGTCTGTTCGGCACGGTGTGGGGGATCATGAACGCGTTCCGCGGCCTGGCAAACGTTCAACAGGCTACCCTTGCCAACGTCGCGCCCGGCATCGCCGAGGCCCTGACGGCCACGGCCATCGGCCTGTTCGCGGCGATTCCCGCCGTGGTCGCCTACAACCGCTACGCGCACGACATCGATCGCCTCGCGATCCGCTTCGAAACGTTCATCGAAGAGTTCTCGAACATCTTGCAGCGCCAGGCGCATTAAGGAGTACGCGATGGCCGGTTCCACCAACCGATCCAGCATGCGCGGCGGCCGCTCGCGCCGCGCGATGGCCGACATCAACGTCGTGCCGTACATCGACGTGATGCTGGTGCTGCTCGTCATCTTCATGGTGACGGCGCCGCTCGTCGCGCCTTCGATCGTGAATCTGCCCACGGTCGGCGGCGCCGCACCCCAACAGCAAACGCCGCCTGTCGTGGTCAACATTCGCGCCGACGGGAAGATGACGGTTCGTTACAAGGACGATTCCGGCAGCTCCGAAGAGCAGCAAATGACGCGCGCCGACCTGGCGAGCTTCGTGACGGAGCGTGAAGTGTCGCATCCGGATCAACCGGTCGTGATCGCCGCCGACAAGACCGTGCAGTACGATGCGGTCATGAACGTGATGTCCGACTTGAAGGCGCGCGGCGTGAAGCGCGTGGGCCTGCTCGTCAAATCGCAATGAACCCCAAGAAGTCCGTCTATCCGCTGCAACCGCCTCGCGAGCGCGGCACCTGGCGCGCATTCGCGCTCGCGCTCGTGATGCACGTGCTGCTCGGGCTGTTCCTCTATCACGGCATTCATTGGCAGAACAGCACGCCGGCCGGCGCCGAAGCCGAGCTTTGGACCAACGTGACACCGGCGCCGACGCAGCCTCCTCCTCCCCCGGCCCCGCCCGTGCGCGTACAGCCGGCGCCGCCCGTCGCTCAGGAGCAGGCC